>CAVTQT010000001.1:0-609332 GCA_963736955.1 uncultured Pseudomonadota bacterium
GCGTTTATCAGTAAATACGAGCGCGGTACGAAACAAGCGGCGCCGGCAGGAAGCTTCTGCCGGCGCCGTTCCTGCCTCTGGGTTCAATCGCAAAGGCGCCCGTGTGCGCACGCCCCTGTTTGCTGACCCAGCATCCCGGTAAACACCGACGCGAGGTGGGGTAGGACTTGGACGCGAGTGATAAACACGGCCCTGCCCGTGCTACCGCGCCTCTACGCCGCGAATATCATCCCGCAATAACGCTGACCGCCCATTACGGGTGAGTGCCGACACACTTTTAGGAGAAGATGCCATGAGTGACGCACGCAAGGCTCGTTCGCGCGGCTTGCAATTCCTGACTACCGCCGCACTTCTTCTTTTGCTGCCTTTGGCTCTCCGGGCACAACAGGCAGGAGATCTCGATCCGACATTCGGTGTCGGCGGTACAGTGCTCACCGATCTCAGCGGCTCCAACGACGAAGGCCGCGACGCGGTCCTGCAGCCGGACGGCAAGATCGTCGTCGTCGCGAGCACTCCCCTTGGAGATCAGGGCCTCGTTCAATTCGCGGTAGTGCGCTATCTACCCGATGGCGGCCTGGATTTAGGCTTCGGCAGCGGCGGCGTGGCGCTCGCGAGCTTCGGCAATATAGCTGCGGTTGCGCAGGCTGCTGCGCTGCAACCGGATGGGGGCATCATCGCCGCTGGATATACCATCGATGGCCAAGGCAACGGGGAATTCGCGCTCGCGCGTTTCTTGCCCGACGGGAGTCTCGACACGACGTGGCAGACGTCCGGCGGCGCGTTCTCTTTTGCGCGCGTGGGCTACAGCCGCGTGTATCGCCAGGGCAGCACCGCGGGCACCCCCGCCGCCTGGTTGCCAACGGCCTCGACCACCAACCAATCCATCCAGGCCGAGGTCACGATTCGCGCGCTCTCAGGTTCGAACGCGTGGGTGGGCCTGGCTACGCGGCGCAGCGATGCCTCTAACTATTACTACCTCACGCTGCGCAGCTCCGGCACGCTGGAGTTGAAGCGCATGGTCGGCGGCGTGTTCACCACGCTGGCCTCGACCACCGCGCCGGTGAACATCAATCGCAAGTATCGCCTGCGGCTCGAATCGATGGGCACCACGCATCGTGTGTTCCAGGACGACCGCATGGTGCTCCGGGTGAACGACTCGGCGCTCGAGACAGGCGCCGCGGGCATCATCATGAATCGCGCCAGCGCGGACTACGACAATGTCATCGTCACGCCGAGCCCGTTCACGACTATCTACACGCGTGACTTCTCGAGCCCGCAAGCCGGCAGCTCGGTATAACTGGGAGGGTCGATGGCAATCCGTCGACGGCGTATACCGCCAGTCGTATGACGGCCAGTCGTATACCGGCGGCTTCGCTCGCACCCGGGTCGGCGCGGACACCGACGATCAGATCGTCCAGGTTCGCGTGCTCCCGACAAACCTCGTAGACCCCGAGCAGCTATGTTGGCATTTTACTGCGCGGAACCGGCTTCGTCAGCTTGCACGGCCGCGGGGTCATTGCGTTGTGGCGGCAGCTCGAACGGCGTCCTCGAGCAACTCGGCGCGCGCCGGGTTCCGGTGACCACGGGCACGTGGTACGACCTGCGCGTGGAAGTGGTGGGCGGCCTCACGCGCGTATTCCTGAACAATGAGCTGCAGTTTTCGAGCAGCGCCGAGTTCGGCCTGAATCCCTGGTATGGTTATCCGGTATCGAAGGACCAGGTGGGGCTCGCCACTTACAAGGCTACTGCGGACTTCGATGATTTCCGGGCCTATCAACCATAGACGACTGAACAGCGCCCGGGAGAAAACTCCTCTCTGGTAGAGATAGACCGCCTCCGCGTCTGGATTGGCGGTTTGCGCCTGGCTAGCTAGTCCCACTTCACTCACCAGACACTTCTGGTCGATTGGTCGCAGCAGGCGCGGACAGCTTCCCGACCGCGCCTGAGTTGCAACAGCTAGAAATTTACGCTGTCGATATACACGGTGCCGTTGAACGCGCCATTCGTTGCGAACTGCACGCCCAGCGAAGACAGCAAGGCGGCATCTGCAGGAACCTGCACTGCAAGCGTGTTCCATGCGCCGGTCTTGAGCGCGCTGATGGGCTGCCAGTTTCCTGTCCAACGCCAGCCACCGGCAGCTCCTTGCAGCACATAGGGCTGTATCGAGCTGATCGCGGCACCCGCCGGGAGGTATACGTGGAACGTAACCGTCTGGCTTGCCTTCGCTGCGGGATTCGCGACGCTCACCAACGCACTGCCTGATCCGTTGATTCGTACCGCAAGCGAACTCGCCCCCGCGAACTTCACGCTGGTCGACCGCGCCACGCTGACAACCGGCGCAGAACCCTGCCAGCCCTGAGTATCCGCCTCGAAGTTGTAGTCAGTCGCATCCGTTGGGGGAGGTGGCGGCGGCGGGGGCGTCGAGGAACCTCCGGGAATCGCAAGGCCACCAGCCTTCAAGAAATTTCCCGCCCGGCTCTTCAGGAACAACTGGCCGTCGGTGTAAGTGTCGTTCTGATAAGAACTCTGCCCGCCCGCTCCCGCGCCGAACAGCAATCCGAAGACCCCGCTCGATGCGAACTTTTCGAGGTGCGCCTTGGAATTGGTGCCGAAGAAATACTCGGGCCGATTGTCCTTGTAACCCTGACGCGACGCGCCGTTGTTGTACACGTTCAGATGATTGGAGTTGCCGACAGGAATCTGCCACAACAGCCACCGCTTGGACGATTTCACATTCCACAGCCGCAACCATTCCGCATATCGATTGAAGCTGCGCGAGTTGATCGAAGCATTGTCAGCCGCATTCCACCATCGATCCGAATTCTGTGTGAGCGCGTAGAAGTCCGCATCCCGATCCAGCGGATCGCCAACCAGGAAATCGTACGTTGCGCCGGTCGCGTTCGCAGCCAATCCAAGCGGTGCGAGAAACGCATAGACCTTGTCGACTTCGGGCTGCAACGCGTCAGTCACGGAGTAGTGAACGATATCCTTGCCGCTTGCCCATCCAGAAATGTGAACGCCGAGCACGACGTTCGTCGCTCCTGTGGATTTACGCAGCTGAAGGAATGCCATCCCCCACCCGGCCACCGTATTGGGAAGACCTGCGAGTTCCGGAATCCCTGACGCGGCGACGGCTGCGTAGGCATTCGCGTTCTGGTTCGACTGTTGCTCGAGGAACGCGAAGCCGTCCGCTTCGAGCATGACGACCACCGGCTTGCGAAAATCCTTCGCACGCTGCATCAGCAACTTGAAATCGCCGAAGTAGGTTGCCATCGTTGCGGCGTTCTGCGCTTTCTGAAGGAATTGACCTTCGCCGCCGCCGGGTTCGCCCTGCATCTGGTAGAACTGAACAGCGGGAATCGTGTTGATGGCGCTGCATTCGTTGAAGAATGCGGTGGCCATCGATCCGTCGTGTGAACCCCAGCCCCAGTTGTCAGCCCAGCCTTTTACTAGATAGGCGTAGCGAACGTCCCAGGGAACGGCACTGTCCCGCATCCACGTCCCGCCCCACTGCTCGAACAACCCGACGACCATTCTGGAAGGCATGCCGACCGGCAATGCTCCCGCGGGCGCAGTGATGGCTGCATGATTTGGCGAGGCGAAAAGCGCAGCCGCGCACAGCAGGATGACCGAAACGAATGGTTTCTTCATGGACCCTCCTTGGTTCGGGTCGGACCATACGCCGATGCGCGCGATTGAACAGATGTCTCATATTCGCGCCGTGCGACGATTCACGGCAGACGCGGGAATCGGACTACAGGGAACATCTCGCGTGCTGATCGTCGGCGACAACAACTGCCTCTCCTTCGCGGAGCGTGGGCTGCCGTAAGAAGTCAGGGTTGATACGCCACGAACTGGTTGTACTCCGCGCGCGCCTTGAAGGCAGCAAGCCCGGGCGAGCCACTCGCATGCGCGCTATCGGTCGCTTCGAACAGCAGGCGGTTATCCAGATAGGCTCGCAGCTGATCGCCGATCGCGTCCAGCCGGATCAGGTAATACTGGTCGGGCACCACGTTGACCGCGAAGCTTCCCAGGGTCGTGTACTGACCATTCACGCGCTTGCTGAGCACCAGCTTGTTCGAATCGCGCAGCGCCAGGGTGTAGTGGTTGCTTTCATCGACGTAACGCGCCACCACGCCGAACCACCGTCGCTGCGTGCCGGTGGGCGCGGCGAACTCCTTGACTCGCGCGCTGGCCTCCACACGTTGGTCGGCGCTCGGCGTACCCATACTCACGCGCCCCTCGCCGGCCGTGGAGTACGCCGCCAGGCTCGTCCGATGTCGCCGTCATCGTGCACGTACTCATAGAATTCGCCACTCGCCGACCCTGCTCGCGAAGGGCACTGCCTCGGTCGTAGAAAAGTAGTTGCGGTAGATGGAGTACAACGGCGTCGGCGTCACCTGCACATTGTCGAAATCCGCTCGCGCGCGATAGGTCGAGATACCCACGCGGCCTCGTGTCGGCCCGGTGCTGAAGAGGGAGAACCGAAATCGGCCGTCGATGTAGATCTGATGATGCGTGCCGATGGATTCGAGCCGCATGCGGATGTTGCGCCCCGTGGGGAATCGCTTCCGAGGGCGTCACGGGCGCGACCACAACGTGCGCAGCGTGCCGC
Source organism: uncultured Pseudomonadota bacterium (assembly GCA_963736955.1). Taxonomy (GTDB): domain Bacteria; phylum Pseudomonadota; class Gammaproteobacteria; order Steroidobacterales; family Steroidobacteraceae; genus CADEED01. Next base: position 4,616 of record CAVTQT010000001.1, read on the forward strand.
TCGCCATTCGTCGGAACTCCAGCCTCGTAGGTCCCCAGACGAATTCGTAGAAGTTGTGCGGGCCCTGCCACCGCGTGATGAGCGAGATCGCGGCCGTGTTATCCGCGAACTGGCTGGCTTTCACGTCCACCTCGATCGCCTCGTTCGTCCAGTTCGCGGGCTCGAAGATCGCACGCGTGTCGATCGCGATCTGCGACTGGCGCAGCACGCGCGAACGATCGCCGCGCAGTACGGTGAACTGACTGCCGGCCGTCGTCGTCCAGTTGCTGGCGAGACCTGCGTTGAACGTTTCCTGCAGCGCCTCGGGGGCTGGCGTTGCGGGCAATTCAAAGTGGTAGACAACGCGGGCCGCCGAATCGGCGGCGAGCACCGTCCGGCCGCTGAATGCGACGTTGGCCGCGGCTTGCGGGTCCCATTCGATCGCTCCGCGGCGCATCAGTGCCGCCGTGTGTTCGTAACGTGCATCGGCGCCACGTCGATAGACGTTGAGCACGATTGCATACCGATCGGTCAGCATGGTTTTCTGCAGAAGATTGTTGCCGCAGGTCTTGAGCAGCGCAGATTCGCCGGCGCCCATGGCGCTGTCCGCGGGCCGTATGTGATCCGCAATCGTGAAGCCCTGGCCCGGCACGTCCCGGTACACGTTGATGCCGTTCACGAGTCCCGATGCCACGAGGACGTCGGGTCCACTGATCGCTGCGCGGGTGTGGAACGAAAAAAGCCTTTGCTCCTGCGGAAAGATCAGCGAAAGAGTCGCGACGCCTTCGCGCGCCCACCCTTGAGCGTTTCGCCGGAAGATCCAGGTCTGCTGTTCACCATATGGGAAGTCCGTGCTGAGGCTGTTGTCCTGATGCACGATCGCGCGGTTTCCCAGGATATCCACTGAACCGGCGATCGTGGATTCACAATCGTGAAATGCGCCGGGCAAAGTAGCTGCCTTTCGCCAGACGCCATCGGTTGCTTTCTCGACGATGCGGCCATCCCACGAGCAGGCACCCTCGGTTGTGATGATGCGGCCGTTGTCGATGCGCATGTCGAAGCCGTAGTTAGTACCGACGGGAATGTCGGAAGGCGCCAGCGTCCAGCCCGAGGGCCCGAGCTCATAGACCTTCATGGGCGTGGTGTTCACGGCGGCAACGCCATCACGCATTGCCACGCTGAGCGCGTTTCCCGTGCAGCAGTCGACCACGGTTTCTTCGAGCTGCCGCACCAGAGACCAGCCCACGCCGCTGCGGCGGTACAAGAACGCGGTCTGATGCACGCGGGCCTGTTGTGGGTTGGACAGGTCCCGATAATCCGCGCTTACCAGCGCGTAGTCGCCGTCCACGGCGACCGCTACCGGAAAATTCTGCCAGACCGCCGGATTGGGATTCTGGATCGTCGAAACATTCTCGACGAACACGGGGCGGGCCTGCGCCATACCGAGCATGCTGGCGAACGCGAGCAGGCAACGCGAAACAATGTTCATGGAACCCCCTGACGTTGTTTGTCGAGGTTGGACATGAGCGCGGCGTGGCTGAATCAGCGGGGGGCGGCTCGTTTCGTAGGCGGGCGGTTCGAGTTGGTCCAGTAGAACTACTCAGCGTCGCGCGCGGCGCGGTTCGACTATCGCTTGCACATGGATCCGAAGCTCAAAGCCGCGTACGCGCTACGCTCGACGATGGCGCTGGCAACGTACCGCGTATTCCGCCCTATGACGTCGGTGGCGCGTAGAGACGGTTGGTCCACGTTCGGGACGCGACGAAGAGAGCGACGAACCGTGTGAACCCATCGCGCCAACGGAGTTAGTCTTTCCGCCTCAACTGAACGGAGGCGGACGATGAACGCGGAAACCACGACTAACAACCACGCGCGGAACCTGGTGCTGCTCGCCGGCTTCACGGCCGGTCTCGCGGACTTCCTGTTCGCGTCGATCACACGTGTGATGAGTGGTGGATCGTGGATGGATCCGTGGAAAGGTGTGGCCGGCTGCCTCATCGGCGAGGCCGCGCGGGAGGGCGGCTTCGAGATAGTGCTGCTCGGCATCGCGCTCCACTTCTTCATCTGCTTCTCGGCCGCGGCGATGCTGTACTTCATCCTGAAGAAGGCGCCGTCGCTGCCGCGGCAGTGGCTGCTGGTCGCCGTCGTGTACGGCATCGTGTTCATGCTCGTCATGAACTACGTGGTCGTGCCGCTGTCGCGCGCGGGACGGTCCATCTACCCGGTAGAGACGCTGCCCATCAACGCGTTCTGGCACATCGTGCTGGTGGGGCTCGCGTCGGCGTGGTTCGTCACGCGGGCGCTGAAGCCGGCGCCGGCGAGCTGAGACATTTGGTCGCCCAAAGTCAGGCCCATTGAGCCAAGTGAGGGACCATAAGTTTGGCACTCTTGTAAGGAGTGACCCGCAAACTGCGGGCGACTAACTATCAAGAGCTGGCCAAGGCTGCCAAACTATGGTGTCACGCGCACGCTGCTCTGCGCCTCGCCGAGGTCAGCAGGATGCTTCCAAATCCGAGCTGCGAACGACCAGGCACTTCGACCACCTCGATATCGACGTCGCACAAGCCGGCTTCCCTATACACGTCGGCGAGATCGCATTCGTCGAGGTGCGCGGATGGAAACCAATGACGGCCCACGCTGTAGCCCTGGCACCGGCGCAGCGCGGCGACGAGCAGCAGACCACCCGACGCCAGGAGGCTCACGATATTGCGCATGCGGCGCCCCCATTGCCGCTTGTCCGCGGTTGAACTATCGGCGCAATAGCAGCTGACGACACAGTCGTAGTGCCGCCGGAAGACTTCGAATTGCCGTGGATCCGAAGCGTCCGACACGATTCGCCGCTTGATGGCGACCCGAGTCGCGTCCTCGCGATCCCGGATGTCCTTCGGTGTGGGCTCCTGCAGACCCTCGAGGCACAGGATGCGATGCGTAAATTCGCGCCAGTCGTGAGCTCGCGGGCTCTGTGCCTGCCAGTGTCGGATGGCGTCGAGATTCTGCGGCAGCAGGTCTGCCACATGAATTTCTGCTGCGCGGCGGCTGAACGGCAGGACGTGGTGAAGTGTCGGGCCGCAGCCGAACTCCAGGAGCGTCGACGCGGGTTTCAACCGTGCGCAGTGCTTCACGAGGAACCGGAGCGTGTGTTCTTCCTCGGCTTCTATTCGCGAGTAGTAGTCGCGTAGATAGTCCTCCGCGTTCCATCCGGCGAACGCGTCGACGCCTTCCCGGCGCGCCATCACGGGTCGATCCTCGCCACGCCGTAACCATCGAAGCTGTCTTCTGCGAACCCACCGACGACGATCTTTCCGTCCGCCTGGACGACGACACTTTCCGCACCGTCACTCAAGCCGAAGAAATCCACCGTCTGTTTACCGGCATTTGCGAATGACGTATCCAGCGCGCCGCTCACCAGGTAACGGGTCACGGCAAAATCCGGGTTCGTCGACGGAGCGGCCACGCGTCAGAAGTTCAGCGTGCGGTTCGGTACATGAGCCACCCCACTCCCGCGAGCACACAACATGCGACGGCCTGATCGATCCGCGGCCAGCGGACGACCTGGCCGCTCAGAAGCGCGACACCGATGATCGTCGCGACGAACCAGAACAGGGTTTGCACTTCCACGGCGACGACGCCGTGCTTCGCAAGTTGCCGAAGGACGATCCAGTACGTAACGACGCCGAACTGGAATCCAGCCGCGGATTTGACTGCGCTCGGCCAGTCGAAGCGGCCGCCCTGCCAGACCCTTCCGGCATGAATGAATCCCTGTGCATCGCCGATGCCGCACAGGACCGTCAGCAGCGCGATGAGCAGGATGCTCGTCATGCCGGTCGTTTCCATGACCATCTTCGTCTCCCGATTCCGTGATGAGCTCACGCTACGGGTGCTACGTATCCCGTTGATGTCCGCACGCGGGAGTTTTGTATCAAATGTATCCGGACTGTCCTCCCGCCGCTCCGGGCACGTACACTGCGGTCCTGAAATCGGGTGCAGGGATGAACGAAGACGCGAAGATCCTTGTCGTCGACGATGACCCGGATGTCCTCGACATGGTCGCGGATTTCCTGGCGCTGAACGCCTTCTGCGTCGTCACCGCGCGCAACGGCGCGCAGGCGCGCAGCGTCATGGCCGAGAGTCCCGCGCAGCTCGTGTTGATCGACAAGCGAATGCCAGGCGAGGATGGCCTTTCACTTGCCCGCCACATCCGCGAAAACTATCCGGCGGGAATCATCATGCTCACGGCAGCCGACGGCGTCGTCGACTGCGTTCTCGGCCTCGAGATAGGCGCGGACGACTACATCACCAAACCGTTCGACCTGCGTGAGTTGTGCGCGCGCGTGCGCAGTGTGCTCCGCCGAACCTCGAGCGCAGCCGCGGCGCTGGGCGTCGGCCGCGTGCGCTTCGGCCGTTGCGTCCTCGACCTGGGCTCGCATCGCATGTTCGATGATAGCGGTGTCGAGGTTCCGGTCACCGCGATGGAGTTCGATCTGCTCCAGTTGTTTTCACGTCAACCGAATCGCGTTCTCTCGCGCGATGCCATCCTCAATGGCCTGCATCATCGCGATGCCGGCCCGTTCGATCGCAGCATCGATCTCCACGTGGCACGCCTGCGCAAGAAAGTAGAACCCGACGCGGAGAAGCCGCAGACGCTCAAGACCGTGCGTGGCGCCGGCTACATATTCGTCCCCGAACGCGGCGCCTGACGCATGGGCATGTCGCGCCTCGTGTCAGCGCTGAAGCCCACCAGTCTCATGGGCCGAACGCTGGTGCGCATCGCACTGGGTGTCACGCTGGTCATCGTGGTCGCGGCCGCAACGAGCTACTTCGTGATGTTCAACGAAATCGAACATCGCTCTCGCAAGGAACTCGCGGACTACGTCACTCACCGCGTGAAGCAGGAAGGCGAGCTCTTTTCGCTCGCGCGCGACGTGCAGCAGATTATCGTGAAGCTCGCACTCGAACGTTATCCGCGCTACCAGGACGCCGCGACGCGGGCGCGATTCGACCAGATCTTCTTCCGCCACACGGACGGTTCGATCCGGATCCGTCCTTCGACGTATACGAAGGACAGTCCCGCGACGGGCTGGCTGCATCGCGACACCCCGCTGACCGAAGAGCTGAAATCGCGAATGCTGCTCTACTTTGACCTGGTCGAGCAGTTCAAGCTGGCCCTCGGCGTGCGACTGGCGGACATCTACTTCACGGCGCCGGAGCAACTCAACATCGGCACGGATCCGCCCGGACTCGCGCTGTGGGCCGCGACTATCCCGGCCGACTTCGAGCAGAACGCCGAACCCTGGGCCAGTATTGCAACGAAGGAAGAGAACCCGACGCGTACCACCGTCTACATGGGCGCGGAGCCCGATCCGGTATGGAACACGCTGGTGAGCGGCATCGCCACACCCATCGATCTCAACGGCAGGCATATAGGCACGCTGTACAGCGACGTGCTCATCGACACGCTGGTCCAGAACCTGCGTCGTTCCGGAATTCGCGGCGCGAAGCACTTCCTGTTTGCGACCGACGGCCGCCTCATTGCGAATACGGATCCGCTCGATGAACTGGTCGTCAATCGATCGAAGGTAAGGCTCCAGGATATTCACGACGCCAAGGTGAACGTCCTGCTGACAATCGCGCAGCAGCAGACACGACTGCCGTCGGTCGTGCATCACGAATCGACCGACCAGTACGTTGCCCTCGGGCGCATCGAGGGTCCGGGCTGGTACCTCGCAACCACGCTGCCAGGCAGCGCCATCCGCGGCCCGGCGGTTGCCGCTGCGCAGTGGGTGTTGTGGATCGGTCTCATCTCGCTCGCCCTCGTGCTCCTGTTCCTGACCATGGTGCTTCGGCACAACGTCGCCCGTCCGGTGCGGGCGCTGACCAATGCCGCCGAGCGAATGGCCGCGGGCAATTTTCGACAGACGATTCGACCCGCGCCATCGGATGAATTGGCCATCCTCGCCAATGCCTTCAACGACATGATGCAGCGGATCGGCGAGCGGGACGCGGCGCTGCTGCGTGAGAAGCGGGATCTGGAGGAAGCGATGGAGCAACTGCGGCGCAATGAGGTCGAGATCCGGACCCACCAAGCGGCGCTGATTCAAAGCGAAAAGCTCGCGGCCATGGGGTCGCTGCTGGCCGGAGTCGCGCATGAACTCAACAATCCGCTGTTCGTCGTGTCCGGCCGCACGAAGATGCTGGAAGCGGCCGTGGAGGGCACGCCCTATCTGGCAGCGGCGCAGAAGATCAGGGGCGCGGCGGACCGCTGCGTGCGTATCGTCAAGACTTTCCTGGCGATGGCACGGTGCGACATGCCGCAGCACCGTCACATTCGCATCGATGAGGTCATCAGCTCGTGTCTGGATGTACTCGATTACACGTTGCAGGCGGCGGGCGTGCGTGTCGAGATCGAAAACGATCCGCCGGTGCCGCCGGTGCTGGGGGATTTCGACCAGATGCACCAGGTCCTGATGAACCTGTTACTCAATGCGCAGCAGGCGATGGCCGAGTCGCCTGCCCCGCGCATGTTGTACGTACGCCTGCGTCGACGTCACGAATCCAGGCAGGTCGAGATCCGTGTGAGTGACTCGGGACCGGGTATACCTGCGGCGATTCGCGACCGGATCTTCGATCCGTACTTCACGACCAAGCCCGAAGGGCTGGGTACCGGCGTCGGCCTCGCTGTGTGCCTCGGTATTGTCCAGGCGCACAACGGAACGCTCGTGCTCGAGGAAACCGCCGGTCCCGGAGCCACGTTCGTCGTCGTGCTGCCCGAAGCGAAAGATGTCGACAATGCAGACGACGAGACGAGTGACGTGGCGATCAGCGCGGCGCTGCGGGTGCTGGTGGTCGATGATGAAGCCGAGGTACGCGACACATTGCGTGACATGCTGGAGGTGGCGGGACACGCAGTCGTGGCTTGCGACGGAGGTGATCACGCGTTGGCGCTGCTCGCGCAGAAACGCTTCGATGCGGTCGTGATCGATCTGCTGATGCCTGGCATGGATGGCGCGCAGCTCTACCGTGTGATCGAGGCGCGCTGGCCGAGCCTTGCGCCGCGCGTCGTGTTCATGACAGGCGACGCATTGAACGACGTGAACACGCGATTTCTCGCGCAAACCGCTCAGCCGCGTGTAGAGAAGCCATTCACGCCGGAAGACGTGGCCACGGTGATTTCGCGGGTCTGCAAGGCATCCGTGCGCGCTACCCCGATCAAGAGAGCATCCGGCGCGGACACATCAATGGCTCCTTGAACTGTCCGCTCGGCGATTTGTGAGCGACGGCGCCCTTCGAGGTAGAGGCTGGTTCTCGAGCTGCCGTTCACTCTGCTGACACTCGGGGCTGCTCGACGGCGTCCTCGGTAACCACGTAACAGTTTGGATTCCCAGGGAGTCAGAGGAATTCGTTGAACAGGTAGTACACGTGGTCCACGAGCTTGTGGATCGGACTCCGCCGGCTCCATCGCTCGAGTTCGATCTCGCTGCCATCGGCCGCATAGCGCTCGAAAATCCCGTCGAACCGCTGCGCGGTCGCGGCGTCGATGAACGACACAGTGATCTCGTCATTGGTCTCGAAGGAGCGATCGTCGAAATTAGCCGACCCGATGGCGCACCACAGCCCGTCGATTGTCATGATCTTCTGGTGCAGGAGGGCCGCCGGGTATTCGATGAGACGCACCCCGCAGCGGAGCATTTTCTCGAAGTTCCGGTGTCCGGCGTGTTGAACCAAGGGGTTGTCGGACCCTGACGTCGACGGCATGAGGACGCGCACATCGACACCGCGCCTGACAGCGGCGCCTAGTGCATCTATCGCGGCGGGTTCCGGCAGGAAATAGGGATTCTGGATCCAGATGCGACGTCGCGCGCAGCAGATGGCCGCATGGTGCAGGATCTTGACGGCGGGTGCCGAACTCTCCGGCTTGACGAATGCCGCGTGAATCGCGATGTCGCCGGCGCGTTCCAGCGGCGGAAACACGCTTTCGCCCATGAACAGCTCGCCAGTCCGCCCGACCCAGTTTTCGCTGAAGGCGGATTGCATGCTGTGAACGATCGGGCCGCGGAGCCGTACGCTCACGTCCATGACGCGCTCCTTCGCCCCCTCTTCAGCCTGCCAGCTGTCGACGATGCAATGGCCGCCGACGAAGGCGACTCTTCCGTCGACGATCGCAAGCTTGCGGTGATCCCGCTCGTTGAGGACGCCGATATTGGCGAGGGTCGTACGATGAAACTTGCGGAGCTTGCAGCCGGCATGCACGAGTTGCTGCTCCACGCCCTTGCCCATTCCACGCGTTCCATTGGCATCGAGCAGCACGCGGACATCGACGCCGGCCCGGACGCGCCCGATCAGCGCCTCCGACAGGCGCGAGCCGAGCTTGCCCTCCTTCCAGAGGAAGGTCTCGAAATGCACCGAGCTGCGCGCCTTGTCGATCTCCTCTATCAAGGCGTCGAAGAACGCCCCGTTCTCCAGCACTTCGACGCTGTTTCCGTCGATGACCGAGCCTAAGGTCAGCCCGGCCAGTGACGGAAGCAGTTCCTCTATCGACGCGTCGCAGTCAACCTCGAGCTTCGGGTCGCGGTGCCGCTTCATCGACCAGATGAGCAGGATGAAGAACCCGACGATGCCGGCGAGCGCCAGCACCGCAACCACTGTCGGAATTTCCAGTTCGCTCACGTCAGGCCTCCCGGTATAGCTTACGCGCATGGAACCTGCGCCTGGCGGCGACGAGACGTGGATCCGCGTGCTGACGCTGAATGCCCATCAGGGCTTGCGTGCCGGACACCGGCATGGCGTCCTGCTTCGAATTCGCAATGCCTTGCGCGCCTTGCGGGCGGACCTCGTCTTCCTTCAGGAAATCGGTGCGGTTGCGGGTCCGGAGCCGCACGTGCATCAGTACGAGGTACTTGCGGACGGCGTCTGGACTCAGCACGCCTACGGCCGGAATGCTGTTGCGACGGGTGGGCATCACGGTAATGCGCTGCTCTCCAGGCATCCGGTCACCACTTGGCGCAATGTCGATGCATCGGTTGGCCAAGGCCGAGCCGCGGGGCCTGCTCCACGCAGTGATCGGGCTGGATGGCGATCGTGAGCCACTGCACGCGATCTGTCTGCATCTCGCGCTGCGCGAGTCGCACCGCCGGCGACAGGTTGATCGGCTTCTGGATCTGGTCGTCCACGAAGTTCCCGACGGCGCGGCGCTCGTCATCGCCGGCGACTTCAACGACTGGCGCGAACGCGCGCACCGGAGGCTGGTCCTTTCTGGCCTGGAAGAAGTCCATGCGGCCGCGGTGGGCCGCCCGGCGCGCACGTTTCCGGCGCGCGCACCCTGGCTCCGGCTCGACCGGATTTACGTCAGGAACGTCCGGCATCGGCCTGTGAAAGTTTCTGCGCGCGACTGGCGGATGCTTTCCGATCATTTACCGCTCGCCGCGGAACTTAGCATGGGTGCGCGTCCTGGAAATCCTGTTTCATCAGGATCGTGAACTGCCCAGAGTGGTCGACAAATGATCAAACTATCGTTTCACGCGCAAACTATAGACCCCGTGGAGAATGGTGGGCCTGCTTGGATTGGAGCCAAGGACGAAGGGATTCACGTTGCCGAAGCGTTTCCGCCCGCGTGGACTATCTCTTCACCCTCGGTAGTTAGACTACCGGTGGGGTGCGGGACTGCCAAGGTCGAGATCAGTCTCGCCCCCATCCGCGCAGCCTGAGGCTTCCTTTACGACGCTGACGCGCCACCCGGCGCGTGCTCTGCGAGGATCCGGACCTTGCCCGCCTCGTATTCCAGCTTCGAAAGCACGCCTGTCTCGTGGAGGCGCGCATGCTCCCGCATCTCATCCCGCAGATGCAGTGCTTTCGAGGGGCGGCGCGCGGCCACGGCGATCCGCACGTGTGCCGAGAGCTTGATCAGGAAAGGTCGCAACGCCCGGCCCAATCCGAGCATGCCCGTGTGCTCGAACAGCCTTGCCCGACCATGGATGCTGAACACTGCAAGGGTCTCGGTCGTCCGGTATGCGCACACGAACCCCGCTGCGACGGCGAGAGTTGATGAGATCAGACAAGCCACGAGCCAATTGCCGGGTGCGGCCGAGCCCTGCACACGCAAGCCGATTGCTACAGCGAGGGCCACCAGAACAAGCGTGGCAACGAGCCACCTGGTCGCAATGTGCCGTGACCTGCGCACTGATGGGTCGACGAACCGGAGATCGAGCACATATTCCGCCAACACCGACTGGGAGCGTTGCACACGCACGGTCAGGTAGAAGTAGTCGATGATCTCCAGCCTCAGCAGGCGGCGCCGGAATCGATCCGGAACATCGACACGCGCATGTCGTCTCCGCGGCCCGTGGGGGTGGGGCACCGCGTGCTCTTGTTCCGATTCGAGCACGACGTATTCATTTCGATCGATCACATCGATCCCACCACGTTCATGAACACGCCTTGGTGTCTGAAGCTCAGATCCGTCAGGTCTTCCGAGAAGTCGGTGAAGTTGTAGCCCACGCCGACCTTCACGTGCCCACCGACGTATCGGTAGACGCCGATCAATGCGCCACCGCGACGATCGCTGAAGTCGGGCAGGTCGAGCATGCGGGCCTCGATCATGCCCTCCCAGTTCTCCCCGATCCGGTAATCGGCGCGCACGATGTAGAGCTGCGCCGTGTTGTCGAAGAATTCGGGCTGCTCGCGGGAGAGGCTCAACTGCCCCACGCGGTACGCGTACTTGCCGCCGAGCGTCCAGCGGCTCGTCAGGTCGTAGGTGACGTCGAGCGAGGCAATGTTGCTCTTCTGGATGTACTGCGCGGCGAGGCTCTGCAGTGTCGTCTGTGCAGTCGTCGGCATGTTGTAGAAGTACGTGTACTTCGCCAGCACATCGAGGCGGTCGCTGAAAATCGGGCGATAGCCGTAGCCGACCACGGCTTCGGTGTAACCGCCATCGTAGAACTGCCCCTGCGAGCTCGCGCTCGTCGAATGATTGAACTTGCCGACCACGCGCCAGTCGTCCGAGAGCTGATACTTGAAGTTGCTCCGGAACAGCCACGTGTCGCGCTGGGTGTATGTGTCATCCAGCTGTTGCGCATCGTCGGACCGATACTCGACGCCGCTCGAGATCTGCACCTGGTCGAACGCGTAACCGATGCGTATGCCGCCGGCCTGGCGCTCCGTTTTGGCGCCGGTGAAACTGTCGATGAGCGTACCGATTTCCGTATTGGCGCCGAAGTTCCAGCGATCGTGGGCCGTGAGCGACACGCCCGTGGCATGCGTCAGCCCCGACATCATGTCCGTGTCCTGGTATCGCTCTTCTAGATAGACGCTGCTGCTGTCCGACAAGCGCCGCTTCACGCCGGAGATCAGGTTGCCGCGCCGACCTTCCAGGCCGTTGTCGGCGCGCTCGTTCTCGAGCGCGTAGTTGAGATACAGGTTCGTGCGGTCCGAGAGCAAATAGCTCGTTCCGAGTTTTCCGCCGGCGCCGAGGTCCCCGCCGGAAACCTCCGCGTCGAGCCGCAACTGCTTGCCGAAACGATACGAGCCGCCGACGCCGGCGCGTCCGTTGTCCTCGCGGCTCTCGGTCCTCGACACGGTTTCCTGCACGAACCCGTAGGCGCGCCAGTCCGTGCGCGAGTCGAAGCCCAGGGTGACGATTGCGTCGGTGCGCTCGCCGACCTGCTGAGTCAGTGGCACGACTGGCGAGAAGTCCTCGCGTTCATCCTTGCGAACGCCAGTTCCCACGCTCCAGCTCGGGCTCAGCTGGTAGCGCACATTCAGCTCTTCCGCGCTCGTCTGCAATCCCACGTCCTGGATTTTGCGATCCGCCTTCGCGGTCACGTCCAGGTGCTCGCCGATCGGCATGCGGATCATGCCGCCGTAGTGCTTCAGGTCTGTGAGTGTGGAGAAGCCCGGCGCCGAGTAGCCGCCGTCCAGGTTCTGCGAATACAGCGCCAGGCGACCTCGACTATTGTCGATGAAATCGCCGAACCCGACGCTGAGATCCGCGCGATAACCGCGTGCCTCGGCGTCGTCGAAGGCGAGCGGATCGCTGCCGGCGAAGCCGTAGCCGCCGTCATCCGAATAGAGCGAGCTCGATACCAGCCCCTCGCTCTTCGCGCTCTGCAACTTGAACCACGAGTCCGCGCTCTTGCGCAGCGTGAGATCGGCGCCGAGTACGCCGTTGCCGTCCCCTTCATCGCTGGTGTTGCCGGTCAGGCCGACCTTGATGTAGTCATTCAGCCAGAGGTGGCCCTCGCCGCCCCTTGTGAGCGTCTTGATCTCGTTGAAGCCGGGCGAGTACTCGTAACGCACGACGAGGTAAGCCTCCTCGCCGCTCGCGCCACCGCTGCGCACCAGCAGGTTGTCGTCGCCCGTCGACGAGAGCGGCTCGGACAGCAGAATGCGGCCCTGCAGATAGTCGACGTCGTAGTCGAGCGAGGGCCGCAGGTTCACGACGCCAGTCATGAGCCCTGAATCCTTGTCTCGCATCTCGATGCGCACGCGCTCCGAGCCGGTCAGGATGTCCTGGTTGTGCAGGAAGTAGAGCGATCCTCCGGTGCCGCGGAACTCGTCGCGCCCGGCAACCGTGCCCGGCTGCGCCGCGAAGGCATCCACGGAGACACGCTGCTCGCCGAAGGAGGTGATGGCGTCGGATTGCCAATGTGCATTGGCGCCGTACAGCCCGCGATCCATCTGCGCCAGCTCGTTGTCCGCGTAATTCGTCGTGAAGTTGCCCCACAGCGCGTGGTTCTGGCCCTTGTTCACCTTGACATAGAACTTGCCCAGCGTCGGGGCGGCTTCCTCGACGATGCCTTCGTCACCGAACGTCGGATAGTGATTGTCCGAATCGATGCGCCGGAACAGCGAGTCCGGCGATTTGTCGAGGAAATTGCTGAACAGATCCTTTACCGGCCCTTCGCGGGTATCGGCACTCGCGGTGACGCGCCAGTGATCGCCGAACTTCTGCGTTCCGTAGAAGGCAAGGCGACCGTCGAGCGACGAGTCATAGTCGTACGGAGCGTTCTCTCCCTGCAGCAGCTTCGCATCGCCCGTGGTTTGACTCTTCGAGAACGTGAAGTCAGCCATGCCGACGAAGAACCGATCGCTTTCCGGGAACTCGAGATCGCGCAGGTAGAGGTTGCCGTTGCCGTCCGGATCGAGCACGGCGACTTCGACGGTGTGAGTTCCCGTCGGGAAAATTTCCTCGGCAATGAAGTTGCCGCGCGGATCGACCGGCACCTGGCGCCCTGCCAGCCACACGGTGTGCCCTTCCGGTATGCCATCGCCGCGAATGGTCACCGTGCCGCTGCTCAGGCGGATGTTCTGTAGCGCGAGACCGTTTTCACCGTAGCTTGCGAGCAGCTGCGCTTCAGGCCTCGGCGCACTCTCCACGGGCAGCGGGAAGTAGTCGGGTTCGGAGCCGAACCACGTCGTTACGCCGGGGCTTCCTCTGTCGGCACCAGTGCGACCGTGCTCTCTCCGGACTCGAAGTTGGTCGTCATGCCCATGACGTCGGCAGCGGCGAGCTGCTCCGCCCCTGGATCCTTGGGCGCGGGGCTCGGGACGGGACTCGCCTCCCGCTCTTCGCGCAGGACCCACAGCGACTGGGCATTCGTGTCGTCGAATTTGCCGTTGTCACCCACCGCGCGAAGAACGTACTTGAGCTCGAGGCCCGTCGCAGGCACGTACCGCACGTCCGGACGCCACTCCGCGATGCCATCCGGGTCGACATGCAGGACGGCGCGCGGCGTACCCAGCACGGACTCATCCGCGTCGAAGATTCTCACCTCGGCGCCGCGGATGAACGTGGAGTAGTTAGTGTACATCTTGAAGTACACCGGATCGGCGACCGGCGGTTCGTTGCCCGCCTGCCGCGCCGTCACAACCTGCGGAGCAGCCGTGACGCCCAGCCGGGGCCGTGACTTCAGATTGTCGAACTGGAACTGGATGTTCGCCTTCTCGAGCGCCACGTCCGTGCAACGCTGCACGTCGGCAGAGCTCCTGTCCGGATCGTCGATCGGCTTGCCATCCACGCTGATGTGCATCAGGTTGATGCCGTACTGGCTCTTCGGCGTCAGCTCTCGCGTGAGGCGTGTGATATCGACGCCTTCATAGTCGTCGCGTACCGCAAGCTCGTCGTACACGACCTGGACGACCACATACGAGTCCTCTCCCTGGGTGAAGCCGCGGTTCACCACGTCCGGCGATTGAACGTAGCCACGTCCTTCGTGTTCGGCCTGTTCCGGCGCGAGCTGCATCTGATCCCGAACCGTCTGCATCGCCCGCTGCGCCCGAGAGGCGGAGAGACCGATATCGTCGCCATACACACTTGCGGTTCGACGGTCGAGCGTCTGGTTTCCGGTATAGCCCACGAAGCGCAGGCGAACGTGATTGCGAGCGCTGATTTCCGCCATCGCGCGACGCAAGCTCTCCGTGTAACCCGGCGGGATGATGGCGCGCCCGTTCTCGAGCTGGAGGGGCGCGATAGTGCCCCAGGGCGGGTCGTAGACCCGGGTCACCATTTCATCCGAGTTATCGTCCGGACACATCTGCGGCTCCTCGGGCAACTCCTGCAGAGGATCGTCGTGCCAGAACTGGACTTCGACACGGCGATTCATCGCACGTCCTTGCGCGGTGTCGTCGGGTCCCAGCGGCGCCGTGGCGCCGCGACCTTCGCTGGTGATCACGGCGTCCGGCAGCTTCAGCGCCTCCTGCACGACGAGCGCCACGCGATGCGCTCTCGCTTTCGAGAGTGCAAGCGCGTCGCCGTAGATCCGCTGATTTCGCTCGCTGAGGGGCGCATCGTCCGTGTAGCCGATGAGCTTGACGACGACGTTCTGCTTGTCCTTCAGATTGTCCAGCGCCTTGTGGACGTGCTCGATGAAGTCAGCAGGCACCTCCGTAGTCTCATCGGCATAGTGGAGCGCCGGCACGAGATTCTTCAGTCGCGCGCGGCGCGCCTGCCCCTCCATGAATCGCATCTTGCACAGCGTCTGGACGCGGCAGACCTTCACCTGCTTCACGTTCGCCTGAACCAGCACTTCCTCTTCCGCGACGTGTACCGCGGGCTCGTCGTACCAGACCTCGACTTCCACGCGGCGATTGAGCGCGCGGCCCTTGGCCGTGGCATTCGATGCAATCGGCTTCGTGTCGCCCGCCCACTCGTACGAAACCGCATCGGGCGGGAGCAGAAGCGCTTTTTGCAGGTACTCCGCCACCTCGCCGGCGCGCTCTCGCGACAGCCCCGCGTTGTCGCCGAACGTCTGCAGAAGTGCGCCCGAGAGCCGCTGGTCGTCCGCATGACCCACGAGATGCAACCGGACGTTGTGTCGGTCCCGAAGCTTGTCGAGCGCCTCGCGCAGCATGTCGACGTGTTTCTCCGGAATGCGCGCGACGCCGGAGTCGAACCGCACGGGCGGAACGACGTTCCGGAGCTTCACGGTCTCGAATCCATCCCGCGCGACCATCTGCTTCTCGAACTGATCGCCCGCATCGGTCTCGATCTGATTCAGGTCGCGGACCCACTTCGAGAACGGCTGATCCGCTGGCAGCTGCCGCTCGACGACTTCTCCAATCTGCGACTGTCCGACGGACTGCGCATGAGCTGCCGCGCACGCCAGCAGCGCGCACACCAGCAACGTGTATCTGGAGTTCTGCATACGGATCACCTGTCCACTCCCGGGCGTGCCGGCTTCGGCGGCCCGCCGCGTCGCCAGAAGACTTCTGGCTCGACCTCGAGCGCATAGCTGGAATCTGCCGCCTTCCACGCGTCCAGGATCAGCTGCTTCATCACCTTCAGGCGCTGTTGCACGAGCTGCTCATCCTCGACGTCTGCCAGGTAAGAGAGCCGCAGGACGGAAGGCGCCTTGCGCAGCTCCGCGAGCAGCAAGTCCATCCGCGACTGCCACTGCAGCCGGATTTCCGTGGTGCCCGGCTCGAAGACCGCATCCGCAAGATCGAGGCTGACTGCGCGGTGAATCGACGCACCGAAGTTGAAGCGCAACGTCTTGCCGCGCGTCGCGCGCTGCGTGACCAACTGATCCGTGGATGACCGATAGCCGCTCGGCAGCGTGCGGTCATCCAGCTTCAGGACGAAGTTGCTGCCGCGGCCCTCGTGCGGCGTCGCCGCGCAGGTGATGTGGAAGCGGCCGTGCGCATCCGTGAGTGCAACCAGACCGTTGGTGGTAACGAGTCGCACGCCCGGGAGACCGTCCTCACCCGCTTCCTGCAGGCCGTTTCGATTGGCGTCGTCGAACACCTTGCCGGTGACGTCGGTACAGTCGAAGGTCGGGTCCGGCACGATTCGTACTGTCGCGGTGGCTTCACCCGACAGGGCTCTGCCCGTGAAGGTATGCATGGCCTGCGCGCGATTGACGAACTCGCCTTCACTGACGCCAGCGCCGACGGCGAGCAGGAGCACCACAGTGTGCTGGCCTGTCGGCCCGAAGCTGAGGTTGCTCCAGTAGAGCTCGCGGCCCGCGATGGTGGGCTCGATCTTCACTCCGTCGATTTGCGCGGACTTAGGAACGTAGTGGAACCCCGCCGGAAAGCGGTCCGCCACGCGTACGTCGTGAAGTGGCATCTCCACCAGGTTGCGCACGGTGATCGTGTAAGGCACGAGCTGGCCGCGAGTGACGTTGAGCATCGGCGTGGTCTTCGTGATGGCGAGGGCGCCATCGAGCACCTGGTCCAGAGGAATGTGGTTGTTGAAGATCTGGCTCGACCCGGGAACCTGGCCGTCATCGAAAGTCAGATGCACGTGATAGGTGGTGCCGGCCGAGCGGGCCGCTATCGCGGCGCCCGGCTGGAACTCGGACGGCTGCACTTCGCAGCGCTGAGATGTCGCGGGGATCGCGTCGTCCAGGCTTGCGGGGCACGAAGGCACTGAGAACGGCCGCGTCGAGTCCACCGCCGCTGGCGGAATGATCTGCGAGTAGCCAGGCACGTAGTCGGACCCTGGCGCCACCACTTCGAGGGCGAAGTCACCGCCGGTCGGGCACGCCGGATCGGCGAAGTTCAGATCGAAGCGGTAGTAACCCAGCGCGAGCGCCACCTGGCCCTGCTGCGCTGGATCGTCGAAACAGCTCTCCGGCAGCGCCGTGCGGCTGTCCGCCTGGACCATCGTCACGGTGGCGCCCGGTATCGGCGCGCGTGACATCGAGTTGTAGATGACGCCGTTCGGCTCGATCGGCAGGTTCAGGTTCAGCAGGTTGCTGCCCGGCTGAACCACGATGTCATAGATCCGCTGCAGGTCGTTGCCGAACGGGGAATCGGCACGGCCGAGCTTCGCGGTTCGGGCACCGGCGCCGGGCGCGGTGAATCTCAGCTCGTACCGATCCTGGGTCTGGTAGTTAGGCGTGACGCCGGCGATGACATAAGTACCGGTCGCATCCGTGGTCCCCGTGTACGCCACCGTGCCGTTTCGATAGAGCTCGACGGTCCAGCGTTCGAGCACACGTTCCGTGGCATCGACCACCTTGTTGAAATTGGCGTCGTGCCACGCGCGGCCGTTCAGGATGCCGACGCCCACCATGCCGCCGACGTCGATGGAGACGCTCGCGCTCGCAGTCTGCTGCGGATCGTTCCAGTAGACCCTGCCCGTGTTCGTGACTTTCGTGCCGATGGCGAGATTCGCGTTCAGCACGGCGCGGAACCGCAGCGTGATCGAGCCCCCTGGCTGGAGCGCGCCGTAGGTCGTCGAGTAGTCGGCGGTCAGCAGCGAGTCGACGACCGTGATCCCGTCCGTCGAGTCATTCATCGTGTATGACCCGTTGACGAACGTGAGATAGCCCGGGGTGGGCACCGCGAGGTCGTCGCGGATCACGACGGCATAAGCAGGCACGGTGCCGATGTTCGTGGCTCGCACGACGTATTCGAGCGTTGCGCCCGCGATGGCCGGCCCGCCACCGACGACCGCGACGTCCTTGGTGATGCGCATCAACTGCGGGCCGGCGACGGTGACGACGGTCGGCTCTGGACCCGTCGCGGGATTGCCGTCGCCATCCGTGAGCAGCCTCGGCAACTCCGCGGTAGTGACGTTGGCCTGGTTCCTGATCACCGTGCCGGGGGGCGCGCCGTCATTCACGCGCAGATCGAACTGGATGACGGCCATCTGGCCGGCCGACAGGATCCCTGCGCCGCTGGCCGGCAACGGCGGCGTCAGGTTCGACGAGCTCACGTCGACGCCCGCGATGAGCGGCGATATCCCGCCGTCGGGCCGTCGCACGGGCTGGCCATTCAGCGTCATCGAGTCGGCAACATAGGTCGTGTTCGGGGGCACCATGTCGCGCAACATGGCCTGCGTGAACGGCAGCAGGCTGTTGTTGTGAATCCTGATCGTGTAGCGCAGCACGTCGCCCGGGTCGACGAGGCCGGGCGACAGGCGGTCGAGTTGCAGCGCCGCCGCCTTCTCGGCGTACAGCCGCGGCATGACGTTGACGGTGTGCGCGTCCTCGTGGTCGAAAGTGCCGACAGTGCCGTCGGTCAGGGTGCGCGTGTAGACGCTGCGGCCCGGATTGCTACCGAAATCGTTGAACCACTCTGTCGCGCCGACCACGTTCGTCAACGTGATGCCGTTCTGCGTATCGGCGTCGAGCTGCGTGCGATACGCGATGATCAAACGTTCGCCCACACCGACCACCGAGGCGGCGGTCAGCGTCCTGAACGTCAGCTCGCACGCGGCGCCGTCATAGGCGAGCGAATAGTCCGTCCCCTGGACCAGAGGACCTTTGCCCGGCACCGGCGTCGTGCCGTCCGCCGCGAAAACGCGCGCGCTCAGCACCTGCGGCGCGGTGTCGCACATCCCGCCAGTCGGGCCGTTCGGCAGCCGATCGAGCAGCGTCGCGTTGTACGCGCTGTAAACCCCCGTGTTTTGCGCGTTGATGACGAAATCGCCCGGCACACCGGGATTCATCGTCGCCGGGCCCGACTTCGTCACCATCAGCTGCGGCGTGCCAGGCGGCAACGTAAATTGCCCCACCAGGCCTGACGTATTCGTGGTGCCGCCTTCTCTCGTGATGAATTCGGACACCGGATTGCCGTTGACGAGAAAGTTCAACGACAACGTGTAGTCCACGCCGTCGATCTGGAACGTCGTGGGCTGCGCCGGGGAGACGATGGTCACGCGGTCCGTACATCCCTCTCCGGGCGGTGTCGGAAAGGGACAAGGCGTCGTGTTGTTCGGGGTCTCCTGGTGGTTGAACGTGTAGGTGAATCTCAGCGGCCCGGTTGGGACACCATCCACACTGAGCATGAGCACCACATCGAGCTGAACCGAAGTCAGGGATGGTTCGCCCACCTCGAAATTCCGGTGCGTAAACGTCCCGAGAGAAAAGAGAGGCGCAGGCCCCGGGAACGTCTGAGGAGGCGGGAGCGTCGAGGTGATGTCATAGCCGCTTTGCGGCGTACCCGACGTCGTGCCCCACCTGATGATCGAGGTCGGTACGCCATTCGTGATGACGGGATCACCCGGCTGGCTCCCGGCGACGGTTGTCCGTCGGGTCATGCCAGATTCCGTTGATGGATACGTAAGTGATCTGCGCGGCCGACGCGCTCCCGGTTGCAACAAGAGTGAGGAGCAGCAGAGAGCAGCTGCACGAAACCGGGTTTCGCGCCGACTGCTCTCGTTCTGACTGCATGCCTCACGCTCATAAACTCCCTCGTTCCACTGTCGTGCGATCGCATCGCTTGGGACCGAGGCAGCCCGATTAACGGAGCTGGATTCCGGCGGTCCCGCTGTCTTGGGGCTTTCGCCCTGTAGACCGGAAACTTTGCGTCGCCACCTTTCGGTGGCTTTGCCCTTGTCTGAATCGTGTCCAGACTGTCGAATCAGTTGATGTAGATAGGCGCGCTCCTCACGCAGCCGGCAGGAAGTCGATCGGGTAAACGATGGTCACGGCCGGCACTTCCTTCGCGCCGAAGTCGAACGTCTTGACGCGATCCACGACCTGCGCGGAAAGGTCCGGCGCATTCATGTCGGTCGAATGCAGCTGGCAGAAAGACACGCTGCCATCCGGCTCGATGGTGAGCCGCAGGATCATCTTCCCCTGCAGCGTCGGATCCCTGCGAAGCTCTCTGTTGTAGAGGCGATAGAGCGCCGCCTTGTAGCGATCGAACACGATCTGGATCTCTTCGTCGGTGCGCGAGGGCCCCGGGCCACTGCTGAGTGGCCGATTGCCCGGACCGGCTGCCCTGATGCCGCTCGACGCGCGCGTCAGCGCGGCACCCTGCACGGCGCCCCGCGCATCGCCGGTGCCTCCGCCGACACTGCGGCTGAGCGCAGCTAACTTGATGCCGCCGCTCGTGCCTGGCGCATTCGTCGTCAACATCGAGCGATCGGGTCGCGCCGCGGAATCATCCGAATTGATCTGCGCCTTCGCGCCGAGGCTCGCGACGATCGGGGTCTCCTTGATGGATTCGAGCTTGTCGCGGAACGCGAGAATTCCCTGGTCCTGCACCTGCTCCTCGGCCGGCTGCTGCTCGTCCGGGGCTGCGGCTTCTCGTCGGCTTCTGCTGGACCAGCTTTTCCCGCGGCTTCGGCGGCAGCGGTGGCGGGGGCGGCAGCGCCTCCTTCGGCAGCATCACGATGACGTCGTGCTTGGCGTACGGCTCGGCTTCTTCCTGAAGAACGCGCAGCGGCAGCTTGATGAACGGGAAGACCACCGCGAACAGCAGACAGACGAGCAACGCCGTGCCGAGCGTTTTGCGGAATCGCTGGTCGTCCTCGAGGCCGCGCGTCCACGCCATCATCGACGGGTGCGAGCGGAGCGACTCTATCTCGCGCTCCACGATCCATTCGTTACGACGGCGCTCCTCCTCCTCCTGCGCTTCGAAGGCGTCGTCTTCGAGCATCTCGGTCTCGCCGTGCTGCTCGTTCATCTCCTCGACGAGCTTGCGCCGGCGCCCTTCGATCTCGCCGACGCGCGCGTGGAATTCCTCGATGCGGGCACGTACGCGCCCCATGTGCTCATCGGGTGCACCGGCAGGTGTGCTGCCGTCCCAGAAGAGCTCGGCGCCGCCGGTGGCACCAAGCTCGTCGAGCGCATCACACGCCGTCTGCAGCGCCCGGTGCTGAGTTCTGGCGGCCGACAGCGACTCGAGCTCCGCATCGACGGCACCGATGCTGCGCGCAAGCTCGTCGAGCTTCGCGCGTGCCGCATCGAGCAGCGCCTGCAGCAGCTCCGGAGTCAGGGTGTCCTGAGCCGCATCGATTTGCCTCGCGTCGATCTGTTGCGCGCCGACTTGCGTCGCGTCGGTTTCCACCGCGATTTCCGCATCCTTTAGCACACTGTTCACGCGTGATTCCTCAGCTCGCGCTCACTTGAGCCGCATCGACGGGAGCCTGCTTCTCGAGCACGGCAAGCGAAAGCTTTCCGTAGGACGCGCTGGTGCACGTCCCCATCACTTTTCGGACGACCTCGTACGGCAGCGACTTGTCGGCGAGCACGGTGATCTCACGCGTGCTCAGCGCCGCCTGCTGCTCGGCCGGCGTGCCAGCCGACGACATGGGCCGGGAAAGAACTTCTTTCAGTGCGTCGATCTGCAGCGCTTTCTGGTCGCGCACATCCGCGGTGCTCGCCACGAGCTCGCCCTGTACGAACACACTGTCCTTGGTGATCATCACCAGCACCGACTGTTTCGGCTGCGTTTCGGCACTCGACATCGGCACTTCGACGCCCTTGGAGTTCTGCACCACTTCGACTTCGGCCGAGTACACGAGCAGGAACGCCACCAGCACCGACATGATGTCGATCAACGGAATCAGGTTGAGCTCGGCATCCTCCCGATGCTTCCTGCGGAACGGCATCAAAAGACTCATGGTGTATCTCCCATGGGCGCATCTCCCACGGCAATCTTCGGGAACAGGGCGACTTTCATCGGGCGCGCACCGGCACCGTTTCCCGGCAGCTCCGTATCGCGGATCGCATCCATCGCGCGAATCAGGTAGTCGTAGTTGACGCCTGGCTCCATCAGCACGGAGGCGGTCTCGGTCTGCGGATGCTCGCGCTTCAGGGCGAGAGCCATCTCGGTGAGCGCCTTCAGGTCGTACTCGCCATTCACCGTCGGGATGGCTGCTATGCGCTCGCGCCCGTTCGTCAGCTCGAAACCTTCCTTCCGCACGATCACCTCGAGCCTGAAGTCGGGCTCGGAGGGACTTGCTGCTGCCGCGCTGGGCAGGTCGAGCTGAATGATGGTGATGCGCGAGAACACCGCCGTCATCAGCAGAAACGTGACGAGCACGGTGAAGATGTCGATCATCGGCACGAGCAGCAGCTCCACCGGCTTTTTCGGCCGATTGCGCTGCCCGGTGAGGAACGGTTTGACGAGCATGGTCGATCCTTATGCCGCGCGCGCCGACTCGATGCGCGTGGCCTGCACTTTTGCAGTGGCGCGCCTGGTCAACGCATTCAGGAACTTGATCGCGGCCGTCTCGAGCCCGTCGATCAGCTGACTCGACTTCGTCTGCAGGAAGGCGTGAACGAACAACATGGGCACGGCCACCATGAGACCGAATGCCGTACAGTTCATGGCTTCCGAGATACTCGCCGACAGCAGGTTCGCCTTCTCCGCCGGGTTCGCAGTCGAAACTGCCGAGAACGCGTGGATCAAACCACTGACCGTACCCAGCAGGCCGAGCAAGGTCGCGAGGTTCGCGAACGTCGCAAGGTAGTGAGTGCGCTTCTCGAGCTGCGGGAGGATCTCCATCATGCTTTCCTGCATCGCCTCCTTGACGTCGTCACGGCGCCGGACGGCGCCCTGCATCTCGAGCCCCGTGCCGAGCAGCCGGGACAGGGCCGTCTCGCTCTTGCCCGTGATCTCACGCGCCTTGTCGAATTCACCCGCCATGATCGCGGGTTCGACTTGCGCCCACAGGGCGCGATTCTTCACGCGCATCCGGGTGATCGTGATGTAACGCTCCACCGCGATCGCGCAGCCGACCGCGCCAACGGCGAGGATCGGCAGCATGAACACGCCACCCGCGGTGAAAAACCTAACAACTGAATAAAAGATTTCCACGTTTGCCAATCTCCTCAGGTCTCAAGGGTCATTTCGAATCGGTCTTGATCTCGTAGTACGCGAGCTCCCGCATGAACACGTCCTTGTCGACGGGTTGCGTGGAGTCATCGAGCAGCTTCGAGATGCTCGGCGCGTCGCCGAGCAGCGAGGTCTTCCACGGCACGAGCGCCAGCGATTTCGGCGAGTCGTCGTTGCCGAGCACCGACATGCCGGACATCTGTACTTCGCCCTTCGGCTTCTCGGTTGCCGCAGCTGCGACGGTCCTGGCGGGCTTCTTCGTGCCGACGACGGCGGCTGTGCGGGGCGCGGCCGCTTCGTCGGCGACGGCGGAGCCGCTGGCCACGAGCAACGATATGGAAACGATGAGTGCGCGATGCATGTGCCCTCCTAGTGACTCACACGGGTGCGCAGATCGGCGACCCACATCGCGGCCTGCTTGTCGTCCGGCATCGCGCGCTGATACACCTCGTAGTTAGCGAGGGCGCACGCCGTATCCGCGAGATACAGATCGCAGAGAATCGCAAGGTTGAGCCGCGCGAAATGGAAGTCCGGGACGAGCGCGATTGCCTTCTCGTAGCTCGCACGCGCTTCGGCGAAACGGCCCTTCTTGCGGTAAACCATGCCGAGCTCGTTGTACGCAATCGGATGGCGGGGGTTGAGCTCGAGCGCGCGCTTGAAGCTCGCCTCCGCCTTGTCGAAATCACCGGTGCGGCCGTACGCAATGCCGAGATCGATGTACGGCGCGGTCGCCGTCGGCACGCTCTGAACAACTTTCAGCAGCGACGCGATCCCTTGCTCGTACTGCTTCTGCTCGAGCTGGCGCACGGCATTGTCGTACTGCGCGCGCGTGTCGGCATCGATCTGCACATTGTCGGTCAGCGTGAAACCGGTTTCGCTGACCAGCGGCCCGGCAACATCGGCGCTCTTGGCGACAGGGGCCTTTTTCGCCACCGGCGTCGCAGTCGAGCACGCGACGAGCGCCAGCGACCCCATGGCCGCAAGGACCGCGAGACAGGTGTTTTGCAGCCCGGCAGCTTTATCGAGTGCCAGCATTGGGAGCTCCTTCGTTGATGACCGCGTCGGTAGTCACTGCATCGATCGCCGGCTTGCGGTATTCGTATCGATCGATCGTTCCGAGGAAGCCGGTGCTGATCTCCGACTTCGCGTAACGTCCCGGCTTGAGAATGGCGAGTCGCGCGAGACTCTTGTCGGTCCACGCACCGTGATAGGCGCTGGCCATCAGCTCGAGATTCTTCTCGTGGAACTTGATGGCCTTCTCCTCGAATGGGAACGCCTCTTCCTCGAGCTGATCGTTGTACTTCTGGAGCGCCGCTTCCTTGAGTCCTGCCGGCCGCTCGGACTCGAGCAGCGAGCGGCCAAAGTCCGCGTAGACCTCGGCCATGTAGTAGGTCGCGGCCGCGGTGACCTCTCCGACTTCGTAGTTCACGAGCTTGCCGAACCCTTCCAGTGCCAGGTTCATCCCGCGCTGTTTTTCCTTCAGGGTCTTCTCGAAAGGCTGGCGCAGTTTCACCGCGACAAAGCTGTCGAAGAGCGGCTCGGTGAGAACCAGCGCCGAGCGCGCGGCGAGGTTGCGCGTCCGCCCTGTTCGCTCGACCGCGGCGGCTGCATCGATGCGAACGATCTCCGTGAGCTCTTTTCGATAGAGCGCGTCGTCGCCGCGGCCCTTGTGGATTTCCGCGATTTTGAAGCGCGTTTCCACCGCTGCCTCGATCGGCTTCGGGAACTGCGCCACGTAGCGTGAGTACGCGTCGAGCGCACGATCCGTGCTCTGCGACTGCTCATACAGGTTCCCCGCCAGCAGCAGTGCTTCGGCTCGCAGCGCCGGATCGGTCGACTCGTTGGCGACCCGCTCATATTCGCCCGCCGACTGCGCAAGCTCGCCGGCCTGGCGATAGACGAATGCAATCTGCTTCGTGGCTTCCTTCTGCAGCTCGTGCTCGGGATAGGCCTGGCGGAACGCATTCAGCACGTCGGCCGCCGCCTTCCAGTCCTGCAGACGGATCAGTGCCGCGCCGGCGTCGTACTCGGCGCCCGCCCGGATCTTCGAGGTCGGCGCGCTCTGCTTGATGCGCAGGAAGTGATTGGCTGCCGTGCGGAAATCGCCGGCCTGGTTGGCCTGCTCGCCCTGCTTGTAGATAGACGCCGCCAGATTCTCGACGAGCCCGGCGTGCGCATCGTCGCTTGCCGGTGTTGCCTCGAGCACGTGTGCGTACCCGACTTCGGCGTCGGGGAATTCGGCGAGCTCGAACGACGAGTGCGCGATCACGAGCCACGCGGTCCGCTGCAGCGGCGCGGCCGCCTTCGGGAACTGCTCGAGCAGCTTGCGAGCGGAGCTGCGCGCGAGCGCGAAATCCTTCATCTCGAAGAGGTCCTGCGCGGCGGCGACCAGCACCGCGGGCGCATTCTCGTGCTCGGGAAACGTGTCTGCGAACTTGAGCGAGCTGTTCACGGTGTCGCGGCGGGCAGCTTCCTTCGCCTCGGCGCTCACGACTTTCATGTATTCGCGATGAGCGAAGATCGCCGCATAACCGGCGGCCGACGCTTTCGGGTGCTTGGCGTAGTCGTACGCCGTGTGCTCGTATTCCAGCGCCGCGCCCGCAAAATCCTTGTTCTCCATCACGAGGTCGGCGAGCTGATAGTGGATCGGCGACGCCTCCGGATCGGCATGGAACGAGGTCAGGAACTCGCGATACCAGCGGGAGGCCTCGGCGAAGTTGGCCGGCTTCTCCTTCTGCTGTTCCTTGTCCTGATACTGGGCGTGATAGTGGTTCGCGAGATCCTTCAGGTTCGCCTTGAGGAAGCCGAGCACTTCGGGCGACTTCGCCACGTCGAAGTGACGCCAGTATTCGCCCTGAAGCCCGTAGTGGCTCGCGAAGGTCTTCTTCGAGTCGAGCACCAGTTTCGGGAACCCGCCGAGCTCGTAGATCTCGATAGCCCGCATGCTGAAGTGCGGCGCGACTGCGTGGAACGGATAGAGCTCGACGAACGCGCCGTAGACCTTGGCGGCATCCTGATACCG
Source organism: uncultured Pseudomonadota bacterium (assembly GCA_963736955.1). Taxonomy (GTDB): domain Bacteria; phylum Pseudomonadota; class Gammaproteobacteria; order Steroidobacterales; family Steroidobacteraceae; genus CADEED01. The sequence goes on from CAVTQT010000001.1 coordinate 30,627, forward strand.
AAGCTTCTTGAGATAGAACTCGCCGAAGTGGCGATAGACGCGATCCTCGTAGGCGCGGTGGCCGTTGGTCGCGAAGTATTCGCCGATGACCTCCGGTCCACCGAGGTTGGAGAGGCTGAGGCTCGTGACCTGGAAGGTGTCCTCGACTCGCCGCTCCTCGGCGGGCTCGTGCTTCGCATCGAAGTCGTAGCCCCGCGATACCTTGTAGTCGAGCAGCGCGAAATACTGGTGCAGGGCCTCCTCGTAGAAGTCCTGCTTGTACAGCGACCAGCCGAGCTTGTAGAGCGCGAGCTCGTAGTATTCGGACGCCGGTCCGATGGTGACGATGGCCGCGTACGCAGTCTCGGCGTCACGGAATTTCTTGTGGGCGAAGAAGTGCTCGGCGCGGCGGAACTGGACTTCATCGACGTAGCGAGAGCCCGGATTCGCGGCGATGAGCTGCTCCATGACTTTCATGGCTTCGGCCGTGCGCCCGAGCTCGTCATACGCGCGGGCCTTCTGGTACAGCACCTGGTCGCGATTGGCGTAGTGCGGATACTTCTCGAGCAGCGCGTCGTACAGTCTGATCGCCTCGAGGGGACCCGCCTTCTCGAGATCGCCGCCAACACCTTCCGGCACGTCGAGAGCCGCCGTGGACTCTTCCGGAACGCCGGGCCGCTGGGCAATCGCACGTTGTTCGAGTGCGCGCTCGGATTCCGTCACGGCGGCCGGCTGAATCGCGGCGCGGCGCTTCTTGCCGGCAGCTTGCGCATCGATCTTCGCAGTGGGCAATGGCGCGGCCAGCGCCGCCGCGCCTGCGGTCTCGGGCGCAGCGACCTCGACGATCTTGCCGTCGCCGAGAATGCCGTACTCCTTCTCCAGCTTCAGATCCGCGAGCCGCCGCATCGCTTCCGGCGTCATCGCACCGTCGGGCGTTTGATCCAGGAAGCGGCGGTAGCTTTGCATCGCTTTGTCGAGGCCGTCCTCGACCTTCACCTCCGAAGTGTCGGCAGGTACCTGATGCAGACTCGCGAGCGTGTGCTTGTCCGGATGGTCCGCACAAGCGACCAACACGAGCGCGGGTGTCACGATTGCGGCCAGGCGCTTCACTGTGGTGCCCCAGCGGCTTCAGCCTGCGCCTTCGTCGCGCGGTCGTAGCTATCCGCGACCGCATAACGTGCCTGGGACTGATACGCCTCGAGCCGCTCGGCGCGCGCCTTGAGCTCGTTGATCGCGACCGTTTCGATGAGGGCGCCCTGTCGCGCCTCCAGCATGTCCACTTGCTCGAGCGCCGAGCCGACGTGTGTGCGCAGTCTGCTGATCGGCGCGTCATAGCCGACATAGCTGTGCACGGCTGCTTGTCTCGTGCGGACGAAGCTCTCGTATTGCGCGGTGAGAACGTCGATGTGCCGCTGCAGCTCCCGCAGGTCCTTGTGAGCCTGGGTCAGGCGCTGCGGATACTCGGTCCGCAAGGTCCAGATCAGAACGCCCTTCAGGTGCTGCACACGTTCCTGCAGTTCCGCTCTCTGTTCCTCGGAAACGCCGGCAATGGCTTTTTCCACGTTACGAATGCGCTCGAGGGCAATGCGCTCGTCCGCAGTGGCCAGGAGCTCGGGCCGCGGTGCCGTGAGAATGTCCTGAAGACGCTTGCGAAGCTGGTCGCGCTGCTCGACGCGCAGTTTCATCTGTGAGTCGAGCTCGCGGAACTGCGCGTCGATCTCCGGCAGCAGCGGCTCGTAGTTCGCGCGGCGCAGGCGAATCAGATCGTCGAAGGCGTCGAAGCTGCCCTGCCACGTCACCAATTTCCGGTGCAGATCCTCGAGATCCAGGTAGTTATGCAGGGCCGTCTGGAAATCGTGGGACGCCATGAGCGACGTGAGATAGAACGTCTCCGGCGCATCGGGCAGCATGCGCAGGCGCACGACCCAGTTGTTGTCCTGGTGGATCTCTTCGCGCACCAGCGCCTTCAGGAACGTCCCTTCGCGGATGCTGCGAATCGACGCATTCACCTTATCGAGCTCCCCGCCGAAGGAATCGAGCGCCTGGCCGTAGAGCAACGCTGCGCGGCCGTACACGTTCAACTTCCCATACGCAAAGGGCAGAGCGAGCCGCGCTTCCTGCACGGCGCTATCGGTGGTGTCGCGATCGATCAGGATGCGCCACGGAACGAGCGCTCTCTCGTAATTGCCGGCGGAAGCGTCGGCCCATCCGGCGCTGAGCAAGGCCTGGTTTGAATAGGGACCGTCGAGCCGCACGCGGTCGAACGATTGCTGCGCGCGATCGAAGCGAGCGGACTCGAGCATCATCCGGCCGAGCACCATGTTCGACTTGTCGCGGATCGCCGCGCTCGCAGGGTCACGGCTCGCGACCTGGCCCGCCTGCTCGAGCTGTTGCAGAGCCTCGGGCGAGTGACCTGCCTGCAGGAGCGCTATGCCAAGGTTGTAGGCGGCGAAGCCTCTCAGGTTTTGCGCGCCCTGCAGCTTCTTGAGCACCGGCACCGCATCTGCCGGGCGCCCGAGAGCCGAGTAGACGTTCGCGCGCAGGAACTCGAGGTCCTCGCGTATCGCTTCGGGGACCTTGCCGTGGATTCGCTCCAGAGCCTGCAGCGCCTCCTCCGGCTGGTCTTTCTGGAAATGGATGCGCGCGAGACGGAACGCGGCTTCATTGCGGATGACGTCGTCGACGTTCGCTTCCAGCACCGCCTTGATGGCGCGCCCGGCGCGATGATGCATGCGGTAGTCGAGCTCGAAGTCGCCGACATCGAATTCCGCGGTGGCGAGGTGGTAGTGGAGCGTGTCGCGCTCCGGCTCGTCGACGCGCCGATGCTGCGCCAGCTCCGCGTCGAGTCGCTCGAGCGCTTCGAAATAGTGGCCCTGCGCCGCCTCGAAAATCGCTTCCCCGAAGTACAGGTCCTTCAGGTCATCCGCCGACGCCGCACGCGCAGTCAGCGTGGCGGCCAGCGCCAACGAGAGCAGCACGTGACGCGAACGGGCCATCGCTCACCAGTCCCCGATGTTGATTGCGGGCTGGCCCGAGTCGGGCCCGGCAAGTGTGACGCCCATCAGCTTGGGTTCGACGGCTTTCGTGAAGGCGAATTGCTGGCTGTAGGTGTAGTCCTTGCCGTTCGCGAGCTTGCCGTTCAGCGAAATCTCGATGGCATGCTCGCCGGTGGCGATGTTGCCGGTGTAGATGCGCTGGACGCCGCCCTTCTGCAGTGCCTCGAGTTCCTTGAAGCTGTAGATGTAGTTAGCGGCGGGCTGGCCATCGATCCGGATCTGCACGGCGTCGAGCCGCAGTGTCTCGCCCTTGGAGAGCGCCACGAAGACGGCGAGGTGCGAATCCGACGGATACAGCAGCCGCTCCTGGAGCTGGTTCAGCTCCGCGGCAATCGACAGCACGTCCGATTTGACTTCCTGGACCTGCTCGTCCAGACCTTTCATCTGCTGCCGATAGGTGTCTTCGGCCCGCGCGGGCGCGAAAACGCCAGCAACCAGGCACAGCAGCACAACCAATATCGCTCTCGACATGCGCCCAACCTCCCGTTTACCCACGAGATGACGAACGCGCACCGAGTCAGCCTGGAGGCTGGATTCCGGCAGTCCCGCTGTCTTGAAAGCCTGAGGCTTTGTTAGACCGGAGACTTTGCGTCGCCACCTTTCGGTGGGTTTGCCCTTGTCTGAAATTCGATACGTCTGAAAACCGAGACGTCTGAAATCCGAGACGTCTGAAATCCGAGACGGGCCAAGAAATAGCACGTGGCATTTGCGAGCTGAGCTTCGACTTATGTTGCCGAACGCCGACATCATCCGCAGATGTGACGCTCGTCTCAATTTCGGCGCGTGACGCTCGTCTCAAATATTGCAGGTTATGTAATTAGTTAGCCCAGGAATGCACGTTATGTAACTAGTTAGCCCAGGAATGCACCGTCCGACACGAAAAAACTATCTACCTGGCGTTGAACGTCTGGCAGTAACGAGCGTCTCCACTCCTTACATGTCCATCCCGCCCATTCCGCCCATGCCGCCGCCCGGAGCAGGTCAAATTGTTCGCGTTGGCGCAGGCGCTTGAGGTACGGCGCCGACGATGAGCTCGTCGCCAAGCTGGAGCTCGATTCCATGGAGTACTAGGCGGACAATTTATGATTTTTGAAGAACCACAAACTTGGTCGAAGCGGTCAATTTATGGTTTCCCGCGCACTGTGCTGCGCATGGGACCATAGTTTGGCCGAGGCTTTGAAGCCGCCAGCGCCTACCATCAAAAGCGACGGTAGCCAGAGGAAACATCCAAGCGGGACAACGCCTTTTGGAAGAGCGTCTGAGCGCATCCACCCATGAAGCTCGCGCTCACCTCCAGAGAGATGCCTGTGAACTTCGGCGTGCGCGGGAGGGATTGGGCTTTATGCCGTTGACGCCCCAGATCGCGAATCGGTAGCTTACCGGCGCATGGCTCAAGGGCAAGTGAGAAACTGGCTTCGCATGCCCGGGCGACTGGCATGCAGAGTCTGTCTCCTCCTCGTAATTGCATTGCAGCCTGCGCGGAGCGAGCTCTGGCCAGGCATTGGGGCTTTGCTGTCAGACAAGATCGAATACACAATAGCCGTGACCAACTCGCAGGGGCGGCCCATCGACGGCGCGACGATCTGGCTTTTGGGAGATGATGAGTCCCGTCAGGATCTGAAGGCTGATGACCTGGAGCGTCTGGTCCGTCGGTACTCCGCAGATGCGGATTTTGTGTTCGCTAACAGCCTGCAATTCGGGCTGATCGTATTGCGGACCGATCAAGCGGGCGTCGCGCGAGTGACTTTCGATGAAAGCGACATCGGCGAGCTCCCATCGCTCTCGAACCATTTCGCGGCGATCAAGCGTGGCTACGAACCTGTCTTGCGATCCGACGTTGCCAAAGTCGATTCCCGGCGAAAATTGACATTTGTCCTCAAGACCTCGGCAATCGCCAAGACCGAGCCCCTTCTCGAGGAACTTGACCATCTGCGTGCCTTGGCCGAAAGACAAGTCGAGGAAGGCGCCAAGGAGCAGACTGCGTCGGCACTTACTCAAATCGGCTCAAGATTGCGCGCGATCGCGTCGGCGCTGGAAGCAAAAGGGGACGCTGACGGTGCGGCTGCTGTTTACTACAACCTCGCTTATCTTCCATCCGTCGAAATGGCGAAAGACGAAAGTGGAAATTCGGTGGTCAGAGGGTATTCGCGTGGGTTCGACGAAAGATCTCCGCATCGTATTGCCGACCGGGCAAGAGCCTGGGAACTGAACCAGAGTCATCCGTGGCTCGACTTCCAGCGTATGCGGGCCAGATTGGCTGCGCAGGGGCTCATGACGTTCTTGGGAAACAAGAACTCTGAAGTGCGGCGCTCATTCATTGACCAGACGGAACTATTCATTCGCGAGCACGGTGAGCGAATGTGGCCGGACGTATTCACGCAGTTATGGCGTGCTTACAACGCAGAAGGCGATTTCACCGCCGGATGCAGCGCGCTACAGCGCTTTCATACATTTGCGCCGAGCCAGTTCGACAGTCAGGGCTGGTGGAACTTGCTGGGCATGTACATCGCTGATGTGGAACTGCACGGCGGCGTCGCCGCAGGTTGCACGCTCACCGGTGGCAAAGGTGATTAAAGAGCGTTAATCCGCAGGCTGAAGCCCCGGTAATCGTGGCTGCGTCCGGAGTGGCCCCCCGTGTATCCTTCGCAACTCGCAATTGACGCCAAGGCCCCCGTGCCCCCCGCCAATCTCCAGCGCACGAAGACTAGCTACCTTATTTGGGTGGGCGCTCTGCTGCTGCTGATGACTGCGGTTCGCGCCGATGAGTCCACGCAGGTTCGCGCCGCGGTGCAAGGGCTGTACGCCAGTCTCGCGGCTGGTGATACCGCGGCGCTGTCGCACTACCTGCCGGCCGCGGGGTTCACGGAATTCAATACCGACGGCACCGAGGTCAAGACTCTCGACCAGGCGTATTTCGCGCGCGCGCTCGGCAGTGGAGTGCGGGTGGATTTCCACGTGGAGCAACCCCGGGTGGTGATACTCGGGAGGACCGCCATGGTCACGGGGTATCGCGTCGGCAGCCTGTGGTTGCCCGGGGGCCAGCGCATCACCAGCCGCAATTGCCTGAGCATGTGGTGGTCGCACGAGCCGTCGGGATGGTTGCTGCGGCACGTGCACCTTTCAGATTGCCCGCTCACAACCGATGTGAGGCACGAGCCCTGAGGTGGGCCCCGAGAAGGGCGCGCGGTTTTAAGTGGTGGGCCTGCTTGGATTCGAACCAAGGACCAAGGGATTCACGTCATCGAAGCGTTTCCGCTCCGCGTGGACTATCTCTTCACCCTCGGGTGGCCTAACTAGCCACCCGGTGGGGTGCGGGACGCTCTAGCCTGTCATCAAGGGCGCTTCGAGCCCTCAGGTAGTCTCTGCACCTTCCGAAGCTGCCGCCTCGGCTTGGCTCAGGGTTGCCATGTGTGCCGCAAATGCTTCACACGAAGGTTTCCCTGAATTCATCCCGTCCACTGCGCCAGTTACCCGGCGCAGGCACCTATATAAGATGAGTCCCCTGCACTAACCGCTGTGCTACAGGCCCGACCGGGCGCGATTGTACAGGGGATGTGTCAAATCCGGCTTGTGCGTAAAGTGATATCACTTTAGTATCAACTTCACTTGAACACCAAGAGAGGGAGAAAGTCATGAATGCGCCCGGCGCTACCGAAGAAGTCGATTTCAAGAGTTCCAGTGGCTACATGGCCCTGGTGTTCATGTTCATCGCTCTGGTGGCGATTCCGCTGTCCGCCGTAGCGCGTTTCCCACCGGGACTAGTGCTCGCTGTGCTCGCCTTCGTTTTTCTCGCGAAAGGCATGTACATCCTCCAGCCGAACCAGTCGGCTCTCATGATGCTGTTCGGTTCCTATCGCGGAACCGACTACTCCACCGGCCTGCGTTGGGCGAACCCGTTTCTCAACAAGAAAAAGGTGAGCCTGCGCCTGCGCAACTTCAACAGCGAAAAACTCAAGGTGAACGACAAGCGCGGCAACCCGATCGAGATCGCGGCGGCTGTCGTCTGGAAAGTGAGCGACACGGCGCGCGCAGTGCTGGACATCGACAACTTTGAACAGTACGTACCGATCCAGGCTGAGTCGGCGCTGCGCCATCTCGCGAACCAGTATTCCTACGATCACATCGAAGACGAGGAAGGTGCGCTGACACTGCGCGCCGGCGGCGATGAAATCATCAGCAAGCTCAAGCACGAGCTGCAGGAGCGCTTCGAAAAGGCGGGACTGCGTATCGAGGATGCGCGGCTCACCCACCTCGCCTACGCGCCGGAAATAGCCGGTGCGATGCTGCGGCGCCAGCAGGCCGAGGCAATCATCGGCGCACGCAAACAGATCGTGCTGGGCGCAGTGAGCATGGTGGAGATGGCGTTGAACGGCCTCACGGAACGCGGCGTGGTGGAACTCGACTCCGAACGCCGCGCGGCCATGGTGTCGAACCTGTTGGTCGTGCTGTGCGCCGAGTCCGAGGCGCAGCCTGTCATCAATGCCGGTTCACTCTACCAATAGCGCGGCGGCGTTTTGAGCGAGCCGCCACCACGAAAGGCGTTCCTGCTGCGCCTCGATCCGGCGGTCGCCGCCGCGATCGAGGCGCTCGCGGCGCAGGAGCTGCGCAGCGTCAACGGGCAGATCGAATGGCTATTGCGCGAAGCGCTAGCGAAGCGCGGCCGCGAGATTCGCACGGCATCGCGCACCAACGCGCGCCGTCCACGACGCGACGAATAACCTTCAAGTCACCGCGGTGTGTGGCACGTGTGACTGCAGTTTCACTGCCACCGCATTTCGCGCGGCCGAGGTATTCCATTCGCGCAGTTTCGCGTCCAGCTTATTGAGGCGCGAAAGCGTGCGGCGATGGACGCGATTCGGGCCGTCGAGCTCGGCCATGACCTGCAGCCCCACCTTTTCGATGGTGGCCAGATCATCGGGCGTCAGCCGCAACAGTCCGTCCAGGTATTGATATCCCCACTGGAAGCGCGATGCGGGCCCCTTCGCCTTCGCATACGCCTCCGCCAGTAACTCGACACTTCGTTTCTTGTTGCCGAGGTGCTCTTCGACGTCCGCGAGATCCCCGAGGTAGTAGTGAGGCGTGTTCGACGTCGTGGCTTCGAGCGCGAGCAGGTCGCGAGCGCGCTCCCAGTCGTCGAGCGCGATGTAGATATTGATGGCCGAGTTCACCACGCCGGCGCGCACGTACGGCTGCTGCTTGACCGCCAGCATCTTCGTGGCCGTGGCCAGCGCCACACTGCGAACGTCGGTGGGCACCTTCGCGTCCACCGCATATGCCTTGGCGGCCGTGATCTTCATGAGCTGCGCGGCGAGCTGATCGGCAGGAGCGAACTCCTGGTTCGCGGTGGCAGCATCAGCAATAGCCATCCAGCGTTCACGCAGTGTGGGCGCGAGCTGTGGCAAGGTCTGGCGTGCCGCGAGGAAAAATTCTCCACGCAATCCTCGCAAAGCATCCGCGTTCGCGAGCGCGATCTCCTTCTGGGCGAGGATCTCGTTGACGCGCACGATCGAAACGGTCAGCGCCTTGTCCGCCTTGCCGCCTTTGGTGATCGCCTCTTTCTGCTGGCTGGACGCCTGCTCGGCGGCGCGAATATGAAGCCGTGCGCGTTCCTTGGCGAGATCCGCGGGGCAGATTCGCGCGGCATTTTCAAAAGCCGTCTGCAGCTTCGCGGCGGGAAAGACGCCGTCATCCTCGAGGCCGAATGCGTGGTACGCCAGTCGGCGACAATCGTCGGGCGCCATGGGCCCCTCACCCTTCGCCGCGATCTCGATCACGTCCTTGACCGGCCGCACGTCGCCGAGCACGTTGTCGAGCACGCCGGCATAGAGCGAGAGGTCCATGTTGCCGGCAATGCGCGTGATCTCGGTGCGATCGGGCTTGAACACCACGACGGTGGGATAGCCGGTCACGCGAAACTCATCGCCGAACTTCTGCGCGTCGGGCAGATCGCCGTCGAGATACACCGCGACGAAGAGTTTCGACTTCTCGATGAAGTCCGGGCGATTGAACACCGCCGACTTGAGCTGCTTGCACGGCGGACACCATTGCGCGCCCCAGTACAACAGCACGGGCTTGTTAGAGACCTTGGCCGACGCAAACGCCGCATTGACGTCGCCATCGAACCAGGCGATACCGGGCGCATCGGCGTGCACGCTGGCGAGACTGCTCACCGCGGGTTTCGCTGGCGCAGGCGGCGCTGAAGCGGCGTCACCGCGCCCGCAGGCGCCGAGCACGCACACGCAGATCGCGGCCATGGCCGCCACACGGATGCTCGCGAATCGAGCCGACGTACCGCCGTGACGCATTTGTAATGATCCTCGCTAGTCGCTGAAAGATGCGCACGTTAGCATGCGGAACCCATGAAACGACTCTCCTTTGATGCCGTCCTCGCCGCGCGCCTGTCACGCCGCGCCGTTGTGTCCGGTGCCGCTGCGACGGTGGGACTTGCTGCTTGTGCGCACGTTCCTACGCAGCGCGCCAGCGGCGCTTCCGCCCCCTCGTTCACCAGTATCGCGCCGCAGAGCAACGATGCATTCACGATCGCCGATGGTTATCGCTACAACCTCGTGGCGCGCTGGGGTGACAGTCTCGTAACCGGCACTCGGGACTTCGACACCAGCCAGCTGGCCGCTGGTACCTGGCTGGATGTCGATTCCGTCGGCGCGCAGGAACGTCAGTTCGGAACGAACGCCGACGCCGTAGCCTATTTCGCGCAGAAATCCGGTCGCGCGGCGCGCGGCCTCGTCTGCGTAAACCATGAATACCTGAACGCGGAACTCATCTGGCCCGACCATCGCGGCACTGGCATGAAGGTCGATGCGCGCAAGCAATGGATGGAGCGCCACCCGCAGGCAGTCGCGTTCATGCAGGCTGCACACGGGGTCACCGTAATGCAGCTCTATCGCGATTCGAAAGGCTGGACTCGCGATCTGTCCGCGCGTGAGAACCGGCGCATCACTGCGCGCACACCGATGGACATCCACGGTCCCGCGCGTGGCCACGAGTTGCTGCGTACCCATGCAGATCCCACGGGCACTCGCGTGCTCGGCACCTTTGCGAATTGTTCGGCGGGCAAGACGCCCTGGGGCACCTACCTCACCTCGGAAGAAAACATCGACGACTACTTCGCCGGTGGCCCAAAGCCGTTTCAGGGAAGCAACGATGCCGCGCTCATCGATGCGTATCGGCGTTTTGAGTTGCGGGAAAACAGCTTTCACGGCTGGGACGCCCAGGATCCTCGCTTCGATGCACGCGTTGAGCCACGCGAAGCACTGCGCTTCGGGTGGATGGTGGAGATCGATCCGCACGATCCGCACTCCGTGCCGCGCAAACGCACCTCGCTCGGCCGCTTCCAGCACGAGGGCGCCAATACCATCGTCGGCAAGACCGGCCATGTCGCGGCCTACATGGGCGACGATGAAAAGTTCGAATACATTTACAAGTTCGTGACGCGCGATCTCTTCGACGCGAAGAACCCCGCGGCGAATCGCGACATCCTCGATCACGGCACGCTGTACTGCGCGCGTTTCGACGCCGACGGCAAGGGCGAGTGGCTGCCGTTGGTGCACGACGAAAACGGGCCGCTGAACTCGCGCGCCGGATTCGCCAACCAGGGAGACATCGTCATCAAGGTGCGCGCCGCCGCAGACTTGTTAGGCGCCACGCCCATGGACCGCCCCGAGGATGTCGAGCCGAGCCACGTCACCGGCCGCATCTACATTCCCTGCACCAAGAGCGAGGATCGCGGCTTGAAGGACGAAGGTTTCTGGAGCGGGCGCCAGACCGACGCAGGCGTGAATGCCGCGAATCCACGTGCAGACAACCGATCGGGCCACATCATCGAAATCGCCGAAGCCGGTGACGATGCGACCGCAACCCGCTTCGAGTGGAATGTGTTCATGCTGGCCGGTGACCCGGCTGCGGGACGCTACATCGTCGACGCGCGTGACCTGGTCCCCGGTAGTTTGGCGTCGACCGACACCTACTTCGGCGGCTATCCCGATCGCACCAAATTGAGCCCGATCCACTGTCCCGACAATCTCGGCATCGATCCACAAGGCCGATTGTGGATCGTCACCGACACCGACGACCGCGGCCGGCCGAACAACGGTTGTTTCGTGGTACCGACCAGCGGACCGCAGCGCGGCCTGCTCCAGCAACTCGCGAGCGGCCCCACGGGCTGCGAAGTCTGCGGCTGTGAATTCACGCCGGATGGCCGCACGCTGTTCCTGTCCATCCAGCACCCCGGAGAAGGCGGCACGCTGGAAAAGCCGCGCAGCCACTGGCCGGACGGGAACGGGATGCCCGCCCGGGCCGCCCTTTTGGCTATCGAGCGCGAGGACGGCGGCCCCGTTTAACTTTGTTAGCGGAACGTGAAGCCCGTTCAGGTGGTATTCAAAACGCCTGGCTTAAAGTTCGGGCCATGAACACCAGGTCTCTCACTCGGATTTTCGCGGTTGCCGCGCTGCTGTGCGGCATGTCTGGTTGCGCCAGCCTTTCCAAGAGCGAGTGCATGAATGCCAGCTGGGAAGACATCGGCATTCGTGACGGTGCCAATGGCAGGCCCGAGGAATACCTCATTCAACACTCCACCGCCTGCGCCAAGGTCGGCGTGAGCCCCGATCGGGGCGCATACCTGCACGGCCGAGAACAGGGACTGGAACGCTTCTGCGTACCGAATCGTGCCTACCAGATCGGCGAAGGCGGCGGCGGTTTCGACTCCGGCATCTGCCGCAACTTCGACCAGGACCGCCTGCAGGATGCCTACGCCAAGGGTCATGACGTGTATCGGCTCGGCAGCGAGCTGAGCTCAATCGACGGCGAGATCCGCGACATCGGCGTTCGCCTGGAAGACAAGGACAAGGAACATCCGCTCGGCAAGAAGGAGCGTGATGCGCTGATGTTCCGGCTCGGCGTACTCACGGTGCAGCGCGTCGACACACAGCGCGCTTACGACGACGCGCGCTATCGCGCCCGCGAGTTCTAGCCAAAGCTACGTCCCGCGCGGCTTGGCTCGCCGCGTGGGCTCGGCTTCCAGCGGATTTTCCGGCCAGTAGTGGCGCGGATATCTCCCGCGCATGTCCTTGCGCACCTCGACGTAGGCATTGCGCCAGAAACTCGCAAGATCGCGAGTGATCTGCAACGGCTTTCGTCCCGGTGACAACAACGTGAAGGTCACCGGCACCGTGCCTCCACCAATCCGCGGCGTAGCTGCCAGGCCGAACACCTCTTGCATACGCATCGATGCGATTGGCGCGTTGTCATCGAGATAGTCGATACGCGCGCTCGATCCCGTGGGCAGCCGGATATGCGTCGGCGCGAGTTCGTCGAGCTTGCGCTGCTGCTCGTAGCTGAGCCTCGCCCGCAATGCATCCATCAATGGCACGCGCGAGAGTTGCGACCGGCGCGTGACGCCGTCCAGAAACGGCTCGAGCCACGCGAGATCCTGCGCCAGCGATTCCTTCGACACATCCGGCCAGTCGCTGAGATCCGTGCGCCCGAGCTTGCGTACGAATTCGCAACGCGCGAGGAAATCGCGCGCGTCATCGTCCCAGGGCAGCGTGTCGAGTCCGAGTGAACGAATGCCTTCGAGCATGGCGGCTGCGCTCGCGGCGCGCGGCACGTCGTTGAGCGGCTTCTCCTCGATCAGCAGTTCATCGAGCCGGATCACGCGTCGCGCCACGACAGCTTCGGTGCGTGAATCCCACACCAGCTCATCGGCACGTCGCAGTTGCGCCGCGAAATGTTCCAGCAGGTCAGCCTTGTCGAGCGGCGCCGCCAGGCGGATCTGCGCCTCACGTTCCCGGTCGTCGAGATCGACTGCCACGATGAACTCTTCGCGAGCAATCGACTCCGCGCTCGCGAACAACGCGCCGCGCCCGTTGCTGAGCTGGTACCGCGCCTCGGCGCCGGCGCGGCGGCGGCCGATACGGTCCGGATAGGCCAGGCCTAACAACACACCGGCGTCGACCTCGGCGCCACCGACGTGCGCGCCACGCCCACCACCCAGCTGCTGCTCGAACGAGCGCTGCGCACGGCGCACGCGATCGAGCGCGCCGCGATCGGCACCTGACCCTCGCCGCAGCGCTTCGAGGCGCGTGCGCACATCACTGTCACGCTCGCGAGGCCCGCCTCCCGCGCGCAGCAAGTCGCGGTCCGACAGCAGCGCGGCGAGTTCGGCGGCGAGCGGCGCCGCGCCGCGCTCACGAGCTTTCAACAACATGTGCGCCAATCGGGGATGCGCGGGGAATTCCTGCATCGCGCGGCCATGCGCGGTTACTTTGCCGGCGTCATCGAGCGCCCCGAGCCGGCGCAGCAGATCGGCGGCGCTGGCGAGCGTTGCGGCCGGCGGCGCATCCAGCCAGCGCAGCGCATTCGCCTGCGTGCCCCACACCGCGAGGTCAAGTGCCAGTGGCGCGAGATCCGCGACGCAGACTTCCGGCGGCGCATAGGCCGCGAGACTTCGCTCGGCGCCCTCACCCCAAAGCCGGAAGCACACACCCGGCGCTGTGCGACCGGCGCGGCCCGCGCGCTGTTCGGCCGACGCGCGTGAAATGCGCTGGACCTCGAGGCGGCTCATGCCGCTCGACGGATCGAAAAGGCTGCGCCGCTCGATTCCGGAGTCCACCACGATGCGAACGCCGTCGATAGTCAGGCTGGTCTCGGCGATGTTGGTCGCGAGCACGACCTTGCGCCGTCCAGGCTTTGCGGGCTTGAGCGCCGCATCCTGATCCGTGGCAGCGAGTTCACCGAACAGGGGCATCACGTCCACATCGCTGCCGATGTCGCTGAGCATGCCCTGCACTCGCCGGATTTCGCCCGCGCCCGGCAGGAACACCAGCATGTCGCCGGGCGCTTCGGTCAGCGCGCGCTTGATGACGCGTAACACGGCGAGCTCTGGCGAATCGCGCCCTCCCGGCAACATCGGCAGGCCGGTGCCCGCATATTGGATGACTACCGGATGCACGCGCCCCGCCGCGGTGACCACCGGCGCATCGCCTAACAACTTTGCGACTGCCGCGCCGTCCAGCGTCGCGGACATCACCAGCAGCTTGAGCTCGGGGTTCAGGTTCTCCTGCGAGTCGAGCGCAAAAGCGAGCCCGGTGTCGGCGTGCAGGCTGCGCTCGTGAAACTCGTCGAACAAAACCGCGGCGACTCCTTCGAGTGCCGGATCGCTCTGCAACATGCGCGTGAACACGCCCTCGGTGACCACCTCGATGCGCGTGCGCTTGCCGACGCGTGTTTCCTGGCGCATTCGGTAACCCACGGTTTCGCCAGGTGATTCGCCGAGCGTCGTGGCCATGCGCGCCGCGACCGCGCGCGTGGCCAGCCGGCGCGGCTCGAGCATGATGATTTTCCCACCCCGCAACCACGGTTCTTCGAGCAGCGCAATCGGCACGACGGTGCTTTTGCCGGCACCGGGCGGCGCTTCCACCACGGCATTGCGATGTCGGGCAAATACCCCGCTCAACGCAGGCAGAATTTCGTCTATGGGGAGGCCGGATCTCACGAGGGCCGGAATCATACCGTGCGGCCCGGTGCTAACATTCGCCGCATGCGTTGGCGACAAACCAGAGCCAGTCAAAACGTCGATGACTACCGCGGACGGCCGACGGGCGGTGGCGGCGGCATGAAGTTCGGCATCGTCGGCCTCGTCGCCATCGTTGGTGGCTATTTTCTCGGTATCGATCCGCGGCTCATCATGGGGCTGCTGGGTGGCGGTGGCGCGCCCGCGAGCGAGCAGCCTGTGGAATCCGGCACGCCCACCGACGAGGCCGGGCAATTTATCGCACACGTGCTCGGCGACACCGAAGACACCTGGACGGCAATTTTCGCCGAGCATGGCGACCAATACCCTTCGCCACACATTGCTTTGTTCGATAACGGGATCAACACCGGCTGTGGTTCGGCGACTTCCGCCGCGGGACCTTTCTATTGCCCCGCCGACAATCGCCTGTACATCGACCTCGCATTTTTCCGCCAACTCGAAACCGAGTTCGCCGCGCAAGGCGACTTCGCCAAGGCGTATGTCATCGCGCACGAGGTCGGTCATCACGTGCAGACCATCACCGGCATCTCCGAAAAGGTTCGCGCCGCGCAGCAACAGTCGTCCGAGGCCGAGGCCAACGCGCTGCAGGTGAAGATGGAACTGCAGGCGGATTGCTACGCCGGCATCTGGGCATTTCACAACAACGAGCGCCAAATCGTCGAGAGCGGCGACATCGACGAAGCGTTGACCGCGGCTTCCGCCGTGGGTGACGACACCATTCAGAAACGCGTTCAGGGTCACGTGAACCAGGAGTCGTTCACGCACGGCTCCGGCGCCCAGCGCCAGGAGTGGTTCCGCAGAGGCCTCAAGGCAGGCCGCGTGCAGGACTGCAACACTTTCCAGTGAGCGAACGCGAGGGCCGCAAACCCGTCGCCACCGGTGGCTGCCAGTGCGGAGCCGTTCGCTACGCGTTCTACGCGCCACTCGAAAACGCACACGTCTGCCACTGCCGCATGTGCCAGCGCGCCACCGGCGGAATATTTGCGGCGCTTGCAGGCGGTTCGCCTGACAACTTCGCCTGGACGCAGGGCACTCCCGCATTCTTCGCAAGCTCCAACCTCGCGAAGCGCGGCTTCTGCCAGATGTGCGGCACGCCTCTCACGTTCAAGTACGACACACCGAGTGCGCGCATCTACGCCACGATCGGATCGCTCGATCACCCCGAGAGCGCGCCCATCATCAAGCAGTTCGGCATCGAGAGCCGGCTGCCCTGGGTGAAGTTCTGCGAAGAGGTGCCAGGCGAACGCACCGGAGAGTCGGCCGCCGCGCAGGAATTCCTGGCGAAGATGCAGGACCACCAGTCGCCCAACTAGATTGGCCGCGCGCAAAGAGGCGCTGTTTTCTGCCTTTATTTCCCGACATGTAAAGGACGCTTGACAAGCGGTTTTCGCTCGTCTAGCCTGTCAAGCATCCTTTACAGACCACAGGGAGATGCAGATGAAAGAGCGCGAAGGCAACCGGAAGTATCGAGTGGAGCTGTTCTCGGCAATGGTCGCGTACATGCTGGTGTTGTTCGGATCCATTTCCTTCGCCAAGGGCATGGACGATGGCCTGGCGCGCACACTTCTGCTCGTGACGCCGATCGTCCCGCTGCTGCTGGCCGTGTGGGCGATCGCCCGCCACTTCCGCCGCATGGATGAATACCTGCGCCTGCGCAGTCTCGAGAGCATCGCGATCGGAGCTGCGGTTACCGCCGCCCTGACCCTGACGTATGGCTTCCTCGAGTCCGCCGGATTCCCCAAGCTGAGCATGTTCTGGGTTTGGCCGGTGATGGGTCTGGTGTGGGGGCTGCACGCCTGCCTGCGCCGCGTGTTCACGCGATGAAAAACCTGGTGCGCGAATTGCGGACCGAACGCGGCTGGAGCCAGGGCGATCTCGCCGACCAGCTCGAGGTATCGCGCCAGACCGTGAACGCAATCGAAACCGGACGATACGACCCCAGCCTGCCGCTCGCGTTCACCATCGCGAAGCTGTTCGGCAAACCGATCGAAAAGATCTTTTCCACGGAGAAATAGCATGACGAAGAAACTTTTCGCGGGCCTCGCGCTCGCGCTCTCCCTGCTCGCGCCCGCGTTTTCCGCGCCCGCGAAATTCGAAGCAGGCGCATTGCAGGTCGAGCAGATATCCGGCAAGGGACCGGCGCTCATTCTCATTCCAGGACTCGCATGCGGTCCCTGGGCCTGGGCGGACACCACCGAGCGGCTGCGAGGCAAGTATTCCATCTATCTACTGACGCTTCCCGGCTTCGATGGGCGCAAGCCCGTACCTGGCACAACGCTGGAATCCCTGGCCGGCGACCTCGCCACGCTCATCGAGAGCCGCAAGATCGTAAAGCCCGTGCTCGTCGGCCACAGCCTCGGTGGAACGCTGTCGCTGGCGTTCGCCGCCGAGCATTCCAACCTGATTGCGGGTGTGGTCGCGGTGGATGGCCTGCCGGTGTTCCCCGGCACCGAAGGCATGACGGGCGACCGCAGCGCACTCGGCCAGCGTATGCGCGCGCAATTTGAGGGCCAGACGCCCGAGCAGTTCAAGCTCGGCCAGCAGGCCTACATGAAACAGATCGGCAGCGTTGACGAGGCGATCGCCATGAAGCTCGCCGAGTTCTCGAGCCGAAGCGACATCACCGCCACCGCGGATTTCGCCGCGCAGGTCATGACGGCCGACCTGCGGCCGAAGCTTGCGAGCATCAAAGTACCGGTCGTGGAGATCTCGCCGTTCAACGCGCCGGATTTCGCGGCCATCGGCGTCGATGAGAATCGCAAGACCGGCTACTACCGCATGCTGCTTGCCGGCATCGAGAAGCTGGAAGTCGTCTCCATTGCGGCGGCGCGTCACTTCGTGATGTTCGACCAGCCGGAAAAGTTCGCGGCGGCTCTCGACGGTGCGCTTGCTTCCATGGTCGAATCTGCGGCGAGATGAGCGCTGGATACTCGGGCACACCGCTGACAAAAAAGCTGGGATTCAAGGCCGGGCAGCGCATTTGCGCGCCCGGCGCGCCGCCGAACTACCGCAAGCTGCTGGCACCACTGCCTGACGGCATTGAGTTCCAGGCCCGGGTTTCGAAAGCGACGGACATCGTGCACCTCTTTACCGAGTCGAAGGTCGAGCTCGCAAAAAACCTCCTCGCGTGGCTGAAGGTGCTCGAACCCGATGCGGCGATCTGGGTCTCCTGGCCGAAGAAGACTTCGAAGGTGCCCACCGACATCACCGAAGACACCGTTCGCGCGGTCGCACTGCCCATGGGACTGGTGGATATCAAGGTCTGCGCGGTCGACGACACCTGGTCCGGGCTCAAGCTGGTGTTGCGCAAGGAATTGCGCGCGCGGTAGATAGACTGGCTACGATGGCGCGCGCGGCTGCACCAGGTCCCACAGCGTGCCGTACAGATCCTTGAACACCGCCACCGTGCCGTGGGGCGCTTCGGTTGGCTCGCGAACAAACTCGATGCCCAGCGCCTTGTACGCATTGAAATCGCGCCAGAAGTCGTCGGTGTACAGGAACAGAAAAACCCGCCCGCCCGTCTGGTTGCCGATGCGCGCGGTCTGTTCCGGGCCGACGCCGCGCGCCAGAAGTAGTTTGGCGCCCTGACCCGATGCACCGGGTGGCTCGATGACCACCCAGCGCTTGTTCTGTTCGGGAACGAAGCTGTCTTCGACTGAGCCGGAAGCCGAGTTTGCCCACGTAGAAGGCCAGCGCTTCGTCGTAGTCCTTCACCACCAGCGAAACCAGGCTCAGCCACTGCATGATCAGTCTTGATTACAGCGCGGCTTGCTCGGGGTTCGGCGGGATGGGGCTCAGGCCCTGCCAGGGCTTGAGCGCATTGAGCGCCGGGACGATGGCGCGGCGCATCTTGAGGAAATCGATCGAGCCCATCTCGCGGTAGATCACTTTGCCCTTTTCATCGACGATGATGGTGTACGGCAGCGGGCCTTTCCACGCCGGATCCAGCGCCTCCGAGAGCTCATCCTTGTTGTCGCTGGCAAATATGTAGTTCTTCGTCGATGCGTGCTTCTTGACGAGGAAGTCCTTGACGGCCCCTTCCTGGTCGGGGAACTCCGCCGCGATCGTCACCATCTCGAACGGCCGGATGCGAAAGCGCAGGTTGTGCTCGATGAGCTCGTCGAACTCGGTGATGCAGGGCCCGCACCAGGTTGCCCACACATTGATGAACCGGATCTTGCCGGAGTCCTTGTTCTCGCGGATCGCTCGCAGTATTGCCGCGTCGGCTTTCTCGAGCGTCACCGGCTCGGCGGCCCACTTCTTCTTGTAGTTGGCGTAGTCCGCGACCTTGTCGGCCCACTTGACCGAGCAACCGAACACTTTCGTGGTGGTGATGGGTGGTGTCTTGCCGGCGAGCAGCGCATCGAGTGCCGCGCGCGTGTCATGCGTGGTGGCCGTCGACTCGCGTTCCGAGTTGTCGATGCGCCCTTCGAAGCGCAATACGCGTTTCTTGTCGAAGATGAAGACGTGCGGTGTCGCCACCGGGCCGTAGGCGTGCGACATCACCTGCGTCGGGCCGTCGTCCAGCCAGACGAAGTTGAATTTTTCCTGTTTCGCCCGCTCCTGCATTTCTTCGAAGGTGTCGGAGAGATCCGAATACGCCAGCTCATCGAGCCGCACCGCATCGGCGTGGTTGGGGTTGATCGCGATCAACGTGACGCCCTTCGATGAATAGTCGGTGACCAGCTTCTTGATGCGTTCCTGGTACGCCTGAGCCGTCGGGCAATGCGCGCAGGTGAACACCATCACGAGGATGTCGGCCTTGGCGAAACTCTTGTCGGTGTAGGTCTTGCCGTCGATGCCCGGCAGAGAGAACGGCGGCATGGCCGCCCCGATGGCGAGGGTGGGCGGCTGCTCGGAGGCAAATGCCACGGCGCTCACCGACAGCAGGCAGGCCGCGACGAGGCCGCGACCGAAATCGATCATGCGGGAATTGGACATCACTGCTCCTTGGCGCTGAGTTGAACCGGAACGGTCTCGATCAATTTCCGCGACCGGATCATCGGCTTGGTGGTTGCCACATACTTCTTGAAGTGCGGCGATTCCAGATGCGACCTGTACGCTGCTTCACTCGCGTAGATCTCGAAGAATCGAAGACGTGCCGGATTGTCCTTCTCGGCAACCGAATAGATCGCCAGCACTCCTGGCTCGAGCCGTACCGCGTCGCTCATCTCTTCTTTGACGGCCGCCTTATAGAGCTCGAGCTGGACTGGATCGATTTCCAGCTCGGCGATCCGCACCACGACGGACTCCGGGTCTTTCACCAAGGCGTGTGCGGAAGCCAGCGCGCAGACCGCGAGGGCGCCGACGGCGAAATAACGGTGAATGCCACGCATGATGGGCCCCCTTCGAGAGGTCGACAGGATAGCCGAAGGCAGGGATAGCCAACCCCAACCACAACTAAAGTCTCATTTTTCATAACTGCGTTGACAACAGTCTCTTCCGTGAGCAGATCGCCCTCCCCATACTCCGCGCCCTTCGAAATCCACTGGATTCACCCGGAGTTCTTTTCATGTTGAAGTTCGTTGCCCTCGCGGCCGGCCTCATGCTGGCGAGCGCCGCCTCTGCCCAACAATCCTTGCAGGCGTTGCACGCGCGCGTGCCTGCCCCGCCGGCCACGGCCGCCGCGGCCCCCGCCTGGCTCGCCAGCCAGGAAATCGCGACCCTGCGCAAGCAGCTCAAGGATCAGCGCACGTTCGTCGAAAACCTGAGCAAGAAGGCCGGCGCCGACGCGCAGCCTACGGCCGCGCAGACCGGCGGCGTCATCGACTTCCAGCGCGCCCAGAGCGACCCGGAATACGCCCAGCAGGTGCAGGCGAAGATCGCGGCCATGAGCCAGGAAGAGAAGATGCAGCTCGCCATGCAGATGCAGCAGGCGACCAGCCAGAACGCGCTGAAGGACGTGAAGGCCATGGCCGCCGATCCGGAAACCGTGACCGCCGCAGCCGATCACTACGCGGACTACCAGGCGAACCCGTCGACGATGCGCGGCATCCAGGCGCAGTACGCCGCTGTCGCTGATATCCAGCGGCGTGTTAGCGCGCGCGCGGCCGAGATTGCGGCCAAGGCTGGCAAGGCGCTCAAGTGCAGCGACGGCGAAGGTGGATGCGCCTCCGCGGCCGACCAGGCGGCGGACAAGGCGACGCTGAAGGCCGCGTTCGATCAGATCACCGCCGAGTACGACAAGGCGCTGCCGGCCATCGCGCAGCAGGTGGAAGCCGCGCGCAAATCACGTCTCGCGGACATCACCGCCGCGCAGCGCGATCTCGGGCCGGCGCAGTACGGCGCCGCGGCGCAGAGCACGACCAACCGCCAGTTGCTCGCCGCGTATCACAATGCTGTGCTCATGGAGATCGAGCAGTTGATGATCCTGTCCGAGGACACCGCGAAGTGGGCGGCCGTTCGCTTCAAGGACCGGACGATCAACTTCACCAAGATCGACTAAATGGGGACATTCCTCGTTTCCTGGCAAACGGGGACGCACCTGATCAGGGCCGAGCCGGCAAATAGCCGGCCGGCCCATTTCCGCTAACTACATCCGGACCCGCGCACCCCTCGTGCAGGGGAACGGATCACTTCGGTTTGCGGAATTTGAGGACGTAGCGGTCCGTCTTGTCGTGCAGGCCCTGCTCGAAGACCCGCGCGGTATGGTCGTCGGCCGTATTGGCGATGACGTCGCTCGAGCCGACGAACTCGAAGCCTGCCGCCATCACTTCCGTCTTCACGGCGTCGGGCTCGCTCCGATGCAAGGTCGACGTGACGGTGAAGCCCGCGCCCTTCTCCGCGACGTGGTCGATGACGATGTAGATGCCGCCCGGCTTCAGGCTCTCGAACACCGCCTTGTTGAACGCGCCGACGTCGATGTCCTTCACGTTGTGCACGTCGTGATAGTTCTGCGACGTCCAGACCATGTCGAGCTTCTCCGGAAGCTTGAGCTCCGCGAGCTTCACGACGGACACCGTCACGTTTTTATAGTGGGCGTCGGCGGCTATGGCATTCACGGCTGCCGCGGGTTCCGGCCGATCCGGCGGCGCGTCCGGCCGCTTGGGCGGCGCAACGGCAAACACCTGGCCCTTCGGACCGACGACGCCGCTGAAGATGCGCGTGAAATAGCCGCCACCCGGTATCAGGTCCGCGATGCGTTGTTTCGGCGCAAGGCCCGCGAAGGCGATGCATTCCGCGGGCTTGCGGTCCGCGTCGCGATCACGGTCCGCCTGCGGCCGTGCAGGGTCGGCGACCGCGGCGGCAATGGGCTTTGGAACGACGGGCGGCTTGGCCGCCACTGCCGAGGCAAGCGTTGCGAAATAAATGGCCGCCGCGAGCATCGCGGTCGATCGATTGCGAAAGGCAATAGTCATGATGATTTCTCCGCGACGAATAGAGCTGTGACGGCCGAAGCCGTCGCGAGTTCAAGTCAACCACGTCCGAAGGCCTGACCCCATTTTCTACACGAAGCCGAGACTGGTGTTGGTGAAGTTGCCGACGTTGGGCAGGATACCGGGCAGCTCGCCGGCGCTGCAGCCGAACCAGCGCGCCAGCGTGGCAGCGAATTGATCGACGGATGTACTCGGCAGCAGGCGGCCCTGACCCACCTGGTCGTTGGTCTGGATCGAGACATGCGGCGCGGTGCCGTAGAAGCGGCCGCCGTTGACGGCACCACCCATGACGAACTGATGGCTGCCCCAGCCGTGATCCGAGCCGTCGGCGTTGGAGCTCAGCGTTCGGCCGAAATCAGATGCGGTGAACGTCGTGACTTTGTCGGCCACTCCCAGCTCGACGGTGGCGGCGTAGAACGCGCTCAGCGCGGCGTTGACGCGCGTCATCAGGTTGGGATGGTCCTGCATGAGCAGGTTGTGATTGTCGAAGCCGCCGAGTGACACGAAGAACACCTGGCGGCGCATCCCCAGCGCCGCGCGCGCACCGATGAGCCGCGCGACGATCTTGAGCTGATTGGCGAGTGGATTGCCGGTGCCGAATGAAGTGGTCGGGTTCACACCCGCAAGCGCCGTGTTGACCACGCCCTCCATGTCCATCGACCGTCGCGTGACGACGGCGTATTCGTTCTCGAGCACATGCGGGCTCGCGCGCGTGATGATGGCATTGAGCGCATTGCGCAGCGGCGTGTCCAGCGCCCTGATTCGCACCGCGCCGCCAGGGCTCACCTGGTACTGAAGCGCATCGCGGCCCGCCACGAACACGGCGTTGCCGGAGGCGGAAATACAGGTGAGCAGCGAGTTGGTCGCGTTGCTCGACATCGCGATGTCGCCGAGCCGACCGCCCCAACCCACCGTCGAACCCTCGGTGCCGTTCGCCTGCCACACCGACTGCTGGTCATTGTGCGAGAACAGCTTGGGCGGCAAGGGATTCGCCACGCGATTCGTGCTCTGGTATTGCGCGAGCGTGGTCGGCTGGATCAGCGGACCGACGTTGAGCTGTACGGCGAGACGACCCGTGTCCCACAGCGACTTCAGTCCCGTGAGCTGCGGCGCCAGTGCGTACTGAAGATTGTCGGTGAGCACCTGGCCGCCCGCGGGCGTCAGCGCTGTGGCATCCAGTTGCGCGCGTCCGTAGGCGATGCCACCCGCGGTCTGGTTTGCACCACCGCCGCGAATCGCGTGGTACAGGTTGTAGTTAGTGTTGTCGTACGGGATCACGGTGTTGGCGTAATCGTTGCCGCCGTACATGAAGAGGCACACCAGCGCCTTGTAGTCGGTGTTGTCGAAGGCCGCGGCCTCGCCGATGGCGGCAAGATTGATGGCCAGCGGAGTGGCGACACCCATCACACCAAGCTGCAGCGCGCGCTGCAGGACGACTCGGCGCGTCCACTGTCATTGTTTTTCGTTTCGGCTCATTTCTGCACCAGGTATTCAGGCGAGCACAGGATGAGGAAGCAGGCGGTGGCCAGCATGTCGAGCTTGGCATTGTCGGCACTCGTGGCCGTCAGGTTGAAGGCGGTCATCACGGCCTGCACCAATGTCAGCGTCTCGGCGGATAGCTGGTTGGCCGTGAGCCGCAGGTTCAGCCAGGCAAGGACTGCCGGTACGTCGTGGGCAATCGGCAGCAGCGCCGCGTAAGTCGGCCTCACATCGATGTAACCGTTGCGCGTCATGCCCTGCATGAAATTGATGTAGCCCGCAGCGGTCGTCTCGTTCACCAACTGGAATTCCGGCGCCTGCTTGCCGGCCGAGGCAATGGCCGTGTTAGGCGGCACGTAACCGGGACGGAAGAAATTGAACACCGAGGGTGAGCGCAGCGCGCTCTGGCCGAGCGAGGTATCGCTGCCGGACAGGTCGTAGATCTGATAGTCGCCGTTGGTGGACGTGGTGCCCACCGTTTGTGCCCATTGCACGAAGCGCACCACCGGTTCGCGCAACTTGCCCGACAGAGTGTCCGACGGACCCGGCGCCCTGCGCGCCTCGGTGTCCGTGAGAATGGCCGTCCACACCGCCTTGAGATCGCCGCGCGTGCCGGCGCCGTTGTTCGCGAAGACCGCGGCGACACGACCGACGTAAGCAGGCGAAGGATTGCTGGTCACCAGGCGCTGGATCATCTGCCGCGCGAAGAACGGGCCGGTGTTCGCATGGTTGAACAACCGGTCGAGTGCGAGGCGCAGCGCCTCGGGGCCCGGCGTATTCGCGGGAATGGTCGTGCCGAGGAAGGTCACCGCCAGGTTCGAGTGGTTAGCCGGGTTGAACCACATCGGGTTCGTTGCGAAGCGAGTGTTGGGCACGTCGTAGTCGTGCCAGGCCACATTGGTGAAGTTGCCGCCATTCGCCAGATAGTCCCAGTCGTAGCCGGTGAAAACTCGCGCGAGATTCGTGATATCGCTCTGGCCGTAGGTTTCGATGGGCTGATTGTTGGCGTCGAGTCGCGGCGTGCCATCCTGATTGAGTTCGAGTAGCCCGATGGTGAAGAGCTGCATGATCTCGCGCGCATAGTTCTCGTCGGGCTGCCGGCCGTTGGCGTCTTCTTTGAGGTTTCCCTTGGTGTTGAGGAAGAACCCCATGCCCGCGTTGAGCGTGATGCGTTCGAGCAGCGTGCGGAAATTGCCGTAGACGTTGGCGGTGAGCACATCCCAGTACGCGCCGATGACGTAAGGCGGATAGAAACCGTCGATCGGGCTCAAGGAAACGACGAAGAATTCCGACAAGGCGAGCGCCAGCCGCTTGCGCATCTGGTCCGGACCGGCGAGCAGCTGGTTCCAGATCATGAAATCACCGAACTGCGGCCAGAAGTAGCGCTGTTCGGAGGTGATGGAGTTGTGGCCGCGCGAGTCGAGCCACGCGACACCGGTCTGTCCCAGCGGCTGGTTGTAGCTTGCGGTGAGCCAGGCCGAATATCCGTTGGCCTTGAGGGTCGCGAGATCGGTGTCGGTGACAGCGAACTGCGCCTGCAACAGGAAGCGTGCGGCCTCGGTATCGGTGATGGTGACCGGCGGCGGAACGACTGGAGGTGGGGGCGGAGGGTTCTGTGTGGGGGGTGTGGAGCTGCCGCCACCACCGCCACCGCAGGCGGCAAGCGTCAGCGCCGACAGCGCAACGGCGGCGCCGGCTCCGGTGCCGGTGCCCGAAGCGTCATCGGGACGATCGCCATCGTCATGGCCGTCGTTTTCGAGCTCAGTCACGAGACCCCCTGTTAGGCGTGCCAACGTAGCCCATGGCCGCAAGCCCCGGCAAATGTCGCCGTTTCAGAATGTGCGGTAAGGACTCCAATAAGTCGCTTCCGGCTGCGCGGGTAGGGAAAATCGCCCCTCGGGACACTAGGATCGCCCATGAAGAAAGTGACGAAACGCCCACGCGGAAGGCCACCGCATGCAGACCTGCTGACGCCCACTGAATGGCGGACGGTCCATGCCGTGCAGCACGGCATGACCAATGCCGAAATCGCGCGACGGCGTGGTGTGAGCGTGAATGCCGTGAAATATCACATGGCCAACGCGCTGGCGAAGCTGAACCTGCGGAACCGGCGCGAACTGCGGGCGTGGTTTCGCGCGCCGAATGACAGTGCGCTGGCGGGGAGGAACAGAGTGGAGACGGAATTGAAACTCGGACCCATCGGCCAGATCGCCCGTTCGGTGGGCAATACGCAGGCGTCGGAAAAGTGGTACCGCGAGGTGCTGGGCCTGCCTCACCTCTACACCTTCGGAACGCTGGCGTTTTTCGACTGCGGCGGGACGCGCCTCATGCTGAGCCAGGAAGGTGGCGCTGCGAAGGAATCGATTCTCTACCTGCGCGTCGCCGACATTGCGGCCGCACACCAGGTGCTCTCCGCACGCGGCGTGGTGTTCACGCATGCGCCGCATATGATCCACCGCCACGCCGATGGCACCGAAGAATGGATGGCGTTCTTCACCGACCCGGACGCCCGGCCGCTGGCCATCATGGCCCAAGCCCGCAAGTAGCCGCTGGGGACAGCCCGATTCCCCGCTCCGCGGGCAAAAGGGGCCGTACTTGGTGCAGGTGCGGCCCCTTTTGCTAGGAATCGGGGAGTGTCCCCATTTTTCGGTTGGACATATTGCTAGGTCCTGCGGGGCGATCGCCCACGCCTGCGAATCACGACACGGTTTTACCTAGTGTGGCCGGCGCAATCTATGCCGCGCTTCGCGCCAGCCATCGCAGGAGATTTCATGAGCACATCAAACGAACGCATGTCGGTTTTCGGCCCGACTTTGCGCTTCAAGGGCGAACTCAAGGCCCAGGAAGACATCAAGATCGAAGGCCGCATCGAGGGCACGATCCACCACCAGCAGCGCGTCGTCGTTGGCGCACAAGGGCGAAGTGGTCGCCACGCTGAACGCCGCCCAGATCGACGTCGACGGCAAAGTGGTTGGCGACATGAGCGCCAAGAAGAGCATCAAGGTCAATCAGTCAGCGATCGTGCGTGGCAATTTGCGCGCGCCGAGCGTAAGCATCACAGAGGGAGCGAATTTCAATGGCGGAGTCACCATGGAATCGAATGCTGGGTCGCAAGGATCCTCCACCCCCGGCGCAAGCCGCTGAGCCGGAGAAACCCATGAGCAAAGGCTTCGATAACAAGATGGCGCCCCCGGCGCCCGCGCCTCAGCGTGAAGTCGCGACGGGCACCTGCGTGCTCGGCCCGACGCTGCATTTCAAGGGCGAGCTGTACGGCGAAGAGGACCTGGAATTCCAGGGCCAGCTGGAAGGTTCGATCGAACATACGCGCAGCCTGTCGATCGGCAAGGATGGCGGCGTGACCGGCAACATCCGCGCCAAGTTCGTGATCGTCGAAGGCCGCGTCGATGGCGACATCTTCGCCACCGAATCGGTGTCGATCCGCGCTTCTGCGAAAGTGAAAGGCAACATCTTCGCGCCGCGCGTCGGCATCGCGGATGGTGCGAATTTCAGCGGCAGCATCGACATGAACCACAAGGGCGCGGCGGCGGGAACCCGTCCGGCCACCGTCCAGGTGACGCTCAGCGATCCCGCGGCGGAGCGTCTGCTGACGAAGGCTGCGGGCTGAGAGCGCCAGCAGGCGCCTTCAGCTCCACCGGCGCCACCAGCTCAACAATGTTCGCGGACAAAGCGCGCAGGGAATCCTGCGCGCCGTCCGCGGCCTTGTTAGACAGCAGGACGATCGCGATCCCCGCATCCGGGTAAAGGTCGCACATGCTCGCGAATCCCGAGGTCCCGCCCGAATAACGCAGGCGGCGACCTTGCGGCGATTCTCCAATGATCCAGTAGAACGCCACACCCTGGCGCCGGTCCTGGGATTGCCAGGTGGGCTGGTGCGCGAGTTTCACCGAGGCGTCGCGTTCCACCAGCTGCCAGGACGCGTACCGCAGCAGATCCTGCGTGCTGTAACGCAAAGAACCAGACGCGAATTGCAGCGGCGCCGAGAATGGCGGCAATTCCTCGTTTTCCCTCGTGTACCCCTGCGCCAGTAGTTTGGAAGGCGGCGCTGACCCATTCCCCATCTTCAGTGGCTTTTCGATTTCGTGCGCCAGGATGGTCTCGAACGGCTCGCCGTATATCTTCTCCAGCACGACGCCGAGCAGCATGCTGGCCACGTTCGAGTGCGCGGGATCGGCTCCGGGCGGGAGTCGCGGCTTGAGCGAATGCAGCTGCCGCAGGAACTCCGCGCGGGTGTACTTCTCGAGCACGCGCATGCGGGCCTTGATCAGCGACTCGCCCGGTCCCACGCGAACCTGGGTGAGGTCCGGAATATTGTCGGCGAGCTGCGAGGTCATGTTCGCGAGATGCACCAGCCGAACGGGCTCGCCGCTGTTTTCGAGATTCGGATAAGGCTCGTCGAGATATTTGCCGGCCTCGTCGGTAAGCGCAGCGCGACCCTCGACGATGGCGCGCGCCAGCAGCTGGCCGGTCATGGTCTTGGCGATGGAGCCGATTTCATAAACCGTGTTTTCGGTGGGGACCTTGTTGCCGTCGAGCCGCGTGGTTCCGAAGTTGTAGAACTGACGTTGCCCATTGGCGTAGACGCCGATGCTGAGTCCCACGCCATCGTTGAACACCAGCCACTTGCGCCCGAGCTCACGTATGGATTCGTCGGCGGGATTCGGCGCCGCGGCAGCACAGCTCAGCGGCACGATCAAACAAAGCCAGAGCAAGCCGATTTGTCTCAGATTCATGGGCGCGCATCCTCGCGCGTACGCTCCGGCGACACAACAGCGACCAAGGTCACTGGTTCAGCACGTGATCGGCCGCCAGCACCAGCAGTAGATAGTCAGTGGTGCCGCGACCCAGCACGTACTCGGTCTGCTGCCAGAAGAATGGCCAGGTCTTGAGTTCCGGGAAATCCGGCCGGATCAGCGCGGTGCCCGAAGCGCTGCCGCCCGGAATGTACGACCAGTCAGCACGGTTGAAACCGTAGGCGGTGGTCAGCGAGTTCGCTCCCACACCCGAGACGAACGACGCGGTGTTGGAGCCCGGATGAACGCCCAGGATGAAGCTCAGCGCCTGCAAAGCATAGGTGCGTGGAAACAGATCCGGGAACGACAGGTGCAGCATCCACTGGTCCCAGCCGAAGCGCTGGATGTTCCAGCCCGCGCCCCAGATGTCGGGCTTGTAAGGCACCGCATAGGGAGTTTCCTTCGCGAGAGCATCCACCTTCAGGCGATACGCCGCGACGGCGTCGCGAATCGCCTTGGTGTAAGCCGGGTCCTTGATCAGCGGCAACGTTCGACCGACCGCCCACCCGACGCGTTCGATATTGGCGGCGATGACATCACGCTGGTCCAACAGGAACTGGCGGTACTTCCTATCCTTCGTCGCGATGAAAAGCTCTGTCGCCGCACCGACGCGCGCCAGTGGATCCTGTGGAGTCGCACGATCGTAAAGGGCGATCGCGGCTTTCAGCGAACGCGCGGCGAGTTCATCGTTGTAGCCCTTGAGTGCGCGCGAAGCCGCGGCGAGCGATGCGGACGCGAGTAACTCGCGACGCGGATTTTCTTCGGTGAACACCCAGCGATCGTCGGGTGATCCCGGCAGCCCCACGGGCGGTGCTGTTGCCGGCGACTTCTTGGGGTCGAACACCACGTTGTCGGTCATGAGCGCGCCGTCGCCGAGGAACACGTACTGGCGCAGCGTCGGCTCGATGATGCCGCGATACAGCCGGCCAAGCGTCTCGTAGCCGCCGACGACTGACAACACGCCGTGTTCGAGCTGTTGCAGCACGTCGGGTTTGCCGTCGGGTAAATGGATTTCCGTTACCAGCGTCTTCTGGTCGATCGAGGTGTTGTCGTAGTCGACGTGAAACAACTCCCACGCAAGCGCGAGGCCGTAGATGGTGTCGGATTGCGATTCCACGCGCATGTCCCAATCGCCGGCGTCGTGCCAGCCGCCGCGATTCAGATTCGGCACCGGCTCGCCCGGCTGGTAGTTGGTGAGCGTCGAAGGCCCCTGTAGATAGCCGTCGAAGTGGTTGTGGTTCACCGGCGCCATGCGCGCATCATCGAGGTGGCAGGCGCCGTGCCACAGCCGGTATTTCTCCAGCACCTTCATGTGGCACATCTGCGCCGGCAGGAAATATTCGAGCGTCGGCTGCCAGACCTCGCGCGTGAACACGTCGGTGCTGATTCGGAATGGATTGCTGACCTGGTCGCCGTAGCGAACCACGTAGACGCCTGGCTCCTTCACATCGCTGAAGTCGAGCGTAGCGTACTGGTAGCGCAGGAATCTGCCCCACTCCGCCGGCTTGCGCTCGATGACGGTTTTCACCTGCCCCGCCTGGCCGATGCGCTGCAGGATCACGTTTCGTCGCGTGGAATCCCGGACATCGAATTCGAGTATCGCCTGCTTCGGCTGCGCGGGGTGATAGCCAACCTGCGACACCTGGATCACCGGTGTGCGTATCCAGCCGGCCTTGGCGTGCGGCGTTACTAACCACTCGATCGCATTTGCCGCAGCGCCGGCGGGCGCCAGCGCCCGCACGACGAACCAGCCATTGTTGTGATTGCCGCGGCCGTCGAGCAATTCGAGCTCGCCACCGCGCACGGCTTCAATCGTCAGGTGATACAGCTCGGTCTCCGGCGCGACCTCGAGCCGCTTGCCGCGAGCGAGCGTGGGAATTTCGCCGGGACCGCTGGGTTGACGCTGGAACACGGCGGAGGTCTCACCGAGCTGGTAAGACTTGCCAAACATCAAACCCGGGAACAGCTCGAGATTGAATCCCACCTTGCCGACCCACTCCTTGGGGATGGGCGCGTCGAAATCGACGCTCACGCGAATCGATTCCCCTTCGGGGCGCGCGCGCACGGTGTAGTTGAGCTTGAGATCCGGATAGATGATCGGGTTGAAACCCTTGCGATCGCGCTCCGCGTCGGGAAAGCTGAGCGCCACGCGTATTTCCTGCGTGGCCGCGTTGGCTTCGCGCTTGCCCGGCTTCGGAATGGGCGACCACTGCCCCGGCGACGGCTCGAGGCGCACGTCGCCGTTCGAGGCGATGCGCTCGTCGTGCATGATGATGCTGAGACCACCCTGGTGACCTTCGGGGTAGTAGTCCTGCCCGTACATCACATTGATGCCGGGCCGCTCGAAGTATTCCTGGGAATTGAGTTTGAAATCGTCGGCCGCGAGAGCGACAGCCGGGAACAGAACCTGTACGACCGCCAGGAATACGAATCGACGCATTGCAATCCCCTTCGTTGACCGCGAAAGGGTACCTCAACCGGTCGGGCGAAGACTCTCCGCTTTTTGCTCGGCGCGCCGTGACTGGATGAGGGCGTGCACGAAGCGCAGCTTCTCGAGCACCTTGGGCGAAAGCACGAATGGATACGCATCCTTCATGCCCATGCTGCGATTGAGACTGTTGAGCGCCAGTGTCACTGCGTTCCAGCTGGAGGTCAGCGATTCGAAATCGCGAAATGCCAGCGCATCGGTGGACATCTGTTCGCCGGAACGTTCGGCGCCAGGAACGCGCAAAGAGAGTCCGTGGCTCTTGGCGGTCTCGAGCGTGTCGACCATGTGCAGGTAATGCGCCCAGGTTTCCGCCCAGTCTTCCCAGGGATGCATGGTCGCGTAGGCGCTGATGTACGAGTCCAACCAGTTTGCCGGCGCGCCCTGTTCGTAGTGGCGCTGCACCGCCTGCTCGTAGTCGAGCGTGTCGTCGCCAAAGAGCCCGCGAAATTCGCCGAGCAGGTTGCTGTTCCTGATGAGCCGGTCCCAGTAGTAGTGGCCGATCTCGTGCCGCAGATGACCCAGCACGGTGCGATACGCCTCGCCCATCTTCTCGCGCATGTTTTCGCGAAACGCCGAGTCGGCCTCCGCGATGTTGAGCGTGATGATCCCTTCATCGTGGCCGGTCATCACCGGCTCGGCATTGGTGCTGCGCAGGAAATGGAATGCCACTCCCTCGTTCGGCCACTCCTGCCGCGAGGAGAGAGGCAGCTTCAATGAATAAAGCGTGTACAGCAGGCGCCGCTTCGCGGCTTCGATCCCCGCCCAGGCGATGCGGTTGTTAGCGTCGCTGAGATCGGGCGCCACTTCCGTGAGACGGCAGGAGTTGCAGAACTGCTGCTGCTGTTCGGCCGGCACCAGCCAGTTGCAGGCGTCGTGATCGCTCGCGTTCTTGCATTGGCGGTAGTGGCGCAATCCCTGGTTGGGGAAGAACACTTCGTACACCGAGCCCTGCGAAGAACCGGTCTGGTGCTGCAGCGTCACGATCTTCGCGAGCTCGACGCAGTAGCCGACGGTCATGCCGCAATTCATGCAGCGACTGTTCTCGAAGAACAGCACTTGCTGGCAGTTGTCGCAGGAGAAGAGCTTCACGGGGTGAGCATAGTCGTTTATGCGTGGCGCCCCCCGAAGTCGGTAAACGAGCGCGCCGGCTGGGGCAAATGTCTTACGAAAGGAAACTGGGGACCGATTTTGCCTATCGAAGCTGGTGCAGTGGCGGCAACTCGCCTTTGGCGCGCGCGGCGCGGCCGTAAACCCCCTCGAACAGGGGCGATGCCATGAGCGTGGTGACGATGGCCATCAGCACCAGCATCGAAAAGAGCGCCGCGCCGATGATGCCGGCCGAGAGGCCGATGTTGAGGATGATCAGCTCGGTAAGGCCGCGCGCATTCATGAGCGCACCGATTCCGAGCGCGGTGCGATTGTCCTGCCCCGAGAGCCGCGCGGCCGCCCAGCAGGCGACGAGCTTGGCGAAGATGGAAGCCGCGAGGACGCCGAGCGCGATCAACAACAGCGGCGCGGTATTCACCATCGTGAGCTGGGTGTTCAGACCTGAGTACGCAAAGAACACGGGTAGCAGGAAGACGACTGTGAAAGGCTCGAGCAATTGCTTGAGCCGCGCGGCGAATACTCCGCGTGGCATGGCGGTGCCGATCAGAAAGCTGCCGAATACGGCATGCAGGCCAATGAAGTCTGCGAACCACGCGGACAGCGTGAACAACAGCAGCGCCGTCGCGAGCACGGTGGTGCTCAGCGGCTGGCCGGCGGCATGCTCGCGTTCAGCGAGGCGACCGAGCGGCGTAAACAATCGGGGCCCGAGAAAGATCAGCACGGCCGACAAGGCAATGCCGCCCACGATTGCAGTCAAAGCCACGGCAGGTCCGGCACCCAGGCTTGCCAGCACCACGGCGAGCACGCACCAGGCGATCGCATCGCCGATGGCGGCAGCGGATAACGAGAGCGTGCCGATCGGTGAGCCACCGAGCCCGCGCTCCTGGATGATTCGCGCGAGCACGGGAAACGCGGTGATCGCGATCGCCGCGCCCAGGAACAGCGTGGCGTTGAATGCCGAGATGTGGGGGGCGAACAACCCAGGCACGTTCATCAGCAATGGCGTGCCGACGATGGCGACGAGGAATGGCACGACGATTCCTGAAACCGACACCGCCACGGCGCTCGGCGCGTGGACGCGAAAATCGTCGCTGCGAAAATCGAGTCCGACGAGAAACATGTACAAGCCGATGCCGAGCTGCGCGACTACATACAGCACCGCCTTCGATTCCGGCGGAAACAGCACCGACTGGATCTCCGGCGCCAGCACCCCTAACAAGGAAGGACCGAGCAGCACGCCGGCGATCATTTCGCCGATTACCGGTGGCTGTCGCAACCACCGCCGCATGAGCCAGCCGAACACCCGGCAGGTCGCCAGGATGACGAACATCTGCAGGAAATAAATGGGGACATTCCTCATTTCCTTGTAACAATCGCCCGCGTCATCGGCTGCTCGTTTCCATCATGGATTGTTACAAGGAAATGAGGAATGTCCCCATTTATTTCCAGGCGTCGGGGCTGGCTCCGGCGTATTGCTTTACGAAGTCCGCGTGCGTCGGCAGCGCATTCACCACCTGCGCCACGTGCGCACGGTGCTTTGCCATGTATTCCTTGAGCTCGCGATCGTTGATCCGCGCAAATTGATGATAGGTCTGGGGCTTGATGCGCTGCCCGAGCATCACCGAGATCCACGAGTCCACCGTCATGAGCTCGCCATCGACCTTGTAGATGTAGCCGCCCTGCCTGAAGAGCTCGACGCGCTCACGCAGCGAGTCCGGAATCTCCATGTTCTTGCAGTGGCGCCAGAACGCCGTGTCCTCGCGCTCGGTGTAGTGGTAGTGCATGCAGACGAAGTCGCGGATGCGTTCGATCTCGTAGCGCGACAGCTCGTTGTAGCGATCCGTCATCGGCTGGTTCACCCCGTTCCAAGGGAAGAAATGCGCGAGACGCACCGCCGCCGTCATGATCATGTGGATGCTGGTGGACTCGAGCGGCTCGACAAAACCACTCGCCAGACCAAACGCGACGACATTCTTGTTCCAGGCCTTCTTGCGCCGCCCGGCCTTGATGCGGATGAGCCAGGGTTCTTTCACCGGCCGGCCGCCGGAGTCCGTGACGAGACGATGGCGCGCCTCGTCATCCGACATGTACTTGCTGCAGAACACGACGCCATTGCCGACGCGATGCTGGACGGGGATGTTCCAGCGCCAGCCGGCCTCGTGCGCGAAGCACGCGGTATAAGGTTTGGCCGGCTCATCGACGACAGTCTGAAATGCAACGCGCTGAGTCGCACGGCAGCCAGTGATTCCAGTCTTCGAAGCCCGTCTGCAGAGCACCTTCGATGAGCAGGCCCCGAAAGCCCGTGCAGTCTATGAAGAAGTCGCCCTCGATGATCTGGCCGCTTTGCAGCTCGAGCGACTCGACGAAGCCGGTCTGCTGGTGGGTGCGCACCTGCTTGATCTTGCCCTCGATACGCTTCACGCCTTTCGGCTCGGAGAGCTTTCGAAGATACCGCGCGTACAAGGCGGCATCGAAGTGATAGGCGTAGTTGATGCGCGGATTTTCGCGCAGCGCGAAGCGGCCTTTCATCGCGGCCAGCCACTCGTAGCAGTACTCGCCGATGTTGACCTGCGAGCCCTTGGCCACACTGTGCAGCCAGAAGTTGTGGAACTCCGCCATCCACGTCGCCTGCCCATGACGGCCGAACGGGTGGATGTACTGGTCGCCGATGCGCGCCCAGTTCTCGAACCAGATGCCCACCTTGAACGTGGCCGCGCACTCCGTCATGAAGTGCTTCTCGTCGATGCCTAACAGGTTGTGAAAGGCGACGATGGGCGGCACGGTGGATTCACCGACGCCGACGGTGCCGATCTCCTCCGACTCCACCAGCGTGATGTCGAGCAACTTGCCGAAATGCGTCGACAGCGTCATCGCCGCCATCCAGCCGGCCGTGCCGCCGCCCGCAATGACGACCTTCTTTACCGCCCCTTCCGCGTTTTCCATCAAATCCCCCTTCGAACGGGGATTCTAGGTGCCGGGCCGGGAAACCGGGAAAAGTGTGTTGGAGCATATCCCGGTTTCCCGGCCCGGCACCAGATCAGGCGGTTCGCAGGAACTGCTCGTGCGTGGGCAGATGCTCCACCATGCCCGCGATCGCCGCCTTGGCGTTGCTTGCAGCGTCTGCTCGATCTGCGCGTAGTCGAGGTTCTCGACGCGCGGGCAGTGCCCGTGCGGGCGGATGCCCATGCCTTCGAACACCGACTGCCAGCTCGAGGCGCGGAACAATTCATCCACGCCTTCGCGCATGGCGCCGTGCGCCTTGAACAGCTCGATGCGCTCGCGCAGCGTGTCGGGCAGCGGAATGTTCTTGCACCACTGCCAGAACGGCGTGTCGTCGCGCGCGGTGGCGGCGTAGTGCAGCACGATGAAGTCGCGCACTTCTTCGAAGTCCGCGACCATGCGCCGGTTGTACTCGCGGATCAGCGCGGCATCGCAATCCTTGTCCGGGAAATAGCGCAGGAAGAAATCCATGCCGCGCGCGATCAGGTGGATGGACGTGGCCTCGAGCGGCTCGATGAATCCGGACGCGAGGCCCAGCGACAGGCAGTTCTGCTTCCAGAACTGGCGGCGATGGCCCGTGGTGTAGGGAATGACGCGCGGCTCTTCGATGCAGGCGGCATCCAGCGAACGCAGCAGCGTGGCTTTCGCCGCGGCGTCGCTCGCGAAGCGGCTCGAGTACACATAGCCGTTGCCGACGCGCTGCTGCAACGGAATGCGCCAGCTCCACCCGGACGGCTGCGCAGTCGCGCGGGTATACGGCAGCAGCGCACCCTTGTTCTCGGTCTTGCAGACCACCGCGCGATCGCAGGGTAGATAGCTGGACCAGTCGATGTTCTCGACAGCCAGGGTCTTGCCGATGAGCAGGCTCTTGAAGCCGGTGCAGTCGATGAAGAAGTCGCCTTCGATCTTCTGGCCACTGGCGAGCGTCACGCTCTCGATGAAACCGTCAGGCGCGTTGCCCGACTTCGACGACCTTGCCTTCCGTGCGCTTGAGCCCGCGCTCCTCGGCGTACTTGCGCAGGAACTTGGTGACCAGCAGCGCGTCCACGTGCAGCGCGTAGTTGGCGCCACCGATCGGCGTGTTGCGCGCCTTCGCCGGGATGGAAGAAGCGCCCCTGCTCGGCCATGACGTTGCACGGCGAGAAATCCTGCAGCGCGGAGGTGTTGCCCTCGGCGCGCGCCTTGAGCCAGCACTGGTAGAAGTCGTGATTGCCGATCGGCTTGCCGATGACGCCGAACGGATGGAAGTACGAATCGCTGCGCTGGTGCCAGCCGACGAACTTGATGCCTAACTTGTAGGTGCCGTCGGTGGCGCGGATGAATTCCTGCTCGTCGATGCCGAGCCGCTGGATGAGCCCGACGAACGGCGGCACGGTCGACTCGCCGACACCGATCGTGCCGAGCTCTTCGGACTCGACCAGCTCGATTTCGCAGAGCTCGCGCTTCAGGTGCTGGCAAAGCATCGAGGCCGCGAGCCACCCGGAGGTGCCGCCGCCAACGATTACGATTTTGCCGAGAGGCCTCATCACCAGTTCCGGTTTTCCACCATCACCCCAGGAGGCTCCTGGGACCGCGCCGTATTGTAGTTCCAGTAGGCCGAACTGCTGGCCTGAATCGCGCGGCGCAGCAGGTCTATGGCCTTATGTCGCGGAAAACTCACGCGCCAGGCCAGCGCCAGGCTGCGTTTGGGGGCCGGCGCCGCGAACGGCCGGGTGACCAGCAGGTTCGGGGCATATAGCGGCGCTTCGGCCGCGGTCTGCGGAAGGATGGTGACGCCCAGCCGCGAGGCCACCATGTGGCGCAGCGTCTCGAGCGTCGCGCCCTGCGTGAAGGTACGCACGCCGGCGCCGGTTTCCTGGTGCGGATCGAGCTGCGGAAAGGCCGCCAGGATCTGCTCGCGCAAGGAGTCGCCCTCGCCTAACAACAGCAGCTCCGAGGGAATGAGGTCGGCGGGCTGGATCTGCGCCTTGCTGGCGAGTCGATGATCGGCCGGCAGCAGCAGCACGAACGGTTCGTCGAACAGCGGCTGCGTCACCACGTCGACCTCGACGAACGGCGCGGTGATCAGCAACGCGTCGAGATCGCCGTTACGCAGCTTGGTGGCGAGCTCGGTGACGTTGCCCTCCTCCACGTACAGCGACAGCTTGTTAGTCGTCTCCTGCAGCAGCGGGATGAACTGCGGCAACAGGTACGGGCCGATGGTGGGCAGCGTGCCGAGCGCGATCGGGCCTTCGAGCTGGTCCTTGTCCGCATCCGCTACATCTTTGATTGCGGCCGCCTGCTCGAGCACGCGAGACGCCATCGACACGATTTTCTCGCCGAGCGGTGTCGGCAGGATTTTCTGCTTGCCGCGCTCGAACAGCACGCCGAGCTCTTCCTCGAGCTTCTTGACCGCGATGCTCAGCGTCGGCTGACTCACGTGGCAGCGCTCGGCGGCGCGGCCGAAGTGCTGCTCCTGGGCCAGCGCGACGATGTAGCGGAGTTCGGTGAGGGTCATTCGGATACCAGCTCGATCGCGGGTTCTGATTCAAGGATGGCGCGCAGAGTTGCATCCAGCTTGCCGCGCGCGGCTTCGACCTCGGCTGCCTTGCCGAACATGCGCTTGAAGAATGCGAGCTCGGCGACTACGAAGCAATGCCAGACGATCTTCCCGCTTTCACTCGATTCGGAGTCGATATTGCCGACTCCGACCCACAGGCTGAATGGGGTTCGCTGACACATCAGGCAGCGGCCCCAATCCTCGTTGATGATGTCTTCGATCCGATAGCCCTTCTGCTCGAGCTTTGCTTGAGCCAGGCAGCCGCTTGCCGGCCGAATCGGCCGGGATTGATCTCCTCGTCCTCGCCCGGTTCGATTTCGAACAGCGTGGATTTGAAATGGTAGCCGTCGCTCATGGCGCCTTCAGGGTAATGGAAGAATGCCTTCGCTGTGCACTATCCACTGCCCGTTCGGCGGAAAACCGGGGTTGAGCTCGTGCACGTCGCTGCCGCCCGCGACCATGAGCGCCACGGCTAACAACAGCGAACCGTTCGACGGGAAGTAGGTCTCGGCCGCGCGGCGATACCCGGGACCGTCGGGCGACTCTGGCGCGGCATTGCCCAGCAGCTCCGCCACGTTCTGGTCCAGGTGCACGCGCGGCGTCATGCCCGAACTGCCGAAATTGAAGTTCTTGGCATCCCAGAGCAGAAAATCCACCGCCTTCTCGGGCTCATCCAGACGCGTCGCCGTCATCGCGAGCATGGGCCAGTCCCAGCCCCAGGTCTGGCGCAGGTCCCAGTCCTTGAGCACGGCATCCAGCGTGCGGCGCATGGTCTCGCGATCCGCGCCCCAGCCCGGCAGCAACCCGAGCGCGGCGACGAACGACGGATGATCGCGGTTCGGACATTCGGGCGCGGTGTTTCCCTTCGAGCATTGCGGCGAACGCGCACGCTCCCACAGATCCTGCTGGGATTCCGCGGCGAGATAGATGCCGTCTTTCACCGGCAGCTTCGAAAGCCGGAACAGCACGTTGTCCCACTTCGGATCCTTCTTCATGCCGAGCCGCACGCGCCACTCCTGCGCGGTGGCGAGGCCGAAGCGCCAGTACTCGAGCTCGAAGGTCGGGATTGAACGTGTCCAGCGGCTCGAAGTTCTCCTGCGCCGGGATGATCGGCGGGCCCAACACGAAGCGATCGGCCTTGCGGTCGAAGAACGGCCAGCTGGCGAGCAGCTCGGCGGTCTCGAACACCACGTCGCGATATTTCTCCAGCGTCTCGCGCGTCGGGCGTCGCCTTGTAGATCGTCTCGGCAAGGTAGATAGGATGCGGCTGCTGCCACATGATGAACGGATTCACCTTGCTCGGGCTCTCGCGCCCTTCGGGCCCCACCATCTTCGGCCACCACGCGCCGCGAACGCCGTGCGCCTTCGCGCGTGCCTTCGCATCGGCGAGCTGCGTGAAATAGAACGTCATGCTGCGTTCGAGCAGCTGCGGACGGCCCCACACGGCGAAGTGCGCCGCGTGCCAGACATGCATCTCGAGATGGAACTTGCCGTTCCAGCTGTTGGAGAAGAGCCCTTCTTCCTGCGGCGGCACGCTGCCCGCGCTGTTGACGGCCGTGAGGTACTGCGACATCACGATGCGCCGCTCGAGTTCCTTCGCGCGCGGATCGCGGCTGCCGGTCAGGTCGACCACGCCGCCATTCATCCAGAAACTTTCCCAGCCCTTGGCCACGGCCTCGCGCGCCTCTTCGGCAGCGGGCATCGGCGCTGGTGGCGAGGCCGCGGCGAATTCGACTAACAAGGTGATCTGCGTGGAGCCCGGCGAGGTGAGGCGGAATGCGTGCGTCGCCGGCGTCGCGATCGTCAGTTCGCGGTCGGCGGCGACGCGCACCGAATAGCGCGTGTCGTCGAGCTGGCGCGTGAGCGTGAGCGCGGTGGCGACCGCGCGCGGTCTCGCGCGTCGAATGCGACTCCGGATGGGTCCAGTCCGCCGGATCCGGATTCAGCTTCGCAGACACGCCGGGAAACTTGAGGTCCATGCCGAGCCGGCCCTCGGCCAGCAACTTCGAACGCAAACGCACGATGATGAGGTCGCGATCCGGATGCACGGAGGTTTCGACGTCGACGGGAGTGCCGTCGAACACAAAGCTGCTCGCGAGCCGCCCGGTCCACATGTCCAGCGTCTGGCGGGTCGCCGACAGATCGCTGAACGCGACGGTCTTGCCGTCGGCCTTCACCAGGTACAGACCCAGGCGTCCCAGCGAAAAGCGATGCGGGTTTTCGCGCAGCCACTGGATCTCGGGCTTCTTCGCCTGCTCCCAGTCGCTCAAGTACGGATACCACTGCGTCTTGCCCCGAACCTTGATGGGCACCAGCGCCTGCTCGAGCGTGAAGCCTTTGCGGATTCGGAAAGCTGTGCCAGGCCCACTGCGCCTGGGTCATCAGCGGCACGAGCGGCGAATACTGGTCCTGGAAGGTCTGCAGGCCGGTGATGTCGGCCGTGAAGGCCAGATTGCCGTTGCCCACCATGAAGGGCGCCGACTTGTCGACGACCGTGATGGTGGGGTTATGGCGGGTCACCAGCGCGTGACGGTCGATGGGCGCACCCACCGCCATCCGCGTTGCTACCAAAGTCGTAATCAGGCAAACGAGTCTTAAAAACATGGCGGCGAAGTATGGGCTGAAAATTAATGCTCGGCGTGCGCGCCCATGAGCGCAATTGATCGAATTTGAGGTATCTTCGCGGCGGATCGTACGTCACGACCAATGTGGGGGACATGTAAATGAGTGAGTCGACGATTGACCGACGTGCCCTTTTGAAAACCGCAGGCGTAGCCGCCGTGGGATTCGCAGCCAGCACGTACGCGGCCGGAAGCCGCCGCAAGTTCGTGAACGTGGGCGTGGGCTCCCGTTCGCGCATGTACCTCACCGCGATCACCAAGACCTTCGCGGCCAACAACGAACTCGTCGCCGTCTGCGACGTGAACCAGGGGCGCCTCGACGTTGCCGCCAGGTTCGTGGCGCCGAACGGCGCCAAGCCGAAGAAGTACCTCGCCGCCGACTTCGACAAGATGCTCAAGGAAACGAAGCCTGACTGCGTCATCGTCACCTGCCCCGACGGCTTCCACGACGAGTACATCGTGCGCGCGCTGGACGCCGGCTGCGACTGCATCACCGAAAAGCCGCTGACGATCAATGCCGAGAAGGCGCAGCGCATCGTCGATGCCTGCAAGCGCAACAACCGCCACGTGCGCGTGCTGTTCAATTACCGCTATTCGCCGCCGCGCACCCAGGTCAAGGACCTGCTCATGAGCGGCGCGATCGGCGACGTGATGTCGGTGGATTTCCACTGGCTGCTGAACACGCTGCACGGCGCCGACTACTTCCGCCGCTGGCACAGCCACAAGGAAACCTCCGGCGGCCTCATGATCCACAAGGCCACGCACCACTTCGACCTGGTGAACTGGTGGTTGGGCTCGGAGCCCGAGATCGTGCAGGCCTACGGCAAGCGCGAGTTCTATACGCCCGCGATGGCAAAACGCATGGGGCTCGAGAGCTACCACGAGCGCTGCCTCACCTGTCCCGAGAAGCAGAAGTGCACGTTCTATCTCGACATCGGCGCGGATGCGAACTTCAAGGAGCTGTACCTCGACAACGAGAAGTACGACGGCTATTTCCGCGACCGCTGCGTATTCCGCCCCGACATCAACATCGAAGACACGATGAACGTCATCGTGAAGTACAAGACCGGCGCGACGCTCTCCTACTCGCTGAACGCGTTCAATGCCTGGGAGGGCTACACGATCGCGTTCAACGGCACCAAGGGGCGCCTCGAGCATCGCATCGTCGAAGGCGGCGCGGTATCGGCCGGCGCCACTAACTACCAGGGCGAAGAGAGCGACGCGGTACTGACGCGTGTCATCCCGCTGCGTGGCAAGCCGGAGGTCATCACGCCGTGGACCGGCGCCGGCGGACACGGTGGTGGCGACACGGTCATGCTCACGGAGGTGTTCGGCACGGCCGAGCCCGACAAGTACAAGCGCGCCGCCGATGAACGCAGCGGCCTGTATTCGTGCCTCATCGGTGCATCGGCCAACAAGAGTTTCGTCTCCGGTGGCGCGGTGAAGATCGCCGAGCTGGTCAACGGCCTGAATTCACCCATGGTCGCGCCCATGCCGACGCGCAACGATCCGGTGCCGATGCCTATCAAGTCCTAGGACCGCAAATGGGGTCAGGCCCCGTTTCCTAGAAAACGGGGCCTGACCCCATTGCCGCGACGAAGGCGCGCAGCTTCGCGGCATCCAGCTTCCCCTCCGTGCGCACGCCGCTGCACACGTCGACGCCGTGTGGCTGCACGGCGGCCACGGCCGCGGCGACGTTTCCCGCATTCAATCCGCCCGCGAGGAACAGCGGAACGTCCACGGCGTCGCGAATGCGCCGGCTGATACGCCAGTCATGCACGCGGCCAGTGCCGCCCAGCTCCTTGACCGCGAGTTTCTGATTGCCGGAGTCGAGCAGCAATGCGTCGACGAAGCGGAGCAATCATTCGCGCCTCGTCGATGGACTCCTCGCCACCCACATGAATGACCTGCACCAGCCTGATGCCGGGCAGTCGTGCACGCAGCTTTTCGAGTTCCGCGGGGGCCATGGAATCCACGAGCTGCAGCGTCGACGTGCGGCACATCGAATGTTGCTCGATGATGGAATCCGCGTCCTGCCGACACGTGAGCAGGAACGTTGCGATCGGCGGCGGCACGATTGCGGCGATGTCGGCGATCAGTGAATCGGCGATCGGCCCGGGCCCGCTCGGCATCGCGGACACGAGCCCGACCGCCGACGCCCCCGCAGATATTGCGAGGCGCGCTTCTTCGCGGCTGGCCATACAACAAATCTTTATGAACGGCTTCATGTTGCCTCCATACTAGGGCATGACAATCCGGAACGTGGTCTTCGACGTTGGCGGCGTTTTGCTGGAATGGGATCCACCCAGCGTCATTGCTAGGCTCTATCCCGATGCCGGGACGCAGGCGGTTATCCGCAAGCAGATGTTCGAACATCCCGACTGGCTCGAGTTCGATCGCGGCGCGCTGAGTTATGAGGACGCCGTCAACCATTTCGCGAAAGCCACCGGCCGCTCCACCGAAGAAACGCGCGCGCTGATCCACGCCACACGCGAAGCGCTGCGGCCCATGGAGAGCACGGTGCGCATGGTCGAAAAGCTGGCCGCGGCCGGCGTGCACCTTTACCTGCTCTCGAACATGCCGGTGAGCACGTTCGACTACCTGGTCGGCCACCACAAGTTCTTCGGCCACTTCAAGCACCTCGTCATTTCCGGCGCCATCCTGCTGGTGAAGCCCGAGCCTGCGATCTACAAACACCTGGTGGAGGAAACCGGCATCGTGCCCGCGGAAAGCGTGTTCATCGACGACCTGTTGAAGAATGTGATCGCTGCGCGCGAGTGCGGTTTCCATGCCATCCAGTTCACGGATTTCGCGAGCTGCCGCGAGCAGCTCGGTGCCTATCTACCCGGCGTGTCCCTCTAACGGAGCTCTGCGATGACGCAACCCACCCGAAGAACCTTCCTCGAACAGGCGGCAGGCATCGCGTTGGCCGCGCGCACGGGCTCGGCCTTCGCCGCAGGTGAAACCGCCGCGACGCGCACCGGTGGCGACCTCCTG
Source organism: uncultured Pseudomonadota bacterium (assembly GCA_963736955.1). GTDB lineage: Bacteria > Pseudomonadota > Gammaproteobacteria > Steroidobacterales > Steroidobacteraceae > CADEED01. Next base: position 73,628 of record CAVTQT010000001.1, read on the forward strand.
AGCCGCATGACCTGGCTCAATCCGCCCGCATCTGAGCACTACGGCGACGGCGTGCTGACAGCGCGCTCGAAGGGCAAGACCGATTTCTGGCGCAAGACCTTCTACGGCTATGTCACCGACAACGGCCACTTCATGTACGTGCCGATGCTGGGTGAATTCACGTTACAGGCGCGCGTGAACGGCAACTACTCCGCCCTCTACGACCAGGCCGGCCTCATGGTGCGGCTCGACGAAAAGCACTGGATGAAATGCGGTTCGGAATTCGTCGAAGGAAAGCGCTGGGCGAGCGTGGTCTTCACGCACGACTATTCGGACTGGTCGACCATGGAAGACCTCACCCAGAACGGCCCGGTCTGGTGGCGCGTAGTGCGCAAAAAGGACTCCATCGAGGCGCAGTGCTCGAAGGATGGCGAGAAATTTCTCACCATCCGCCAGGGCTATTTTCCAGCCGACGTGAAAGTGCTGGCCGGCGTCATGTGCGCCGCACCCGAGGGCGCCGGATTCGACGCCGTGTTCGACCAGGTCACGATCGAACGCACATAAACAGATTTTTGAAATTTGAAAGCCCGGCTGGCGTGCCTGTGAGGCATTCCACCTTTTTGGCTCCACGTCTTCAGTTCGAAATGGGCGGGCCGTTACTCATTTATCGTGAGCAGCCTTCCCCAGAACATCGAGCCCGAAGCCACGGACGACGTGGAAACCAGGAGCGCGGAGCGCCGCAATCTCTCGGATGCGCTGGCGCACGAGCGCAATGTGCTGCGCACCATGATCGATCTGATCCCGGCCTTCATCTACGCCAAGGACGCCCACAGCCGCTTCACCGCCTGCAACAAGCTGGTCGCGAACCGCATGGGGGTCGCGCCGGGCGAACTGATCGGCAAGACCGACTTCGATTTCTTCCCGCGCGAGATGGCCGAGAAATTCTTCGCTGATGAGCAGGCGCTGCTCAAGTCGGGCAAGCCGCTCGTCGATCACGAAGAGATTGTCTACGACAAGACGCGCGGCGTGAATCGCGTGATCCTCACTTCCAAGGTTCCTCTGCACGACGCCGACGGCCATCTCACCGGCGTCGTGGGCACGGGCTTCGACATCACCGATCGCAAGGCCGCCGAAGAGCGCATGGCCTCGAGCGACCGGCTCGAATCCATCGGCCGCCTCGCCGCCGGCGTGGCGCACGAAATCAACACGCCTATCCAGTATCTGAGCGACAGCGTCTCCTTCATCCGCGAAGGCGTGAAGGAACTGCTCGAGTACATCGATGCGCTGCATGCGGCGATGCCGCAGCCGCCGGCGCCGGATGAAAACGTCGAAGACCTGCGCAAGGAAATGCCGCCGGCGCTCACGCTGGTAGCCGACGGGCTGTCACGCATCGCGGAAATCGTGCGCTCGATGAAGGATTTCGCGCATGCCGACCAGCACGAAATGGGCCCGACGGACCTCAATCGGGCCATTGCCAGCACGCTGGTGATCGCACGCAGCGAATACAAACCGGTGGCCGAAGTGGAAACCGACTACGGCCAGCTGCCCCCGGTGACCTGCCACACGAGTCAGATCAACCAGGTAGTGCTGAATCTCGTCGTGAACGCCGCGCACGCGATCGCCGACAAGATCAAACGCAGTGGCGCAGTTGGAAAGATCACCGTGAGCACGCGCGTGGAAGGCGAACGCGTGGTCATCGCCATCGGTGACACCGGCGGCGGCATTCCCGAGGACATCCGTGCGCGGATCTTCGATCCGTTCTTCACCACCAAGGAAGTGGGGCGCGGAACCGGCCAGGGCTTGTCCATTGCGCGCAACGTGATCGTCAAGGGCCACGGCGGCGAGCTGGACTTCACCACCGAACTCGGCAAGGGCACTACTTTCTACATCCGCCTGCCGATTTCCCGGGATTGACTACAGGTAACTGGTGAGTGCGGGCGGATTCTGCCAATTGTCGTACTTCCCGTCGCAGAAGGTGATCGGAGCGGCGGCCAGCTCCTCGGGAGTCGCGTCTTCCAGGCAGCCGATGTTGACACCGATTCTTTCGCCAACTTCGGGGATGTTTCCAACGCCGAACGGGCGCACGCCGCAGGTCTTGCAGAAATAGTGCTCGTTCTGCATCGAGTAGAACAGATACTGCTTGAGCTCCGTCTTGCCCTCGAGCAGCCGGAATGCCGGCCGTTCGACCACCGCGGCCCAGAAGCGGTTGCGCGAACAGATTGAACAATTGCAGCGAAAGGTGGGCTGAGTGAGGTCGATATCTGCTTCGAAGCGCACAACTCCACAGTGGCATGAACCGTGATAAGTCTTGAGCACTTGGTTTTCCTCTCTCCGTGGCAGAATCGGCGCCCACAGGGTGCCATTAGATGATGAGTACGGGGAAGTAGCCAGGTTATGGATTTCGTTCCAGGCGGAGAGTTGTCGCGCCGAATTCGGGAGGGAGACGTTTCGGCCGAAAGCGAGCTGATTCGCCAGTTCGAACCCGGACTTCGTGTGCTGCTTCGGCGCCGGACGGGCGGCGATTACGGCTTGCTGCAGGACCTCGTGCAGGAAACTCTGTTAGTTGTCATCCAGCGCCTACGCGGCGCCGGCATCGAAGATCCGCAGAAACTGGCCGCTTTTGCAGCGCAAACCGCAAGAAATCTCGCGATCGCGTCACTGCGCAAGGCTGAGCGACAGAAGACAGACGTAGACACCGAAGCGACGGACCGGAATGCCGATCCGACGCCGAACGTGGATGCCATCGCGGCAGACCTCGAAGCGGCCCTCGCGGTGCGCGCGCTTTTGCGCGAATTGCCGCAAGCCCGGGATCGCCTGATGCTCAAACGCTTTTACCTCGACGATCATGACAAACACATCATTTGTCAGGAGATGGATCTGTCCGAAGCCGCGTTCAATCAGGCCCTGAGTCGTGCCCGCAAGCGATTCAGGCAGATTATCGAAGAAAGAGGCTTCGCCAAGCGCGACCTCCTGAGCTCCGGGCTGTGAATCAGGAACGCATCGAGCAATATGTCGCGGGCCGCATGGGCGAAGCCGATGCGTGCACGTTCGAAGAGTATTGCCTCGCGAATCCCGAGTTCGCCCGGCAGGTCGAATACGAACAGCGCCTGAAGGCAGGCATTGCGCTGGTGGCACGCGGCTCCACGGCCGAATTCGTACGCTCGAACGATCATCCGATGCGCTGGAAATTCGCGGCCGCGGCCGGAATCCTGCTCTCGTTATTCACGATGTACTACGTGTGGAACCACACGCCCCACGCCATGAAGCCCCTCATGGCCGCGGTGATCAGTGACAGCCAGCGCAGCGGCCCGGCACTGCGACTTGCCCTGGTGCGCGGCAGTGAGAACGCTCCGGTGTTGCCAGAGGGAAGCGTGCGCGTGGAAATTGTCGGGCTGTTCGACCTCGGATTTCACTACAGCGTCGCCCTCGATCGGCTCGAACAGAACAAGAAAGCAGAGACGATCGCCACGTTGTATAGCCAGCACCCCACCTCGCCGGTCACGCTGGAAGTGATGGTCGAGAGCGATCGTCTCTCTCCGGGCACCTATTCTCTCCGGGTGCGCAAACAGTCATCCGACGAAGAACCCCTCGATTTCAGTTTTGTAAAGTTTTGATCCCCGGATGAGGGAGGTCTAGGCTCCTCGCCATGCGAAAGGCACGCCTCGGCACCCTCGGGATCATCGTTTGCCTGCACGCCTGCGGCGGTGGCGGCGGCAGCGACGAGGCCCCGGTGGCTGAACCGCCGGCCCCCACTCCGGTACAGCTCACCCTCGACGCAGCCAACTACCAGGGTGCAGTGCGCAACGCGCTCGAATGGAGTGACTCCGCGTTCTTCTTCGCCAAGCTGGGCGCAGACGTCGCGGATCACCTGGTGAGTAGTTCCGCGATCCTGCCGCCGCTGTTCCGCTGCACGGTATCCGGCGCTGCGTCCATCACGCTCACGGATCGCAATCGCAACGGCATGCTCAACGCCGGCGACACGCTCAGCCTTTTCATGGATCACTGCATCACTGACGTCATTGGTGTCACGGGTGTCATACGTATCGAGGTCACTTCCGCCGAGCCGTTTGGCGATGGTCGCGCCTACCAGTTGTTAGTGAGCATCATCGATCTCTCACTGACATCGAATAGCGCCGCCGATGTGCCGCTCGCTGGATATCAACCTGACGGCGAGTGTCGATTTCTCCTACACCACGGACTTCGATCACTACGTGCTGACCTTCGGCGAGTTTCGCCGCACGCTGGCTGGACAGACGCAGAGCGTTTCGAACCTCGTGATCGACTATCTGCAGCGCTACGACACGCTGCGCTATGACTACCTGCTGCAGGGCACGCTGGGCTCCAAGGGAGACTTCGGCGAGTTTCGCATCAGTACTCCGCTGTCTCTCACGGGGACCATTGGGTCGTACCCGAGCGCAGGCCGCCTGGGCTTGAATGGCGCTGCGAATTCCACGGCGCGCGTCTCCGAGGAAGGCGCGGCGGCCAGCAACAGCGCGGCGGTGCTGGTGTCGGTGGATACCAACGGCGATGGCGTCGCGGATTCAGAAGTGCCCGAACTCGACTGGACGCAGCTCTTGCCCCAGGCAACGTTCAGTTCACTTCGCGACCGTTCCCCGCCTGTGTTGCTGCCGATTCACTGACGGGCGGGTATCGCCTGCAGCTTGCGCCAGCGGCTTCTAAATGAAGTGCGTGCTCACCTCCCATTTGCACTTTATACACACGTGTCCTCCCGGGGGTGCTCTTGGTCTTACAGGACGCAGCACCGTGCGCTGATGGGGTTAGCTGCGGGCGATGCCTACCATCGCTTCCCTGTTCAACCCCCCGATGGAGGCAACCTCATGACTACCGCAACCGGCCACACTCAGGTCATTCGCGCCAAGAAAGTAATTGGCACCAGCGTCAAGAATTCGGCCGGCGAGAAGATCGGCCAGGTTGAGGACATCGTGCTGGACAAGTTGTCTAACAACATCGTCTACGCGGTGGTCGGGTTCGGTGGCTTCCTCGGCATGAACGAGAAATACCATCCGGTGCCCTGGTCCGCGCTCGACTATGTCGAGAGCGAAGACAGCTACGTGGTGCCATTCACCAAGGACGAGCTGAAGATGGCCCCCGCGGATTCACTCGACAAGCTGACGCGGGGAGATGGCGCGGCGGCGTATAGCGCGAGCGCCAACTCTTACTACAAAGTTTCCTGAGTCGAAGCGAGGCCCCTCGGTAACCCGATTCCTCCCAGTCGGGAGCCGGGCGGGCCTCGCGCCTTTTCTATCCAGACGTCATTCCGAATAAATAGCGTGCGCCCAGGCGGTCATGCGGCGGTACGACTGTTCACGCGCGCTCAGCCCCGAGACGGCCGCGATCCAGGCGCGTTGCGTCTCGCTCAGCGCCTGTGAAGCGCGCATTCCCCCGAAATATCGCCGATAGAAATCAGCCGCGAATTCACGGGCGTAGATGTCTTCGACAGGCCACAGCGTTGCAATCACCGCCCGTGAACCGGCACGCAGGAATGCGCGTTGCATTCCCGGCAGTCCCTCTGCGAAGCGCGACGGCCCAACCGCGGTTTCGCACGCGCTGAGGAATACGAGCTCCACGTCGCCACGCCATTCCTGTACCTGCCCGGCCGTCAGGTAGGTAGGACTCCCGGCGGCGTCCAGCGCCGGAAGCAACAGCAAGGACGCCTGCGGCTGACGTGGATCGGAGAGTCCGTGGGTGGCGAAGTGAATCACATCGGCACCGTCTTCCATTGCTTTCCTGAGATTGCCGGCGCTGCCTTCGGCGCCGCGCAGCAACCTGACCTTGGCCTCTGGATCGCGGCGCAGAAAGAGTGCCTCGACGTCGCGCGCCTCCGCATTCACGGTATGCAACACGGAAAAGACCCGCGACGCGGGCGCATCAGCCCCCGGACGCGCCTCGTTTGCCAACGCAACGAAACCAAGTGCATGCGCCTGCTTCGGACGCGGCCGGGCTCGCCCCTCGAACAGCGTACCGATCATCTCGATCGAAGCGCTTTCCGCCAGTCGCCGCGCGGGCTCTGCCGGCGAGTTCAGGGCAGCGAAAGGAATTTCCCCGACTCGCCCCTCGGCGACGATCTCCAATACTTTTGTGTCGTCGCTGAGCGCGCCGGGCGGAAGCAGCTCGGTAGATAGATGCGCGAGTATGGCATCGAGCTTCTGTGGATCACGTTTGCGGATCGCGGCTGCGAGCGTCGTCAGTTCGTGGTCCATCACCGCAGCGGTCACGGCCAGGACGGTCGCACGGATTCCCGACGCGTCGCGCACCCAGAGGTATACGTGCTCGGTGTCGAGCACATAGGACAGTTGCGTGATTCCAGCAGACATCGCCGGCCACGGCGCGTCCACCGTCGGTGAAGAGGCCGCAGCCTTTGCATCGCGCACCGCCGTCGCACGCAAGCCGTCAACCTCCGCGCGCAGCTTCGAAATATCGAGCTGAAGCAGCGCAACTTCACGCCCCGAGTCTGCGTTGCGCTCCAACGAGGCCATTCGCACGCGCTTTCCTGCCATTTTCGCCAACAGCTCGTCGACGCGGGCCTGGGTATGGGCATCGAGCGAAGAGACGCGCGCCGCATCGAAGTTGAGCGCGCGCGCCCACTCGAGTGTGCGAAGTGCTTTTTCCTCCGACGCATTGACCGGAAACAGTTTGCCGGCGCCGCGTCGCGCTACGTCACGCATCAGCAGGTCCACGTAGCCGCGATAGACCTGCTGTTCGTGGGTCGCCGCCGATGCCTGCAATTCCGCGTTGTTGATCTTGCTGCGATATTTGAGGATGAGATCGATCGCGCGCTCGTATTCCGTGCGAGCGCCGGCGAAGTCCGCACGGGCGCTGCGAGACTGCGCCAGCAGACGCCGGGCCGCGATCTCCAATCCGGGGTCGGCACGGCTGATTGCGGCGCGCAATGCATCCTCGGCGAGTGTCGCGGCTTCGCTGACCGCGGCAGGCGTCCTGCGGGGTTGGCTTAACAGCGCTTCGGCCAGCGCGAGCTGGACTTCGGCCACCCAGAGGAATCCTCCGTCGTCCGGAGGCAGCGCCAGTGCTTCCCGGCAAGTCGTGATGGCGCGTTCAAGATCCGCCATGGCAGTGTAATCGCGAGCGAGCTCGAGCAATCCGCTCACTCTGAAATCCGGCGTCGAAAGCGCAAGGGCCTCGCGATGCAAACGCAAGGCGCCCGGAATGTCGCCTGTGGCGCGCGCAAGGCCACCATTCACGCGCAGACTCTGGATCAGGCTCTGGGAATCTTCGAGCGTCCTGCGCAGTTTCAGAGCTGTACCGTGAAAGGTCGTCGCCTGTGCCATGTCTCCACGCATCAAATAGGCATTCCCGAGACCATGGAGCACGCGCGCTTCCCAAGCCTGCAATTTGTGCTGTCGCGTGAGTTCCAAAACCTCCAGCAAGCGCTCGATCGCGCGCTCGACATTGCCGATGTTGGTATCGACGACTGCCGCGTTGTACAGCAGGCCCATTCGTTGCCCGATCGTCTGGAACTGGTCCCGCTCGGGCATCAACTGGTCGAACTGCTTTGCTGCCGCAAGGTAGTCGCCCTCTTCGAATGCGAGCGCTGCGAGGTTCTGCAACGTCCCACGCCGGCCGCCACGGCTTCCAATCGCGTCATAAGCTGTTTTCGCGGCCTCCCAATTCGCCCGGGCGTCGGAATAATTGGAAACGTTGTAGTCATGAACACCGAGATACTGAATGCAGAGCGCGCGTTCATATGCGCTGAGCGCAGTATTGAACCTGAGCGCGGTCAACAATCTCTTCGCCTCCTTGGCTGCTTCGTCGGCGCTGGGATTGCTTGCCCTGCTGTCGGTGGAAATATCGAGCAACACAATTGCTTCGAAAATGTGCGCGCGGCCGGCATTTCGCGCGGCACCCAAGGCCTCGAAGCCCCGCGCGGCACGTCGAGCATCAGAAAGCGATGTTTTGAGATTGATGCTCTGTCGATTGTTGAGACGGGAGCGGGCCATCCGCCCCCATGCAGCCAGTGTCGGATCTCCATCCGGGGTTTCGAAATGAGCCAGCGCCAGGTCGATGTTCCTGATCGCCGGGGCGAACCAGCCTTCGCTGGCGATGTTGGTGCTCGTGGCGGCGGACCACGCGCGAAACGCAGTGAGTCGCGCGGCTGAAAGCGAGTTCGCCGCGATATCGTCGTCGAAGCGCAGAATCCTGAGTTTTACCCTGCCCGGACGTTCGAAGTCGTGCGCGCTTTCGACCTCCACCGTCAGGTGACTTCCAGCGGGCGCGTCGAGAGTTGCGATTGCCAGGCCACCGTAAAACGCGCAGGGGTCGACTTCAATCTTTGCGGCCGGGGTATTTGGCCCGCCGGCATGCGACAGGCGCAACGTGGCTTTGATGTCGTTTCCTTCGACGATCGCGACGAACGTTGCTTTCCCATTCACCGGAATATCTCGGCGCGCAATGTCGCGTCGCTCGAAGCGTTCCAGGATCACCGTTTCATCGGAGATGACGACGCCTAAGTCTGGCGTTTGATGCGCGGATGAACACGCGGCGAGAACGACCACACCCAGGGCTGCAAGGCAGATTCCGACTGTTCTTGTTGTTCTCACCGGACTCATCAGACCTATTCTCTGCCCCTGGCCGCAGAGAATAGGGTCTTGAGCAGCCCGTCGCTAGTTTTCAAGGCTGGCGACGTCCGCCGCGAGGATTTTGAAAGCCCGCTGCTGCAAGCGCAGTCCATGCGCAAGCTGGGGCGCCTTGAAGAATCGCGGGTCGTGAACCGAGAAGCGGTACGGCGCGCCGAAGCACTCTATCCAGACGACATGGGCGTCATCATCAACGGCGCCATTCTTCGAGCGCGCAATAGCAAAGCTCAAGTAGCTTCCGTCTGAAGGGGCCCTGCACCTGCGACGGCGCGAACCAGGGGCTCGACAGACTATCGGGGGTTGCTAGCCTGACCTGTCGCGACATATGAGGAGTTTCGTCAAATTGTGACCGGGCGGGTCCACGACACTTTTTCACAGTTTCCACACAGCTTTCGGCGAAGCATGAACGGGCTGCGCGCGCCCGCCGAAGTTAGAATAACCGCATGAAAAGTCCGACCCTTTGCTCCTTCGCCGTGTTGTCAGCAGTCATGACTGCGGCACCCCTGGCGCATGCGCAGGCCGACTCTGTCGGCACCACCAGTGCACAAACCACGGCCGAGCCCGCCACTCCGGTGGCGAACGCGCCGCACCCCCTGCCCGCAGAGAAGAGTTGGCGATTCGGCGTCGGACTGGGATATGGGCAGCGCACCAACCCGCTCATCCAGTCCGAAGACATCCCGGTGGTGGTTGACCTCGACATCGCCTGGTTCGGGGAGCGCTGGTTCTTCGACAACTTCGATCTCGGGTTCGCGCTGGTGGACAACTCACGCTTCACCACCAACGTGGTGGCGCGACTCAACAGCGACCGCGCGTTTTTTGGCAAGACGAATACGCGCTACGTGAATTTCACGGTCACCGCCGGCGGCGAACAAGTGCCCATGCCTCCGCCCTCCTCCCAGGGCGCGGTCGACGCAGCGGTGGAGCTCAAGGTCCCTGACCGCGACTACGCCGTAGAGCTCGGCCTGGAGATGTTGTTAGACGGCGAGTGGGGTCACGCCACCCTGCGTGCGTTCCACGACGTCAGCAATACCCACGAGGGTTACGAAATATCGGCCGACTACAGTTACCGCTGGGTTCGCGGCCGGTTCTCGATCGCGCCCTCGGTGGGCGTCGCTTACAAGAGCGCCGAGCTCAGCGACTACTACTGGGGCGTGCACGCGGATGAGGTGCTGCCCACCCTGCAGGGATACCAGGTCGACGGCGGTATCGGTTGGGAAGCCGGTCTGCGCACCAGCTACTACGTCACGAAGAGCATGCGGGTCGCCGTTTCGGCGAACTACGAGAAGCTCACGGACAACATCGCGTTGAGCCCGCTCGTCGCCGAGCCGTATGTCATCGGCTACTTCGCCGGACTCGCCTGGCAATTCTGATGCGCGTGCGCCTGACACTGTTGATCGCGAGTTGCTTCATGGCGCTGCCGGTCGCCGGCGCCGACCCCGCGCCAGTCCGGCTGAACGTCAAGCCCCTGCTGTGTGTGCTCGACAAGAACGTCACCTCCTGCGCAGTCACTTTCGACATCCGCTGGAAGAGCGAGCTCGCGGCCGAATACTGTCTCAACGATGAGGCGCAGCCCCTGCCGCTGCGCTGCTGGCCCAAAGTGCTGTCGGGCGAACATCGCCACGAACGGCTGGTGACCCAGGACTTCCTGTTCTGGTTGTCGACGGCCACTGGCAACGAACGCGTCGCGGAGGCGAAAATCGAAGTGTTGCGCGTAGGCTCCACCGACCGTCGGCGGGAGCGGCGCTCACGGCATGTGTGGGATGTTCTATGAACGGCTTCAACATCGATATCCTGCTGATCGAGGATGACAATCGCCTCGCGGAGCTGACCGCCACCTATCTGGAGCAAAACGGTTTGCGTGTGGCAGTCGAAGAGCGTGGCGATCGCGCGCTCGAACGCTTCGCACGCGAAAAACCCCGACTGGTACTGCTCGATCTGCTGCTGCCGGGAAAGGACGGCTTGAGCATCTGCCGCGAGCTGCGCCGCGTGCACGACGTGCCCATTCTCATCCTGACGGCGCGCGACACCGATCTGGATCACGTCATCGGCCTCGAAGCCGGCGCCGACGACTATGTGATGAAACCGGTGGATCCCATGGTGCTGTTGGCTCGCGTGCGTGCGCTGCTGCGGCGCGCGGAGCGCGGCAGCACGGCGAGCGCCGTCGACCGCAGGCCAGATCTGACGCTGGGCGCGTTGCGCATCAGCGAGACCTCGCGCGAAGTATGGTTGCACGGACACGCGGTGCCGCTCACCACGCAGGAGTTCGAGTTACTGAGTTTGCTGGCGCACCGCGCCGGCGAGCTGGTGAGCCGCGATGAAGTTTTCCGCACCATGCGCGGCATCGACTACGACGGCCTCGACCGCTCCATCGACGGCCGAGTCTCCAAGCTGCGCCGCAAGCTCGGCGACGACGCCACGGCGCCCACGCGCATCAAGACGGTGTGGGGCAAGGGATACTTGTTAGTCCCGGACGCGTGGGAGATCGCGGTTTGAAGGAGTGGCTGGCGGCGCGCCACCGCGGATTGTTCATCCGTTCCTACGTAGTGCTGGCCGGTGGATTGCTGGTCGCGGCCATCCTTCTCGATCTTGGCTTTGACGCCTTGCAATCGCGCCAGGTGCGCGCCGCGGATCCCTGGCTCGAGTCCACGTTCCGGCTCATGGAATCGGAGCTCGCCTCCGTGTCGCCGGGCGATCGCGCAGCGTTCGCACAATCACTGTGGTCGAAGCTCGATCTCGAGCTCAGCGTGCTCGACGCGGAGGATATTTCGAGCGCCATGCCCGAGGAAGCGGGGGCGCGCGAACTCGAGGGCGAAGACGGCAAGATCTACTACCTGTGGAATTCACAGGTGTTGCACGGCGCCCTCCGCTTAGGTCCCTTCGAACCGCCCCGCGAGAGCGCCGTCGTGCGATTCCTGCCGGTTCTTTTCTATGCCTCCATCCTGCTGATCGTCGGCCTGTGGCTTCGGCCTCTGCTACGCGATCTGCGAATTCTCACCGAGGCTTCCCAGAAGTTCGCAACTGACTACCGCGAGCCGCTCGACACCGCTTCGCGCACGACCCAGCTCACCAGCCTCGCGACGAATCTCGATGACATGTCGGCCAAGGTCAGCCAGCTCATCCAGTCCCAGAAAGAGATGACCGCTGCGCTGTCGCATGAGATGCGCACGCCCCTCGCCCGCGTACGTTTCGCGGCCGCCGTGCTGGAAGGTGAAGTGGATGAACACCTGCGCGGACAACTACGCGCCGTGAATGCCGACGTGCAGCAGATCGACGATCTCATTTCGGACATGCTCGACTACGCGCGGCTCGATCATCCAGGCCTGCGCATGAACTGCCAGGTGATTCCGCTGGCGCCGTGGCTGCGCCAGGTGATCGCTTTGTGCCCGCCGCATGAGAAAGTGGTCAGTACCGTTCAGCAGGACGGTATCGAAACGGCCTGGATGGAACCGCGGCTCATGGAGCTCGCATTGAGCAATCTGCTGGCCAACGCGCTTCGTTATGCGCGGCAGCGAGTCATGATCATCGTCATGCGTGAGCAGAATGTGTACCGGCTGGTGGTCGAGGACGATGGCGAAGGCATTCCCGAAGTCGACCGCACGGCCATCTTTCGTGCCTTCACCCGGCTCGATGACAGCCGGAACCGGGACACGGGAGGATTCGGTTTAGGGTTGGCCATCGTGGCGCGCATCGCGGCCCTGCATCGCGGGCGTGTCGTCGCGGAAACCAGTGCGAGCCTCGGGGGTGCGAAGCTCGCACTGGAGTGGCCCGCTCAAACGTAGGGCAAAGCGCCCATCGATGAGTAGTGCTCGTTGAGCGTGCGCATCTTGACCATGTCCATCTGCCGGATTTCGAAGTCGAACACTTCGAGATTTTCCTGTCGATGCTGTGCGTGATTCGCTTTGGGGAGCGGCACCACGCCGAGCTGGAGATTCCAGCGGATCAGCAGCTGCGCCGGCGTCTTGCCATAGCGCGCTGCCAGGGACGTGAGCTTGTCGTCGTTGAGCCGCTGCGCGCGTGTAAGCGGACTCCAGGCCTGGATGACGATGTGGTTGTCGAAGCAGAAGTCCATCATCCGCGGGCTGTGGCCGAAAGGGCTCCACTCGATCTGATTCACCGCAGGCAGTTCGCCCGTGCGATACACGAGCTCTTCGATCTGCTCGATCGAATAGTTGCTCACGCCGATGTCGCGAGCCAGGCCTTCGCGCTTGGCGCGCCGCAATTCCTGCCATAGCACTTCGCCGACGCCACCCTGCGGCGGGCGGTGAATGAGCACGAGGTCTGCATAGTCGAGGCGAAGTTCGGCGAGATTCACGCGCGTGGCTTCGAACGCGTCATCGGTCGCATCGACCTTGGTCACGACGAAGATGGATTCGCGCGGCAGCCCGCAGTGGCGCAGCGCATCTCCAATGCCGCGCTGCGTGTGGTAGTCGCCCGATGTGTCGATCATCTGATAGCCGGCTGCCAGCGCCTGCGCCACCGATTCGGAGGTGTGGTGCCTGAGATCGTAGGTACCAAGGCCAAGCAACGGCATCCGGTTGCCACTAAGCAACGGGATGGAGGAATCCGCGCGAAGCGCATTTGCGAAGTGGAGTGCGTGGGTTGCTGCTGCCATGACGTCAAGCCTACGGCCGGTTTCCTCGTCCGCAATCGCAGAGAGTACGTAGAGACATCCTGGGTAAACGCGTGAACAAACTGCATCGGGAATCGCCCGCCTTCGCGATAGGCTGATTCTGATGTTGTTGCGCCGCTAAAATGCCGCACTGTGACAACACTCCCGACCTGTCCAAAATGCCAGTCCGCGCTTACCTACGAAGACGGCGCCATGCTCGTGTGTCCCGAGTGCGGGCATGAATGGGCGAAAAATGCCGCGCCGGCGGATACCGAAGGCTTGCTCGTCGTGCGCGATGCGCACGGCAACACCTTGAGCGACGGCGACAGCGTCACCGTCATCAAGGATCTGAAGGTGAAAGGCTCGTCGTCAGTGGTCAAGGTGGGCACGAAAGTGAAAGGCATTCGCCTGGTGGAAGGCGATCACAACATCGACTGCCGTATCGAAGGCATCGGCGAGATGAAACTCAAATCGGAGTTCGTGAAGAAGGCGTAGGCGCACGCCGGAATGAGTAAAGCGCCGGCGATCCATCGCCGGCGCTGCCCTAACAAGACGAAAGATCAATTACGATCGTCGCCCTTACCACCATGGCCGTCGCGATGCTTTCCTGCAAGAAAGCCCGCCGCGAACCATGCTCCCGGTGTCGCCGGCGTGGTCGAAGTCGCCGGAGTCACGGAACGGATCAGCAACACCGGGCGGTTGTCGACGGTGTCACCGCAATTCAGCGGAGGTGTCGCGCCGGTGGCGTCAGTCAATTTGCCGCGAACCACGAAATCGCCGTCTTCGTCGAGGTCGACCGGCTCGGAGTTGAACGGCGAGAGGATCAGCGCCGCCGACACGGCCGGCGGAACCGGCACGTTGCGGCAGAACAGCGAGAGGATCACCTGGCGTGGGCCGGCGCGCGAACCCAGGCCATCGGCGCCCACCAGCACGACGCCTTCGCCGTCACCACGGATGTCACCGTTGGTCCTGATGATGGCATCGAATGACGCGAGGCCCCACGGAGCACCCGCCGGGTTCACGCCCGCCACCGTATTCAGCGTCGGGACGCCCGCAGCGGAACGGAACACCTGGTTGCCCGTGCCGCCGTTGAATTTGAAGAGAATCGAAGAACTGCCGCCATCGTGAGCAGCCGCGGTCCCCGCCGCGACGAGGCCAGCGATGGCCAGGAATCGTGAAATCTTCATGTGAGGCTCCTGCCATGTTTGTTGTTACGGCAGTGAGTCTCAGGAGCGCGCGATCCGGTTCCGTCAGAGCGGAATTGTCACCGTGAAACGGCTGCCTCCTTCGGGACGCGATGCGTACTCCACGCTTCCACCGTGCGCGCGTGCGATCTGTCGGACGATAGAAAGACCCAGGCCCGCGCCGCTCGACTGCGTGGCGGTGGAGGCGCGGTAGAACGGTTCAAAGATCTTGTCGCGATCCGCACCAGGCACTCCCGCGCCCGCGTCTTCGATCACGAGGGACGCGTGCCGGCCGCTGCGCCCAACCAGCAGGCTGGTGGCACCACCGGCATGAATCTGCGCGTTCTCGAGCAGATTGCGCACCAGCCGTCGCAGCAGCATCGAATCTGCGTTGAGGATCACCGCATCGCCGCTCGCTTCGAGATCGAAGTGCGCGGCCTCTTCGGCAGCGAGCGCCAACAAGTCGACCGGCTCGGCGCGTTCGATGCCCTGCGCCACATCGAGCCGGCTGGACAGCAACATTTCGCCGATGAGCGCGTCGAGCTCGGTAATGCTGCGCGCGATTTCGTCGCTTGCCTTCGCGTCGGTTCCCGACACGCGGTCCAGTCCCAGGCGAATGCGCGCCAGCGGCGTGCGCAGCTCGTGTGAGCAATTCGCGATCAGCAGCTGGTGTGCGCGCATCAGTTGCTCTATGCGCTCAGCCGATTCATTGAAGCTTTTCGCCAGCGTTGCTACTTCGTCGCGACCTTCCACTTTCACGCGCGCCGAGAGATTTCCGTCGCCGAATTGCAACACACCGGTTTGCAATCTTGCGAGGCGCGCGGTGATGCCACGCGTGATCGGATAGGTCAGCAGCGCAAGCGCTGCCGCGATGGAGATGAACAGGATCCCGAAATGCAGGCCATGCAACAGGTAGCGTTGGCGTGGACGTACCGTGAGGTGTCGCCCATCCTCGAGTAGCTGGTTGAGCGCGGGGCCGGTTTGCGAAATCAACCATCCCGGATCCGCGAGCTCCTCGCGTGTCAGCTCCCCGGCATGGCCGCCGAAGTGCACGAGCGGCGATCCCTGCGCGTCGTACAGCACGACGTTCGCGTGCAACTGCCGCGAGAGTGCGATCACCACGTCGCGCTCACGTGCGGGATCATGCTCACCTTTGTTGAGCATCTCGGCGGCAAGCTGCGTCGCGCTCTCGATGCCGCCCATCGCCATGCTAGGCGCCACGAGGTGATGCCAGACCACCGTGCCGGCGATCAGGAACACCACCATTGTTCCGACGATCGCGAGGTAGAGCTTGAGGTGCAGTCGGCGCACTCAACGATCCTGCTCTTTGGCGAACACGTAGCCCGCACCGCGCAACGTGAGAATTCTTCGCGGCCGCTTCGGGTCATCCTCGATGGCGGCACGCAGGCGCGAGATGTGCACGTCGATCGAACGATCGAAATCTTCGAGTGACGCGCCCTTGGTGAGATCCATGAGCGCTTCGCGCGACAGCACGCGGCCCGCGCGCTCGGCGAGCGTGAGCAACAGTGCAAACTGGTGACTCGTCATCGTCTTGCGCTGTCCGTCGACGCGCACCTCGCGCGCACCCTTGTCGATCTCGAGCCGGCCAAAGCGCAGAACATCGGATGAACCAGGCGTGTTGCGACGTCGCAGGATGGCACGCAGCCGTGCCAGCAACTCGCGCGGCTCGAAGGGCTTGGGTAGATAGTCGTCGGCACCTAGTTCCAGGCCGACGACCCGATCGAGAGGATCGCCGCGCGCCGTTAGCATCAGCATGGGAATGTCGGACCTGGCGCGGATGCTGCGGCACAGGTCGAGTCCGTCCGCGTCGGGCAGCATCAGGTCGAGGATCACCAGGTCGAATCCTTCGGTGCCGATGGCTTGCGTGGCCGCTTTGCCTGTGGCGGCCACCACGACACGAAAACCCGCCTCGCCAAGATAGTCGGCGACCATCGTGGCGAGGCGGGCATCATCTTCGACCAGCAGGACGCGAGCTGTCATGAATGCATAGTGCCCCTGCCGGCAAGCGCCCGGCTAGCCGCCGTGATGTTTGCGGATCTGTTCGGCCAGCGCCGAACGTTGTTCGGGACTCAAGACTTCCGCCGCATCGGTGATCGCGATCACCATGCGTTTGGACGCCTCGTCCAGCGACTTCAACTGCCCGGCGCGCAACGATTCGATCTGCGCTCGATCGATGCTCGGTGCGGTGATGGCTTCGTGAAACTGCTCGAAGGCCGCGGAATGCGCTTCATGTGCGGCCTTCATCTCTTCGAACGCCGGTTTCAGGAGACCTTCGATCTGCGCTTTCTGAGCGTCGGAGGCGCCGATCTTGGTGAGCATGGCCTGCATGTGCTCGAGATGGTCTTCGGTTTCGCGGCCTGCCATCGGGCCGTGATGCCCGCTACCCGAATGCGCGTAGACGAGCGTGCCGCCGGCGATCGCCAGCAGGGAAGCCGCGATGGCCGCCACGGTGAGGCGGCGGCGTTTTGGATTGGATACGGTCATGGATTCAACTCCGTCTGATTGGGACGGAAGTATGCTGACGGCACCGCGTTTCGCGCTGTTCGCGCGCGTGTAAAGTTTTGTGAAGCGCTACGGCACTGCATCGACCACGCGGCCGGAGTCTTCGAGCGAGCTCGTGAGCTCTATCGGTTTCGACAGCAACACCGCGGAGGCGTAGTTGCGCACCTTGAGATTGGCGCCCTTCATCGGCGCCAGCACCAGCGTGCTCATCCCGCCGATATCGACGGCTGCATTGCCGATGGCCAGCTTGGCCAGGTTGACCGTGCCGCTGCCTTTCATGTTGACGGTGACATTCTCAACGCGTCCGGCGGCATCCACGTGCGCCTTGCCTTCCGTCGACACGAACAGGCTTTGCTGGTCGTATGCCTCGATGCTCAGGCGGCTGCCGCCGTTGAGATGAAAATGCGATATCGCGGGCGCGGTCACCACAATTTCGAGCGTGGTGCCGGAATGCAGCAACTCATCGTGGATGTCGCCATTGCCGACGACCAGCGTCGAGACGGAGCGATGAGGACCACGAGCCACCACCTTGCCGGGGCCCGGCGCCTGCACGTAACGCACTACGCTGCGCACGCCGAGCGTCAGCGAGGTGCTGTTATCCCAGGGAATTTCGCGGCTGACGATTTCCGAAGAGCCGCTGTCGTTCGAGGTGGCGAGTGCGTAGGCGCCGCTGAAGCATCCGGCGGACACCAGTGCGGAGCCGAGTGCGACCAGAATGAGGCGAGTCTTGGAATTCATGTGGGAGTTCCCGGTTTGGATACACGTGGAAGAAATCGATAGGCGAGACGCGCGTGTCTTGCGATTCCGCCGACCAGAGCCCTGGCGCCTAACAACAGCAATGCGCTCATGGAAACCGCCGCGGCAAGCAGGCCAAGCCCGCATAGCACCGGCGTCCCGATGCCACCAGGCAGCCCAAGCGATGCGCCGGCGATGAGGAACCAGACGCCGGTACCCGCAGCGGTGAGAATGGCGAGTGTCGCGGCGAGCGCCAGCAACGCAAGCAACGGACCCACGATGCACAGCAGCAGCGTGTTGATCGCGCCAACGACGATGGCGCCGCCAATGACCTTCGCCGCAGACCGCGGCGATGGCGCGGATTCGAACTTTCCGATGCACAGCTCCAGGCGCAATTCGTCCGCCAGTACCAGTGGATCTCCCAGCGCCGCGGCGATATCGGCCTCGCTGCGGTTCGCGGCAAAGCCTTCATCGAAGTGCGCGATGTAGTCGGCGACGATCTCGTCGATCGAGCTGGCTGGGGCACCGCGCAGTCCCGCACGCAGCGTAGTCAGGAACTCGGCACGCGCGCTCATTTGCGCGCTCCGACGATCTCATTCACCGCACGTGTGAAGGAATGCCAGGCGTTGCGTTCGCGTACCAGCTCCGCCTTCCCCGCACGAGTTATGCGGTAGTACTTGCGCGCCGGGCCCGTGCTCGATTCCACGAAGTATGTTTCCACCAGTCCTTCCGTGTGCAACCTGCGCATGAGTGGATAGACCGTGCCCTCACCCATGCCGATGGCCTCCGCCAGGCGGCTCGCGATGTCGTAGGCATAGCCGTCTTCCCGCGACAGCAGTTCGAGTACACATAACTCGAGCACGCCTTTCTTGAGCTGGATGTCGATGGGCTCGGTCATGGTTCGCTGCCGGAACCTTATAAAGCACGGTACCTGTTATTGCAAGGTAGCGGCGCGCACCTGGCTCACTGAGCCGGCGTCAGCTGAGCCGTCCTCCGATCGATCTACGAAGACTTTCGTTGACAGTACGAAATTCTTCGTAGTAGCCTCCGCTCCATGAAGCAGGACTCCAAAAGCAACCCCACTCCCGCGGAACTCGCGATCCTCCAGGTCCTCTGGTCGCGCGGACCTTCCACGGTTCGGGAGATCCACGAGGTGCTCGCCCGTGAGAAAGACGTCGGCTACACGAGCGCTCTCAAGTTCCTGCAGATCATGACCGCCAAGGGCCTCGTCACGCGCACCGAAGATCAACGTGCACATGTCTATTCCGCCCAGCAGCCGGCCGAGAAGACCAAGCAGCAATTCGCGGCCGACGTGCTCAAACGCGTCTTCCATGGCTCCGCCAGCCAGTTGATGCAGCACGCCCTGTCGGGCCGGCGCGGCTCGAAAAAGGAAATCGAAGAGTTGCGCCACCTGCTCGACGAATACGAAAGGAAACTCCCATGAGCGCGACAACCGGATTCATGCAGACACTGGCGTGGTCACTGCTTCACTTCCTGTGGCAGGGTGCCGCCATCGCGGCGGTCGCCGCGGCGTTCATGGCGGTGTTGCGCAAGCCCGCGTCACGTTACCTGATCGGCATCACCGCGCTGGCGTTGATGCTGGGTTCCTTCGTCGTCACATTCGCCGCCATCAGCGAGCCGGCTGCAACCGTCGCTGAGGTCGCGGCGATCGGGGCGCCGGCCGCCGCCCCAACCTCATTGAATGGGGCCAGTCAGCACTCCGTGAACGAGCTCATGGAGGAGCAAGCGGCCATTTCATCAGCCAGTGATTTCGCGTGGATCGCACGCGGCTGGCTGCTCGGCGTGTTTGTGTTCGCGCTGCGAATCGCATTCGGCTTGGCTGTGCTCGAGCAATTACGGCGTCGCAATCTGATCGCGCTGCCGGAGGCGCTGGTCGTCAGATTTCGCATCCTGCAGCACCGTCTCGGCATTCGCCGCGTCATTCAGTACTGCGAGTGCCATTCCTTGAACGTCCCCGCCGTGATCGGACTCTTCCGTCCCGTCGTACTCTTGCCCGTGCGTGCACTCACCGGCCTCACACCCGAGCAGCTCGAAGCCGTCATCGCGCACGAGCTCGCGCACATCAAGCGATTCGATGTCGCCGTGAATTTCTTCCAGGTCATCGCCGAAACGTTGTTCTTCTTTCATCCGGCGGTGTGGTGGCTCAACAAGCGCATCCGCGCCGATCGTGAAGACTGCTGTGACGATGTGGCCATCGCCGAGTGCGGCGGCACGGTGGGATACGCACGTGCCCTGGCCACCATGGAAACCTGGCGCGATGTGCCGGATTTCGCCATGGCCGTCACCGGAAGCCCCGTGGCGACGCGCGTCGCGCGCCTGTTAGGCATCAGTCAGCAACAGAACGGCGCGCGCACTGCAGGTGTCGTCACCGCATCGCTGGCGCTGGCCACCGCATTGATCGCAGCGGGTGTTTCCTTCGGCGTCGCCAATCCTGCGTTGGCGCAGTCTGCGGGCGGCTCATTCCAGCAGCTGGTGACGCAAGCGGACCAGGCGACCTCGGTTACCCAGTTTGCGCACGTGGTGGAAGCCGAAGAGGACGTCGAAGAGGTTGTGAGCGCCGAGGTTGCGCAAGAGGAGCAGGAAGCAGAAGTCGACGCGTCAGCGGAACCCACGGCCTCGAAACCACCTCGCGCACCCGTGGCGCCGAAAGAGCCAGCTCCCGCCGCGCCCGCGGAGCCGGTGAAACCTGTGAAGCCCGCTTCTCCCGCATCGCCGCCGAATCCGCCCGCTCCCCCGAACGCACCTTCCTTCATCAACGAAATGAATTCGGTGGGGCTCGAGAATCTCGGCGCCGATGAGCTCATTGCGTTGAAGATCCAGGATGTCACGCCCGCCTATGTCCGCGAGATGCGCAGCACCGGGCTGAATCCAGATGTGCATGCGCTGATCGCCATGAAAGTGCAGGACATCACACCCGAATACGTCAAGGGTATGCGCGATCTTGGGATCGACGCCGACGCCAACGATTTCATCGCAATGAAGGTGCAGGACATCACGCCCGACTATGTGCGGCAGATGCGCGCGGCTGGGTTCAATCCCTCCACCCACGAGCTCATCGCCATGAAGGTTCAGGATGTCACGCCCGAATATCGCAAGGCGCTCGAGACCGCCGGCTTCAAGCTTGGATGTGTCCGAGCTCATCAACGCGAAGGTCATGGACATCACGCCGGATTTCATCAAACAAGTCCGCGCACACGGATTCAAGGACTTGAACATGGACAAGATCATCCAGTTGAAGAACGCGGACGTTTTCTAGTCTCGCCGTTTCCAAGGAGCCCATCGTGAAAACCAGCAGGAAATTGTTTGCTGCTCTCGTGTTGTGCGCGCTGAATCTGGGCGTTGCCCAGGCCGCGCTGGCCGCCGAAGATTTCAAAGGCAACTGGACGCTCAGCGCATCCGATCAACCGGGGAAAGTGCAGTTCGGCTTGAGCCATCGCATGCACGGCGGTAGTTCGCAGTCCGAATCGGATTGGCCGGTGAGTGCTTTCCAGGGCCTCGATCTCGGCGTCAAGGGAAAACGCGACGTGCAGTTCACGATCGCGCGCGACGCCGGGCGATTCAGCTGCGAGGGCTATCTCAAGGACGGCGAAGGCGCCGGCATTTTTCACTTCACGCCGGATGCCAGCTACGTGCAGTCCATGAGCGCTCTCGGCTTCGTCGGTATCGACGAGGAAAAACAATTCGCGATGGCGGTGCACGATGTGACGCTCGAGTTCGCGAAGGAGATGAAAGGCGAGAAGGTCTCGGGGCTCAGCACCGATATGCTCATCGCGTTTCGCATTCATGGCGTCAGCCAGCAATTCATCCGCCAGATCCGTGCGGAAGGGTTGACCGGAATCGAAGCTGACAAGCTCATTGCGTATCGCATTCACGGTGTCTCGCCGGAGTTCGTGCGTGAAGTCCGAAAGGCCGGGCTGCAGGCCAGCGAAGACCAGCTCGTGGCCATGCGCATTCACGGCGTGACGCCGGAGTGGATCGCGCAGATGAAAAGGAACGGCTACGAGCTGCGTAGCATCGACGACATGATCGCGTTCCGCATCCACGGTGTGTCGCCGGAGTTCATCGCGAAAATCGAGCAACTGGGCTACAAGCATCCCGAGCCCGATCAGCTGGTGGCCATGCGCATACACGGCGTTACGCCGGAATACATCGCCAACCTCAAGTCACGGGGAATGAAGGACCTGTCCATCGACCAGATGGTCAGCCTGCGCATTCACGACATCGACTGAGGGTTTACCGAAACATTCCGACAGGGCGAAGGCTGCGGAATTCGGTATTGTCTGGGGAATGAGCCTTCGCGGATCCTTCATCCCCCACAGCAACGTCGCCTTGTTCCTCGATGTCGATGGCACGCTTCTGGAGATCGCGGCTACGCCCGCGGCTGTGCGCGTGCCCGCGGCGCTGCGCAACACGCTGCAGCTCGCGGCCAAGCGTGAGGATGGTGCGCTGGCCCTGATCAGCGGGCGCTCGATCGCCGAGCTCGACCAGTTGTTCGCGCCGCATGTGTTCCTGGCCGCCGGCCTGCATGGTGTGGAGATGCGTGATTCGAAGGGTGAGATTTCGCATCCCGTCATCGATGCAAAGCAACTCAATCCGGCGCGTGATGTACTCAAAAAGCTGGTCACGCACTACAAGGGCCTGCTGCTGGAAGACAAGGGAACGGCGTTGGCGCTGCATTTCCGACAGGCTCCACAGCATGAGCGCGCGGTGATGGTGGTGATGGCCGAGATCGCGGATCACTTGCGCGAAAAGTTCGTGCTGCGCGATGGCAAATGCGTGCTGGAGCTCACTCCGCGTGGCTACTCCAAGCGAGCCTCGATCGAGGCATTCATGCGCGAAGCGCCGTTCGCCGGACGCACGCCGGTATTCATCGGCGACGACGTCACCGACGAAGAGGGTTTCGAAGCAGTGAACGCGCTGGGCGGATACTCGGTGCGCGTCGGCGATCTGGCCGCGACGGCTGCGAAGTTCCGCTTCAGCAACGTGTCGACGGTGATCGCGTGGCTGCGCGAGCGCAATCTGAATCGGCCGACAAAGGCTTCAAGAAAATAAATCTAACTGGTCAGCCGCCCCAGCTCGCGCCGGATGTTTTCCTCTCGCGCGTCCTCGATGACCACCATCACCGCGTCCGCATCGGCAGCGATCTCTTCGCGCGCGAACACGCCCGTCAGCACGCTCTCCGCCTGCAGCTCGCCGGCTTCGTACAACGCCCAGATCTCGCGCGCGAATTCCGTCTCCAGCAGCTCTGGCGCGAAACGAGCCAGCGTGCCGCGGATGTTGTTCACGTCGCGCTCGAGCATCGCGAAGGCGGCGTTGTTGCCCGCCGCGTTCACCGCCTGCGGCAGATCGATGATCACCGGGCCATGCGCATCGACCAGCACATTGAACTCCGAGAGATCGCCGTGGATGAGGCCGATGCTCAGCATGCGCACGATCTGGCGCATTAGAAAGGAGTGGTACTCACGTGCCACTTCAGGAGTTAGATCCACTTCGCCCAGGCGTGGCGCCGGATCGCCCGCCGCGTCTGTCACGAGCTCCATGACCAGCGTGTCGTTGAAGTAGCCGAAGGGCTTGGGCACGCGCACGCCTGCCCCGACGAGTTTGTACAGCGCATCCACCTCGGTGTTCTTCCATGCCGACTCCGCTTCTTTGCGGCCGTAGCGCGTGCTCTTGGCCATCGCCCGCGCTTGGCGGCTGCCGCGGACCTTGCGGCCTTCCTGGTATTGCGCGCGCTTCTGGAAGCTGCGCTGGCCCATGTCGCGGTAGACCTTGGCGCAGCGGACCTGCGTGCCAGTGCGCACCGTATAGACGGTGGCTTCCTTGCCGGATTTGAGAGAGCGAATGACTTCGTCGATGACGCCGTCGTCGATCAGCGGCTGCAAGCCGGGAGGGGTTTTCATGGGGCCGCGCATGGTACGCGACAACCGATATCAACGGCGCGGACTTATGCCCGCTTCCGATGGGATTCCTTCGTCAGCGGGGCTTCAGAGCGGAGAGTTCTGCGCGACCCGCAAATCAGACTCATCCAGCGGCTCTTCCACGTCGGGTTCGGCATCAGCGATTGGGTGCACGGTGGGCACACGATCCGCCTCCCTGAGGTGGCGATATGCCTCAGCCTGCTTCGCGACCAGGCGGCTGAGCAGCGCGCTGAATACGCCGGCGGCGACCGCTGCGGCGAGAGTGGCTCTGAGAATGGCTTTCATGCCGGCCACCGTAGCCGTTGTCGCTCAACTGCGCCGTCGGGCAGGGCCGCTGCGGAACATGAGCGAGTTCCCACAGCGAGTCAGGCGTCCTCAGTTGCTGACATTTCCCACTAATACCGTCTCCAGATACTTCTGCGCGCCCTCCGATTCCGACTGGGCCAGCCAGAACACCGCGCGCTTGCGCTGCTCGTGGGACAGAGATCGATCTTCGGCAACCTTGACGAGTGCGCGCGTCGCGCGATCGTCCGGTAGTTGGGAAAGCGCGAAAATGGCCTGCTCGCGAACCTGATCGTCCTTGTCCTTCTTGAGCGCCGCAGTGATCGCCTCCTCTGCGCCTGAAGCGCCGGTGTGGGCGAGCCAGAACCAGGCTTGCGCCCGAACTTCGCCATCGCTGTCAGTGTTGCCGAGTCGAATCAGATGCTGAGCTACGTTGGGTAACTTTGACTCCGTGATCGCGAACGCCGCGTGTTGGCGCACCTGCGGATCCTTGTCGTTGAACATCGCGGAGCTCGCAGCTTCGGCGCCCGCGGTTCCTCGCAGCAGGGCGAGCCAGAAAATCGCCTTCTTGCGTGTCTCGGCGCGATCATTGCCGCGGGCGATATCGGTGAGCACGTTCTGCGCCAGGTCTCCGCGATGCATCGCGAGCCCGGCCAGAACGTTTTCCTGAAGATCATCATTCTTGTCCGTGCCTTGGCGCTTCGAGAGCGTGGTCAACCAACGCGCGCTGTCGTCCGCTGCGACGTTTCCAAGCTCGTGAATCGGCGTCCTGGCTTCCACTGGGCACGTTGCCGACAACACTCGCAAACGTTCGACCTTGCCGCCGGCGACGCGCGCATACACTCGCACGCTGTCGGTAGTTTGTTTGTCGCGACTGCCGAAGTTGCCGGAGTCCTGGTCGAGTTTGCAGGAAGCCCGCGACGCGTCGCTGTCACCTCGGCCACTCCAGCAACACCAGTCCGGCGCACCTTCGACGGCCTCAACCTGCCAGCTCGTCCAGCCGTCTTTCGGCAGCGTGAGTTCGGCTGCGAATGCCGGTGTCGCAACGACTGCCAGGCACAACGCGGCGATGCGAATAGTCTGGATGTTCATCACTTCTTCTCCAGTGCCGCATCGATGGCCTGCAACGCGACATCACCATCCATCGTCGTGAGCGTACGCAGCAACACCCGCTTCTCCTCGGTGGTCCTGGCGGCCTTGTACAGCGCGAGCACGCCCTGCTCGTCGCCTACTATCAACATGCCCTGCAGCGCGGCGTCCTTGATTTCCGCATCGGTACTGCGCGAGTAGATGTCGCGCAGCGCGGCGCGCGCAGCGTCGCTATCGATCAAGCCGATCTTGCGGATGGCGTCGATGCGCACGGCTCGATCGCCGCTGCCCTCGGCGATTTTGCGCAGGCTGGCGAGATCACCGCTGAGCGCGTACGCGTCCACCAGGCCGCTGGCGGCGTTAGGCTTATCGCCGAGTTTTCTCAGTTCGTCGGTGGCGCCCATGACTCCCAGCATGCGGATCGCCTCGTTCGCTTCGCCCTCGGTCTTCGCATTCAGCGCCACCTGGTACACGGCCTCCTTGTGCCCGGCGATCAACCAGGCTTGCAGCACCTCTCCCTTCACGTCGGGGCCACCGGCGTTGTAGATAGCCATCAATCCGTCGAGCGCCTTCGGGTCCCCGCCAATTCCGATGCTGCGAATGGCTTCGCCGCGCATGGCGGGATCCGATGAACGCGCCGTCTGGACCAGGATCTCCTGGGCTTCCGGCGAATCGATCTGGCTCAGCACGAACAGCGCGCGCTGCTTGACGAGCCTGGTCTGCGGACCGGCGAGCACCTTCTTGATGATCGGCAGGGCGCGTTCCGGTGCCTGCGCCATCAGCCCTTCCATGGCCGCGAGCGCGAGCTCTTCGTCGTCGGTGGGAGCACGGTCGGCTGACTGCGCGGGTTGCGCGGGCACCGCCGGCATTGCGGGTCTGGCAGGTTTCGCGGGTTTCGTGGGTGCCTGCGCGAAGGTCGTGCCGACCATCAATAACGCGACCAGCGTGGCAATTGCGAATTTCATGAGAACTTCCTCTAACTAAAGCGTGGTGGATGGGGTGCGGGTTGGCGCATCGGCCTCGGCGCCAAGCCGGCCCTGCATCACCCTCAATTCGAAGCTGAGCTGCGCGACGCTGCTCGCGGACGATTCGCCGCCGTGCGCCACGCTTTCGAGAACAGGACCGAATGCGCGTAGGACCCGCGCGAGCTGCGGTTCACCAGCGCGCTCGGCCGCGAGCGCATACATCCGGTTCTGCGCGATGATGGTCTCGACGAGGCGCGCGCGATCTTCGGGCTTTGCGTTGTCGAGTCCGGCGAGCTGCCGTTCGGTGCTCGCGAGATGAAATTTCAGTCCGCGTTCATAGGCGGATGCGTCGGCGGTCGCGGGAACATCCACCGGCGTCGCCACTTCTGCCGTTTGTTCCGGCGTCGGCCGGTTCACGATCTGGAAGATCAAATTGAGCGCGACGATTGCCAACACCGCCGCCGCGGCAGCAGGCCATCGAAAGTCGAAGAACCGGCGCGGCGCGCGTGTTTCACGCTGTTCATCGGTATCTGCCGCGCGCTCGAGCGCGGTTCGCCAGCGCTGCTGCACATCCGCGGGCACGGGAACTTCAGGGCTGGCCGCGGCCGCGTCGAGTCGCGCCACGAGAGCCTGCATTCGCCGGGCGAGTTCGGGCTGCTCGCTGAGCGCCGCGCCGATGCGCGCACGGTCGGCCGCATCCAGCCCATCCCGGTAGTAATAGAGAAGCAGTTCGTCATCGGAAATCATGATTCGCCTCGCCATACGTGCAAATCGACGCGCAGCTTGCGCACCGCGCGGAACAGGATGCTCTTCACGTTGTTAGTGCTGGTCTGCAGGCTTTCGGCGATCTCGTCCATGCGCCAGCCTTCGATGTGCTTGAGCAGGAAGGTCTGCCGCTCGCGGGTCGAAAGGCGCTTCATGGCGACTGCCAGATCCTTCTCCAACGCCTGCTGGGTGTATTCGCGGTCGGGCGCCGCCGAGGGCTCGGTGAATGCAGCGTCGGGATCGAGCTCGTCTTCGGCCCGGGTCTTGCGCCGCCGGACCAGATCGATGGCGGAATTGAGCGCAATGCGATGAATCCAGGTATCGAGGGCGGCGTCACCGCGAAAGTCGTCGCGACGGTGCCAGGCCTTCAGCAGGGCTTCCTGCACCGCATCCGCGGCCAGGTCCTTGTCACGCGTGATGCGCAGGCAGGCGTTGTACCAGCGACCGCCGCGCTCATTGAGCAGGGCCTGGAAGGCATCCGGCTGAGCCCATGATTTCAAAAGGGTAAGCACGGAACTTGGACGGGCGGGGCGGGAAAAGGTTAGGTCGCAGGGTCAGATTCGCTGTGGCCAGCGCCAGGAACGCGCTGCAGCAGGGCTGTCCGACCGCCCTGTAGGAATCCATCGCGACGCGCCGCGACGCGACGGGAGACAAATGCCGGAGTCGTCTATCCACTCAGCAAATCACCCGTTCAAGGAGAGGATCATGATCAGGGTAACAAAGATGGCCGCCGTCGCCGCACTCGCGCTGGCGGCCACGGTGGCAGCCGCACAGGGCGATGGGTTCACCAAGAAATTCCCGCTCGCGTCATGCCAGTTCATAAGCATCGGCGGTAACAGGTACTTTCCACTGATCCCGGGCCGGCAGTTGTACTACTCGAACGCTGCCTGTGTCGCTGCCGGAAAATGCGATGAACTCAGCGAACTGTGGATAACCGCCGAGCGCGAGACCAAGCGAATATCACTTCCCATCGGAGGCAAAACCCGCACCTTCTACGCTCGCGTGGTGGAAGAACGGGAAACGGAAGACGGCGAGCTCGTCGAAATCTCGCGCAACTACTTCGCCAACTGCTGGCCGTCACGTGATGTCTATTACTTTGGCGAAGACGTCGACATCTACGAGGACGGGAAAGTGGTGAGCCACGAGGGCGCCTGGCTGGCAGGCCGCCACGGCGCACTACCCGGCATCGTGATGCCCGAAGATGGATTCATCACGGGATCGCGCTACTACCAGGAAGTTGCGCCCGACGTCGCGCTCGATCGTGCCGAGCACAAGCGAACGGGATTTGCGGTGCGAGTACCCGCCGGGAGGTTCGACAATTGCCTGGAGGTCGAAGAGACCACGCTGCTGGAACCCGATGACATCGGGCACAAGACGTACTGCCGTGGCGTGGGGCTCGTGAAGGACGAAGACCTCGAACTCACCGCGATCTACGGCAGCCAGCGACCTGACAATGACAATAATGATGACGATGAAAATGACGATGACTGACGCGTTGACTGCCCAGCGCCGTCAGTCCAGCTACTGCTGGCTGACGGCACTCGGCGGCGAACGAAACGTCAGCCACAGGCTCCAGGTCAACGCCAACGGTGCACCGACCAGCAATGTCAGCAGGGAGACCAACGTGGGCAAGTCCGGCATGTGGTTAACGGGGTCCAGCGGAATCGACAAAGTCAGCGTCGCCAGCGTCAGAATGCCGAACGCGAGATACCCGCCATTTCGAAAATACGCGAACACGGCCAGCAGGCAGGCGATTGGCAGCAGGAAGAGAACCAACACCGACTCGAAGTCGCTATTGCGAAACGCAGTGGGTCCGAAGCCGTTGAGCAGCGCGTAAACAATGGTCCAGGCGGCGCCAATCTTCTGCGATCTCGGAAAGCCACGAGTTCGTCATTGG
The DNA here is from genome assembly GCA_963736955.1 of uncultured Pseudomonadota bacterium. Taxonomy (GTDB): domain Bacteria; phylum Pseudomonadota; class Gammaproteobacteria; order Steroidobacterales; family Steroidobacteraceae; genus CADEED01. Next base: position 102,207 of record CAVTQT010000001.1, read on the forward strand.
CGACTCCTTACTTACGGCGTGGAGGCCTCGCCGGCACTCTCGGCAATCCGAGATGCTGCGTCTTGAACGGCCTGTTAGGACCTCCGCCCCTCTTCCCCTCCGCCGCACCGCCGGTTCCCGCCGGCTGATACCCCGGCACCAATTGCATCTTGCCATTCCCGATCAGATCCGCACGGCCCATCTTCCGCAGCGCCTCGCGCAGCACCGGCCAGTTGTTAGGGTCGTGATAGCGCAGAAAGGCCTTGTGCAGCCTTCTCTGCTTGATCCCCTTCGGAATGATTACTTCCTCGCTATCCCGCGTGACGCGCTTCAAAGGGTTCTTCAACGTGTGATACATCGCGGTCGCCGTCGCCATCGGTGAAGGCAGGAACGCCTGCACCTGATCCGCACGGAACCCGTTCTGCTTGAGCCACAGCGCGAGCTCGAGCATGTCCTTGTCGGTGGTGCCGGGATGCGCGGCGATGAAGTACGGGATCAGGTACTGCTCCTTGCCGGCGAGCTTGGAGTACTTGTCGAACAGCTCCTTGAACTTGTGATACGCGCCGACGCCGGGCTTCATCATCTTCGACAGCGGCCCTTCGCCGATGGCCTCGGGCGCAATCTTGAGATAGCCGCCCACGTGGTGCGTGGCTAACTCCTTCACATACTCGGGGCTCTCGATGGCGAGGTCGTAGCGCACGCCGCTCGCGATCAGGATCTTCTTCACGCCCGGCAGCGCGCGCGCCTTGCGATAAAGCTGGATCAGCGCGCTGTGATCGGTGTTGAGATTGGGGCAGATGCCGGGATACACGCAGCTCGGCTTGCGGCAGGCCTTTTCGATCTCTCGCGACTTGCAGGCGATGCGATACATGTTGGCGGTCGGCCCGCCGAGATCGCTGATGACGCCGGTGAAGCCAGGCACTTCGTCGCGGATCTTCTCGATCTCGCGCAGCACACTGCCCTCGCTGCGATTCTGGATGATGCGTCCCTCGTGCTCGGTGATGCTGCAGAACGTGCAGCCGCCGAAACATCCACGCTGGATGGCGATGGAGAACTTGATCATCTTGTACGCCGGGATCTCGGCGTTGCCGTATACCGGATGCGGCTTGCGCGCGTACGGCAGCTCGTACACGAAGTCCATGTCCTTCGTCGTCAGCGGGATCGGCGGTGGGTTCAGCCAGACATCCACATCGCCATGCCGCTGCACGAGTGCGCGCGCGTTGCCGGGGTTGGCTTCGAGATGCAGGATGCGGCTGGCGTGTGCGTAGAGCACCGGATCGGCGGTCACGGTTTCGAATGACGGCATGCGGATCACGCTGCGCTCGCGATCTTCACTCTTCACTCGGCGCGCGAACTTCACGACGACTTCCTGCGCCTTCGGCGGCGCCTCGCCTGCTTCGACTGCGGCGGCCTCTTCGTTCGCCTTGCGGATCTCGGGCTCCATCGCGTACGGATCGATGGGCGGATTCAAGCGTCCGGGTGCATCTATATGAGTGGAGTCGATCTCGATGAAGTCGTGCGACTTGCGCACGAACGCGGTGCCGCGCAGGTCGTTGATCTCGGTGATGTCCTGGCCCGCGGCAAGGCGATGCGCAATCTCGCAGATCTGCCTCTCGGCGTTGCCGAACACGAGCAGGTCGGCCTTCGCGTCCAGCAGCACGCTGCGGCGGACTTTCTCGCTCCAGTAGTCGAAGTGCGCGATGCGGCGAAGCGAGGCCTCGATGCCGCCGATGACGATGGGCACATCCTTGAAAGCTTCGCGCGCGCGCTGCGCATAGACGACGACGGAGCGGTCCGGGCGCTTGCCGCCCTGCCCGCCTGGCGTGTACGCGTCGTCACTGCGGATGCGCTTGTCCGAGGTGTACCGGTTCACCATCGAATCCATGTTCCCCGCGGTGATGCCGAAGAACAGGTTCGGCTTGCCTAACTGCTTGAACGGCTCGGCCGATTGCCAGTCCGGCTGCGCGATGATGCCAACGCGAAAACCCTGCGCCTCTAACAACCGCCCCATGATGGCCATGCCGAAGCTCGGGTGATCCACGTAGGCATCGCCCGTGACGATGATGACGTCGCAGGAGTCCCAGCCGAGCGTGTCCATCTCCTCGCGCGACATGGGCAGGAACGGCGCGGTGCCGAAACGGGCGGCCCAGTGCTTGCGGTAGGTATTGAGTTCTTTGGGAGCGGCGGCGGCGGACATCTAACAACCTCATTGCGGAAATGGGTTGGAGCCCGAGCGCGGAAATGGCGGACTGCCATTGCGTTCGAATTCGCACCGGAACTTACGCCGGCTAACACCATTTCCTGATTTCAGGAGCCCCTCGAGGGTCGGCCGTTGTGAGGCGGCTTACTGCCAGAGGTCGGATGGGCGGCAGTGTAGGGATGGGCGGCTGGAAGTCAAAGAAAAGGCGCGAAATCAGTTGTTCGGGCCTGCCAATTGTGAAATTGGCCCCGTCGGTGGCCTCAGGCAACTCCTTAATATGCGGGCGTGCGCAACCCCAAAATCAAACACCCCCTGCTACTGATCCTGGCTGTGCTCACCGCCTGGCTGGGAATGACGTGGTGGCTTCACGGCGATCGCAAGCCGGGTGAGCAGCGGCGGAACTACTCGGACGTAGCGCCCTGAAGTGGAAACGGGGAGCGTCCCCATTCATGAGATTGCTACGCCCACGCGCGCGATCCACTCGCCGATCGGCTGATACCACTCGCTGCGGCCGATCATCACGCGCAGCGGCCACGAGGCAATGAGCGCCGCGCCCCCGATGGCGTACACCGGGTGCACGATGCGTTGCTTGCGCCAGTCGTAGGCGAGGCACCACGCCACGAACAGCGCGGGAACGATGGGCACGAGGTACGTCCAGTGCTCGCGCAATCCGAGCTGCGTGACGATCCGCGACGCCGCTGGCGTCAGCACACCGATCATCGCCAGCATCATGAAACGCTTGTGATACGCAGCGCGCCGCCGGAACGCGACGCCGAGCGCCAGGAAGCCCGCGAACAGCACCAGGCTCATGATTCCCACAATGGTGAACTGCGGCGGCGTCAGGCCGGACGGGATGGATGCGCGGGATCGTGGCCTTGACTGCCGTGGTGGCAAAACTGATCGCCACGACGACTACTGCCAGCGCCAACGCGGCGATACCAAGCTTCATGTGCAAATCGACTCGTTGGGCGGCCACCAGCCTGGTTTGCGCGATGAACACCAGCAGCCAGGCGGTGAATACCACGCTGTGCAGGTGCACCAGGGTATCCAGCGGAGGCAGATCGGTGAGGAAATCGCAGGTAGTAAGTCTGTGAAAATCCGATGATTACGAACAGGGACAGCGCAATCGCCATGTGGCGATAGAAGGCTGGACGAACGACGGCGGACATGGCGAGGCTCCCAGTGGTTGACGGCGCCTGGGACCATCCGCCTTCGGAACATCGATAAGCCATTAGCGGCTGCTTGGATTCACCTTACTTCTCTATTATTCATTGATGGAAACGGGTCGATGGAATCAGGGTTCATGGAGTTCGACGGTTGGAAGGTCGACCGCGTCTCGGGAGAAGTCTCGCGGGGCGACCATGCCGCACGCCTGCCTCAGCAACCGCTGCGCATCCTCATCGAGCTCTTCGATCACGCCGGCGCGGTTGTCACGCGCGATCAGCTGGTAAAGGCTTTGTGGCCGGCCGGCATCGTGGATTTCGACAACGGGCTCAACGTCGCGATGCGCAAACTGCGTGTGGCGCTGGACGATGTCGCCGACACGCCCCGCTACATCGAGACGCTGCCGCGTGTGGGCTACCGCTTCATCGGCAAGCCCGGTGAAACAGCCGCGAGCGTGCCATCGACCGAGGTTCGGCGTCTGTCAGCGGCCCGCATTGCCTTCGTCCTGGCACATCGTCGCGCTCGTCGCTGGCTTGGGGCTGTCATGGTGGCTATGGTCCGGGCGCGATACGTCGCAGCACATTCCCAGCGAGCGTGCGCAGGAGTTGTACCTCGACGGCCTGCAGCTGCGCTCGCGCCGTGACATCGATACCACCAACGAGTCGGTCGCGAAGTTCGCGGCGGCGCTGCAGGAAGACCCCAAGTATCCCGAAGCATGGGCGGCGTATGGAACGGCGATCTCCATCGCTGTCATCCGGCAGAAGCTGACACCCGCAGAAGGCATACCCAAGGCACGGGCCGCTGCCGCGCGAGCCATCGAGCTCGCTCCCGGTGAACCCCTCGCCTACGTCCTGCTGGGCCAGATTCTCATGGACCATGACAAGGACTTCGCCGGTGCGAAGCGCGAGCTGGACCATGCGATGCAGCTCAACGACCACGAATCGCTGGTGTGGCACCACCTGGCCATGTGGCACGGGCACCTCGGACACGTCGAGGAAGCGTTCGCCGCCATCCGCCGTGCGCGCGAGCTGGAGCCGACGCGCCCGATCTATACGGCTAACTACAGTCTGCTGCTGTATGAAACCCGGCGCTACGACGAGGCCATCGGAATGGTAAAGCAGGTGATCGAGCTCAATGCCCGGTTCGACCAGGCGCGCAGCGTACTGGCGCGCTCACTGATGGCGACTGGCGACCTGGCGGGCGCGCTCGAGCAAGCACAGGCGAATGGCGACTCCGGACCGAATCAGGGAGATCTCGGGATGGTGTACGCAAAACTTGGGCGACGCGAGGACGCGCTGCGCGAGATCGAGCGGCTCGACGAACGCGCTCGCCGTGGTTTCGCCGTGGCGTACGAGCAGGCGCAGATCTACGCCACGCTGGGTGACATCGCACAAGGTTGCGCCGCGCTGACACGCGCGGTGACCGATCACTCGCTGCTGGTCAACTGGATGCGCCTGGAGCCGCGGCTGGATCCATTGCGCGGCAGCCAGTGTTACGCCGACGCCGAGCAGAAGTTGTACGGCGTGAAGTAGGCGCGCTGCTACTGCATCCCGGCTAACCACCGCCCAACGTTCTCCCACTGAGGCGTCTGCGCGAGGATGAAACGCACCGGCAAGCTGATGAGCAGAATCGCGCCGCCGATCGAGTAGACCGGATGCACGATTCGGGATTTCCGCCAGTCGCTCACGAGGCACCAGGCGAGACACACGGCGGGCACGGCGATCTGTATCACGGCAAAGTATTTACCGGTGTTGGTGACAAAGATCAGCCGCGCGATCGGCGGCCCTAACACCGAGATCATCGCGAGTGTCATCAGACGCTTGTGCAGCTGCGCGCGTTTGCGAAGCAATACGGCCGCTGTGACCAGGATGGCGAAGAACGTAATCGCCACCAGTGGCACCAGCACGAACTGCTGCGAGTTCAAACCCATGGGGCGTACGCGCGGCGCGCTCGCAGATACGATGGCGGTGGCGAACCCGAAGATCACGACCAGAGTCGCGACGACGATGCCGGCAATGCCGAGCTGCATGTGCGTGCGGTAGTTCTGCGCGGCGATGAGGCGCGTCTGGATGACAAACAGCACCACCCAGGCGGTGAACACGATGCTGTGCAAATGCAGAAGCACCGTGATGGGCGGTACGTCAAACCAGTAGCGCAGGTAGTAGGTGCGCGCGAATGCGACGAGCGTAAACACTGCGATCGCAATGGCGAAGGCGGCATAGAAACGATTGCGAACGACTGCGACCATGGGCGACAACGTACTATCGCCGTCGAATGCGGGCAATGAAGTCAAGATTCCTTTCGTCTGACATTGAGACTAGTTACCGATCAACCACTGCGCGATCGGAAGCCAGGCGTCCGTGAATCCCAGCGCCCGGCGCGCCGGCACCGAAATGAGCAATGCGATGCCGCCGTAAATGTACGCGGGGTGAATCCGGCCGAGTTTGCGCCAGTCGTTGGCCCAGGCCCAGGCGACGAATGCGAATGTCAGCCAGAAGCCGATGACCGCGCGTGGCAATCCGAGCGGCACCATGATCAGCGAATCCAGGCGCCCCGCTGCGGGCAGGATGAGGGAGAGGCTGGCGAGAAACATCAGCCGCTTGTGCCACTCACGCTTTTTTCGCAGGGCCAACGCGCTCGCGAGGAACAGCGAGAACATCGTGATCGTGCCCATGGGCACCGACAGGAACTGCAGCGGATTGCGTCCCGGTGGTGCATGGCCAGCCGCGACACCGGCGACCGCAACGTGGAACGCGTGAACTGCAAGCACGGCGCCCACGCAGGCTGTGAAGATTCCGAGACGCATGTGTAGCGCGACGCGGTGCGCGGCGATGAGCCGTGCTTGTGTGTAGTGCAGCACGAGCCACGTCGTGGCGATGAGCCCGTGCAGGTGCGCCGCGAGCGTGAGCGGCGGAAGGCCGAACAGGAACTTCAGGTAGTAAGTGCGGGCAAAGCTGACGACCGTGACCGCGGCAAGTGCGGCGATGGCGAGAGCGGGAAAGCGGTTGCGGGCGATTGTGGTGTTCATGGCCCGAACTTCCACTCGCCCGCCGTCAGGGACAATGAAAGCGCGCTTAAAAGCGGCTTACTTCTTTATGATCACGCGTAAGTGACTGAGACCGCGGAATTTCATTTCGATGGCTGGACGCTGCGCACGCGTTCGGGCGAGCTCGCGCGCGACGGAAATGTGCAGCGTTTGCCCCAGCAACCGCTGCGTGTGCTCGTGGAGTTGCTGTCGCACCCGGGTGAAGTCGTCACGCGCGAGCGGCTGGTCGAAGTGCTGTGGCCCAAGGGCGTGGTCGATTTCGACAATAGCCTGAATGCCGTGATTCGCAAGCTCCGCTCGACGCTCGGCGATGATTCGGAAACACCGCGCTACATCGAGACGTTGCCGCGCATCGGGTATCGGTTCGTCGGCAAGTTGGTCGCGCCGGCTGCATCTCCAGCCTCATCGTTGCCGGTTACCGCGCCGGAGATTCCGCGCGTGAAGCGCCGCCACGTCATCGCCGTGACGCTTGCAGTTCTTGCGGGTGTTGGTGGGCTTCTGTGGTGGTTGCGCGGGCCGCGGCACACCGTCGATCCCGCGCTGACAGTGGGCGCCGCAGCGCGCGACGATGAGCCACGGCGTACCACCAATCAGCACGCCTACGAGCTCTATCTCAATGGAAAATTCGAGCGCTCACGACGCGATGTGCGCGGTGGAGCGGAAGCCATCAGGAACTTCGAAGCCGCCTTGAAGGAGGACCCGTACTTCGTCGATGCGTGGGCGGCGCTCTCCGAGACCTACACCGGTGCCGGCATCGGGCAGGAGATGCCCGTAGTCGATGCGATGGAACGAGGCCGCGCCGCCGCACTTCGCGCTATCGAGCTGGATCCCAAGAGCGCCTCGGGACATTCCGCGCTGGCGGTGATCGAGGCGTTCTACGACCTGGACTACGCGCAGGCGGAGAAGGATTTCGAGCTTGCGCGCGCCGCCGACGAAGGCTACACGCGGCTGTGGCATGGATACGGTTTGTTGCGCGCCTACCAAGGCAGGGTCGAGGAGGCGTACGCGTACATCGGCCGTGCCCGCGAGCGCGAACCGATGACGCTGCTGTACGCGGGTACGTACGCCAACCTGCTCTTTCAAACTCGCCGGTATGCCGAAGCCATCGAATACTCGCGCTCGTTGATCGCGTCGCAACCACGGTTCGATGCTGCCCGAGCGATCTTGATCCAGTCACTGGTCGCCACCGGCGACATCAAGGGCGCGCTCGAGCAGTTGCCTTTGATGTATTCGGAAGTCCCGTTCCGTGCCGACACCGGATTCGTGTATGCCCATGCGGGCCGGCGCGACGACGCACTCGCGCAGATCGAGCGCCTCGAGCGTCGTGCGAAGGAAGGCTACGGGATGGGATACGAGATCGCGGTGATCTACGCGGCGCTGGGGGAAAAGGAAAAAGGCTGCGCCGCGTTGTTGCGTTCACTCACCGACCATTCGCAGTGGATAGGCTGGATGAAGCTGGATCCGCGCATGGATCCGTTGCGCGATCAGCCCTGCTTCGCCGAAGCGCAGGGAAAGTTGCTGCGAAAATGAATTGGAGCGAAGGCTCGACCCCTCGCGTCCGACTTTCAGGCGATCAATCGTAGCGCACACGCTTTTCGGCGCTCGAATAGACCGCGCGTCCTCCAGATCCACGCCGCCGACATCGCGGCGTTGCGCGGTTCGAGCAGCGATTCGGGCTGGCGCTCCAGATCGACTTCAAGTGCGGCGCCCGCAGACGCATAGTTGGCTCGACCGATGATCCGGATGAGCCCGCGGCCGCGATAGCGATAGCCGTCGCATGACTCCGGCGGGCCGTTGCCCAGCCGGTCTGAGTACACGAAGTTCGCAAGCTTCTCGGGATTTCGTTCATAGGGACGAGCCGTTGCCAACGTCGGGAACTGATTGTGGCCACATGCGCATCAGCGCCTCGGCTGGATATCTCAGGTCGTCCTCGAGATAGCGGCACTCCTTCGAATCGCGGGCAACCTGGACGAGAAAGGCCGCGATATGCGCCGACGAAGCGATCTCGAAACGCTCCATCGCCTCGTTGAGCACCGACAACCAGACGCGCGGCGCCCGCAGCGTGGGCATGGCGGTGGCGAGTTGTTTGGCCAGCAGTTCCATGCGTCCTCCTATTCGACGGGCGGGACCATGAAGAACGTTGCATCGTCCCGGAACAGCGGCGTGTTCTCGAAAGGGTCGAGCCACAATTCGGAGTCTGCGATGGCGGATGTAGCGGTCCGGAAAATTGAACGAGCGGAATGACATCGATTCGACACCGGAACGTTTGATGCGGTGCAGCCCCGAGACAACGCAGAAAGTCGCGTCCTCGCGAAACTTCTGCTCATCCAGCCGCTTGGCCAGCACGATTCGGAAGAAGGCCTGCTTGAAAAAGTGATCCTGGATGTTGGTCGCCTCGAACGAAACACAGTGCTTGTCAGCAAGCCCGGGCACCAATCGGAATTTCGCATCCCTGGCGTCGACGTCGGTCTTTGTCTGGCCAATCCGGCCGAGGAACCCGGCATGGCGCATGTAGTTGTTTTCGGGGCGATAGGCCTGAAGCGAGCGAAACTCCGGTTCCTGCACGAAGGCCACTGCCGGCAGCATCAACAACGCAAGACAGGCGACCCAGGTGGTGGTTCTTTTGATCGAGGTAGCAATCGTCCTGAAAGTAGGTCTCGACATGGCGGCTACTCCGGTGTTCTGTGGACGGAACATCGGGCATCCACGGCCAGAGGGACATGGCCAGGGGATCAACAAGTGCTGAATTGATAAGAATCAGAAGAGATTCATGCGTGAATGATGGACGCGGCGCACGCCGATCAGGAGTATGCCCGGCGTCAAACAACCCCTCGCCAAGCAGGAGACAGTCATGTCGATCTATGACCCAGAAAAGAAACTCGAAGAAATCGTCAAAAACCTCGATATCAGTGTCCGACTCATATTTGAAGTCGCTGGCATGGGGATAGGCCCTATCGTCCCCCCGAAGCCAAAGTTTCCGGAACTGCTGACGCGAATCATCGGCGCGGCAGACCTTACGAAGGTCTGCGCGGAGAGAATTGCCATCGACCAGATAAAGGGTTGACGCGCAGGAAGCGCGCACGCATGTCCGCGTTTCGCGCTTCCACCTCTTTCATCAAGGACCTGAAGTCCTCGCGCTGCCACAGCGCCGATAGGTAGGGCTCGGTCTGTGCTCGCCAGGCACCGCGCCAGCCGCGTGAGACTGCGCGCTTCAACGACCGCATTGCGGCATCCGGTTGCCCGCGCAATGCGAGGGACTCGGCTCGCAGTGCATCGAGCCCATGTCCCGCCCAGCCGTTCTTCTCCAGGCGCGCGAGCATCGCGTCCACGCCGTCGAGCAGACGCAAGCCCTCCGCCTGTTCACCCTTGGCGAGCAAGAGTCCCGCGCAGATCATCGCGGGCGAATACGCGAAGCGGACGTCCATCGCGTTATACAAGTCGCTTTCCTTGAAATCCGGTTCCGCGCGCAGCGCATTGAGCGCCTCCCCCGCTTTCTTGAGGTCGCCCGCGACGTGGTAGAACCGCACGGCATAAATGCGCGCATTCGGATTCGACAGCGCCGCCGTACCTGCGTCCTCAAGATAGGCGCGTAGTCCCGCGGGCCCGTGTTCGGCAAGCTCGAGGCTCGCGCGCATTTCTTGCAGGCGCGCTTCGTCGGTGGTCACGATTTGGCGCGCCGCAGCGCGCGCCTGCTCCACGAGCCGCAACGTAAGCATCAGGTCGATGCGGTAGAACGCGATGTAGCTCTGGCTTGGCGCGAGGGTTGCGGCCTCGCCGCTCCAGCGTAGCGCCTCCGGCAGGTCGCCGCGGCCGTATTCGAGCCAGCTAGTGGTCAATGCACCCCAGTAATTGTCGCGCGCGAGCATGCGAGTGCGCGCGCAGGATCGCGCCGCCTCGTCGTATTGACCGAGGTCTTGCAGCATCATGCAGCGATACATCTGGTGCACGAAGTAGAGCGGATCGAGCTCCGCGGCACGCGTGTAGCGTTCGAGCGCGTCGCGCGGGCGCCCTGACGCTTCCAAGAGGTTGCCGAGCCGGCCATAACTCACCGCATCGAATGGGTTGCGCGATACAGCATCCAGCAGGAGTTTCTCGGCCTCGGGATACGCCTTGCGCTCTATCGCGAACCATCCCTTGGTTGCGAACAGCTCCGGCATATCGGGGTTCAGCTTTTCAGCGTCGGTCAACAACTTTGTCACTTCGTCCGCCACATCGGAAACCTGCAATTCGCGGCTGGCGATGGTGCCGAGAAGCGTCTCAGCGAGGCCAACGTAGGCGAGCGCGAATTGAGGATCTCGCTCGATCGCAAGCCGATACAGTGCGGCGGCCTGGTCGTCGCCGTCCGGAGTACCCTCGTGCCCATATTTGCGCGCGCGTACGAAGTAGCCGAATGCCTCGTAGCTATGGGCTCTGTGCGCCTGCGACTGACGCACCAGCTCCGGTGACAGCATCAACCGTACCGCCTGCGCGACCGATTGCGAAAGTGTTTGCTCGATTTCCTGCAGGTCCTCGACTGCAAAATCGAAAGTTTGCGAATAGAGGTGATAGCCATCCGCGGTGCTGACCAGCTGCACGGTGCCTCGCAACGCTTTCTGGTCGCGACGCACCGAACTCTCGACGACATACGCCGCGTCCAGCGCCTTGCCTATTTCGCGCACGTCCTCGTTCTTGCCGTCGTACTTCATCGCCATTGTGCGCGAGACCACGCGCACCGTGGGCAGTTGGGCCAGTCGATTGGTGATCGCTTCGGTGACCGCAAGACAAAGGGCGGCATCTTTGTGCTCCGCGCTCATGTCGACCATCGGCAGGACCACGAGCGCTGGAGCGGAAACGGAGGTTCGAGCGTTCCGAAAGAAGTAGAAAAACCCGGCCGCCACGACGATCAGCAGCATTGCTGCCGCGATGAGGAAACGGGTGCGACTCGGGCGTGGCGCGGCGCGGATCTCCGCGCGGGTCTCCACTATCGGCGGAGTCGCCGCCTGCTCCGGCTCGATCTTCGCGATGAACCGATAGCCGCGCCGCGGGATCGTGTCGATGTAACGAGGATTGTCCGAATCTTCGTTGAGCGCGATGCGAAGTTTGCGAACCGCAGTATTGAGGCTGGTGTCGAACTCGACGATTCCCTTGGGCCAGAGCCGCGCGATCAGCTGCTCACGCGACACCAGGTTGCCGGGATTTTCGAGCAGCGCGAGCAGGATCTGCAACGGCTGGATCTGCAGGCGAGTCGTGACCTCGCCCTTCGTCAAGTCGCCGGATTGCGTGTCCAGTGTCCACCCGTCGAACCTGATCTTGTTGGGGAGGCGCGCTTCCATGAGTGGCCAGATGATCGCTGGGAGATTGCTCGGGAATATCTACACCGAATGACTGACGTCCGCCACCTACCTGGTGCGCACCGTCACAAATGAAAAGGGGACGCACGCGCGCCCCCTTTTTGCTAGGAAACGAGGAACCGCCCCGAAGCGGTGCTTCCCCGTTACTTGAGGGCCTCGACGAGTCCGGGCACGTACTGTGCACCTTCGAGCACCTTGATGCTCGCGCCCTTGAAGTCGTTGCCGACCGGCTCGTAACGGCCGCCGAGGCATTGCGCCAGGAATCCTTCCGCGACGGCGTAGAACGACGTGCGGTTCGCGGGCCGCGCAAAACCGTGGCCCTCGTCCGGGAACAACACGTAGGTCACGGGCAGGTTCTTGTCCTTCATCGACTTCACGATCTGGTCGGCCTCGGCCTGCTTCACGCGAGGGTCGTTGGCGCCCTGCCCGATCAGCAGCGGCTTCTTGATCGCGTCCGCGCGCGTAAGAGGCGAGCGTTCGTTCAATAGCTTCTTGCCATCTTCGGTACGCGGATCGCCAACGCGCGAGGCAAGCTCTTCGAAGAAGGCCTTCCAGTACGCCGGGATGCTGGCTAACAACGTGTTGAGATTGCTCGGGCCGACGATGTCCACGCCACAGGCGAAGGTATCCGGCGTGAACGTGAGCCCGACAAGCGTGGCATATCCGCCGTACGATCCGCCGTAGATCGCGATCTTGTCCTTGGTGGTGATCTTGTTCTTCACGGCCCAGTCGATGGCATCGAGCAGGTCATCGTGCATCTTGCCGGCCCATTCCTTGTTGCCCGCATTGACGAATGACTTGCCGAAGCCGGTGGAAGCGCGGAAGTTCACGGCCAACACCGCATAACCGCGATTCGCAAGCCACTGGTGTTCGTTGTCGAAACCATACGTGTCACGTCCCCACGGGCCGCCGTGCACATTGAGCACCATGGGCACCGGGGATTCCGGCACGCCATCACCGTTGGCATCCGAACCCGGCGGCAGCGATAGATAGGACACCAGCGTGAGCCCGTCGCGCGCCTTGATCTCGAGCGACTGCATCGGCACCAGCGGCGCCTTTGCAAGCGCCGGACGCTGGTCGAAGAGTTTGGTGACCTTGCCGGCCTTGCGGTCGTACAAATAGCTGGAAGCCGGGGCGAGTGCGTCGTCAGCGGCCACGGTCCAGAAGTTGTCATCGAGCGATCGATTCGTGACGCTGAACCCGTCGCCGAGTTCTTTCGTCAGGAGGTCCACATCTTTTTTGACCGCCGGGTTGAGCACGGTGATCTCGGGCTTGAGATAGTTCACCGTGTAGGCCTGTGCCGTATTCGTACGCGGGTCGGTCCAGACCGTTTCGACGTCGGCTTGTTCGCTGGCACCTAACACCGTGGTCTTGCCGGTGGCGATATTCACGCGCACCAGCGCCGACTTGTCGCGGCCCACCGATGACTGCATCAGCGCGGTGGTGCCCGACCCTTCAATGCCAATCGTGGCCGTGGTCAGTGAATCTGCCTGGCCGAACTTGAGCAGGCTCACCCACTTGCCGCCGGCCTTGCGGAAGATCTCGCCGCCTTCAGACAGAGTCTTCAGCGCGAGCTTCGGCTTGAGATCGAGGTCAAGATCGTAGCCGGCGAACTCCTGCGTGTTCTGTTCGATCAACACGCGCTTGCCCGTTGCGAGATTCACTTCCCACAAGTCGTGGTACTCGGGAACCCGGTCGTTGAGGGCCACGGCCACCGAACCAGGCTTCTTCCACGTGAGCGCCGCGACCTGCGCCTGGATACCTTTATAAGGAGTGAGATCCTTGGTCGTGCCGGCGACCACGTCGGTGGCATACAGATGCCAGTTCTCATCGCCACCTTCATCCTGGATGTACAACACATGTTGGTTGTCGTAGGCCCAGAAGTGCTGGCGGATGCCGCGCTTGGTGTCGTTGGTCACCGGCTTGGCGGCGGAGGGATCGCTGCGCGGCCCGACCCACACGTTGAGCACGCCATCTTTCGGCGCGATGAACGACACGTATTTGCCATCGGGGGAAACGCGCGCCTGGGTTTTTTCCGGATTGCCAAACAACGCCGATCGCGGAATGACCGTGGTGCCCGCGACTGCTTCGGCAGCGGTGGGCGGAGCCTGCGCTACGCCAAGGGACGGAAGGACGAGCGCGGCCACGAGGGCGCTGAGGATCTTGTTGTGCATGGATTGGCTCCAGAGCCAGGTATTCGGTGAGGGGCGCATTATATAGAGGAGTCAACGTGTGAAGCGGCGACCGCGGTATGCCGAAGGGATCATCCGACTAGGCGATTGTCGCGTGAAGCAACGGGTGCTACGTTTGTGCTGCCATGACAGAGACAACCACCATTCGGCTTCCGCCGAAGCTTCGCGCCCGTCTGCGCGCCATCGCGAAAGACACGGATCGCTCTGTTCACAGCATCATCGTCGAAGCGGTCGAGAAGCACACCGCTTACGAAGAACAGTTGCGAAGCCTGGTGAAAGAAGCGCTGGCGGCGGATGCGGAAATCGAACGTACCGGCGAGACATACCGTGCCGAAGAGGTGCACGCCTGGGCGCGGCGCATTGCGCAGGGTGTTGCGAGTCCGCGCCCTAAGCCATGGCGGAAGTAATCTATTCGGCGCGTGCGCTCGAGAACGCCGAGAATCCGGCGGCATCGCTCGCCGCCGTGGATGCAATCCAATCCGCCGTCGAAAATCTTGCGGCTCACCCGCTTGTTGGACGGCGCGTTGAGGGCGAACTGCGAGAGTTGGTCATCTCATTCGGCGCGACGGGATACATCGCGCTTTATCGATTCGTCGTCCAGCAGGACGAAGTGCGCGTGCTTGCCCTGCGCCACCAGCGTGAGATCGGCTATCTACCGTGACGCCGGCAGCACCTTGTGTGGCATGCTAGCGCCCCCGCGGCACCGGCGCCGGCGGACGTTACACAGGGAATGCGTATCAAGATGAAATCCGCATCACTGCGGTTCGCCGCAAATTCAGCACTCGCCCTTTTACTCTCGAGCGTAGGCAGCATCGCCATGGCCAAAACTTCATTGATCTATATCGCCAGCCAGAATCCGGACAAGATGGGCATCACCGTGGCCGAGTTCGACTCGGCGACCGGCACTCTTTCGACGCCGAAAATGATCGCCGAGACGCGTGACCCGGCGCATTTCACGCTGTCCAATGACAGCGAACACTTATATATGTGCAACACAGGCACTCCGGGTGGTGTCAGCGCTTTTGCCGTCGACAAGAAGACCGGCGCGCTGCAATTGCTCAATTACAAGGAATCGAAGGGTCGCGGTCCGAGCTACGTGAGCGTGGATGGCAGCGGCAAATACGTGCTCGATGCGAACTACGGCGGCGGCTACGTCGAGGTGTATTCGCTGGCCAAGGACGGATCGCTGGACCAGCAGACCGCGTTCGTGCAGCACATTGGTTCGAGCGTGCATCCGCGCCAGACGAAGCCTTACGCGCACTGGTTCCGCACCGATCCCTCTAACAAGTTTGGCCTGGTGGCGGATCTCGGCATGGACCAGATCGTCGTTTACAGATTCGATGCGAAGACGGGGAAGCTCACGCCCAACGATCCCCCTTTCGCGAAGGTGGCCGGCGGCATGGGGCCGCGGCACCTGGTGTTCCATCCGAACGGCAAGTGGGTGTATGGCATCGCGGAGCTCGCCAATGAGGTCATGTCGTTCAAGTGGGATGGAGGCAAAGGCACTCTCACGCAGTTCCAGTCAGTAAAGACGCTGGCGGAGGGCTTCAAGGATCCGAGCACTGCGGCGGAGATCGCCGTACATGCCAATGGAAAGTTCCTCTACGCGACGAATCGCGGGGAGGACAGCATCGTGGTGTATGCCGTCGATGCGGGTACCGGCGAGCTCACCTTCAAGCAGCGCGTGTCCTCAGGCGGCAAGGTGCCGCGCTACTTCGCCTTCGACCCAACTAACAAGTGGTTCATCGTGAGCAACCAGGATGGCGCCAACGTGAACGTGTTCAGCGTGGACGCGAAAACGGGAGAGCTCACGCAGAAAGGCACGCCGGTGGCGCTGGTGAAGCCGATGGCGCTGGCATTCATCAAGTAATGGGGTCAGGCCCCGTTTCAGCAACGGGGTCAGGCCCCGTTTCCTTTAGCTCTTAAAGCCGGGATGGAACTCCGCCATCATCCGATCGCGATACGCGGTGAGGTTCGGCAATGTGCGCGCCTTGGCATGCGCCGGCGATTCGAACACGGGTGACAACGCACCCGCGATAAACGCAAACGCCGTTGCATCGGCGCCGCAGGGCTCATTGCCCATCAAGTACGGGTTGTCACCGAGCACCTGCGACAGCGCATCGAACGCCCGGTCGGAAAGCGCCGTCATCTCGGTCTCGTTGTGACGGCTGATACCGTGACCGTGCAGATTGCGGCGCACCTTGCCGCGCACTCTCCATTTCACCATTGGCCGTACGAAGGCTGGCACGCGCCTGAAGATGTTCGCAGGGCCACGTTCGAAGTTGTCGTCCTTCATCCATCGCCAGTACACCAGCACCCAGTAGAGATGATCCTCGAGCATCTTTTCCGTCGCCCAGGCGACGCCGCGGTCGCGAGTAGACAGACCTCGATCGAAGTCGATGCCGTGCTTCTGCTCCAGGTGCAGCCGGATCAGCGTGGAGTCGGCGACGATGGTGCCGTTGTCATCGATGAACGGCAGCTTGCCCTTCGGGGCGCGAAAGAAGCCCTTGGTGTTCTCCTCGTAGCCCACTTTCGCGATCTTGAGAAGCATCTGCGCTTTCATCACGAACGGGCTGGGATCGGGCAGCCCGAAGGCCGGGCCGAAGGTGTAGAGCGTGATCATTGTTGTTAGTCCTCTAACTGTACGAGCTTGGAGCGCCCGGAAGCGCCGCTCTTGATGTGTACCTGTGCCTTGCGCAGTCCGAAGTGCTGCGCCACGAGCGCGATCACCGCGGCGTTGGCCTTGCCGTCCACAGGAGGCGCCTTCACGCGCGCCAGCCAACTGCCGTCATCGAGCTCCGTCAACCCTTCCTCGCGCGAGCCAGGTTTCACTTTCAGTCTCAGTGTTCTCATGTGCCCGCCCGCTTCGGGCTGCATTATGAACAGATGCAGCCCGGGCTGTGACAAATGGACGGGTCTGGCGAATCATGGTGCAGACAGATGAATGCAGCCACCGCCCTATCCGACAGCCTCGCGCCTTCAGTTCGCCGAACTGCTGGATCAACACCGGCGCATGGTGTTCAAGGTCGCCAACACCTACGCCCGCCCTTCGGATCGCGAAGACCTGGCGCAGGAAATCGCTGCACAACTTTGGCGCGCGTTTCCCGACTACGATCCGTCCCGGCCATTTTCCACCTGGCTGTATCGGATCGCCCTCAACGTGGGGATATCGCATCTGCGCGTTCACGCTGCGCGGGAGCGACAGACGGTGCCACTTGAAGTCGAGCTGCATGATGCCGCCGATCCGTCCCACGAACCGGACGCGGACGATGCGTCCCGCTTCTTGGCCAAATTCATTGCGCAGCTCGACGCGCTCAATCGCGCGCTCCTGCTGCTGTACCTGGACGAGCGCAGTTATCGCGAGATCGCCGACATTCTCGGCATCAGCGAAACCAACGTGTCCACCAAGATCAATCGACTCAAGGAACGCCTACGGCGCTTTGGAGAAACCCATGGAACTCGATGACCTCAGGCAGCAGTGGCAGGCGATGGACCGCAAGCTCGACCGCAGCATCGCGCTCAATCTGCGTCTGCTCACCGAAAAGCGCACGCGTTGGACCAAGCTACGCCTGGTTCCGATGTTGTTGTTGCAGCCGGTGCAGATCGTGATTGGCCTCGCGCTGACGATCTTTTTCGCCCGCTTCTGGATCGCGAATCTCGGCACTTGGTCACTTGTGATCAGTGGAGTGTTTCTGCACGTCCTGAGCATCGGTCTCATCATCGATGCCGTGGTGCGCACGCTGCTCATCGTGCGGATCAACTACGCCGCGCCAGTGGTTACGATTCAGCGTTACCTCGCGCTGATGCGCCGCTGGGAGATCCGCTCGTTCAAATGGGGCTGGGTTGCGATCTGGCTCGCCCCACCGGCATTGCTGATGGTCGGCGCAAAACTTTCGACCACGCTCAACCTGTGGAACGTCGCGCCCAATGTCGTCATCTATACGGCGATTGGTGGGCTGGTCGGCGTGGGCCTGTCTTATCTGTTCGACCTCTGGACACGGCGCAGCCCGCGCCTCAACGCCGCGATGAACAGCATGTACGTGGGTTACAGCATCGCCGGTGCCCAGGCTTTGCTCGATGAAATCGACGAGTTCGCGCGGGAGTGAGGAGCGACTCTCCTCCTTCCCGCGCGAATCATCCGCCGGTTTTTCAGCCCTACATCGTCTTGCCGGTTTCGATCAGTGACTTGAGGTCGCTGAGGATCCAGTCCCATCCGCCACCGCCGTCGGTGCTGAAATTGGACTTGGTCGCACGATCCATCATCGGCGCGCCCGTCGTGTCGTGCGTGATGGTGAGACGGCAGAAACCGCCCGGCGTCTGTTCGATCTCGAACGAGATGCGCGTGAAGCCTTCCTTCCGGTGTTCCTCGTTGAACAGGAAGCGATAGGTCTGCACGAGCTTGAACGGCGGCTTCACCTCGATGACCTCGCCGTCGATGCCGACTTCGGGCAACCCGAAGGATCGCATCTGCTCATTGGTGATGGCGCGGAATTTTCCGCCGGGCTTCAGCTCGTAGTGGCTGGTGCACCGATATCCGTATTTCCCATTCCATTCGGGACTGGTGATGTGGTCCCAGATCACACCCGGCTCGGCCTTGATGTAGATCTGATGAATGTGAGTGGTGGTCGAATTCAGTTCCGGCTTCAGGCTCGCTTGCGCAACGGGGGGCATTTGGCTTTCTCCAAAGTGGTTTTGAGGTCCGCGAGCGCGGACAGTTCGCGCTCCTTGTATTTGTCGATCCAGCGGTCGTGAATCAGGCGGATAGGCACTGCATTCAGAAAATGAAGTTTCTCACGGCCTTCTCGCCGAGTGACCACGAGTCCCGCCTCTTCCAGCACCTTCAGGTGCTTCATGACCCCAAAGCGGGTCATCTCGAGTTCCCACTCGAGCTCGCCCAATGTCTGGCCATCGCGCTTATGCAGCAGATCGAGCAGGAATCTGCGCGATGCATCCGCCAGAGCCTTGAACACGAGATCGTCGCTGTGCATGGGCGGACTATATGTGACCATTTGGTCACATGTCAAAGGTTGCTGTTTCGGGCCAGAGTTTCCGTAAGTTTTATTCCAGCGTCAGCACGAACCCGCCCCGCGGGCGCATGGTGATCTCGTCCGCCAAAACGCCCTTCTCGAGCGGAAAGGGTTCGCTCTTGAATCCCAGGAAGTCGATGCCGTCGGTGATGAGTGCGCCCTGCTTCGAAACTCCCAACGACTTCAGGTCGATCTTCACCTTGCGCGGCTGGCGATCGGCGTTGATTCCGGCCACGTACCACGTGCGCCCCGCGCGGCGCGCGATCACCACGTACTGCCCCGGAAAGCCATCGATGAACTTCACGTCATCCCAAACTACCGGCACGCGCTTCAGGAAATCGCGCACATACGGCGGCGCCTTCGCCATGCCCGAAGGTACTTCGGCGAAGTGCTGGATGCCGGAGGTGAAAAGCACCGAGGTCGCGAGCTCGAATGCGCCCGAGGTGCGCCGTTCGACGATGTTATTGAGTCGATCGAGCACCACGGGCGTGAAGTCCATCGGGTCGAACACATTGCGCGCGAACGGCAGCATCGCATCGTGCGTGGGCGATTCTTCGGCGTTGCGCTGTTCGAAGGTGTTGTATTCGAGGCCGCGCACCGCTTCCATGGTCATGAGATTCGGGTAGGTGCGCTGCCAGCCGCGCGGCAGCGTGGCGCCGTGAAAATTGACCGCGAGCCCGATGCGCGCCGCGTCTTCGAGAATGTCGTGGTAGTACGCGATCGTCGACTGGGCGTCGCCCGCGAAGAAATCCACCTTCACACCAGCGATGCCGATGTCCTTGATCTTCTGCAGCTCGGCGCGCCGCTTCGCTGGGTCGACCATGAGATTGCGCGGCGTCAGCGGCGTCGTGTTCCACTCGCCCGCCGAGTTGTACCAGATGAGAATCTTCACGTTCTTCGCGCGGCCATACTCGACCAGCTCTTTCAAGCCGTCGTAGCCGATCTGACGGTCCCATGCCGAGTCCACCAGCGTGTACTGCCAGCTCATCTCGGCGGCGTAGTCGATGAACCGCTTCTGCACCTTCACGATCGTGTTGTCGTCGCCTAGCAGCGGCCAGCTCCACGACGCCTTGCCGGGGCCGGACGCCGTGGTCTTGAAACCCTTCGCGGGTGGATCGGCGAGATCAGTGCCCAAGCGTGGACTCGGCAATAGTCTTGAGACTGCCGATGACGACCAGGCGCCACGGCGTGATCCACGGCAACGTGGATTCGGGCGTCACCGCGCCGCCGTTGCTGGTTTCAAGCGGCCCTGGAAAATCGATGAAGTATTCACGGCTTCGGCGCGCGGCCAGCAGTCGCGATCCACAATAGTTGCGGCGCAAGCCGGTTTCGCTTACCAGCAACCACGTGTCGCTCCCGCCGACAGAAGAACGAAACAAAGCCGGGAACACCCAGCCGCCGCCCTGCAGCGAGGGCTGGCCCACCGGGATGTCTCGCTCGTAATACTCTTCGTAGGAAGGATTCGATTCGTTCCAGCCCGAGCGCGCGGGCGCGATGGGCTGCAGCCAGGCACGCGTGCCCGCGAGAAAATTGAATGACGAGAGCTCGCGACTGATCTTGTGCGTGTTCTTATCGGTTTCCGGAAACACGTAGCGGAAGGCAAAGCCGTCGTTCGAGACCTGGAACTCGATGTCGATGCGCGCGCCTGACGCCGATTGCAATTCGAGCACGCGCCGATTGGCGCGGTAAACGCTGTTGCGCCGCTTTGAAGTCAGTAGTTCGTAGTGGTCATCCACCTTTTGAAGCTGCGCGGCGCGCTTGCTGTAGTTGGCGGTGGGCGTGAGGCCTGTGCTGAAGTCCGCATCGTCGCGCAACACGCCAAGGCGGGACCTGCCCAGCACTGGTTTGCCTTCGAGACTGACGGTATATCCCGGCGCTCCGTCGTTCACCGAGGCCTCGACGACGATGCGCCCGTCGGGGCTCGCGATGCCGACCGGGTCCATCGACATCGCCGATACCGGATTCGCGATCGCGAGCACGGCGACGAATGACCAGCGCAATTCAGACATGCAACCCCCGAGTTTCGCCAAAATAGCGGCAAGGGTAGCAGCTAACATCGGGAGCGAGTTTCCAGCGGCGGGCAGGCGGCTGGCTCGCCACGGTGTCCCGGGGGATTGAACACCGTGGCGGCAAGCCCGAGGACTCCCTGTCCTCGTTTCCGTTAGACGAGTCTTGCAGCTCCCGCCTCGAGCAGCGCGTGCGCGGCGTCGGCAAAAGTGCGGCCGAGATCGCGGTCCATCGCAATCACGGCCGACTGTTGAAACTGTGTGCCCATGACGATGAGGTCGGCGCCACTCAACGAATCCGAGAACCACGAGGGTGCTGGCCAGGGCAGCGGCCAGCGGACATGCATGCAATTGCCGCAGATCTCGTCGACGAACTTCGCGACGTGGCCACCCACGATGATGATTCCGCGCTCACCGCCCGGACGCGGAATCATGTCGGCGATCTCCGCGACGATGATCATGCGTTCCGTGAATTCCAGGATGACGGCGGCCAGAAAAGCCGACCTGGGCGGCAGCGGCTGCGGGTTCAAGGTGACCTGGGACTGCGGATCGCCGCCGATGACATCCCAGATCTCAGGATGTTTCTCCGCGATGACACGCCAGAGCTGGCCGGCCGGCCCCGTGCCGATGACGGAGCGCTCCAGGGCACGGCGAATGTAGGGATCCAGGGGACCCGGAGGAGCCTCCGGGCCGTCAGGATTGGGGTACCCCGTGGTCAACTGGCTAACTAAAGCCGTCAATGCACGAGCGGAAAGATGCTTCGGCGGGGGCTTGGTTCCCGGACCGGCAGGCACGTCGGGCTTCGGTTCGACCGGCCCGATGCTGCGATGCGCAGTTACGTTCATTGTTGTACCTCCTTGCGTCGTTTTGTGTGTCGTTCGGGGCGGAGGTTCGCCCGGCGGCGACGCGAAGACGATGGATGGACGCTGATTCGGCGCTGACTTGTCTATGATTCACCCCCCAGGGTGGTTGGCGGGAGCATGGACAAGCGCGAAATCCGGTTCGACGGCTGGACGGTGAACTTCGATTCGGGAGAAATCACCCGGGACGGGAACACGCACCGGCTGCCGGACCAACCGCTCCAGATCCTCGAGGAACTGGTCGGCCATCCAGGTGAGGTGGTCTCGCGCGAACAACTCATCGCCCGGCTCTGGCCCAAAGGCGTGGTGGAATTCGACACCGGGCTGAACAGCGCCATGCGCAAGCTGCGCATCGCCCTTGGCGACGATGCGGACACCCCCCGTTACATCGAGACGCTGCCCCGCAAGGGCTATCGATTCATCGCCCGGATCGAAGACAACACGCCCACTACCGGCATTCCGATGCTGCCCGCCCAGTATGTACCCACGTCCTTCGAGACCGGCTTAGGTGTAGGGCGCCGGGCGTCGGACCGGCGCGCGCCGCTCGCGCGAATGGCGCTGGGGTTCGGCAGCATCCTGGCCGCATTGGTGTTGGCGGTGGTGGCCTGGAACATGCCCGGCAGGCTTTTCCAGGTCAAGGCGGTGATCGAAGCATTGCCGACGATCGTCGTGCTGCCGCTGGTCGACATGAGCGTGGACCAGTCCGAGCAGTCGCTGTGCGACGGCTTGACGGAAGAGTTGTCGAACTGGCTGGCGCACATCCCCACGCTTCGTGTGGTGGCGCGCACCTCCGCCTTCTCTTTCAAGGGCAAGAACCAGGACATACGGAAAATCGCCACGGCACTCGGCGCCACGCATGTGCTCGAAGGCAGTCTGCGGCGCTCGGGCGATCAGTTGCGCATCACCACGCAGCTCATCGCGGCGGAAGACGGCCTGCACATCTGGTCGAGATCTTTCGACCTGCCCATCGGCGACATTTTCCAGATCGAGGATACCGTGTCGCGCGCGGTGGCCGAGGCGCTGCACCTGACGCTGTCGGCGGAGACGGCGGAGCTGTGGGCGCGGCGCGAGCCGGAAAAGATGGAAGCGCTGGAGCTCTACTTGTTAGGCCGCGCACGCCAGAACCGGCGCACGGCCGAAGACAATCTCAAGTCCATCGAATATTTCCGGCGTGCCGTGGACGCCGACCCGCAGTACATCCCGGCCCTCACCGGCCTCGCGGAATCGCTGCTCAACGGGCTGTCGCTCAATCACACACCGCTCGAGGACGTGAAGTTCGAGGTCGATCCACTGATCGATCGCGCCATGAACCTCAACCCGAATCAGCCCGAGG
Organism: uncultured Pseudomonadota bacterium; assembly: GCA_963736955.1. Taxonomy (GTDB): domain Bacteria; phylum Pseudomonadota; class Gammaproteobacteria; order Steroidobacterales; family Steroidobacteraceae; genus CADEED01. The sequence goes on from CAVTQT010000001.1 coordinate 125,344, forward strand.
TGATCGCGGTCAAGGGCTGGCTGCTCACCGAGGAGTTCCGCTTCGACGAAGCACTGCCGCTGTTGCTGCGCGCGACCCAGATGAATCCCAACGACGCCGCAAGCCACCGCTTTCTCGGCAATCTCTACGATCGCCAGGCGCAGCCACAGGAGGCGATCAATCATTTTTCGGCGGCCGCCAGCCTCGACCCGATGGATTTCATATCGCACGTGTTTCGCTGCATGGAGCTCATCGACCTTGGTGAATTCGGCGAAGCCTCGGCGGCCTGCAAGCGGGCTCGCGAGCTCGACTCGACCAACGTGTGGGGCCCGCTGACGACCGCGTGGATCTCGCGGGCACAGGGCAAGACCGATGAGGCACTGCAGTGGCTGGACGCCGCGTACAAGCTGCGGCCGCAGGACACCTACCTTGGAGACCAGCGCATCGAACAGCTGCTCGTCAAGGGGAAGATCGCCGAGGCGCGTGCGGTATGGCGCGCGCTGCCCGACGGCGACAGTTTCTTCGGAGTGGCGCGAGAGTCGCCGATCATCTACGCCGAAGGGGGACGCGACGCGATCAAGGCCTGGCTGGCGGACCGCGGCATGGCGAACAAGGCGGCGAGCGGCGCCGAATTCGCCGAACTCGCCCGACTGCAGTACATCGGCGGCGATGCGGTCGCGGCGCGTGCAACGCTCGCGCACGCGGAGCGCATCCTGCCGCTGTCGACCGCGGACATGTTCGACGGCGGCCAGATTCGATTTGAATATTCGGCGGCGCTGGTACGCGCGGGCATCGAACTACAGGGTGGTGGCGACAAGGCCAAAGCCGCCGAGATCTTGCGAAAATTCGATCACGTGCTGGACACTTACGAAAACAATGGCGGCAGGCATTTCGGCTTGTACGCGCTGCGTGCCGAATCACTTGCCCTGCAGGGCAGGATGCGTGAAGCACAGGAATCGCTGAACGTCGCCTGGAAGAACGGTTGGCGCGCGACTTGGCGCGTTCGCAGCGACTCGTCGATGGCAGGACTCGAGATCCCGAAGTAGCGCTACTTTTTCGGTGGTGGTCGAATGCCGGGTGGCATGACATCACTCCCCTGATGAACCACCTGAGGTTTTACGCCGCGTGAGGCGGCCAAGCAAGACCCCGGTTCCCAACCCCATGACGAAGTACAGCGTAAGCGCGGCGTAGTACATCGCCCCGGCCCGCGTGAAGGCCCACTCGCCCGGCAGCAATTGTTTGCGCATCAGGTTCCACAACACCACGCCCAGCGCCATCACCATGACCGAATAGACAGGCCAGCGAAAATACGCGCGCCGGTCGGCGCGCATCAGCAGCAGCCCGAGGAGCATCGCGACGGCGGTGAGTCCGTAGGCGATGAACAGCTCGCGCATTTGCGGAGTAACACTCATCGACGCATCCCGGCGATGCGAAAGTGCTGCCCGCATCCCTGGTCCCTTCGCTTCACCGCCGCACAATCGAGCGGCGTACGCGGTGCGCCCTGCGGCCCGTCATTGTCCACGCACTGGCGCACTTCGATGAGATGCGGCTGCCCCGGCGCGTCGCGCAGTACGCGACAGTGAAATGTCAGCGTGGCGCCGAGCCCCGGATGAAACAGGTCCGCGATCTCCCGCAGCTCGGCCGCCGTGGTCTCGTTCCCGGCGAGAGTAGCTAGTCGCGCACCGAGCGCCGCGTCGATACCGCGCGCGAGCTCGAGCGCCTGCTGGAAATATTCATCGTCGTCGAGGCCACTGCAGCCGCCGTGTTCGCGCCACTCGTGTTCATGCAGCCCGTCGGCCATCCCCGGCATGAAATCCGCGAGTTGCTGCGCGAGCGCCGAATCGAGCGCGAGCGGCGGTGCCGGGCAATCATGCGGATAGGTTCGCGGTTCATTGCGTTCGGGCCAGAGGCCATGGATCACCAGGGAGCGATGGACAGCGGCACGGCATTCCGGCTCGCGCGAATGTCCGTCTGCGCAGAAAGCGGAATGCACCGTCAGCGCCATTAGATAAAAGTCGAATGGGGCTTGCGCGGCGGTCGCTGTGGCGCGCTTGGCAGCAGCAGGTTTTGGGAGATCGGCCGGCATTTTTCCCGCATCTTTCGGAACAAACCACGCAATCAGCGCGCCAATCAGAGCGAGAGCGATTGCGGCCCAGGTTTTGCCCTTCGAATTCGATTTCACGGCCGCGAGAATACGCTGACTCCATATATAGTTCGCCGCTGCAAGCCCTTTCATTTCATTACCGGGATCATATGAAACCTTCCGTTCTAATCTCCCGTCTCGCTGTCTTGTTGATTGCCGGCGCATCGGTGGTGTCCGCACAGACGCTGGAACTCCAACCGGTCGAACGACTTCCAACACCCGTCATCGATGCCGCGTCCGACGACGCGACGCTGGCGCTCAAGCGCTTCTCGCTGCCCGCGGGCCTCGAAGCCAAGCTGTGGGCCGCCGAGCCGATGCTCGCCAATCCGGTGGCCTTCGATTTCGACGAGAAGGGACGCCTGTTCGTCTCCGAGACGTATCGCTATCGCACCAGCGTGCTCGACATCCGTGACTACATGGGCATGCTCGAGCTCGACCTCGCCTCGCGCAGCATCGAGGATCGCGTCGCCCTGCATCACAAGGTGTTTGGCGCCCAGGCCAAGGATTTCGCGATCGAGGGCGAAGTGGTCCGTCTGGTCGAAGACACCAACGGTGACGGCGTCGCCGACAAGAGCCGTGCCTTCGCCGACGGATTCAACACCGAGCTCGACGGCATCGCCTCGGGCGTGCTCGCGCGCCACGGCAAGGTGTGGTTCACCAACATCCCCAGCCTGTGGCTGTTAGAGGAAGGCGCCGACGGCAAGGTGAAGCGCGACGAGCTGCTGCGCGGCTTCGGCGTGCGCTACAACTTCACCGGCCACGATTTCCACGGCCTCGCGCTCGGCCACGACGGCAAGATCTACTACTCGATCGGCGATCGCGGCACGCACGTGAAGGGCAAGGAAGGCCAGATGGTCGACTATCCGGATGAAGGCGCGGTGTTCCGCTCCAATCCGGACGGCACGGAATTCGAAATGGTGGCCCACGGCCTGCGCAATCCGCAGGAACTGGTGTTCGACGACCACGGCAATCTGTTCACCGGCGACAACGACAGCGACCAGGGCGACATGGAGCGCCTCGTGTACCTGGTCGAAGGCGGCGACAGTGGCTGGCGCATCGGCTACCAGCACGCGCCGATGGGCAAGGGTGGCCCCTGGATGCGCGAAGGCCTGTGGAAACCCGCGTTTGCCGGCCGCCCAGCCTATCTACTGCCGCCCATCTGCAACATCGAGGACGGCCCGTCCGGCCTCACCTACTACCCGGGCACCGGGCTCGATCCGAAGTACGCCGGACATTTCTTCATCACGCATTTCAAGGGCAGCATCGCGCGCAGCGGCATCCAGACTTACACGCTGAAGCAGAACGGCGCCACGTTCGCACCCACCAGCAGCCAGCAGTTCATGGGCGGCGTGTTGCCGACGGACGTCACGTTCGGTCCGGACGGCAAGTTGTACCTTCTCGACTGGGTCGATGGCTGGCCGAAGTCCAACAAGGGACGCGTTTACAGCGTCTCGCCGGTAAAGCCGGATCCCGCGCAGGTCAAGCTCAGCGCCGACCTCGCCAAACTACTCGCCGCGGGATTCACGGCCAGCAGCGAGGCCGATCTCGTCGCGCTGCTGTCGCACGTCGACCGACGCGCGCGCCTCGAAGCGCAGCTCGAGCTCGCCTCGCGCGGCGACAAGAGCATCGCCGCGTTCACCAAGGTGGCCAACAACAAGCTCGCCAATCCGCTCGCGCGTCTGCATGCGGTGTGGGGTTTGACGCAGCTCGGCCGCAAAGCCGCCAGTGTGCATACGATCGCGGGGCCGGAGCGTCCGTCGCCCACACTGATGAAGGTGGGATCAACGCTGCAAAAACTGCTGGCTGACAAGGACCCCGAAGTGCGCGCACAGTCTGCCAAGGGACTGGGTGACATCCGGTATGAAAGGCGCGGCGTCGCACTTACGAAAGCGCTGACGGATCCGAATTCGCGCGTGCAATTCTTCGCGGCACAGTCGCTCGGAAAGCTCGGGGACGCCAAGTCCACGCCGGCCCTGCTCGCGCTGCTGCGCACCAACGACAACAAGGATCCGTATCTGCGCCATGCGGCCGCGCACGCGCTGGCCGGCATCGGCAAGAACGCGGCGCTCGACGCGGGGGTTCAGGATCCATCCGCCGCCGTGCGCCTGGGCGTCGTGTTGGCCTACCGTGAATTGCGCGATGCGAATGTCGCGTGGTTCCTCAACGACTCGGATGCGTACGTGGCGCGCGAAGCGGCCATGGCCATCAATGATGCGCCGATCGAAGCGGCCTACCCGGCGCTCGCGGCGAAACTCGATGGCGCGCCTATCAACGACGAGCCGCTCGTGGAGCGCATCATCAACGCGAACTATCGGCTGGGCACCCCCGCCAACGCCAAAGCGCTGGCGCAATACGCCACCCGCAATGGGGCCAACAACACCATGCGCGCCGAGGCGTTGCTGCAGCTCGGACTCTGGGGAAAGACGCCGCAACGTGATCGCGTCGTCGGCATTTTCCGGCCGCTGGCTGCTCGCGATGCCAAGCCGGCTGCTGATGCGTTGACCCCCGTGCTGCCCAAGGTGTTGGGCAAGGCACCGGAAACCGTGCAGCTCGCCGCGCTCGAAGCCATCGGCAACCTGCAACTGCGCGAAGCGGCTCCCACACTTGTGGCGACCGTCGCCGACGATCAGGCACCGGAAGCTGCGAGAGTAGGTGCACTGAAGGCGCTCGACACCTTTGGCGGCGATGATGTGATGCGCGGCATCGATGCCGCTGAGAAATCCAGCGCCGCCGCGCTGCGCCTCGCCGCGCTGCAGATCGTGGCGCACCGAGCACCCGACCGCGCGCTGCCGATCATCAAGCGTCTGTCTACCGAAGGTTCGGAGGCCGAACAGCAGGCTGCGTTCCAGGCCATGGGGCAGCTCAAGAGTGCGGACACGCCCAAGCTGTTGGTCGCCGCGCTCGACCAGCTCGCGGCGGGCAAGGTTCAGCCGGGCGCGCAGCTCGAGCTGATCGAGTCTGCCGAAGCGAGCGATGCTCCGGCGGTGAAGGCACGCTGGGCGAAACAGCAGGCGGCGTGGGCCGCGAGCGGCAATGCGCTGGCGCCCTACTCGTTCGCGCTCGCCGGTGGAGCTCCTTCTCGCGGCGCCCGCCAGTTCTTCGAGAACCAGGTGCTGCCGTGCGCGCGCTGCCACAAGGTGGGTGGCGAGGGTGGCGAAGCAGGCCCCGACCTCTCGCTCATCGGCGCGCAGAAGAAGAAGGAGTACCTGCTCGAATCCATCATCAAGCCGAGCGCTCACATCGCCGCTGGATTCGATGTGGTGACGCTGCAGCTCAAGAACGGCGCCACCGAGACCGGCTCCGTGGCGAGCGAGACACCCACCGAGATCGTGCTCAAGCACGCCGACAACACCACGACCAGCATCGATCCGAAGCAGGTGAAGGAACGGGTGACTGCGCCGTCGTCGATGCCCGAGATCTACGGGCAGGTGCTCACGCGCGCGCAACTGCGCGACCTCGTGTCGCTCCTCGGCGTACTGACGCGTGCCCAGCGGCCCGATGGTGAAGTGCCATTTGGCCAGAGCAACCGCGCGATGAGTTCGACAGCGCAGGAGACGCAAGCCGGTGGGCACCCGTAAGGTTTCGCGGCGCGGCGTCATCGCCACCGCGCTCGCGGCCAGTGTCGCGAGCCAGGTGCAAGGTGAGGAGCGAAAAGTGAGCAAGGCAGCAACGTGGGACTCAGTCGTCGTCGGGGCCGGCGTATTCGGCGCCTGGACCGCCTGGCACCTGCGCAAAGCCGGGCAACGCGTGCTGCTGCTCGATGCATTCGGAGCCGGACATGCGCGCGCCTCGTCCGGCGGTGAATCGCGGCTCACGCGCGGCAGTTATGGCCGCGATGAGATCTACACGCGCTTCGCGTTCGATTCACTGCCGCAGTGGAAGTGGCTTTCGGATCTGTCGGGGTTACCGATCCTGCACCAGATCGGCGTGCTGTTCTTCTTTCAAAAGCGCGAACCGTACGTCGATCAATCTCTCGAAGTACATCGGCGCCTGAAGCTTCCCACGATTGAGCTCGACCGCGCCGCGCTGGAACAGCGTTATCCGCAGGTGTTCTGGAAAGACATCGAAGTCGGCCTGCTCGAGCCCGAGTTCGGCGTGCTCATGGCGCGCCGCGCCGTGCAGACACTCGTGAAACAGTTCGTGAAGGCCGGCGGCGAGTATCGCGTCGCGGCTGTGAAGCCACCCGATGCGTCCAGGGCGCTGACGTCGGTGGAGCTTTCGGACGGCACGTCGGTATCCGCGGCTAACTACGTGTTCGCCTGCGGCCCGTGGCTGCCGAAAGTGTTCGCGCACCTGCTTGGGCCGCGTATTTTTCCGACGCGCCAGGAAGTTTTCTTCTTTCGGCGCACCCGCGGGCGACGCGCGCTTCGGCGCCGGCGCCCTGCCCGGCTGGGCCGACTTCAACAATGGCGACATCTTCTATGGCATGCCGGATCTCGAGAGCCGCGGCTTCAAGGTAGCGAACGACAAGCATGGCCCGCCGATCGATCCCGATCGTGGCGATCGTTTCACTTCGCCGGGCTCGCTGGCCGAAGCGCGTGCCTATCTTGCCAAGAGATTTCCCGCGCTGGCCGGAGCGCCGCTCAATGAAGAGCGCGTTTGTCAGTACGAAAACAGCTCCAACGGCGATTTGCTGATCGACCGGCATCCCACGGCGAACAACGTGTTGCTGGTCGGTGCGGGAAGCGGCCATGGGTTCAAGCATGGGCCTGAGGTCGGGCGTTATGCGGCGGAGCTCGTGACGGGGAAGCTGAAGACTCCCGAGCCGCGCTTCAGTCTCGCAACCAAGGCGGAGCAGCAGAATCGGGCAGTGCATTAGGAATCATGACACCAGTCGTGCCGACCGAACTCCAGCCCCGGCCCAGAGCATTGCTCGTGACGGCAACGCTGATCGCCGTGACGACTACCTACCTGGCCATGCGTATGCCGGCAGGCATCAGGAATTTCCAGGCGATGTTCAAGGACCTCGGCATTGCGCCGAACTCCAACACGGAACTGGTGTTCAGGTTTCCGGACACCTGGTGGTTGTTCGCGCTGGCATCCATCGCGTCGCTGGCATGGATTGCAACGCGATCACAAGTCACGGCCGCCCAGAAGCGGAACATGAAGATGGCCCTGATCGTGACGGTATCTCTGACCGCGTTCATGTATGGCTTCGCGGCCTTCGCGATCTACACGCCGCTGTTCAGGATCGGCGCCACGGTCTAAGGGTTGGACGCCTTCACGCGGGGGGTTGATACTCCCGCGCCGAAACTGCAATAACGGGTCTCGCGTGATCAGGAGATTGAGCTGGCTTTCGGCGGGTTTTGCCAGCATTTGCGCCGCCGCGAATGCGGCCGACTCCCCTGATGCTGCCGCAAATTCGAGCGCCAATCTACTCGACGAAGTAGTAGTGACGGCGCGCAAGCGCGTGGAACGAGCTCAGGACGTCCCGATTTCGATGTCGGTCAGCACCGGCGAAGCCATGGAGAATCGAAATACGTTTCGCGTGCAGGAGATCCTGCGCACGATGCCGAATGTCGCCACGGAAGTGCTGCAGCCGCGCCAGGCCAGCATCGCCATTCGCGGCATCGGGAAGACTCCGGCAAATGATGGGCTCGAATCCAGCGTCGGCATTTTTCTGGATGGTGTTTATCTCGGGCGTCCGGGAATGGCAATCACAGACCTGATCGACGTCGAGCGGATCGAAGTGCTGCGCGGGCCGCAAGGCACGCTGTTCGGCAAGAACACCACGGCGGGCGCGCTCAACATCGTCACGCGCTCGCCGGGCGATGCGTTCGAATCCTGGCTGCAGGGCAGCGTGGGAAACAATGAGTTCTCGCAGCTGAGCGCCGCTCTAAATGCGCCGCTGATTCCCCAAAGGCTCGCATTTCGATTGACGGCGTTCGACACGGACCGCGACGGCCTGGTGATCAACGACACCACCGACAAAAAGCTGGGCGAGTTCGACCGGCACGGGGCCCGCGCGCAGCTGCTTTGGACGCCCGGCGAAAATGCACGACTGCGGTTCATCGCCGAGTACAACTCGCAGGATGAGGTCGGACCCGGCACCCTGCTGGTCGATCCAGGCATCATCATGGCCGATGGGTCGGTACGGCCTAATAACTTTCTGGACCGCAACGCGCGCGCCGGCTACACGCCCTTGATCGATCCTTTCGCGCGCCACACGGATGCGGAATCCACGCAGCGCGTGACGACCGACCAGGCGGCGTTCTCGGCACAGGCGGACGTGAAACTGGGCGGCCTGCTGCTGACCTCGATCAGCGCGTGGCGCAAATGGCATTTCCGGCCGCAGAACGATGGCGACTACACGCGCCTCGCAATCTTTCCGGAATCCGGAGCGGAAGTTCGCAGTCGCCAGTTCAGCCAGGAACTGCGCGTGAGCACCTCGGCAGAGACAAAGTTCGACTTCATGGCCGGCGCGTATTTCTTTACGCAGCTGCTGGAGAGCGAATCGGATTCGCTCTATGGGCCGGACGCGTCCGACTTCATGACCCAGGGACTGACCCCACTCGCGCTCGACGGATTTCGCGTCGTCACCGCGGCCGATCCTGAAACCGACAGCCTCGCGGCATTCGTTCAGGGGACATGGCGCCCGACCAGCGCGTGGGAGCTCACCGCCGGCGTGCGCTGGACCACCGAGGAGCGCGCCGCGACCATTACGCGCACCAGCTCGGGCGGTGCCCCGCTTCCGGCCGGAAACGTGGCCGCGAATGCGGCTCGAACGCGCCTCGGCGGCTTTGTCACCACCGACGTCGAAACCGACGAGGATTTCACATCGGGCTTGCTGAGCGTTCGATACTCGATCTCTGAAGACATGATGACGTACTTGTCGCTGTCGCGCGGCGCCAAATCCGGCGGCATCAATGTCGCCATCGTCCCGGAAGGAGTCGGCCAGTCGCTGGATCCCGAAACCGCTAACAACCTCGAGATCGGATGGAAGAGCCAATGGCTCGGCGACACGTTGCAGTTGAACCTGGCCGGTTTCTGGATGGAGCTGGACGACTATCAAACAGCCCAGCGGGACAGCGCGCGCAACATCAGCTATCTGGCTAATGCGGGCAGCGTGCGCTCTCGCGGTGGCGAGCTCGAGAGCCTGTATCGCCCGGTACCGAACCTCGAACTGGAGTTGTCGGGCGGCTGGAACGATGCCACGTACACGTCCTTCACCAACGCGCCCTGCCCGGTCGAGACCGTCAATCTCACCGTCTGCGACTTCACTGGTGAACGCGTGATAGGTGCGCCGCCGTGGAAGGCGAGCGCCGCGGTGCGATACGAAATTCCCTTCGGCGCAAGGGGGCACCGGGTGTTCACCGAGGCGGAGTACACCCACACCGCGGCATTCAACCTGGACCAGTCCGACTACACGCACGTGGAATCGTACGGCGTTGCCAATCTGCAGCTTGGAATCGCCGGTGGTGACGACCGTTGGCGCGTGTGGGTCTGGTCGCGGAATCTGCTCGACGAGGAATATTTCACCTCGCTGCTCACCGCCGGTGCCTTCAATTCCGGCGCGGTCGTCGGCCAGTTGGGAGAACCGCGCGTCTATGGAATGTCCGTACGTGCGCGCTTTTAGTCTGCGTTTGCGGCGAGTAGCTGGCAAGGTCGCGGGATGGTCTCGCCATCCCGCGCCTTCGCCGAGTTCTAACTAGAAGTTCATGTGGAAGTTCACGCCAAACGTGCGCGGCGGATTGGTGAGATACCCCACACGCGCGCTGCGACCGCGTTCGCGGTCAATGGACATGAACGCCTCTTCATCCCACAGGTTGTTGACGAACACGGCTGCTTCCCAGCTGTCCGTGCGAAGGCCCCAGCGCAGATTGCCGATCTCGTAGGACGGCAGCAAGGCGTCGAAGGGAACGGACACCTCCTGGATGCCGGGAGCTGCCAGATCACCGTCGACATTGCCGAGATTGATGAGACGCGCAGAGCCCGCTGGCCGCGTGGCCGAGTTGGAGATCAGCCCGAAATTCGGCTCCTGGTCGGCAAGCTGCGTGTACGAGGAGCCGACGTGCTGGAAGGTGAATCGCAGATAACTCTCGATCGACTCTGTCATCGCCCAGTTGTACGCGATGTTCGCCACCGCCTGCAGCTCGGGTGAAGTCGGCAGACGATTGCCATCGCGAATGCCGGCGATCGGCTGCCCGCTCGCCAGCTGCGACTCGGTGATTTCCGCCTCGACGAACGTCGCCGACAGGCCGAAATCCCAGTGCGTATCGGGACGCACATACAATTCGAACTCCGCGCCTTTCGAGGTCGAATCGGCGTTGAGAATGATGCGCGAGGAGCAGGATCCCGCGTCCGCGATCACCTGCAGTCCATCGATCTCGCTCATGAACACGGCGGCATTGAACGTGACGCGGTCGTCGGCCCAGCGCGTCTTTGCGCCCAACTCATAATTGAGCACCGTTTCGTCGCTCCAGTTGGTGTGGCCGCTGTAGGTCACGAGGTCCGGGGGCGAACACAGTGTGACGTTGAGCGGGTCGTTGATGCCGCCCAGGCGGAAGCCGCGCGAAACCTGCGCCGTGAACTGCACATCGCTGTTGGGGCTGAACGCGAGGATGGCGCGCGGTGAGAAGCCATCGGAGCTCGTCGAGCCCGGTATATCGGTATAGCCCTGATCGGCAAACAAACCCGCGAACGTCAGCGTGCGATCTTCACTGAAGTCGTAGTAGCGCAAACCTCCGGTCAACGCCCAGTGCGCGCCGAAGCGATAGGTGGCTTCGCCGAAAACGCCAAATTGCTCGAATTCGTAGTTGAGATCCGAGAAGAACGGCGTGTCGGGCGGTGAGCCAAAATCCGAGCTGTCCGCGCCGACCAGCGCCTGCGTCAGTGCGTCGTAGCCGGGAGTGGGCAGGTTCTGGCCGTACTCGCGGTCGTACTGCTGGTAGAACACGCCAGCCACCCACTGGAACGGGCCTTCGCCCGTGGAGGCGAAGCGAATTTCCTGGCTCAACACCTGGAGGTCGGTGGTGTCGATCAAAGGTGAATCGAGCCGCGCCTGTGCGTCAGTGCCGCCGAGATCTTTGGTCACACTGCCGGTGAGCTGGCTGGCGTCGCGCACGACTTCCACGGTGCGATCGGTGTACGAGGTCACCGAGGTCATGCCGACGCTGCCGAAATCGAAGTCGAGCTTGAGATCGGCGAGCATGAATTCGTCGGTGAGGCCTTCGCGAAACTGCGTGACCTGGCCGCGCTCACCCGGGTCCACTGCAGGCTCGGTGGTGGTGTAGACGTTGCCAAGGATGTTGTAGGCATCGACACGCGGATAGCCGTCGGTTTCCAGCTTCTGGTAGACGACGCGCGGCGTGATGCTGAAGGTTTCGCTCGGCTCGAAGCGGAATGCGATGCGCCCGCCGGTGCGCGTGCCGCTGTTCACGTCTTCGCGTAGTTCCCGGCCCGGATAATAGGAATCGATGAAGCCGGGAAGCTCGCTGTGGTAACCCACGACGCGCATCGCCGCGCTTTCGCCGATCGGCACGTTGAGGCTGCCTCGCAAGGCGCCGCCGAAGTCGCCTTCGGTGACATCGTTCAGCGTGATGTCGACCGACCCGGAGAACTCGCCGATGTTGGGCTGTGCGGTGATGTAGCGCACCGTGCCTGATGACGAGCCTGCGCCGAACAGCGTGCCCTGCGGTCCACGCAGTACTTCGATGCGATCCAGGTCGTACAGATCGAGATCCGGCGTGAACAGCGCGATCGACACCGGCGATTCATCCAGATAGATGCCGACGGATTCCTTCACGCCCGCCTGGTCGCGAACTACCTGGCCGGCACTGATGCCGCGGATCGCGACCTGGCTCTGGCCGGGACCGAGATCGGTGATGTAGAGGCCCGGCACGTTGCGCGCCAGCTCCACGATGTTGGTCGCGCCAGATTGTTCGATGTCTTCGGCCGTGAGCGCCGCGACCGAGAAAGGGACATCCTGCAGGTTGGTGGCGCGCTTTTGCGCCGTGACGATGACTTCCTCGGTGACTTCGTCCTCGGTCGGTTCCGGCGTCTGTGCCAGTACCGCGATCGGGGCGATGACGAGCAGCGCGGCGAGGCCGCGCAATATCCTTGAGCTCATATGACCTCTCCTGTTCCGATTGTTTGCGGCAGCTCCACAATGCCGCCGCGTTCTTGGAACAGAGCATGCGCCCCGAGGTCCGCATGCGTAAAGATTCGACTCCGTTACGCGGGCGAATCCTTGGTTTCGCGTAGGAAGAGGCCGCCGATGATGATGGTGATCGACGCCACCACGATCGGATACCACAGGCCATTGTAGATATTGCCGGTGGCCGCAACGATGGCGAACGACGTGACTGGCAGGAAACCGCCAAACCACCCGTTGCCGATGTGATAGGGCAATGACATCGACGTGTAGCGGATATGCACGGGGAAGAGCTCGACTAGCCACGCGGCAATCGGGCCGTACACCATCGTCACGTACAGGACGAGGATCGTGCACAGCAGGATCACCATCGGGTAGTTGAACGCCTGCATGTCCGCCTTCGGCGGATAGCCGGCGGCCGCCATCGCTTCCTTGAGTTTCGCGGTGACGGAGTCCTGGCCTTTCTTGTAGTCGGCCGCGTTGAGTTCAGGCTCGAGCGAGAGGATCTCGATTTCCTGCTGGCCGATTTTCACTCGCGCCGGACCGCTTCCGGAAGCTTCGTTCGAATACGACACGCCCATACGAGCCAGCGCACCCTTCGCGAGGTCGCAACCGCTCGTGTACTTTTTCTTTCCGATCGGGTCGAACTGGAAACTGCAATCTGCCGGGTCCGCCAACACCGTCACCGGTGAGGACTTCACCGCCGCATCCAGCGCCGGATTGGCGAAGTGAGTGATGCCCTGGAAGATCGGGAAATACGTGAGAGCCGCCAGCAGACAACCCGTGAGGACTATCTTCTTGCGGCCTATCTTGTCGGACAACGAGCCGAATACGACGAAAAACGGCGTGGCGATGATCAATGCCGTCGCCATCACGAGTTGGGCGCTCGTCGAATCGACCTGCAGCGTCTTCTCGAGGAACAGCAATGCGTAGAACTGACCGCCATACCAGACGACGGCCTGGCCTGCGGTGGCACCGAACAAGGCCAGCAGCACGATCTTGAGATTCCCCCACTTTGCGAACGACTCGGTCAGCGGCGCCTTCGACAGCTTGCCCGCGGATTTCATCTCCTGGAACACCGGCGATTCCTGCAACTGCAGCCGGATGTACACGGAGATCAGGAGCAGGACGGTCGACAACAGGAAGGGCACGCGCCAGCCCTGGTCGTCGAAGTAGCCTGCCGGCATGAACGAGCGACACGCGAGGATCACGAGCAGCGAGAGGAAGAAGCCCAGCGTGGCCGTGGTCTGGATCCAGCTCGTATAGAGGCCGCGCCGGCCGGGTGGCGCGTGTTCGGCGATGTACGTCGCGGCCCCGCCGTACTGACCGCCGAGCGCCAGGCCCTGCAGCAGCCGAAGCGCGATGAACAGGATCGGCGCGGCGACGCCAATCGTCTCGTACGTCGGCAGGCAGCCGACGAGCGCAGTCGAGGCGCCCATGATGACGATGGTGATGAGGAAGGTGTGTTTGCGGCCGACGAGGTCACCGAGCCGGCCGAACACCAGCGCACCGAACGGCCGCACGAAGAACCCGGCCGCGAAGGCCAGCAGCGCGAACAGGAACGCGGTGGTGTCGTTCATCCCCGAGAAGAACTTCTTGGTGATGATGGTGACCAGCGAGCCGTAGAGGTAGAAGTCGTACCACTCGAACACGGTGCCGAGCGATGAAGCGAAAATGACGCGCCGATGAGCCGCGTCGATGCCTTTTTGTTGTTCTGCCACGTCCATCCCCTTTTGAGCGCCGGCTACGATAACCGGTCGTGACGTGGCGGCAAAGCCGGTCAGACACACGCCCCATTTCTGCAGGCGAACTCCCCGGCTCGCTCATTCCGCGTTCTGGGCGCTTGACAGCATCGGTACAATAACCGATCCGCGTATCCGAATTCCCTTGTGCTAATGGATAAGCCTGTCACTCGACGCAAGCCCGCCACCGTTGTAGCCCACCCAGGGGCGAAGGCGAGACCGCGCGCGTCGATCGTCGTGCGCGGCGCGCGTCAGAACAATCTGAAGAATCTCGACCTCGATATTCCGCTGCAGGAACTCGTGGTGGTCACGGGCGTGTCCGGCTCGGGCAAGTCTTCTCTGGTGTTCGACACGTTGTACGCCGAAGGCCAGCGGCGCTACGTCGAGACTTTCTCGCCGTACGCGCGCCAGTTCCTCGATCGCATGGACAAGCCCGCGGTGGATCGCGTCGACGGCATTCCGCCGGCCATCGCCATCGACCAGACGAATCCGGTGCGCACCTCGCGCTCCACCGTCGGCACGATGACCGAGCTCAACGATCACCTGAAGTTGCTGTTCGCGCGCGCCGCCACTCTGCACTGCCGGAACTGCGGCAAGCCCGTGCGCCGCGACAACGCCGAAGGTATCTACGCCGACGCCACGAGCCGCGCCGCCACGGCCGGCGATCCGCGTGTGTACATATGCTTCCCGGTAGTCGTGCCGAAGAACTTCAAGGAAGCCGAAGTCCGCGCGCTGCTGGAGCAACAGGGCTACTCGCGCATTCATGAACGCCATGGCGATACGCTCGAAGTGGTCCAGGACCGCCTGAGGCTCGGAACCGCCGAGCGCGCGCGCGTCATGGAGTCGATCGAGACGGCGCTGCGCGTCGGCCGTGGCCGCGTGAACCTGCACCTGGTGGACGAGAGTGATCCGCCGAAAACGCGCGAGCGCTGGAAATACTCGAGTGAACTGCATTGCGCGGAATGCGATCTGTCGTACCGCGATCCGGTGCCCTCGCTGTTCTCATTCAATTCGCCGGTGGGCGCCTGCGAAACCTGCCGCGGATTCGGCCGCATCATCGGCATCGACTACGGGCTTGTGGTGCCCGACGAAACCAAGACGCTCGCGGGCGGCGCAGTCAAACCCTGGCAGACCAAGTCGAACAAGGAATGCCAGGACGACCTTATGAAGTTCGCCAAGAAGCGCGGCATCCCGCTCGACACGCCGTGGTACGCGCTCACCGAGGAACAGCGCAAGTGGGTCATCGACGGCGAAGGCAAGTGGGAAAAGAAGGTCTGGTACGGCGCCCGGCGCTTCTTCGAATGGCTGGAAACGAAGGCCTACAAGATGCACGTGCGCGTCTTGCTGTCGCGGTACCGCGCCTACACGCCCTGCACCACCTGCAATGGCTCGCGCCTCAAGCCCGATGCGCTGCTGTGGCGCATCGACGGCCGCAACGTGCACGACCTCGTGTTGATGTCACTCGACAAGAGCCGCGCCTTCTTCGAGACGCTCAAACTACCCGCGCCGCTCGACGAGGCGGCGGATCTGTTGCTGGGCGAGGTTCGCTCGCGCTTTTCGTACCTGTGCGAAGTCGGGTTGGGATATCTCACGCTCGATCGCCAGTCGCGCACTCTGTCGGGCGGTGAAGTCCAGCGGATAAATCTGACTACGGCTCTGGGCACCTCGCTGGTGAACACGCTGTTCGTGCTCGATGAGCCGTCGATCGGGCTGCATCCGCGCGACATGCAGCGCGTGACGCAGGTGATGCACCGGCTGCGCGATGCCGGCAATTCGCTGGTGGTGGTCGAGCACGATCCGCAGATCATGCTGGCGGCGGACCGGTTGTTGGACTTAGGTCCCGGCGCCGGCGAGCGTGGCGGCGAGATCGTGGCTTTCGACACGCCCGAGGCCGTGCGCGCCAATCCGAAGTCGCTCACCGGGCAATATCTGTCGGGCGCGAAAATCGTCGCGCCACGCGCGCCTCCGCCCAAACCGGACACGGAGACCAGGGCGCGCATGGTGCCGGCGCAGCGCGCGATCAAGTTGCGCGGCGTCACCCAGCACAACCTCAAGAACATCGACGTGGAATTCCCGCTGCGGCGCCTGGTGTGTATCACCGGCGTATCGGGCTCGGGCAAATCCACGCTCATCGAAGACGTGTTGTACAAGGCGCTGCGCAAGGCGAAGGGTCAGCCGAGCGAGGCGCCTGGCGCCTTCGATCGACTGGAGGGCGCGGAGCAGGTCGACGATGTAGTCATGATCGACCAGAGCTCGATCGGCCGCACGACGCGCTCGAATCCGGCGAGCTATGTCGGTGCGTTCGACGTCGTGCGCGAGTTGTTCGCCAGCGAACCGGTGGCACGTGCGCGCAAGTACACGCCGGGCACATTCAGCTTCAACTCCGGCACGGGCCGCTGCCCGACGTGCAGCGGCAACGGCTTCGAGCACGTGGAGATGCAGTTCCTCTCGGACGTCTACCTGCGTTGCCCGGACTGCGACGGGAAACGTTACCGCGCCGAGACGCTCGAGATCCGTCGCGAAGGCGCGGACGGCACGCGCAAGAACATCGCGCAGGTGCTCGACATGACCGTCACCGAGGCGCTGGCGTTCTTCCGCGGCAATTCCAATGTCGCCGTGCGGTTGCAGCCGCTGGTCGACGTGGGGCTCGAATACGTGAAGCTCGGCCAGCCCGTGCCCACGCTGTCGGGCGGCGAGGCGCAGCGGCTCAAGCTCGCGGGCGAGCTGGCCGAAGCCGCGGCGGACGACACGCCGTCGATTCGCGGCAAGCTGTTCCTGTTCGATGAGCCGACCACCGGCCTGCACTTCGACGATGTGGCCAAACTACTGCGCGCGTTCCGCAAGCTGCTCAAGATCGGCCACTCGATGCTGGTCATCGAGCACAACCTCGACGTGATCCGTTCGGCCGACTGGTTGATCGATCTCGGACCCGAGGGCGGTGACGCAGGTGGGGAGATCGTGGTGGCAGGCACGCCCACTCAGGTGGAAGCGCACCCGCATTCGCACACGGGACGCGCCCTCCGGGAATACGAGGCGGCGTTTGCGGAGAAGACGGTACCGGGCAAGGGTTCTCGGGGTTCGGGGGTGAACGCCCTTCAAGTGGCTGAGCCCGCTCCCGAACCCCGAGAACCCTTGCCCGGCACCTTCTTAACCACACCCAACAGCATCGTCATTCACAACGCGCGCGAACATAACCTGCGCAATATCGACGTCTCGATCCCGCGCGAGGCGTTCACCGTCATCACCGGCGTATCAGGCTCCGGAAAATCCACGCTCGCCTTCGACATCATCTTCAACGAAGGCCAGCGCCGCTATCTCGAATCGCTGAACGCCTATGCGCGCCAGTTCGTGCAGCCCGCGGCGCGTCCCGACGTCGACGCGATCTACGGCATCCCGCCGACGGTGGCCATCGAGCAGCGCACCAGTCGCGGCGGCCGCAAGAGCACGGTGGCCACGCTCACCGAGATCTACCACTTCCTGCGCCTGGCCTTCGTGAAGCTCGGCACGCAGTTCTGCCCCACCTGCGATGTGGCCATCGAGCCGCAGACTTCGAGGTCCATCGCCGAACGCCTGCTGAAACAGCACAACGGCAGCCGCATCCTGTTGCTTGCGCCGCTGGTGGTGGCGCGCAAGGGTTACTACACCGAGCTCGCCAAGTGGGCGAACGCGCGCGGCCACAAGCAACTGCGAGTCGACGGCGAAATGCTGTCCACCGTGCAGTGGCCGCGCCTCAATCGTTTCAAGGAGCACACGATCGAGCTGCCGGTGAATCAGATCAACGTGCAGAAGGACAGCGCCGATCTGCTCGAACGCAATGTCATCCGCGCGCTCGACCACGGCAAAGGCCTGGTGCACGTGCTCGACCTCGATTCCCAGGCGAAGAAGCCCAAGGTGCAGGTGTTCAGCATCAAGCGCGCCTGCCCTTCCTGTGGCACGAGCTTCTCCGAGCTCGATCCGCGCCTGTTCTCGTTCAACTCCAAGCACGGCTGGTGCGAGGGCTGTTTCGGCACGGGCCTCGCACTCGAGGGATTCGACGAGGAACAGAGCGGCGAGGAAAACTCGTGGAACGAGTGGCTCGACGGCGAAGCCCACACCTGCGAAACCTGCCACGGCCAGCGCCTCAATCCCGTGGCGCTGCACGTGCGTTTCCGCGATCTCAACATCGCCGACCTCACGCACCTGGCCATCGACGAAACGGTTGCGTTCATCGGCAAACTGCGCCTCAACAAGCGCGAGGCGGAGATCGCGCGCGACCTCATGGCCGAGATCAAGTCGCGCATGGCCTTCCTGCAGCGTGTCGGCCTCGGCTATCTACCGCTCGATCGGTCCGCGCCCACGCTCTCGGGCGGCGAAGCGCAACGCATCCGCCTCGCCGCGCAGCTCGGCTCCAACCTGCAGGGCGTGTGTTACGTGCTGGATGAGCCCACCATCGGCCTGCATCCGCGTGACAACAAGGTGCTGCTCGACGCGCTGGCGGAACTCGCGAAGCATCGCAACACCCTGGTGGTGGTCGAACACGACGAGGACACCATCCGGCGCGCGGACCACGTCATCGACCTGGGGCCCGGCGCCGGCGTGCGCGGCGGCGAAGTCGTGGCAGTGGGCACGGTCGACGAGCTGCGGAAGAACCCGGCCTCGATCACGGGCCGCTTTCTCGAGAATCCGCTGCGGCATGCCGCAGAGCCTCGCCGCGCCACCGTCGCGCGCACGCCGCAACTCAAGCTCGACAACATCGAGCTGCACAATGTGTCGAAGGAAGATATCTCCGTGCCCGTGGGCAGGCTGGTCGTGGTGACCGGCGTGTCGGGCTCGGGAAAATCCACCGTGGCACGCGACGTGCTCTACACCAATCTCAAGCGGCTGACGGCCAAACTACCTCGCGGCGCCAAGAAGCCCGAGCTCACCGGCGTCGAAGCCGTGCGCGGCGTCGAGCACATCGACCGCGTGCTCGAGGTCGACCAGACGCCTATCGGCAAGACCCCTCGTTCCTGCCCCGCCACCTACATCGGCTTCTGGGACGCGATCCGGCAAATCTATGCGGGGACGACCGAGGCAAAAATCGCCGGCTACACCACCAGCCGTTTTTCCTTCAACACCGGCCAGGGACGCTGCCCGGCCTGCGAAGGCCAGGGCATGCAGACCATCGAGATGAATTTCCTGCCCGACGTGAAAGTGCTGTGCGATTCCTGTCGCGGCCGGCGCTTCAATGCCGAGACGCTGTCGGTGCTGTGGCGTGGCAAGTCGGTCGGGGATCTGCTGGAGATGAACATCGATGACGCGGTGGAATTCTTCACTGCGCATGCGGCCATCCATCACGCCTTGCGCCTGCTGCAGGATGTCGGTCTTGGGTACCTGACGCTGGGCCAGCCGAGCCCGACGCTGTCAGGTGGCGAGGCGCAACGCATCAAGCTGGTCACCGAACTCGCAAAGGTGCGTGGCGAGGAACGCCGCGCGCCGCGCCAGAAGCAGCAGCACACGTTGTATGTGCTCGACGAGCCCACCGTCGGCCTGCACATGGCCGACGTGGAAAAGCTCATCCACGTGCTGCATCGGCTGGTGGATGCCGGCAATACCGTGGTCGTGGTCGAGCACAACCTCGATGTGATGGCCGAGGCCGACTGGATCATCGACATGGGCCCCGAGGCGGGCAATGGCGGCGGCAAGGTAGTGGTCGCGGGACCGCCCTCCGCCGTCGTGAAGGTCGCCGCCTCGCACACCGGCGTCGTGCTCAAGGAGTTTTTGCGCGACCGCCGGGCGTAGTGGAGTCAGAAGCGAGCCACGCGCGCGGAAGCAAACGCCGCGCATTCACGCCATACACCTTGTCGATGACCGCGCGCGGCAGCGCGAGCCCGCGAAACGAACCGTCGAACTCCGCCGACTTCGACGAGGCACTCCCGGCGAGAAACTTCCAGTCCGCGAGCCACGTCGCGTGCGCCTCGTCGGCGAGCGCCGCGTCTTCCTGATCCTTGCCACGCGTGAGGTCGGTGCCATAGAGAATCCGGTCTTGATACTTGATGAAAAACGCGCGCACGCGATCGCGGCCACCGACGGCCTGGCGCTGCAGATGCGGCATGCGGGCTGCCAGATCGACTGAAGCCTTCGGATAGCGATCGAGAAAAGCCGCAATGCGATCCACATCCCATTCGAGCGACGCCAGGTGCACGCCGACGAAGCGCAGGCCCGGGTGCGCGTCCAGCATCCGGTCGCGCGCCGCGAGTTGCTGCTCGTAGGTCGGCCATTCGGGATGCAAGGCCATGTGATATTGCGGGTGCGCGCTGAAATACTCGCGATCGCCGTTGATGGTCATCTGCGCGAGCGGCAGCCAGGCATTGCGCGGTTCGCCCTGATGTCCCAGCACGACCACGCCACGCGCGTCGAGCGATTGGAAGACGGGCGCGAATCTCGCGTCATCGATCATCACGACATGGCCATCGGGGTCGCGCCATTGCATGCCGATGTCTTTCCACACCTTCACCGCCACGGCGCCGGCGGCCAGCGCTGCATCGAGCTTCTGCCGCGTATTGGCCAGCCATTCAGGACGATCGCTGCCTTCCGCATCGAAGGTAGCGGCAAACGCGACGCGCGTAGGATTCGCGCGCCGCAACGCGATCGCACTCGCGAGCTGTTCGGGCAGCGGCGGAAAGTCCGCGTAGTTCACGTTGATCGTCAGGACTCGAAACGCGTCGGACTTGGCGCGCGCGAGGAAAATCGGCAACTCGCCGTACAGATGCACGTGGGTATCGATCTTGTCGACGCGGCTGAAATCCTGCTCGGCATAGGTGTCGGGCGACTGTGCGAGAGCGGCGGCGCCGACCAGCGACATCACAAAGACCCCGCAACTTCGTGCGATGCGGCGCCGTTTCATCGCGGTAACTCGGCCGCGGCGCGGAGCGCCCGAAGTCGGGTCAGCGCATCGGGGGACAGAGGCGCACCGGCGAGGCGTGCGGCATGCAGCGCAGCTCCGATTACCGGCGGATACAACGGCGCGCGACACTCGAATGGCGCGGGTAACGCGGCCAGCGCTGCGGTGAACGCCTCGACCAGCTCCTGTGCGCCAGCGAACGCTCCGCCCGAGTAGGACACGGGTACGACGATCGACTGTGGAACGGCGAGCGAGCGCCGCACCGCGAACACGGTTTCAGCAAGCTGCTGGCCAGCCCGAGTGAAGATGTCGCGCGCGTGGGGGTCGCCCGACTGCGCCGCCTCGTGCACGAGCCGTGCGAACTGCGCAAATGCGCCGCGCGTATTGGCCGCTTCGCCATAAATGCGCGCGCACAAGTCGAGGTCAGCGTCGATGCGCATGCGTTCACGCACCAAGGCGTGCAGCGCGCCGCGCGGCGCCCGGCCGTCACTCATGCGCGAAAACAGGTTCATGCCTTCCCGCGCGATCCAGTAGGCCGAGCCTTCGTCGCCGATGAGCTCACCCCAACCGCCCGCCCGCGCGCTGCGTTTGGAATATTCACCGTAGGCCATCGAACCCGTGCCGGCGATCACGCTGATGCCGTCGGCGCCGCCGAGCGCCCCGGCCCAACTACCGATCATGTCGTTGCCGCAGCGATATCGTGCTGTGGGAAGCGCAGCGCCCGGAAGTGCGTCGAGACGGGAAGTGGTGGCGCTGTCTTCGCCGTGCGATGGCAGCCCGAAGAATGCGTAGCCGAGCTGCGTGGCATCGACATTCGCTGCGGCGAGCACGGCGCGGACCCCTTCCACGAGCAGCGCCTCGGCGCGCTCGAAGCCCTCGGACAGATGGCTCACGCTGCCGCCCACGTGGCTAGCACGCAGCTCGCCATACGCGTCGATCAGCACGTACGCGGTCTTGGTGCCGCCGCCGTCAACCCCCAGGAACATCTGCGCCATTTCCAGCCCACGGATGAATGCGCACACCTTTCACCACGCGGCTGACGACGCCGGCGACGTTGGGGTTGTCGGGTGTGAGCCCGAATTGAAGCGACTGGCGAAGCCCGAGCGACTGCGCAAACACCACGTCGACGAGCGCGAGCTCGAGATCGCTGGCGTCCGACATGCCCGCGAGCTCCAGGCGCGCATCGCCCATGGCGCCCGCGCCCACCGCGACGATTGCGCCGGCACGGTCTTCGCGCCGCAGCTCTTCGAGCAGGTCGAGGTCGTAAGCGCGCGTATACGGATCGTTGGAGACGAACACGATGATCAGCGTGCGATCGTTGACGACAGTCTTTGGCCCGTGGCGAAAGCCGAGCGCTGATTGAGCCAGCGCCACGATGCGTCCGTCCGTGAGCTCGAGCATCTTCAACGCGGCCTCGGCGGCCAACGCCTGAAGTCCATTGCTGCCGAGGAAGACGGCGCGTTCGAAGTGGCGCGCGGCGAGATCTCCCGCGGCGGCCTGCAGCAGCGGCAGCGCGGTCGCACAGGCACGCGCGAGCGCAGGCCACCCGCTCGCGGGCGATCAGTCCGAACATCAATGCCGCGGTGAGCACCATCGAGGTGAAGCTCGAGGTCATCGCGAACCCGCGATCGTTGGTACTGTCCGGAAGCACGAGCACGCAGGCATTCGACTCACCAGACATCTGCGTTGCCAGCAGGCCTTCGGCGTTGCAGGTGATGACCAGGTGGTGAACTTCATCGAGCGCGCATTGCGCTACGTCGATCGCCGCAACGCTCTCCGGGCTACCACCCGAGCGCGCGAAAGACACCAGCAACGTGGGCACGTCGCGTTGTAGATAGAGATGCGGACCGGAAACCAGGTCCGTGGTCGCGACCGCTTCCACGCGCCGGCCGAGGTGCTGCGCCAGCGCGGGCGCGAGACACGCGCCGATGTACGAGGACGTGCCGGCGCCCGTGAGCACCACGCGGATGCGCGGGTTCGCGAGCGCGGGCGCCAGAAAAGCCTCGAGCCGCGTGCGCTCGCGGTCGACGAGCGCGGCGATGTCGAGCCAGACGTCGGGTTGCTGGGCGATCTCGCGCGCGGTCAGTTCGCCGCCGGGTGTTTCGAATGATTGCTTCATGCTCCACACGCCCGCAGATAGGGCCGTATTGACTCTGCCACACCGTCGCGCAGCAGTGCATCGACGCCTGGGTCGAGTTCGTGCGAACGGATGGCCGCATATTGACGTGGCAGGTACTGGCTCACCAGTGTCAAAGGCGGCGGCCGGTGGTGCAGGTTCTCTAACAACTTGCCACAGGCCCGGGCCACTTCGGGATGGGGCCAGTAATAGCGGACGCGATCGCTCAGGCTGTAGGCGAGGTCGAGCGATTCGTTGGCGGCGTCGTGGTAGTGCCCGCGCCATTGGCCCGGGTTCTCACGCATGACGCGAAGCGTGACTTCGCGAAGGGCCGAAGGCTCCGCGATGCCAGGCATCTCGTCTTCGATGGCGGCCAGCGCCCACAAAGTCTCGCGCAACGCGAACGTGACGCCGGGACCCACTTTCAGGATGGCGAAATGATCACGCACCAGCGCCTCGAGATTCTTCGGCGTCTGGTAGTCAGTCGAGTGCGCTTCGAACACCAACTGGGGATTGCCGGCGATGCTGGCCTTGAGCGCCAGCGCCTTCTCCGGCTGGTAGTCGACGACTTTGTGAAGATCGAATTCCACC
The DNA here is from genome assembly GCA_963736955.1 of uncultured Pseudomonadota bacterium. GTDB lineage: Bacteria > Pseudomonadota > Gammaproteobacteria > Steroidobacterales > Steroidobacteraceae > CADEED01. The sequence continues at coordinate 148,870 of CAVTQT010000001.1, forward strand.
CCCGGCTGCACGACGAGGGCGATCACGCGCGACCAGGCGGCGTCGAGTCCCGCGGCGGCAAACGCCTGGCGATGCGTTTCGAGCGTGATCGCGACCGACTCAGGGGAAGTCACCGTGAGTTGCGCGAGCTCTTCCGCGGCGCCGCCCGGAATTGGCACTTCTGTGCCAATCACATAGACCGGCGCCTCGCCGCCGGCGCGTTGCCAGGCCGCTTCGGCGATGCGCGCGAGTCGCGCCGCGCGGCCCGCAATCGTCGGCTCCGGCAGCGGCGTTGGATCGTCGGCGCAGGCCATGGAGCAGTCGAGGTGAATCTTGCGAAAGCCGGCGCTCACGTATTGATCGACGAGCGCTTCGGCCTTGGCCATGGCCGAAACCGACGGCTCCTTCTGCCAGACATTGGGCCCAAGGTGATCGCCGCCCAGCCACACGCGCTCGCGTGCGAGCCCGACTCGATCGGCAATGGCGTGCACGAAGGCGCGGAAATCCACGGGAGTCATGCCGGTGTAGCCGCCGAACTGGTTCACCTGGTTGCAGGTGGCCTCGATGAGCAGTGGCGTGCCGCTCGAGCGCGCCTCGTGCATGGCCGCCTCGATGACCTGCGGATGCGCCGAGCACAACGAATAGACGCCCACGCCTTCGCCGCGCTTGTGCCGCTGGACGAGATCAGTGAGCGCCTTCATGCCTGCTCTTCCGGTTGGAGCGCGAGCAGCAAGGCGGCGGCCAGCGCCAGCGCGATACCGGCGAGTTTCAGCGGACCGGGGATGAGACCGGCGAGTCCGAGCGAGATCATCGCCGTCAGCAGCGGCGCGCCCGCATTGACGAGGGGCGAGACGATGATGGCTTTGCCGTAACGGAATGCGAACACCAGCGTCAGCGCGCCGATGGCGTTCAGGAGCTGAATGGCGGCAGCAAGCCCCGTGCCGTCGAGACCATAGTTGATCGGTTGTGAAAAGTCGGTCATCGCGAGCGCCACGGGAACAAACGCGAGCCCGCTCAGCATCATGTAGAAGAAGATGCTCGCGGCATCCATGGTCGCGTTCGCGAGCTTGATGAAATACGCCTGCGCGCCCCAGGCCACCAGTATGCCCAGCGCGAGCAGGAACCACAGGCCGTAGCCCGTGGCCTCGCCGTCGGCGCGATAGTCGAACAGCGGCAGCGACAACAACGCGAGCGCAATCCCCAGCAGGCCGAGTTTGCCGGTACGCTCGCCTAACAACCCGAACGACAGCGCAATCGTCAGCGCAGGTGACAGCGAGATGATCGGGAAGATCAGGTAGGCGGGGCCGATGCGCACCGCGTGGAACAGCAACAGCTGGCCACCCGCGCCCAGGATGCCGATGGCAAGTCCGAGCGCGATGGAACGCGAATCGCGCTTGAACGCCGCGCCGCTCATGCGCAGCACGATGATCGCCGGTGGAATCATCGTGAGTGCCCAGACGACGTAGTTGAGCGTCTCGGGCAACCCGTGTTCACCGGGCAATCCGGCGAACGCGCCCCAGACGCCCCACAGGAGCATCGTCAGCAATGCGTGAACGAGCCAGTTGCGCACGATCGAGCTACTTCACCGGCGCGTCGAGCACGGAGCGGCCGTTTACGTTGGCCGAGAGCCGGGCACTCATGGACTGACTCAAAACTTCACGCTGACGCTGGCGATCAAGGTGCGACCCCAGGTTTCGAAGCCCGCGAGAATGTCGGGACGGCCGAGGTTCGCCTCGTAGCGCGCGTCGGCGAGATTGCGCCCCTCGAGCGATACGCTGAATGCGTCGTTGATCTGGTACTGCACCGAAGCCGTGACCCAGGTGATCGGCTCACCAATCTGCGAAAGGCCACCCACTGCGTCGTTGATCTCGGTGTACTCGCCGCTGTAGTCCGCGGCCAGCTGCGCATCCCAGGCACCCTGCTCGTACATCAACGCCGCCGAGATCGCCGACTTGGACACGCCTTCGAGCGGGCCGACGTGCACGCCATCGATGTAGGCCTTGGTGTCGGTATACGTGTAGCTCGCCCGGAAGCCGAAACCGCTCGGGAAGAAGTGCTGGGCGCCGAGCTCGAAGCCGAGCACCTTCGCCTTGTCGCCATTGATAGGCCGGCTCACGTCGTAGAGGATCGGCGCGTCGGGCGCGCCGCCCACACTGCCGATGACGCCGATGTCGACGTTCTCCTGGAGTTCATAGGTGATGAAGCCCTCGATGTTCTTCCAGAACACCGCGGCATTGAGCACCGACTTCTCGTCGAAATACCACTCCATCGACAGATCCGCCTGGTCCGCGAATACCGGCTCGAGCTCGGCATTGCCGTCGTAGAACACCGCAAACGTGCGGTCGAGTGTGTTGTCGGTACGCGTCGGCGCCAGCTGGTTGAGTGAGGGCCGCGCCATGACTCGCGCGGCACCAACCCGCAACACCAGCTCTTCACTGAACCAGTAGCCCGCATTGAAGGATGGCAGCACCTTGTCATAGCTGCCCTCCTGCGTGAGCGGCTCCGCTTCGCTGTAGGTGACGTCGGGACTGGAGGTCGGGACCTCCGGGGTCGGATCGTCGACGAACACGATCTCGTTGATGGCCGTGCGCGCGGTCGTATCGGTCGAGATCCAGCGCACGCCGGCGCTGGCGTACCACTGGTCCGCGCCGAAGTCCGCCTTGACGTAGAGCGCGTCGGTGTCTTCCTCGACGTCGTATGACTGCACCGGGTTCAGTTCCGGCAGCGTGGCGTCCGCATCGTAGACGTCGCCGGTCGGATCGCCGTTTTCGTCGAGGATGGGCTGCCCGTCGAGCCCGTGCAGCGCCTGTAGATAGGCAGGTACGTCGAAACGGATGAACGTGCGCGGAAAGTGACCGCCGCTACCGCGCATGAAATTCGGCAGCGAGACGTCGCGCACGACATCGGCGCCGAGGCTGGTGAATGTCGTGTCATAGTGATTGCAGTACTGGCAGGAACCGCCGTTGGTGTCGTTCTCGATCGTGTCGCGAGTCTTGCCGCGCTCGGTGCGCGCCGCGCCGAATGACAGCGATTTGAACGAACCGGCATCGACTTTCCAGGTTCCACCGAGCGTGAAGCCGGTAACAGTGTCTTTCACGTCCGTGCCCGACAGCCCGATGTAGTGCAGGCCGTAGTCGTCGTTGCCCAGCTCACCCGCGGCCAGCGCCGTGGCCAGATCGCGGCCGTCTTCGAGCGTCACCGTGATATCCGGCAAGCCGTTGTTGTTCATGTCGACACGGCCAGTGTGATTGCCGCCGATGCCGGAGACCACCCACGTGTCCTTGCCGCCTGAATCACGCTTTGATTCGGAGCGGTAGGCGTCGAACGACAGGGTCAGGTTTTCGCCAGGGTTCCACTCGGCATTCCAGCCGAACTGCGTGGTGTCCACCACGCGGTACTCGGTGATGGTGGAAATCTCCGGAACCAGCTCCGCCACCGTCATGCCGGTGACCCAGTGATCGCTAATGCTGACATCGCTCCAGCGATGGAGGCCTGTGTCTTCGTCGAGGATCGAGTCCTCGACGTAGTACGACTGGTGATAGCCGACTGTCGGTGCATCGAGACGCGTGAACAGTGCATCGACGCTGGTGCTGAAGGTTTCGCTCGGCTTCCACTGCCATACGCCGGTGACGCCGGTGCGCTTCTTCTCCTGCACGCGCGAGCCGAAGCTGGTGCAGCACAGGCCCAGCAGGTCGGTCTCGTCTTCGGAGATGGTTCCGTCTTCGTTCGCGTCGAATTCGTGCGGCGAATCGGGCGTGACGTAGAACTCGTGCACGGCATCCGAGCGGTCGGTGACGTCCTGGTAGGTAGCCGTCAGCAGGAAGCCCATGGTGTCGTCGAGGAACGTGCTGCTGAACACGCCGCTCGCCTTGATGCCGTCTTCCTCCGAAAGGTCGTTGTAGTCGCCGTCCACCGAGAGGCGCAGGTGGAGGCCGCGCTGGTCGAGCGGTTTGGCGGAGCTCAGGTTGATCGTGCCGCCGATGCTGCCCTCGAGATGCGCCGCATCCGCGGACTTGTAGACGTCGGCACCGGAAATGACTTCCGAGGGCAGCACGTCGAACGCGAACTCGCGGCCGTCGCCATCGGTCGCGAGGATGCGGCTGTTGAGCGTGACGATGCTGTACGCGGGCCCGAGGCCGCGCACGCTCACGTACTGGCCCTCGCCGCCGCGCGTGCGCGAGATGGTGATGCCGGTGATGTGCGAGAGCGAGTCGGCGACGTTCGCGTCGGGGAAGCGCCCGAGATCCTCGGCGACGATGGAATCCTGGACGATGCCGGCGTTCTTCTTCAGATCGCGCGATTCGACGAGCGCGGCACGCGTGCCCACCACCGTGACGATCGCCAGATCCTCGCCGCCGGCAGGGTCGGTGGACGCCCCAGGTTCGGCGGCATACAGCGCGCTGCTCATAAGCAGGGTCAGGGCCATTGCGATGTTTTTCTCTTTCATGCGTCGCTTCCCATTGGCTTGGCAGATTTCGAAGCGATGCTAGTTGCCAATTTTCGGAAGAACAAATAACTTTCGATTGCTTTCGTTTTGAGGAGAGGGGCAATGAAGCAGCTTGGCCTGGAAGAACGGCGCCGGCAGATACGCGGTCTGCTCGAGGAACGCACGCAGATTGGCGTCGCCGAGCTGGCGCAACGCTTTGCGGTTTCCGAGGTGACGATTCGCGGGGATCTCAAGGCGCTCGACGGGATCGGCGCGTTGGTGCGCGTGCATGGCGGTGCGCTGCCGCGGCGCGAGAGCGACGAGCTGCCCATCGACATCAAGCAGAACATGCATCACGCGGAGAAGGCGCGCATTGCGCGCGCGGCGGTCGAGCTCATCAGCGATGGTGAAACCGTGATCCTCGACTCCGGCACGACGACAGCCGAGATCGCCAAGCTCATTCGCGGGCTCAAATTCCAGTCGCTCAATGTGATCACGAATGCATTGAACATCGCCGTGCTGCTGGCCAGCGCGCCTTTCATCAACCTCATCATTCCGGGCGGCGTTCTGCGGCGGCGCTCGTGGTCGCTGTCCGGACCCTCGGCCGAAAACGCGATCCGCGACCTGCAGGCGCACACGCTGTTTCTCGGCGTCGACAGTCTCGATCCGGAAGTCGGCCTCATGACTCCTCACGTTCTCGAGGCGCAGCTCAACGCGCAGATGATCCGCATCGCAAGCCGGGTCATCGCCGTGACGGATTCGTCGAAATTGCTGCGGCGAAATCTGTCAGTGATCTCGACCGTCGACCAGGTCGACCTGCTCATCACCGATCGCGACGCCGATGCGCGATGCGTCGAGGCGATTCGAGCACGCGGCGTGGACGTGCGGATGGTCTAAATGGGGTCAGGCCCCGTTTCCGCCCATGAACGGCGGCGCTTCGCCGACGTTTTCCTTTGTGGCGTTTACGCCTGACAATACTGACCCCAATGGCACACGGTCTCACCTGCTGGAAATGCGGCGCCTCACTCGAAGCGTTGTCACTCCCGTTGCGCCGGCTCGATGAGTGCAAGGCCTGTCACTCCGAGCTGCACGTGTGCCGGCTGTGCGTGGAGTACGACACGCGCGTCGCCAAGCACTGCCGCGAGCCGACGGCCGAAGAAGTGCGCGACAAGACCGCGGCCAATTTCTGCGACCACTTCAAGCCGAAAGTGGGAGCGTACGTCGCGCCGACCGGCGAAGCCGATGCCGCGCGCGCGGCACTCGAAGCGCTGTTCGGCAAAAAGTAGTCAGGCGTCCATGGGCGCGGCCGTCGCAGGCTCGTCCGCGGTGCGGATTATTTTGCCCGGCTTATTTCTTGCCAGACAGGCGATCGATCAGCGACGCGAACTTCGAACCTTTCTTGTCCACCTGCACGCGCAGGTGACGCACGCCGGTGTTCCCGGTGCCGTCGTTGGTGATCTCGAGCGAGTTCGCACCGAGGATTTCGAGCGTCTGGTCGAGTGTCTCTTCGTCTACTTGCGCGTGCGCGTCGCGACGAGCACCGCGGGCGCCGGGCTTGCGACCCTTGGATGCCTTGGACGCTGCAGGCGGAGCCGGCGCGGCAGGAGCTGCAGGCGCGGCTTTCGCGGCCGGTGCGGCGGGCGCAGCGGTAGACGGTTTGCTGAATCGCGGCGAGGTCTCGCCATCGACATCCTGCTCGATCATCTCGGGCAAGTCGTCGTCGAGCAGCTTGAAGACGCCGCTGGCGTTGGAAGAGCTCATGGACAGCGGCGTGGGCGCTGGCCCTTCCTTGATGTTCACGGCGCGGTGGATTCCGCTGCGCGCGGAGTTGATATCGTTGGCGCGCTCTTTCTCGATCGTGGTGACGGGCACGACCGAAACGGTCTTGAAGTCCGAGCGCACGTAGTACGCCACCTGCTTGGCGGAAACCGCGTCGCTGAAGAAGCCGAGGCGCAGACCGTACCAGGTGCGCCCTTCGCGGTTCGCTTCGGTGGTGTAGAGCGTGTACGCATTGAAGATGGCGAGCGGGGGCACCTTCGCCATGTCGAACGCGGTGACCGACCAATCGAGCTGAACGGCGAAGAGTACCGGCGCATTGCGCTTCACTTCGTTCTTGATGGCCTGCATCGACATCGCGTCTTCGGGTTTGATGACGCGAATCGCTTCGTCGACCGACGCTTCCTTCGAGCCTTCGCGATACGGCGAATGACGCTCGAGCAGGCGAATGGTTTGCGTATCGGACAGGTCGTCGAGCTCCTCGATGACCTGGCGCACGTTGGTCAGTGACGGCGTCGCGGACATGGGCTGCTTGACGGCCGGCATCTGCACGGTCGGTTCCGGAGGCGGAGCTTTCGGAGCAGGAGCCGACGCCTGAAGCGAAGGAGCAGTCACTTTGGCGGCAATCTTCGGCGCTACCGCAGGCGGCTTGGCCGGCGCGGGCGGATTGGCAGCGATTGGGTTGGCAGCAGCAGGACTCGCAGCAGCAGGCTTGGCAGCGACAGGCTGAGCGGGAGTCGCGGGTTTGGCGGCCACCGCAGGCTTTGCCGCAACGGGCGGTTTCGCCGCAACGACGGGCTTGGATGCGGCGGGCTTGGGTGCGGCGGCCTTGGGCACCGCGGCTTTGGCAGGTGCTGCAGCCGGTTTCACCGGCGGCTTGGCAGCGGCGCGAGCGGCGGCGAGTTTCGCGGCGGGGTTCGCGGCCACCACCGTCGGCGGCACACTAGCTACCGGCGTCGGCGGCGCACTAGCTACCGGCGTCGCCGGCGGCTGCACCACAGGAATGTTTGCCGGCGTGAACTCGGGCACGTCCGTGAGCACAAACGGCTCCGGTTCTGTTTCGTACTTCAGTTCAGGCGGCGGCGGTGTCGCATCGAAAGGATGCGGCACTGGAGCTTCAGCTACGGGCGGCGCGGAAGGCTGCGGTGCAGGCGCAGGCGCAGGTGGCGCGGCGGCATGCACCGGAGCGGCTGGAGCCGGAGCCGGTGCCGGCGTCGAGGCAACTGGCTTCGCAGGTGGTGGCGGCGCTGCGGCAGCTTGCGGCTTGTTGCCGCGCAGCTTCTTGCCGGGCGCTTCGCTGACCCAGGCTCCCGGATAAACGTCGCGAACGACGACCAGCATTTCTTCGGCGGCCTGCACGGTTTCGAAATAGCCCATGTGCAGGCGGAAACGCTCGCGGCCGTCTTCGAGTCGGCGACTCACGAAGAAAGTGAATTGAGCGAGGGTCGGATCTTTTGGTTGCGACAACGCCATCGGCGTGGTCGACGAGGTCAGGTTGATTACAAAGCCGCCCGTCGCGGCTCCGCCGGTGGGCCGCGTCAGCTTGCTGACGACGTAGTCTGGCTTGGCACTCATGTTTAAAACGTTCCCCGAAAAGTCGACAACGGACCGCGTTCCCTTCCCGGACCGCGATCCTTTTTCACTCAATTTGGAGTGTGCAAATCAAGGCATATACGGTCAACGGGCGAACTGAGCACGCCGTCGCAGAACGCAGACCAAAATATTCATTTCGTGAAGTGAAATGCGACATAACGGCGCAGCAGAATTTGCTGCGAAGCGTTATTGCACGGCGCTATTTCGGCATGCGGTTCCAGAAGCGTCCGGCGGAGAAAAATCTTTCCGCATAGAACTCATCGTCGAGTGAGTTGATGGTCACCGGCTTGCCCGCGCCGGGCGCATGAACGAAACGCTTCTTCCCGATATAGATTCCCACGTGATTCACCCGGCGACTCCCGACCTTGAAGAACACGAGATCGCCGCGCTGCAGTTTGCGAGGCTTGATGCTGTCCGCTTCTGCAGCCTGCTCGCGCGAAGTGCGCGGCACGCTCAGGCCCAGTTGCCGGTGCGCGTAAAACACCAGGCCGCTGCAGTCGAAACCATCGAGCGTCGCGCCGCCGTAGCGGTATGGCGTGCCACGCAGCCGGAGGGCGAAATCCGCGAGTGCTTCGCCCCGATTGCGCATGCTGGACGCCCCACCGGCGCCATCCCATTGGCGCGGGCTCTTCGTGGGCGAAACCGCCGAATCAGGCGCCGATGCGCAACCTGCGAGGACCAACAGGAATGGTGTCAGGCACCATTTCGGAAGCCGGAAATGGAGCCAGACCCCGCTACCCAACAGCCCGCGCATCGTTGATCCCGGACCAAGGCCGTCGTGATTCGAGGATTTCGGTGAGAGCGGCCGCCGACATGGGCCGCGCGAGATAAAAGCCCTGTGCCGCCTCGCAGCCGCGCAAACGCAGGAATTCGAGCTGTCCGCCGGACTCCACGCCTTCCGCCGTTACCCGCTTTCCCAATGTGTGCGCCATGGTGATGACTGATTCGACCAGGGCACCGGCCGAATCGTTCTGTGGGATTTCATCCAGAAAGCTGCGGTCGAGTTTTACCGTATGCACGGGATACCGGCGTAGATGGTTGAGCGAGGAGTATCCGGTGCCGAAATCGTCGAGAGCCAGTTTGACGCCAAGGGCCGCGATGGCGCGCAGCGGCTCTTCGACTTCCAGGTCCGAGAGCGCCGATTCCTTGAATTCGAGTTCCAGGCTCGCGGGGTTGATTCCATGTTCCTGAAGAGCGCTCTGCACCATGCGCACGAAGTTGCTGTCCTTGATCTGCTGAACCGACACGTTGACCGAGAACATGCGTGGCGCGATGCCGGCTTGCGCCCATTCGGCGTATTGCGCGCAGGCCGAATCCAGCACGAAGGCACCGATGTCGGTGATGAGCCCGGAATGTTCGGCGGCCGGAATGAATTCCCCGGGTAGTTTGATGCCGTCGTAACGCGTCTGCCAGCGCAGCAATGCTTCCGCGCCGCACAGGCGATTGTCGGCGAGCGAGAACTGCGGCTGGTAGAACAAGGCCAGCTCGCGGCGCCGCAATGCGCGGTGCAGCCCGCTGTCGGTGAAGCTCGCGCGCTTCTGCACCATCTCGCGCTCGAAGAAGATCGCGCGTCCCCGCCCCTGCGCCTTGGCGCGGTACATGGCGAGATCCGCCTGGCGAATGACGTCTTCGAGATCCATGCCGTCGTCGGGGAACAGCGTGACGCCAACACTCGCGCGCATGTGGTAATCACGTCCGCCGAGATTGGCTGGCAGCGCGAGCGAGCGGATCATGCGCTCGGCGATGCTGCGCGTGGTTTCGGCATCGCCCACGTTGCGCAGCAGGACGGTGAACTCGTCGCCACCGAGCCGCGCGACCGTGTCGCCCTCTTTCGTACACGCCTTGAGTCGATGCGCCACGATCGACAGCAACTGATCGCCGGCGCTGTGGCCCAGCGTGTCGTTGACCCGTTTGAAATGATCGAGATCGACGTACATGAGTGCGCCGCGAGTGAGCCCGGTGGCCGCGGCCGCGAGCTCTTGCGCGAGCCGGTCGCGGAACAACGCGCGATTTGGCAGCTGGGTCAGCGGATCGAAGTGGGCCTGGCGATAGAGGCGCTCGTCGCGAGCGCTGTTGGAGAGCGCGGCCCGCAATCGCTCGGCGAACGCCGCGCCATATTCGGCGACGGCCGGATCACGTGAAGGCTCACTGTGATAACCCACGATCAGCAGGGCGGCGAGCCGATCGTCGTCCACCACCGGCCACAACCAGAAGAATTCGGCACCGGCATCACGCATGGAGAGCAGGAACGCGTGGCGTGACTCTTCGATGCGCGCCACGGTCATGCCTTCGGATGCCTCGCGCACCGTGGCGATCATGGACGAATCGAAATTCACGCGCTGCACCGGCAGTTCACTGGCGCCGAGCGCCGCCATGAACAGGCGTCCATGCGCGTGCGCCGTCGGATCCAGCAGGATGACGCCGACGGAATGCGCGCGGGTCAGTTCGCGGAATTTTGGCAGCACGATATCGAGCGCGCGATCGATTTCGCTGGCGGCGAGCAGCGCGCGATCGACCTCGCCGAGCACCTCGAACGCGCGCCAGTCGCGCTGCAATGCCATCGCGGTGTTGTTGAATTCCCGCTCGAGAAGCGTGAATTCCTCCACGTTGCTGCGTGGCAGCGTCTCGAAGCGGCGATCACGCAGAAGAGCGAGTCCGCGCTGCAAGGCGCGCATTGGCGGTAGATAGCGCTCGCTGACGATGGCGGACACCGCGAATGCAATGACGATGGTGAGCGCCAGCAGCGCCAACGCCGTCGGCACCAGGTCCGAGGCCTTCGAACCCATCGTCGCCTCCGGGGCGAACACCACCACGGTGCTCGCGCCCAGCCGATTCTCGGGCGTGCTCGGCTGCAGGTGAGTCATGGCGCCGCGCCATTCACGGCCCGATGCGTACCACGCGAGAATCGTCGTACGACCCTGCGCATCGTCGGCATTCGGCGCACGGCGCTCGATCAACTGCATCAGTTCCTCAGGCACGGGGCTGCTGCTGAAGCGCGCGGTGCCGGCACCGTCGAGCACGACCAGGAAGCGACCCTCGAGACCGCGCGCGAAGTCGCTCGGGATCTCGCGCGAATTGAAGAGCAGCGTCGAAGCTTTCTCGCGCGACAGTGACGTGAGTTCCTGGTTCTGCAGGCTCGCGCGGCGCTCCTCGGCCTCGAACCAGCGCGAGAACAGCGCCAGACTCACGGGAATGAGCATCGCAAGCGCGATGATGAGCCACAGCCGGCGCGCCAGACTGCTGCGCAAGACTGAGTTGTACTGGTTAGAGCTCATCGGGTTCCCATGCGCCCCTGTTGTCACCCGACTTTACGAAATACAGGTTGGCGCAAATGCGCGCCGCGTCACGATTGCGGTTGCACCGTTTTCAGGCGGACCTGTTTTTGGCCGATTGCGCCGCAACCGGTTGTGCCGCCCGCAACTCGGAGAGCTGACGAATTCCGCCAAACGTGTAGCGATAAACGCCACGCGTACCGCGCCGTGCGGCCCCGAGCATCGCCTTTGCGACCGTCTCCGCCTGCACTGCCCGATATGCCTCGCGCGAACCGGTGAGCAGCGGATTGATGAGCGGCGCAAAGACTTGTCCGGCGATCTCCAGGAAGCGCAGCTCCTTGCGCGGGCCTAACAACAGACTGGGCTGCAGGATGTCGACCGACGTGAACCCCAGGCCCGTGACCGCCTCTTCCATTTCGCCCTTGGTGCGAAGGTAGAATTTCTTCGATTGCGAGCTCGCGCCCACCGACGACACCACCACGAAGCGCGTCGCCTGCGCAGCGCGGGCAGCGCGCGCGAACAGCAGCACGGCATCGACATCCACCGCGCGAAACGCTTCCTGCGAACCGGCCTCCGCGATCGTCGTGCCGAGACAGCAGTAGGCATCCTGCGCGACCAGGCCTTTCAGCTGATCCGCCATGCGCTCGAAGATGACCACGCGATTGGCGAGCTTCGGGTGTTCCTTGCCGAATGGCCGGCGCGTGAGTGCGTACACCCGCGTGTAGTCCGGAGCGTCGAGCAACGTATTGAGGAGGAGTCCGCCGACCAGGCCGGTGGCGCCTGCGACCAGTGCGATTCTTGGTGTTGTGCTCACGCGCCGAAGCTTAACAAGAGTTCAGTCATTGTGAGGGCGGCTCTCATGATGAGGGCTCGGCAAATGCCAGTGGAACCACATGGCGAGAATCCGCAGGCCGAAACACAGCAGGACGGCGCCGATGGCGGTGGGCATCGCCGGCCAATGCAGCCAGTCTCCCAGCACGACCACCAGCGCTCCGGCGAGCGCCGCCAGCGCGTAGATATCGGACTGGAAGACCACCGGCACACGAGACAGCAGCAGGTCGCGCGTCACGCCTCCGCCAATACCCGTGAGCATGCCTAGCAGCGCGGCCATCACTGGATGCAGCCCGAAATGCAGCGCCTTCTGCGTGCCCGCGACGGCAAACAACCCCAGGCCCAGTGCGTCAAACACCCGCACCGGATTGCGCAGGCGCTCGATCGCGTCGTACCAGATGAAGGTCGTAAGGCCGGCGAGCATCGCCGCTGCGAAATATCGCCAGTCGCGGAATGCCGCCGGGGGCACTGCGCCAATCAGCAGATCGCGGAGGACGCCGCCCGCGCTGGCGGTTGCGAAAGACAACACCAGCACACCGAACAGGTCCAGGCGTTGGCGCACCGCGGCCGTCGCGCCCGCGAGCCCGAATACAAACACTCCGATGAGATCGATGACCAGCAGCACCCGCGCATTGTGCATCACCGCAGGCGTTGTTCGACATTCGCAACGCAAAGACGGCTGGTCACCCGTTCGGGTGATGCGGCGGGAATCGCGCCGACTATGCTGTGTGGCGGGAATGGAATCTCCGTAAACCTCTATCGAAGGAGTGAACACATGCAGGTCACTAGCTATCAATGCCGCACCCGGCAACCGCGCCGCGGTCCGGTCGCAGCGGGTTTGTTGCTCTGTTTCGCGAGTATCGTGGGCGTGGCGCAGGCCACTGAGTTCATCACTGGGTTCGACGAAAAGCTGAAGGCGCCGATGGCAATGGGAGCCACGGAACTGAAATCCAGGGCGCAGGGCTATTCCGCAAATTTCGCGCGGTTGCGTGAGCTCTCACCCATGGAGATGGTCACGAACAAGGCGCTCTTTCTCGAGCACTTCGATCTCGTGTGGCAGATCAACCGCGCGCTGGAAGACAAGCGACCGCTGGAAGACTTGTCGGCACTCGGTCTCGTGAAGCACGACGATGGCTTTCGCATCGACTACGGCGCGTTTCCGCAGTGGCAGCCATTTCCGGAAGTGCTGGCTTCACTGGTGCCGACCTGGAGCATGGACGGCGTGGGTCCACTGCTCGTGAACCGCGGCTTTCGCGGCAGCGATGTTGCCGCGCTCAAGAACTATGTCGACACTCATGATCTGAAGGCCGCCACATCCGCGCAAACGCTCCCGATTGCCATCAGCTTCAGCAAGGTCGTCAAGAAGTACGACAAGATCAAACACCCGGTCGGCAAAGACCTCGTGTTCTCGTTCCTCTACCAGCGAGGCAAGGTTGAAGCAGAAGCGCGGCGCGCGTGGTCAGAAGGTCTCATCCGCACGCTCGACGATCAGCGCGTGCGCGTACTCCACTCGTACTTCGCGGAAATGCCAGGAATCGGCTACTGGTCGCCGAGCGATGTCGACGCTGGAGTCGCAAACCTGTTGGCCGTCATGAGACTTCCGGACTACGAACAGCGCGCAACGGCCGAAGCCCGAGGGGTGTCGCCATGAAAGCCATTCACTTCACAGCGCGATGCCGCGCAATTGTGTTTTCCCTCGCCGCGCTACTGGGTGCGCCTCAACTCGCGTCCGCGATCCAGATGAGTGTGCAACCCTCCATGCCCAGCCAATGGGGCACGGGCTCCGCCTTCTATCTCGGCCACACCGTGCTGGCTTCCACCGACTTCAACACACTCAATGCCGGTGGCGCTTACACCGTGCAGTGCAATCATCCCGCGACTCTGCCCATGACTGGCGAACGGGCCCTGCCCAGTTCCACCAACGGATTCGGAAAGAACAGGCTGACGGTCACCATCCCGGCGCAGCTGCCCGCACTTCGGAATATTTCGGGATGGCTCCAGATCCCCGGCAACACGCAGCTTAGCTGCAACTACCGGTGGACGGCGTTCGCGACGGAAGGTGGCTACAGCATTGGTGCGGGAGGCATCAGCTTCCAGACCGGCAACGGCACCATGCGCGATGGCGGCACTATCGACTTTCAGATGTACCGCCCGCCCAAGGAAGACGCTGACGGAGGCTGCACGCCCTGATCGCTTCCTTCGTTCCTTTCATCAATACCAAGGATGGTAGTCATGAAAAATCTCAATCTGGTTCTTGCAATGGTCTTGTTTGCCGTCGCACCCCATGTCTGCAACGCCTGGGGCTCCTGCACCCCCATCGTCATCGATCTCGGCAACAACGGCATCAACCTCGGCCAGGCGGGTGTGGGTGTCTACTTCGACGTGAACGCCGACGGCATACGTGATCACGTGCAGTGGGTGCGGCGCGGCGGCGATGAAGGCTTCCTCGCGCTCGATCGCAGCGGCAACGGGCTCATCGATGACGGCGCGGAGTTGTTTGGTGTCGGCACGCCGCTGATGCTCGAGGGCCGCAATGCGCCCAATGGCTTCGTGGGCCTCGCGCAGTACGACTCGCGCCAGCTTGGCGGCAACGATGACGGACTCATCACCGAAGCCGACGCCATCTGGCCGCAGCTTCGCATCTGGCTCGACGCGAACGCGGATGGCGTGTCCACGGCTGACGAAATGCGAACGCTGAAAAGTTTCGACCTCCGCGCTCTCGAAACCATTCCTAAAATGCGCAAGTACATCGATGCCGCGGGCAATGTGATTCCCTACTGGGCATGGGCAATGCAGCAGCGCCAGCCCGGTCGCGCGCTTATGGTTGATGTGTTTTTCGTGGTACTGCCCTGACCTGGAGCCTGGCGAGAAATGGGCACCCCCCGTTTCTCGCCGACCTTACGGACTCAGCTTCCGAACGAGAGCCACGCGCGACTCCACGTCGAGTTTGCGGAAAATCTGACGAACCTGCGACTTGACGGTGTTCGCCGAGACGCCGCGCAGGCTGGCGATCTGCGCCAATGTCCGGCCTTCGCAAAGTCGCTCGGCCACGGCCTGTTCTGCGGTAGTTAGCTCGTTGGTGGCACGTGAATGATGCAGCAGGCAGGTGATCGAAAACTCCGTCTTCCCGGTAGCACCTCTGAGCCGAAACGCGATTCCGCCAGCGCGTTCCTCGACACCCAGCGTCTTGCAGGATGAGAGCAGGCGCGCGAACAGCGGCGCAACCTCGGACATTCGGGACGGACCCCGCTGCCGCGCGGTTCCGAGCGCGCGCAATTCGGCGAGGGCCTGGTGGGGTGTTTTGACTGTTGCCATCGGATCGTTCTGCCACGGGGGCAGCCGACACAACACTCACATATCTGATCGAAAGCGCCAGATTTGGCGTCAGCCCGTGAACTTCTTGACCCAGGCGACGTACTTGTCCATCCACCCGTGCAGGAATTTCCGGGTATCCGGGCTCGCGATATTGCCGGCCTCATCGAAGAAGCCGTCCTTGATCTGAAGGTAGGCTTCGGGCTGCCCGAGAGTGGGCATGTCCAGATACGCGAGGATGGTCCGCAAATGCAGCTGCGCAACCGCCGTGCTGATGGTCCCGATCGAAGCACCGATGATTCCTGCGGGCTTGCCGGCCCACGCACTCTGCCCATAAGGGCGCGAGGCATGATCGAGCGCATTCTTGAGCACACCAGGAATCGAGCGGTTGTATTCGGCAGTCACGAACATCACGGCGTCCACTGCGCGCAGTTCGCTCTTGAGCCTCTGCACGACCGCCGCCTGCGCCTTGTCGTCGTCCTGGTTGTACAACGGCAGATCGCCGATCTTCAGTTCCTTGAAACTGAAATCAGCCGGGCCGAGCTTGATGAGTGCGTTGGCAAGCTTGCGATTGATAGATTCCTTGCGGAGGCTTCCAATGACATATCCAATCTGCCGGGGCATTCATGACTCCTGCTTTCATTCGATCATCTCAAATTCGCGCCATGGTTCTGTAGGAGGACGGCGCTGCCTGCCGCGCCTTATCCCTCCGCGGCGCACAAACGGACCACTCCTTGGGCTCTCTGCACTGCGCCGGCTAAGGCTGACATGTCCCCGCGTTATTTTCTGCAATCGCCCTCACCGCGCCATTGTTGGCCTCGATCGGTTTGACCCCGATTCCGGGTGTTTCCACCACGCCCCGCGCAGTGACCCAAGATCCAGCTCGTGAACTATCTACTCACGCCACTGCAGCTCATCCTCATCCACACTCGAGTCTGCTCTGGCAACACTATTACACCGCAAGCGACGCCATGCAGGTCCTCACCACCCCCATCGTGTACGCGCGGTGGTTGCGTTCGCGCGGTATCACCTCCTCGAACCCGCGCCGCGCCACCTGAGCTCAGGCAAGGCAGAACCCCGCGTTGACTTCGCCTCGTCCGACACGTGAATGGCCGAAATCGCATTAGCACTTTGAAAAGCGCCGAAAAGCGGTACAGTCTCCGTCATGGCTGTTCGCAGAAAATTCGGGTGGCTGATGCCCACCGCCCTTGCTATTGCCGTTGCTTTTCCGCTGGCGGCCCTTGCGGTCAGCGACACCGAGCGCATCGCCGTGTACAGGGAATTTCGCGCCCAATACGACGCGAAGAAATACGCCGAGGCCCAGCCGCTGGCCGAACGCCTGGTGGAACTCACTGAAGCGCAGTACGGCTCCGAAGAGCTGCCGCTGACCAATCCGTTGACCAACCTGGCCACGGTTCATTACAAACTCGGTCACTACGCCGCGGCAATCGAGAACTACCAGCGGACGCTGCGCATCCTGCAGGCCAAGTCGACGATTGCCGACAAGCAGCAGATTCGTCCGCTGCATGGCCTCGGCGTCAGCTTCATGGGGGCGAACGATCCGGAGTCGGCCGTCGTGGCCCTGAAGCGAGCCGCGGACCTGTCGCGCAATACCGATGGGCTTTTCAACATCAACCAGATCGAATTCATCGATGCGCTGATCGACGCTTACGAGGCCAGCGGCCGGTATCCCGATGCCGAAAAGGAAGCCCTGTACGCGATGCGCGTGGAAGAAGCCGCTTACGGTCGCAGCTCGATCAAGCTTCTGAATCGGCTCGACCGGCTCGCTCGCTGGTACGAGTCCGCGCGGCGTTACACCAGCGAGCGCAATGTCTATGAGAGGGCGCTCGGCATTCTCGCCAAGAGCACGCCCGAAAACGACCTGCGGCGGGTTCCACCGCTGCGTGGAATTGCGCGTTCCTTCCGGCTCGAATCCTTCTATGGAGTCGAGGGCGCCGATACGGGCACCACATTCAACGCGGGCAACGCGGGCGCGCCGGTATTCAGCGATGGCACACAACAGCGTCGCGGTGAGTCCTCACTGAACGCCGCGTTGAGCATCATCGACGCCAACAAGCCCGCCAATGAACAGCTGCGCGGCGAGGTGCTCGTCGACCTCGGCGACTGGTTCCTGATTTCGAATTCCATGCGCCGCGCTTTCGACTCCTATGCGGACGCCTGGAAAGCGCTCGCCAGTGTCTCCAACACGAGGATGCTCGAGTCACCGCGCATCCTTGCGTACCGGCCGTCGATCAGTTCGGTGGACCGCTCGCAGCTCGATCCGGCGGAGGCCGTGATCAAGACCGTGAAGCTGCAATTCAAGGTGGATCGCGACGGCCGCATCGACGAAGTGACCTCGCCCACCACCGATGTGCCCGAGAACATCGTGAGGAATTCCGCCGCGTCGATGAAACGTTCGCGCTATGCGCCGCGCATCGAGAATGGGCTTGCCGTCCCCACGGACAACGTGGTCTTCATCGAAAGAGTGCTGATCAAAGTGTCGTCGCCGGATACGGAGACGCCATCTGGGAAGGCGGAGGAGAAGGTGCCGGGTCCGACGACGGAGGCGCCGAAGGAGGCGGAGAAGGTACCGGAGCCGTCGCCACCACCGCCGAGTCGTTGATCGGCACCGCTTCGATCGTCATATCGGCAACCGCCGCCGCGGCTTCGGGCGACCCTGCCAATGGAACGGCCTTGGGCACCAGCGCCTTTGATGCCAGCAAAGGTTTCGCAACGTCCAGTGCCGGAAACTGCGTGAGGAATTTCGCCGCCGCATCGCGCATGGCCGCAAACGCGGCGATTCCCAACTCTTCTTCGCCGTTGCCGATCTTCGGCGCGGGGCCGCTGCCGTAACCCGTGAGCGTGAGCGTTTCGATCAGCTCGCCGTTTGGCGCGTAAATCAGGATCTGGTAGCGAATGGTGACCGCGGTATACACACCGCCCGTTTCGCGCGAGTTGGCGAATGAAAATTGTTCGATGCGCGGTTCGAATATCGCCATCAGGCCGGGCTCGAGCCGCGCGGCGTCCACCGAGTCGAACATCTTCGCGTCGGTAAACGCCGCCTTGAAGATCTGCTCGATGATGTGTTTGTGCGAAGGACCGAGCTGCGCCTCATAGTTG
Source organism: uncultured Pseudomonadota bacterium (assembly GCA_963736955.1). Classification (GTDB taxonomy): domain Bacteria; phylum Pseudomonadota; class Gammaproteobacteria; order Steroidobacterales; family Steroidobacteraceae; genus CADEED01. The sequence goes on from CAVTQT010000001.1 coordinate 167,179, forward strand.
ACGCTCGCACGCGATTCCTTGTGAACGTAGTTGCTGGTTTCAGCGGTGACGACCACACCGACCTTCGCGGGAGTGGGTACGACGAGCGGCTTGGGAAGTTCGCCCTCGGGTCGCACCGCGACCGCCGCGCAGCCACCGAGCATCCACGACAGCGCCGCGATCGGAATGCAAAGTTGCGCAAGGCGGCGGAGGTTCACTGTTGCTATCCTTCGTTGATGCAGCGGGGCTGACCAAACACGTCGACCTGCATCGCGCATTTCGCGCCACCGATCGTGAGACCGACGAAGGTCCCCTCGTTGTCGTCGCACATGGCCCGCATTAGAGCGGAAAAGCGCTGATTAATAAACGGCGGCGAACTCGGCCCATCGGGCATGCCGATGGCGTGAATGCGAATCTTGTGACGCCCCTGGCGATCCACCGGGTTGTATTTACGCACCGCCTGGAGCGCCGCTTCGATCGAGCTGCCGGTGAAATCGTCGCCGATGACATACACACTGATCTTCTTGTCTGCGGACCACCATCCCTGCACGGCGGCGCCGATTCCTTCCACGGGACTCGAATTGCTGTACGCCTTCCAGTTGACCATGGTCGAGAGGATCTTGGCGCGCTGCGCCGGAGTGTCCTGCAGCCACTGCCCCTTGGTGCTCGAAAACATGGGTTTGCCCTCGTCATCGAGGATCTGCAATCCCTTCACCTTCGGGTAGATGTCGAGAATTTCCTTCATGACATTCTGGGCGTTCTCCCAGTTGTCAGCCTGCATGCTGCCCGAGGTGTCGACCACGAAGATGATCCATTCGCTGTCGACGGGAATTCCGCCGACCGCGGGGGTGGTGTTTATGTTCTTCGGAGCATTCTTGAGCAGGCGCTGCATCTCGGCCGTGAGCGTCTGGTGTGCGGCGACGAGCTCGGTCTCGACGACGTTGGTAACGGAGGCCTCGCCCTTGCTCGCCTTGAACTCACCGCGAATCTTCGACAAGTCGCCCGCGAGCGCCGCCGCCTTCTGCTGCTCGGTAGTTAGAACCTTCGTGCGCCCCAGCAGCTCGCGGTTGAGCACTTCAGATTCGCCACGCAACTCGAACAGCTGACGTTGCAGGTCGAGAATCTGCTGCTTCAGATCCTTTTCGCTGCGCTCGATGACGATTGGCTGACCGATGTCGGTGAGGACCAGCAGCAGGATGATCGCGCCGAATCCGCAGCAGATGCAGTCGAGGAACGACAGCGTGAAGACTTCGAACTCGCGGCGTTTGCCTAGTGCCATGACTGTTCTCTATGGCCAGTCGCGCGAGGGAATGACGTAAGACCCGCGCGAACGCCGCGCGAGCCGCCAGAATGCATGCGCCGCCAGCGTGTCGCCTTTCATGGGCAGCAGCACGACGTCGATCGGCAGCTTGCGATCCGTCACCTTCATCGCGTCTTCGAACAGTTTTTCGCGCTCGCGGCCGTTGATGAATTTGCGCGATGGCGCCACCGAGCCCTGCGTGGGCAGGCCATCGGTGATGAGGATGATCTGGTCAGGCTCGGGATGCAGCGTGCGCGTCGACAGCATTGCATTCACGAGACTGGTGCCATCCGCCGGCGTGATGGCGCGCGCCGCAGTCAGCACGCTGTTGATGGCGCGCGGGTCATTGCCGGCCAGCCACTCTCCCTGGCTGCTGGCGAGCACCATCTTGGCCTTCGTGTTGAAGCCGATGACCTGGAACTGGCTGTTGTCCGGCAACTGCGCCGTGACCCATTCCACCATGTCGAGTGAGCGCCGCCATTTCAACGCTGAGCGCCGCGCCGCCTCGGGCTGGTTACGCAGCTTGAGGATCTTGACGACGTCTTCGTCCATCATGCTGGCGGAGGTGTCTAACAACACCAGGATGCGTTTGCCCTTGATCTGCAGCGCGCTGATGTACTTGCGCGTGCCGCGGCCACGGAACGACTTGACGCGATCGCCCGCCGGCGCCTTGTCGAGCGCGCCGCCCTGCAGGCGCTTGACGCCTTCTTCGAGCGACTTGATGTCGGCCATCAGCTGGTTGATGTGCTCACGGCGCGCGAGAGATTCCTGGTCGTACACCGACGACTGCTGGCTGCGCGCCTTGAGCTCGGCCGCGACGCGAACAGCGCGGGCCTGGGCGGCGGCGGCATCCTCATCGGTCTTCTCGAGCGTGTTGCGCAGGATCACCAGATTCTTGGTGCCTTCCTTGACCTCTTCCTCGAGCTTGCTCACTTCACCGGTGAGTTCCTTGACGTGAGTGATCTCCTGCGCGCCGACCTGGGCCTGCACGATCGTATAGAACAGCACCACGGCGCCGAAGCCGCAGCAGATGCAGTCGAGGAACGACAGCGTGAAGACCTCGAAGGCGCGTCTCTTCTTCATGGCGCAGCGGTCTCGCGAGCGGCCGCGGCCGTGGAAATCAGCGTGAACTCGACGCCGGGCGTGCCGACGCGCACGCGATCGCCGGGGCGCAGAGTTGCCCGTTCTTTCACGCGCGCACCATTGACCCAGGTGCCAAAACGGCTGTGATCGACCAGCACCGTCCGCTCGCCTTCACGACGCAACGAGCAGTGACGACGCGACACGCCAGCGGCCGCGCGCGGCAACGCGATGTGCGGTGCGTTGGAAACTTCTTCGGTGCCGATCAGCAGTCCCACTTCCGGGAAACGGATGGAATCGCCGCCGAAGAGAATGTGCGTGACCGGCAACGCGCGCGCGGGCGAGGTGCTCACCGAAGCGATGTATTCGATGGCTGCCACCAGGCTGTGATCGGGGATCCGCGCGAGTCGCCGGCGCAAGCGCGGCGATTCAGGCAGATCCGCGGTCTGCAGCGAAGCGGCGACCGCGGCGATACCGGCGGGCGCGATGACCAGTCCATCCTGTTCGAGCTCGAGCAAACGCGGCAGGAATCCCGGCCAGCGACGCGACTCAGCCGGCAACACCAGTGCCGCGCCCTGCCCCGCGATGCGCGCCGAGCGCGTCAGCCGCGCGAGTTCGCGATAAAAAGTTTGCGCCGCATCCGTGAACATGTGGGCTTCGACGGGCACTGCGAATCGTGATCCATCGGCTTCGACGACCGCATCGATTCGGCCCTCGGTGGCGGCGCGCGCGGCCAGTGCCGGCAGGTCGGCGAACAGGCGCTGCTCGACATCCAGACTCAGCAGGGGATCGAAGCGAGTGTTCTTCACCATGGTTGCGGCCACGGCCACGAGCCACAGATCGTAGACGTCGAGCAGATTGGCCCGCTCGCTCACGAAAGCTTCTTCGAAGCTGCATTCGACGCCGCCTGAGACGCGCGTCGCAATTGCCGAGCGCCAGCCGGCATCGAGCACCACGTAGTGACTGCGATCGACCACCGCAGCGGCGGTGAGCGTCGCGGAATCGAGGAAGTCGCGCGCGTCGATGCCTGCGGCGCTCAGGGCTCCGCGCAAGGCGGTCAGCGCGGTGGCGTCGAGATCGGCCGGTACGGCAACCACTGCCTCGACACGCTCGCTGACGCCCAGCGCACGCAGGTGAGCGTAAATCTCGAGCGCCACGTTGCGAGACGCGGATTCGCTGCGCCCGAGCTCGCGCCAGTGGCCGAGCGACACCTCGTCCGGACGGCCGCGCGCGGCTGACAGCGCCGCACGGCCGAAGCGCGGATCGCGCGCAACAGTCTCGACCGCCAGCGGCTCGTTGGCGACGAGCTCGCCATCGCGGGCGATGGACAGTGTGTGGTGGTCGAAGTGGAGGCCGTACATGGTAGTTAGATATTCGTGGGGAAGCTCACGCTCGAGTCAGCGTCGTATTGCAGGTCCGGCGGCAATTCCTCGGGGGCGATGCCTTCGTAGGGATCCTTGTCGTCCTCGTCGGGCTTGTCGCCCTCGGCGGGCGGCTTCGCAGCGGAATCGGGTGTGCCGGCGCCGCGCGGCGTTGCGTCGGGGACGCCGCCCGGCGCAGGTTTCGTGCCTGTCTCCGGTGTGGCGGTCTTGTCTTCGGGCGCAGTGGGCGGCGGGGCTGTCTGGCCAGGAGGATTGGCGCTGGCGGGCGTATTGCTGGCCGGTCCGATGTTCAGCGACGAATTGAGGTAGGCCGAGGTTGCGGCAATCGCGGCAACTCCGGCCACTCCGATCGCGAACAGACTGCCGATGACGTGTTTCATGGGTTTCCTATTCCGGCGCGATGTAGCGCGCAACGCGGAAGCCGATCACGTCGCTGGCCTCGGCGGCGCCCTCGCGCCAGGGGAAACGCAATTCGCCCGTGGCCACGGTTCGCCAGTTGGAGCCGCGATAGACGTGGCTCTTGCCGTCGTTAGGCCCAACCGGATCGGTGACTGCGCCGGAAGGCACATAAGACAAGTAACGATCGTTGACCCACTCGGACACGTTGCCGGCGAGGTCATAGAAGCCGAGTGGATTCGGCGGGAACAGCGCCGGCGCGGCGACCGCGGGAAACTCGTCGCGATGGCCTTCGATGGCCGCGCCTAACAACTCGAGCGCTTCGCCGCCGCCGACGTTGGCGGAGCCAGACACCACGGGCAGATCCGCGCCCCAGGGATATTTGAGTGGCTTGCCGGTGCTCGCGGCGCGCGCCACGAACTCCCACTCGGCCTCGGTCGGCAGGCGGAAGCCATTGGCCACCGGTTGCGTCAGCACGAACCCACCACCATCCTGCGGCTGGTACGCCGGAGGCAGGCCTTCCTGCGCCGACAGCCAGTTGCAGAATTCAGCGGCTTCTTCCCAGGTGACGCGCGACACGGGTTGTTTGTCGAGATCGAGTGACTGCTGGCCCACGGACCCGGAATTGTGCGTGTCCTGGAACTGGCGGAACTGCCCGTTGGTGACCTCGCGTTCGCCCATGTAGAAAGGACGCAGCAGCGTCACCTTGTGCGCACCTTCGTTCGGACGCCGTCCCTGTTCGCGACGATCGGTGCCGGCCTGGTACACACCGCCCGCGACGATGAGCAGTTTGATGCCGGACTTGGTGCGAATGGTCTGCGGCGAATTGCCGGCCACGTCCTTCGGATTGACCAGCTTGAATTCGATCGTGCGCGCGATGCCCGGCGCCAGCACGAGATCGGTGACGAACGCGTTGAAGCCTTCCTTGCGTACTTCGATGTGCTGGCGGCTCGCCGGCAAGGCCATGGACGCTGGCGCCTTGCCGCGCGAAGCGCCGTTCACGAACACCTCCGCATCCGCGGGCTCACCCTGGACGCGCACTTCGACCAGCAGCGCCGCGAGCCGCGCGTCGATCGCGGACTCCTTCGCGGCTTCGGCGAAAATTTCTCGCGTCCAGGGTGCATAACCCGCACGCGTCACAGTGACGGCGTGCGACACGCCGGGCGACAAGTCGATGGTCACGGGCGTGAGGCCACGGAAGCTGCCGCCCGTAGTCACCTGCGCACCCGAGGGCACTGAGCGCACCGTGATTCGCGCGTCGGCCGCGCCGAGCTCGATGGGCCCGATGGTCTGCGGCGTTCCTGCATTCACGACAACGCTCGAGGTCCACAGCCGCAGCCCGGGCGACGAGACCTGCACGCGGCGAATGCCGGCGTCCATCTCCACCTTCGCGGGCGTCACGCCCGCCGCCTTGCCATCGACTTCGATCTGCGCGCCCGCGGGCACCGAGCTGATGCTGACCACACCGAACGACGGCTTCAGCGCGACTTTGAGTTTCTGCAGCTCGCCGCCGCCCGCGATGGCGAGGCGCTCGACGTGGTCGAGATATCGCGGCGCCTTGAACGTGAGCGTGCGATCACCGGCCGGCACATTCACCGTGCCCGGTACCCGGCCGAGCCGCTGGCCATCGGCGGAAATCTCGGCAGCAACGCCACCGGTGTCCACCTGCAGCTTGCCGGGTAGTTTGACGAGGTGAATGAGCGCCTGTGCCTGCGCGGGACCACCCACGGTCACCGGGATTTCGGCAGGCACGTAACCCTCGCGTTCGGCGCGCAGGCGATGCTCGCCCGGGAACACGAATACGCTCGAGGCGGATTGCCACGAAAAGCTGCCGACGGATTTGACGACGGCGTCACCCGGACGCAGGTCGAGCGCGATGGGCTTGAGCATCGCGAACACGGCGAGCACCACGGCCAGCAGTCCACCCATCACCCAGGCGGCGTAGTTCCAGCGAGTGTTCGACACCCTGCGGATGCGCGGCGCGGCCAACCCTTCGATGCTCGGAACATCTCCGAGATCGATGGCCAGGTCTTCGGCCGGCGGCGTGAGCATGCGCACGCTGTCACCCACGGGCGGCAGGGTGTCATTGCCCACCAGATCGAATCGTCGCAGCGCGAGTATTCCGGCCGTGACCTCTTCCACCAGCAGTTGGGAGCCGGCGATGGTGATGACATCGCCCGTGGCCATGACGCGTGCGCCCGCAACGGGCACGCCATTGACGCTCACGCGACTTTCGGAGGCGGCATCGAACAACCAGCGCCCGGCCACGGCGCGCAGGCTCGCAGGCGCCGGGCCCTCGGGCACCGCGTCGTCGTGGTCGGAGCGGATCGCTCCCGACGCCGAATCAAACACCACGCGCGCCCCGTAACGCGACTCGTCCTGCCCGCTGCGCAGGACGATCGACGCGTCTAGGGAGAGCGAGGGTTCCATCAAATCGGCTCGAGGCAACGAATGACGATAGTTTGTCCGGTCTGGCCGGGGGAAACCGTGATCTCGCGGCGCACGTCGCGAAAGCCGCTGCGCTTGCCGGTGACCGTGTACTTGCCGGGTTTCAACGTAACCTCACGGCGGTCGAATGCTCCAAAGAAGCCGACGCGCTGAATGGCAACTTCCGTGGCGTTGTCGGATTCCATTGCCAGCACAATAGGTTGATTGAATGTCGGCAACAGAAGTTCCAGGCGCGACACCTGCGACCGGATGACGGGGCCCTGGGTGGGCAACGCACGGGCCCGCGCCAGCAGCCGCTCCGCCTCGACGCGCACTTCGTCCGCGGCGAGACGCTCCGGTCTTTCTATAAGTGCCTGTAACCGGTTGCCGAGTTCCGCACGCGGCGCCGCCACGGCGCGTCCCGCCTGTGCGAATTGCAGCGAGGGATCGCGCGCGAGGGCTTCGTCATAAATCGCCAGTGCCTCGGTCCAGCGTTCTTCGCCCACCAGTCGCGTGGCTTTTTCGGCGAGCTCGGCGGTGCTGCGCCCACTCCCCGTGTCCGTCACCCGTTGCAACGCCGCCGCCACTTCGCTGCTGTCAGGACGGATCTGATGGGCGCGTTCGAGATGCGTGCGCGCCTCTGCGAGGCGCCCCGCATTGAGCGCCGCGAGGCCAGCGCCCATCTCGGCGTTGAACTGGTTGTCGGCGATGGCGTGCTTGACTCGCGCGAGCCCCACGGTTGCCGCTTCGTTTCCGGGATTTCGCTTGAGCACATCGGCAAACAGTGTCTGCGCCCTGGGCAGATCCCTGGCCGCCTCGGCATTCTCGGCGTCTGCCAGCGTCGGCACGACGCCGCTCGCCGCGGCCACCTTGCCCAGCCAGTCGGTCGCTTCCTGATTGCCCGGATCGATCTTGAGCGCGGTATCGAGCGCCTGGCGCGCGTTTTCGAACTCGCCGGCGGCGAGCGCGCGTTTGCCTTCGGCGATCTGCGCGTTCAGCGCTTCGGGCACGCGCGCGTCGATGGCATCGAGCGCCTTCGCGAGCTGTTCGAGCGGGACAGGCGCACCTTCATATTTTCGGCGTTCGAGCATGCCCCCGATTTCGTCGAGCGATTTGCGGGCGGCGGCGAATTCCGGGCCGCCCCACTGCGCGGCGGCACGCGAGTCGAGCTCGAGGATGCGCTTGCTGAGCTCCGTGTGCCTGGTGGTGAGTTCTTCGGCGCGTTTCTCCGCAGCCTGCTCGTTCTCGGTCGGTCCGCTGGGAAGCTGCAGCGTTCCGATATCCACCTTCTGTTCGCTGGCGAGCTTTGGCAGCAGCCAGGCGACCGCGACGGTGACGATGACCAGCAATGCCGCAATCACAAAGCCGCGCCGCCGATTGCGTGCTCGCTGATCGCGCACCACCTGCGCGCGCAACTCGTCCACCTGCGGCAGCATGCCCGGGTCGATTTCCTCGAGCTCGCGCACCGGGCTCACCGGCATTTCCGGTTCGTCCGCCATGATGGCCGGCGTGAGATTGTCGGCGGCGGCGTCAAGAAGAGCGACTTCACTCTCCGCGGCGACGTCGGTGGCGGCGCCTTCGAGCCCGAGCGTGTCCTGAAGGACAGCGTTCATTTCGTCGGCCACGTGACGCATGGACGGAGGACGTTCGCGCCCCTGCTTGGCTAACAACCATGACACCAGCAGCTCGAGGCGCGGCGGAATCGGCTTGACCGGTTTCAGTCGCGGCACTGGCTCGGTGGCGATCTTCTTCGCGTCGAACGCCGGATAGAACGGCGGATAACCGGACAGCAACTCGTACGCCAGCGCGCCGAGACCGTAGATGTCGTCGGCAGGCCGCGCGGGCTCACCCGCGAGCTGCTGGGGGCTCGCCGAAAACGGCGAGCCTGGCGGCCCGCTGGAATTGTCGCCTTCGGATGCGCCGGCACCGAAATCCGCGAGCAGCGGCCGACCGGCCGAATCGAGCAGGATGTTCGAGGGCTTGAGATCGCGATGCACGATGCGTCGTGTGTGCGCGTGCTCGAGCGCCGCGGCGATGTCGATGAGCAGCGGCAGGATCTTGGTGTATGGAGCACCACGCATCTGGCGCAGATCGCCACCGGCGGCAAACACCATCGGCAGGACCGTGGCTTCAGCCGAGCGCACCGGTTCGTAAACGCGCAGCACACCCGGGTGATTGAGCCTTGCGGTCAGCGTGAACTCGCGCTGGAACACTTCCCACGCGGCTTCCGAGTTCTGGAACTGGGAGTAGAGGACCTTCAGCGCGACTTCGGTGTCGCGCAGTTCGTCACGGGCACGCCAAACCTCGCCGTACCCGCCGGCGCCGAGTTTTTCTATGAGCACGAAACGGCCGCACAGCTTGGTGCCGGCCTGGTTCTGGTTGGTCACGAATTAGCTGGACGGGGGCTGGACGTTGCTCGTCGCTGTGGTGGTGGCCGGCGGAGCCGGCGCGGCCGGTGCAGCGGCGGCAGCCGCTCCCGTCTCCTCGAGATATAGTTGTTTGAGTAGTTTGCGCCATTCCCGGTACTGATCTTCCGCCGTACCGGTGAGACGTAGTGTGTGACCCTCGACTTCGACGACTTGCGGCGAGACTTCCGCCTGGAAACTCAGCGTGAGCTCTTTGAGCGCGTCCGCGTGCGTTCGCGCGTCGGCGTATTTCTTGATGCCCGAGAGCACGGCGGCAATGCCGCCCATGGTGCCAGCGGTACGCATGGCATCGTTGATTCGACACGCGTCGTAAGTGCTGCAGGAATTCGGCGCGAAGATGCTGGCGATGAGCGCCGCGGCGCCAAGCACGGTGCGTGTACGTGCGCTGGACTTGGCGCGCATTTCCTTCTCGAGCTCGGTGAAGCTCGTCTGCCGCCAGCTGTCATAGGAGTCGTCGATGGATTCGGCGAAGCTCGCGTAGTAGTCGTTGACGGTGTCGACGACGGCGGTGTCGCGCTCGCGAATTCTCTCGATACGGCCCAGCGTGGGGTCACCCTCCGCGGGCAGGCGAGCCACCTGCGTGATGCCGTTCTTGTCCACGGCCGTCATGCCCGCCATGGCATCGGGGGCGAGATCCTGCGCGAACCTGAGGCTCGCGATCTTGCGGATGTTTTCGCGATCGAGCGCCGAGAGCTTGTCGCGGATGACGACCATGTCGTTGGCGATCTCGGAATACACGTTCTGGAAAGGATCGCGCGCCTTCAGCGCGGCGGTGGTCTTGTAGGCGCCGAGATCGACGAGACTGCTGTATCGCTTGTCCTTGAGCCACACGCGACCCGCAGCGTCGACGGCGGTGATGTCGACGGCCATGAAGCCGCCATTCGAATCGACCACCTTGCCGGTGACGATGACATCGACGAAGTCTGCGGTGGCGGGGATGACGCGCACCGCGCCCCACTGCGCGGTTTCTTCGAGCGTCGCGCGCAGCAGCGTGGGCATGTATCGCGCTTCGGCCTTGCGCAGGTCGGGGTAGATGCGCTTCTTGGCGAGAGCCTCGTCGTCGTTTTCGATGTTCTTGGGAATGCCCGGGTCGAAGACGCGAATGCCGACGTCGAGCAGTTCGGCCTCGGGGATGTGCACCGTGGCCTGCTTGGCCGCGACCTTGGGGATCGGCTTGACCTCCGAAGTCACGCAGCCTGCCAGCAACATCGGTATTGCCAGTGCCGCCGCTGCAAGTAGTTTGAGTTTCATGGCCACACCTCGAGCGGATCAGCCCGTCGCCTTCTTGTAGTCGTTGTATTCCTTCCAGAGCCGCTCTTTGAGCTCCGGATCGGTTTCCTCTTCGGCGGCCTTGCGCAGTCGTTTCGCGACGATGTCGTCGTCGCTGCCGGTTCGAACCTTCTGAGAACCGGCGCCGCCGCCTCCGGAACTCTTCTTGTTGCCGTCACCTTCGGCGCCATTGGGATCGCCTTCGTTGTTGCCGCCCTTCGACTGGTTGCCCGTGGACGATTGCAGATCGCCCGAGCGGGGCTGGCCGCTGCCGCCGCCTTCGCCGGCGCCTTCACCGTTACCCTCGCCGGATTCGGAGCCTTCACCTTCTGTTTCGGCACTGCCGCGCGCATCGCGCTCCTTGGCGACGCGTTCCTGTTCCTTCTTCAGGGTCTTGTCGAAATCACCGAGCGAATCGTCGAGGCTCTTTTCGTCGGCCTGACGCCGTTCTTCGGATGTCTGCGCGCCACCAGGACCTTCCGGCGACGCGCTGCCCGAATCGCCACCGCCTTTTGATTTTGATTTCGAGTCGCCCGCTTCGCCTTCGCCGCTCGAACCGCTCGAGCTGTCTCCGGATTCTCCCGGCAGACTCGGCTTGGAGGACGGCGTCGAGGGTGAATCTCCCGGCAAGCTCGGCATGCCGGTACTTCCCGGCGTTCCAGGCATTCCGCCTGGCGAGCCTCCCGGCATTCCGCCCGGTGATCCGCCGGGCATACCGCCAGGCATTCCACCCGGCGTACCTCCCGGCATTCCACCACCGCCACCGCCCGAAGGTGAGCCGCCACCGCCCGGGCTGGGCATTCCGCCGCCACTGCTGGTAGATGCGCATCCCGCAAGTACTGCCGCCGCGACGGCGAGGCATATCAGGGTTGGAGTGCGCATGCGAATCTCCTGCGGTCTCAGTGGGTACCGGCGGGTATTCCGTCGGTTCCCGTGAAAAAGCTGCGTAGCTGGTTCGACATGCGATTACATGCCGTGGCCTGCACGCGCGCTATGAATGGCAATGGCACTATTGCTCCGACGATGGCGGAAGTTCCAGTGACGTTGGTTCCGACGCTACCCGCGGACTTGGCTTGTTTCAAATCCCAGATAGTGGCTTCGTAAGCCGATTCCTTCTGCCACCAGCCGAAACCGATGCAACCGGCCCCGCCAGGCGCTGCGCCGCACGCCAGGCTGCCCCCACCATCCGTCTTGCGGGTGCTACCGTCGAGCCAGACTACATAACGCACGCCGGTCTTGGAGACCTGTTCGGCTACGCCCGGCTTCGCCAGCAGCGCGCTCACGGCTTCGGCTTTGCCCGGCGCGGTGCTGGGTTCGAACCAGGGAAACATCTGGTCGACGAAATCGTTGTTGTCATGAACGGCGACGGCGTGGCGACCGTCGTCGAGATTGGCCCCGACGCAATCCATGAAATCGTCTTCCGCGCCGGCGCCCTCGATTTGTGGCTTGGCGAGGATGACGACGAGTTCGCCCTTGGCGATGGGCGTGGCAATCTCGCGGGACTCCTCGATTCGCGCCTGCATGCAGCCGCCGAGAAGAGCGACTCCGAGGCACATGGACGTCAGGCGGATTGCGATCATGGACCAGCTCCCAGGCCGAGATGCGGGATGTCTAGGGGCGCGGCAAGTATGCCACGTTGCAGCATCGTCACTTTGTGACCTCACCCGCCGCGGTGTGGTTCCCAACTAAACGTGGGACCAAGAGCTTACGGCGTCAAATCCAGTGACAACTGAGGGTGAGTACGTAGTGGCGGCCGAAAAAGATTCGTGGGTAACGAAAAATCGCGGCCACGCCGTTCCTGGGGAAAGCCGAGCCTCTTGCTGGCGAGCTGGAAGCGCTGGCGGAGGAGCTGCGCCACCGGGCCTTCGGCGTGCATGCGCGTCCCGAACGAGGGGTCGTTGTCACGCTCACCCCGCATGCTCCGCACGATCGACATGACATGCGTCGCGCGGTCAGGGAAATGCTGAGCGAGCCACTCGCGGAACAGGTCTTTCACTTCCCAGGGCAGACGCAAGATCGTGTAGCCGGCGAGCGATGCGCCCGCCTCGCGGCTGGCTTCGAGCACGCGTTCGATTTCGTGTTCGGTGAGGATGGGGATGATCGGAGCGACCAAAACTCCCACAGGAACTCCCGCCTCCGCCAGCACCCGCATCGCCTTGAGTTTCGCGGCAGCCGAAGCGGCGCGGGGTTCGAGCACGCGCTTCATTTCGTTGTCGAGCGTGGGGATGCTGAACATGACCTGCACGAGGTTGTCGCGCGCAAATTGCGCCAGCAGGTCCACATCGCGGACCACGAGTGCGCCCTTGGTGGTGATGCTCACCGGGTGCTTGCAGCGAAGCAGGACCTCGAGCAACGAACGCGTGACCTGGTAGGTTTTCTCGATCGGCTGGTAGGGATCTGTATTCGCGCCGAGCGTGATCGGCGCGCACTTGTAGTTCGGCGCGGCAAGTTCTTTTTCGAGAAGCGCTGCGGCGTCAGCCTTGTAAAAAAGTTTCGTTTCGAAATCGAGACCGGGCGAGAGGCCGATATATGCGTGGCTGGGGCGAGCAAAACAGTAAACGCATCCATGGCCGCATCCTCGATAAGGATTGATCGATTGTCCGAAATGAATGTCGGGAGATTTGTTGCGGCTGATAACCGACCGCGCGGGCTCGGGCAGCACGATGGTCTCAAGCTTGTTAGGCGGTTCCTCTTCGTACCAGCCGTCGTGCTCAAGCGTGCGCGTGAGTTTGTCGAAGCGGCCCGGCGGCTGTGACAGCGCACCGCGGCCTTTCATCGCGTCCGTCATGCACAAACTGTAGTTATGTACAGCGCGTGAGTAAATCCAGTGTGCGGCGCAGTGGAGTACTGGATGAACCCGCTAACCTTGCACCCCATGCAAGTGCGCTACCAGGCTGCGCCACGTCCCGCCAAGAGGTCCGCTCCCCTTTGCAAGATTGGAGTCCGACACATCAACGCAGTGTGTTGGGTGCGGTCGTCGCCATTAATGCTGCGGGTCGGGAAACCTATCTAGCTTGCGCAGCTGGGGGAACAAGCGGAGATAACTGCCGACCACGGCGAGCGTGCACACGCCGCCCCAGATCATCGACGGCACGATTCCCATCCACGCGGCCTGCATTCCGGCACGAAATGCGCCGAGCTCATTCGAGGCGCCAATGAACATGGAGTTGACTGCGCTCACACGACCGCGGATCGAGTCCGGAGTCTCGAGCTGCACGAGCATGCTGCGCACGAACACGCTGACCATGTCGCCGGCGCCGGCAATGATCAGCGCCGCGATCGTCAGCCAGATGCTGGTCGACAGCCCCACGGTGATCATGCAGACGCCGAACAGCGCAACGCCGCCGAACATCCAGGTTCCCGCATGCCGCTGGATCGGCCGCATGCCGAGCCAGAACGCCACGATGGCCGCGCCCACGCCGGGCGAGGCACGCATGATTCCGAGGCCCACAGGGCCGACGTGGAGAATCTTGTCTGCATACGCCGGCAACAGCGCGACGACACCGCCGAACAGCACCGCGAAGAGGTCCAGCGAGATCGCGCCGAGCACCGGCTTCTTCTGCCAGACGAACACGAATCCGCCGAGGAGGTCGCGCCAGTGCCACTCCGCCGACGACTTGGCGAGCACCGGCTTCACGCCGAGCATCATGAACATCGCACCGATCAACAGTGCAACCGCGATGCCGTATGACCAATCGATACCGAAAATCAGCGTGAGGCCAGCAATGGCCGGGCCGCTGATGGTCGCGATGGTGAACATCAGCGTGTTCATGGAGATAGCGCCGGACAGCAGTTCCTTCGGCACCAGGTTTGGAACCATCGCCTGACCTGCAGGCGCCCAGAAACTGCGGCCAACGCCTAACAAGGCGGCGATGAAGAAGAGCAGGATGACTTCGTGACGGCCGAAGACGGTGAACAACAACAATGCCACCGCCGCGACCAGTTCGAGTCCGTAGGCGAGCGCGATGATGAGCCGCCGATCGAATCGATCGGCGATTTGTCCACCGGGCAGAAGCAGCACGACGAACGGCAGGAACTGCGCGAGTCCGATGAGCCCCAGGTATTCCTCTTTGCGGGTCAGCTCCCACACCTGGTAGCCGAGGACCACGTCGATCATCTGCCAGGCCAGCGTCGCGGCGAATCGGCCGTACGCGTAGCGCGCGAAATCGGGATGGCTCAGTGCCTGGCGGCCGGGCGATCTGGAATTGCTGATCAAAGTCGTCGGATGGAAGACGCGGGATGTTGGGAGATGCGCACTTTAGCTGGTAACGTCGCGCCTCGTTGGCCATTGCGTCCGCTAATGCCAGAGGCCCTGCGATGAAACTAGTCCCTGGAACTGTCGTAGCAGTGTTCGCGGCGATGCTGCTGTGCGCCTGCGCGCCCATTCCTCCCAAATCCGAACCGCCGCCGCCCGCGCCCCCTCCGCCGCCCACAGCCGACCAGCAATTCGAAGCGCTGGCGCAGCGTTATCTTCGGGAAGCCCCGGAACAATCTCCGGCGGACGCGACCAGCCTCGGCGATCACCGATTCGACGACCGCCTCGATGACGTCAGCGCCGCCGGCTGGCAGGCGCGGCTCACGTTCGCCGAACTCTATCTAGCGGCACTCGAGCCCATCGACCGCAGCAAACTGTCACGCGCCAACCAGGTCGATGCGCTGCTGTTGCTCCACGAACTGCAATCCGATCGCTGGCGATTGCAGACGCTGCAGGACTGGCGATGGAATCCGCTGGTGTACACGCGCATTGCCGGGGACGCCTTGTACAACCTCCTGGCGCGCGATTTCGCGCCAGCCCCCGAACGATTGCGGAACCTTGGCAAGCGGCTCGACGAGATCCCGCGCTTCCTCGCGCAGGTGCGCGAGGTGCTGGATCCGGCTCGAGTTCCGAAGGTACACGCGGAAACCGCGTCGAAGCAGAACGCCGGCCTGAAAGCGATGCTCGACGGAGAAATCGCGGCGCAAATCGCCACTCTCCCGCAGGCCGATCAGGAGGTCCTGCGCGCCAGCCTCGCGAAAGCGCGTAGCGCGGTGTCGCAACACCAGATCTGGCTCGACAAGCGCCTGCTGCCGGAATCCAAGGGAGATTTTCGACTGGGCAGCGCGCTCTACGACCAGAAGCTGGCGTTCGCACTGTTTTCCCCATTGTCGCGCCAGGAGATTCGCGCACGCGCCGAGAGTGAGCTGGCGGCTACGCGCAGCGCGATGTACGAGATCGCAAGCACCGTGCTCAAGAACAGGAAGGGGAGCCCTCCGACACCCGAAAAACCCAGCGCCGCTCAACAGCAGCGCGCCATCAAGGCCGCGCTCGATCTCGCCTACGCGGAACGCCCGAAGCGCGATGCGGTACTCGACGCCGCGCGAACCACTCTGGCCGAGGCCACGCGTTTCGTGCGCGAGAAGAATCTCGTGACGCTGCCGGATGAACCGCTCGAGATCATCGAGATGCCGGAGTTCAAGCAGGGTGTGGCGCTCGCGTATTGCGATTCACCCGGCGCGCTCGAAGCGGGACAGAAGACTTTCTACGCCGTCTCGCCGATCCCGAAGCAGTGGACGCGCGCGCAAGCGGATTCGTTCCTGCGTGAATACAACACGCGCTCGATCCACAACCTCACGATTCATGAGGCCATGCCGGGGCACTATCTACAGCTCGCGCATGCCAACCAGTATCCGTCGACGCTGCGCAAGGTGTTGTCGTCCGGGCCGTTCATCGAAGGCTGGGCCGTGTATACCGAGCGCGTCATGAGCGATGCGGGTTACCTGAACGGCGACCCGCTCATGAAGCTCATCCAGCTCAAGTGGTACCTGCGAACCATCGTCAACGCATTGCTCGACCAGGCAGTGCACGTCGACGGGATCTCGCGCGAAGCGGCCATGAAGCTCATGACCGACTCCGGCTTCCAGGAAGAGCGCGAAGCGGCCGGCAAGTGGACTCGCGCGCAACTCACTTCCGCCCAGCTACCCGTGTATTTCGTCGGCGCGCTGGAACACATTGCGCTGCGCGCCGAAGCAGAACAGCGCCTGGGCGCCGCGTTTTCCCTGCATGATTATCACGACAAGGTATTGTCGTACGGATCACCGCCGGTTCGTTTCGCGCGGGAGCTCATGTTCGACCTCCCCATCGAATAGCGAAAGGCTGACGCGGTCCTAACTAGGGCCTCTTGAAGTTGCGCGCAACATCCTGGGCCTTGGCCTTGGCTTTCCTGAGCCAGATGCGCGCCCAGGCGAATTCGAGGCCGAGGATGCCGAGGCCCACGGGGATGACCACGAACGCCGGGCCCGGCAGCACGATCATGCAAACGCCAATGACGAGCACCGTGCCGCCAACGATTCCGATGGTGATGCGCTTCGCCATGCGATATGGCGCGTAGAGCGGATGCTTTTCGTCGAACACCAATAGAGACCTGATCACGGCAGCGGGAGGCATTCTACACAGACCGGTATTACCGGCCCGTGTTCCCCGGCTGCCTCAGGATCCGAGAAATATCCTATAGGCAGGATTGTTAGTTTCGTCGCTGTAGGAGTAATGCAGGACATTGAGGTGATCGAGGAAATCAGCTGTGTCAGACGCCGGCACGTCGATGCCGGCTAGTACACGCCCGTAGTCGGAGCCGTGATTACGATAGTGGAACACCGTGATGTTCCAGCGCGTGCCAATCGCCTGCAGGAATTTCAGCAAAGCGCCCTTGCGTTCCGGGAATTCGAATCGGTACAGCCGTTCGTTCGTGACGCTGCCGTTCGCGTGACCGCCGACCATGTAACGCACATGTAGCTTGGCAGTCTCGTTGTCGGTCATGTCGGTGACGCCATAACCTTCCGCACGCAGCTTCATGATGACCTCGTCGCGCTCTTCCTTGCCGCGCGACAACGCAAAACCCACGAAGATCTGCGCACGTTCCCGTGTGCCGTAACGGTAGTTGAATTCGGTGACCGCGCGCTGCCCCAGGATTTCACAGAACTTGAGAAAGCTTCCGGGTTGTTCGGGAATCTCCACGGCGAACAGTGCTTCGCGTGCCTGGCCGAGATCCGAACGTTCGGCCACGTAGCGCAACTGGTCGAAATTCATGTTGGCGCCGCTGTTCACGGCAACTACGCGCTTGTCCTGCCAGTTGTTCTTCGCACAATATTTTTTGATGCCCGCCACGGCCAGCGCGCCGGCGGGCTCGACGATGGATCGCGTGTCTTCGAAGACGTCCTGGATGCCGGCGCAGATTTCGTCGGTGTCGACCAGCACGATCTCGTCGACGTGCTCGCGGCACAGGCGGAAGGTTTCCTCCCCGACGCGGCGCACCGCGACACCATCGGCAAATGCTCCCACTCGCTCGAGCGTCACGCGCTTCTTTTCGCGCAGCGAATCGTGCATGGCCGCGGCATCCACCGGTTCGACGCCGACGATCCTGATGCGCGGGTTCAAGTACTTGGCATAGACGGCAATGCCGGCGATGAGTCCGCCGCCGCCGACCGGCACGAAGATGGCGTCGATCTCGCCGCGCGACTGACGAAGGATCTCCACGGCCACCGTGCCCTGCCCCGCGATCACATCCGGATCGTCGAAAGGATGCACGAACGCGAGATTGCGTTCGCGCACGATGGACTGCGCGTGTTCATAGGCGCTGTCGTAGTCGTCACCATGCAGGACCACTTCGCCACCCAGGTCGCGCACGGCGCTCACCTTGATGTTAGGCGTGGTCTGAGGCATGACGATAATGGCGGGTATGCCGCGGCGTTTTGCCGCCAGCGCCACGCCCTGCGCGTGATTGCCCGCCGAGGCGCAGATGACGCCGCGCTTCGCGACCGAGTCGGACAGGTACGCGATCTTGTTGTAGGCGCCGCGCAACTTGAAGGAGAACACCGGTTGCAGGTCTTCGCGCTTCAGCAGCACCGTATTGCCGAGGCGACGAGACAGGCGCGGCGCCGTTTCCAGCGGTGATTCCATGGCGACGTCGTAGACGCGGGCGCGGAGGATGCGTTCGATATAGGTATCAGTCATACAAAGTGAGACTAGCTTAACCGGCGCGCCCGTAGCGGCCCAGTAGACTAGAATTGTTGCGCAGGGAGTTTATCGACGAACATGCCAATCTTTGTCCGGAAGCCCGTTCTTTGGAAGGCTTGTGCAGCCCTGTTGATCGGCCTTGCAATCCTCGCGCCGGCCTTTGCCGCGAAGGGCACCCTGCCCAAGGGCATGAAGCTCCCCAAGGACGTCAAGGTCCCGAATGACACGCCGATCGCTATCTATCTACCAGCCAACGACCTGGGCACGCGCTTCTATGTGAGCAGCATCGGCGCCTGGGCCTACCCGGGCAAGTCACTGGATGACGCGCGCAGCGCGGTGGGAGGACAGCTTTTCCCGCAGATGAAGCCGGTGAAGCTCACCGATTCGGGCGCCTTCGCCGACGGCACCTATGGACTCCTGATCGCCATCAATCCCACCTGGAACATCGCCGCAGGCCAGCTGTCGTTGACCATGGATTACAAGGTCTACGATGCCAGCGCCAGGAAGCTGCTGGAAGGCAGCCAGGTGCAGAGCGTCGGGCTTCATTCATCGGGGCCGCTCGGCGGCTTCCCGAACGCCGCGTTGCGCACCACGCAACTGGTGCTGGTCGACGTGCTGGCCAGGGTCAAACCCAACGCGCAGGTTTTTCCGGCCACTGCGCAGATGGCCGCCATCGACCGCGAACTGCTCATCGATCGCAAGAAGGCGGTGAACACCGGCACGGCGTTCTACATCAACAAGAAGGGACAGATGATGACCGCCGCCCACGTGCTGCGCGATTGTCTGGTGCTCGAAGCACAGAAGGATGGCGTCACCCTGCCGGTCAAACTCAGTGCCAGCAGCAACCTGCTGGACCTGGCCGTAGTGGACAGTGGCAAACCCACCGATCGCGCCCTGCCGTTGCGTGTCGGCCAGACGATCACGCTCGGTGAGGGCGTCACCAATGTCGGCTATCCGCTGCAGGGACTGCTCGCCGATTCGCCCAACCTCACGCGCGGCAATGTCAGCGCACGCGCGGGCATGAAAGGGTCGGTAGGACTATTCCAGTTTTCCGCGCCGATTCAACCGGGCTCGAGCGGCGGACCGGTGGTGTCCGACGGCGGCGAGCTGCTCGGCGTCACTGTGAGTTCGCTGAACGCCGCGGCGCTCATCAAGGACGGGTTGCTGCCGCAGAATGTGAACTTCGCGCTCGAAGCCAAGTACGCCGCGATGTTCCTGCGCGATTCGCATGTCGATTTCGCCGAGGTCAAGCCCAAGGCGAACGGCACCATGACCACTGCGAACGAAGCAGCGCTCGGATCGGTGCTGCAGCTGAGTTGCTATCAATGAGGGCCGCGCTCATGAAACTGCCCCTGCTCTGCGCGAGCCTCGCGCTCAGCGCGCTCGCCTATGGCGTCGAACCGGCGCCCACCTCGGTCGCTGCCCCGGCGCACGTCCCGCCGGCCCGAGCGGAGGCGCCCGCGAGTGCACTTCCGGCGATGAGCTTCTATGGCTCCATCGCGGATGACGAGCTGTTCGATCTCGTCAAGAAGAGCGACCAGTTCGCGCGGCTCGACAAGGAACTGATTGGCAGCCCGCTTCAACTGCGCGTCATGCACACGCTGCAACCCACCGCGAGCGGCAAGGCCACGGGGTTGCTTTCGGCCATATTCACCGGCGGGACGCTCGGCCTGATTCCCGCGGTGACTAACAACAGCCTGATGGTGACCTATGAAGTGCGCGTGCACGGCCGCGAGCTCGTGTCCTACTCCTTTCAGCGCACCTTCACGCGGGCAGTGAATGTCTGGGCAAAGGACGAGACGCATGGTCTCGGCAAGGAAGGCCTGGAGTGGCTCAAGTCCACGGCCACGGAATTCACCACAGCAGCGGCCATCGATCCCAAACTGGCGTCACTCAAGAAGGAATACGAGCGCTACTTCGGCGCACCCTGACGCTAGTCGCGGACGGTGTAGCGGAACTGCGTACGGCCGACGGTCACTCGGTCGCCTTCCTTCAGCGCCTGGCGCGAGACGCGCTTGCCATTCACGAATACGCCGTTGGTGCTGTTCAGGTCTTCGATCGTGGTGTGCACCGGCCCTGCCAGCAGCACTGCGTGATGACGGCTGATGTGCTTGGTGTCGAGCACCAGTTCGTTGTCAGGGCCACGCCCGATGCGTGTGCGGCGGCCGAGCACGTGGACGAACTCGGTATTGCCATTGGTGCGGATGAGCACGCGTGCCGGACCTTCGAGCGCGATCTCCTCGCCGGTCTGCGACGCTGATTCGGAAACACCAGCGATGCGCCTTTCCAGATCGTATTCGAGCCGCTGGATGCGGCCGTCGCGCTGCAGGATCGAGCGCTGGCTCTCCGCGATCACGGCGCGCCATTCCTCGACCGTGACGTTGGCTTCTTCCAGCTTGCCGGTCTTGTCGCGCACGTCGATCTCGAGATTGCGGATGCTTTCTTCGGCCACCTGGAGATCCTGGTCTTTCTCGGCGGCTTGGGCACGCGCCAGTTCGAGGTCCGCCTTGAGCTGCAGAATCTCTTCGTCGCGCGCAATGAGCTCATCGCGCATTCTGGGAACATGAGGATCGGTGGACGCCAGCGCCTCGGCCAGGCGCGCATTGAGGCTGGCCTCGCGTTGCTGGCGAGCCTGCAGGTCCGCCTCGATCATCGCGATCTGCGCATTGCGCCGGGCCACGGTGGCGCGCAGATTCATGACGTCGCAGTCGAGCGTTCCACAACGCTGCTCGCTCTGGTCGAGCAACCCTGACTTTTCGGCGTGCGCCGCCACCACCGTCGCCAGCTCTTTCTCGAGCGTCGCAATTCGATCGGCACGCGCAAACAACTGGTCCTCGAGCGCAGGGATGTCTGCGCCCTGAACGTCGAGCCGTTCGCGCGCGATTTGCAGCGATTCCTGGTGCCCGGCCAATTGCTCGCGCAACTGGGCGTTCTCGGCGTTTACGCGCGCGACTGCCACGTTGCGTTCGGCGTCCGCGATGCGGGCACGCTCGATGAGTTCTTCGATGCGTCGCTCAGCCCTGGCCAGCGCATGACGCCACTCTTCGATGAGCGGCGGATGGGGCGGCAGCGTGATCGGCGCGGCGACATGCGCTGTTATGCGGGTAGTAGAGGTAACGGCCGCTGGCGCGCTCGTCACCGGCGCGTCCGGCGCTGAAGGCTCGTCGACTTCGCGCTTGAGGCGCGCGGATTTTCGATCTTCCTTTGAGTGCGCCTTGTGCTTGGGCAGCGCCGGCATTTCGTGCGTGCCGCTGTGGTCGAGATCGAACGCCGGCGACATCGCTTGCAGAGTCGGAATCGATTCGCCTGCGACTGCCGGCATTGCCGTCGTGGCTTCGACGGCGTTGTTGGTCATCGGAGTCATCGCGCCGTTCGGGACCGCCCAGCTATCGGTCCGTTCGCCGAGCGTCGATTCGTACGCGGCCACGTCCAGCACGGGCAACTCGGCGGTTGCTTCGTTGTCCACGTCCGGCGTGGACGCGCTGGTGTTCACGGGTGGCATCTCGGGTTTTCCCCAAATATTCTTCTCCCGGGATTCTATCCCCCACCTGCCAGCCGTTGGTTGCGGAGTTTTCATGCCAACGAGGAAATGCGAATGCGTCTCTCAGTTCTGTCAAATCCCCCTAAGGACACCGTACATTCTCGAAACTTCGCGCGGCCGCCGTTGGGTTAAGGTTGCCCTCCATGAATATCGCCTTACCGCGCCTGCGCCGGGCCTACTTCGAGTGCCGCCACGGCCAACTTCACGTTCACAACGCAATCCCTGACGGCGGCGGCTTCGACGAGCTGACGACGCTCATCTGCCTGCACGGCAGCACGGGCTCCGGACGGATGTTCCTGGAATTGTCGAAGAACCTCGGGACCAGCCGTTCGATCTACAGCCCCGACCTGCCCGGTTGCGGTGAATCCGATGCCGCTGCAAGTCCTTTGTCGGTGAGTGCCTACGCCGACGCCATCGGCGACTTTCTGGACTCCATGCGCTTCCGGCAGGTGGACTTGTTAGGTGCCGGGGCCGGCGCCGCGATAGCGGTGGAATTGGCGGCCGCCCGGCCGAAGGTCGTCAGAAAGGTGTGCCTGGTCGGACTGGGGAAGCAGGAAGGCGGTCATGGCGTGGCATTGGAATCCGCCGCCGCAGCCTGGCAGGCGGATCGCCTCATGCTGGTCAAACAACCCGTCTCGCGCATCGACGCGGGTTCGTTCGAATCCGCATCAGATGGTTTGTCAAAACAGGTGGAGGCGTTCTTCGCCGCCTGAGCCCACGCGGCCTCCGGTCGTCAGGGCCTTGCGTGCACGAACGGCGCTGTCAATTCCGACAGCCGCAGCTTCTGCGCGCCGCCGGCGTCGAAGTTGTCTTCGGAGAGCCAACGCCGATAGGCGTCGTTGAGGCCGCCGTTCCAATCGCCATCGATGATGGAAAACCAGCTGGTATCGCGATTACGACCCTTGTTGACGATGGCCTGACGAAACAATCCTTCGTAGGTAAAGCCGAAGCGCGTGGCCGCAGCGAGCGAAGGCAGATTGCAGCTATCGCATTTCCATTCGTAGCGGCGATACCCAAGGGCAAACGCGTTCGCCATCAGGAGATACATGGCTTCGGTCGCGGCGCGTGTGCGCGAGAGACTCGGGGAGAAATAGATATTTCCGATCTCGATGACGCCGTGTCGCGGCTCGATGCGCATGTAGGTACAAGTGCCGACCGCACGACCGCTCGCGCCATCGACGATGGCGTAGAACTGCGGATCGCGCGAGCCTTCCGCGCCGACGCACCAGGTTTCGTAGTCCGCGAAGTTGTCGTAAGGCCCGTGGAACAGGTAGGTCCATCGTGCGCCGTCGGTGTCCGCGCTCTGCGCTTCATACACGTCGCGCGAATGTTTCGCGGCGCTCAGCGGCTCGAGACGGCAGTAGCGTCCGCGCAGCGGAAGATGCGGCGGAAACGGCGGCGGCTTCCAGTCCGGCAATGCAAACCCGATGGGCTGGCCGAATTCATTCATCCGAGTTTTTGAATCTGCCTTCATGTGCGGGCAATTCTCGCATCCGGGCAGAGCCGAAGCGAAGGTACAGTACGCTTGAAAGAGCCGGAAAAGCTTGCCTCGACGAGTCAATTACCCAGAATGTGGTTCTCGCAGAGCGGGCGATCGACGCTCCAAACAACAATCGGATAAACCATGCACCGACCCATGCTCCTGTTGATCACCCTGGTATTCGCCGCCACTGCCGGCGCGCAAACGCCCGCGCCTGCGAATTCACGGCAGCTCACCGCCGAAAAGATGTGGGCGCTCAAGCGGCTCGGAGATCCGGCGATTACACCGGATGGCGCCACTGCGGTGGTACCGGTGACCACGTACGACATCGGCGAGAACAAGGGACTCACCGACCTGTGGCTGATCCCGGTGGCCGGCGGCCCCGCGCGGCAGCTCACCAGCGACAAGGCGAGTGACTCGCAGCCCACCGTGAGCCCCGATGGCAAGTGGATCGCGTTCGTCTCCAAACGCGGTGACGACACCGAAAGCCAGATCTATGTGATCGCGATCGATGGCGGCGAAGCACGGCGAGTGACCAACTTGCCCACCGGTGCCTCAATACCGAAGTGGTTTCCGGACAGCACGCGGATCGCTTTCGTGAGCGAAGTGTGGCCTGACCTCGTGCGCTGGGAAGACCAGGGCGCCCGCAAAAAAGAGCGCGCTGATTCCAAGATGAGCGCGCGAACCTGGACGAAAGCGCCAATCTCCTATTTCGATCACTACCTGGACGAACGCGAGCCGCATCTGTTTTCGATCCCGCTCGCGGGTGGCGATCCCACGGCAATCACTCGCATGTCGGGCTTTCACCTGTCGAAGCAGGAAAACGATTCATTCTCTTATGACATCTCGCCGGATGGTCTCGAAGTGGCCTTCGCCGCTGACGTCGACGAGTCCGGCATCGACAGCAACTACGACCTGATTCTACTGCCGACCTGCGGCTGCAAGCCGCCGCGCAACATTTCCGAGGCTAACAAGGCCGATGAAGGCTCCCCGCGCTACAGCCCCGACGGCAGGCGACTTGCATTCGTCCAGCAGCGCACCCATCGGTTTTACGCGGACCGTGCGCGCCTGATGATTTTTGACCGCGCCGCCGGCACCACGGTGGGCGTGACGGAAAAATGGGACCGTTCCGCCAGCGGTCTCATCTGGGAACGCGACTCGCGCAGCTTGCTGGGGTCCATCGACGACGCCGGCACGCGGCGCGTGTATCGCTTCAGGCTCGATGGCGGCGTTCCCGCCGCGCTCACTGGAGCTTCTTCATACGGCGGCCTGGCGCTCGCAAGTAGCGGCAAGGGACTGGTCGCGATCCGCCAGAGTTTCACGGAGCCACCCACGCTGGTCTCGATCCCAACGCGCAAGGGCGCGGTGACGAAGCTATCCACGTTCAACGATGAGGCGCTCGCCGGTATCGACCAGGGAAAGGTCGAAAGCGTTACCTACAAAGGCGCGAAGGACGCAGACATCCAGATGTGGGTGGTCTACCCGCCCGGCTTCGACGCGAGCAAGAAATACCCTGTGTTGATGCTGCTCCATGGGGGGCCACACAGCGCCATCATCGACGCGGTGCAGTGGCGCTGGAACGCGGAAGTTTTTGCGAGCTGGGGCTACGTGGTGACCTGGCACAACTTCCACGGTTCGGGCGGCTTCGGCAATGACTACACCGACTCCATCAACCCGGACTGGATCACGCTGCCGTACGAGGACACCATCAAAGCTGCCGAATGGCTGATGGCGAAACCCTTCGTCGATGGCGAGCGCATGGTGGCCGCCGGCGGAAGTTATGGCGGCTTCCTGGCGACCACCTTGTTAGGGCGCAAACATCCCTTCAAGGCGCTGGTCGCACACGCCGCGGTATACAACCTGTTCACCCAGGTGGGTTCGGACTACGGTGCCGAAGCCGAGCGCTTCTTCAATTTCTGGGACAAGCCCGGGGAATTCGCGAAGTACTCGCCGCACACCTCCGCCGGTAACTTCACGACCCCAACGCTGGTGATACACGGACAGCTCGATCTGCGAGTTCCCCTGAGCCATGGCATCGAGCTGTTCAACACTCTGCAGAAGCGCGGCGTACCCTCGAAGCTGGTGTATTTTCCGGACGAGAATCACTGGGTGCTCAAGCCCCAGAATTCCTTGTATTGGTACCAGACGGTGCGTGACTGGGTGGCAACCTACGCGAAGCCTGGCCCGTCCTGATCGGAGGAGTTCATGAAACGACGCACGCTGCTTTCCATGGCCGCCGCCGGCGCCCTCGCGTCGCTCACCCCCGCGTGGGCGGCGAAGAAGCCGAAGCCACTCAAGATCCTGATTCTCGGCGGCACACGCTTCATCGGATTGCACATGACCGCGCTGGCGCTCGCGCGCGGGCACACGCTCACCTACTTCAATCGCGACAAGACCAAGACCGATCGCTACCGCGAAATCGAACGCATCAAGGGCGATCGCAATGGCCAGATCGATGGGCTCAAGGATCGCGAGTGGGACGTGGTCATCGACAATTCTGGCTACGTGCCGCGCCACGTGCGGCTGTCGGCGGAAATGCTCGCTCCCAAGGTAAAGCAGTACGTGTTCACGTCGTCGATCTCCGTGTATCCAAACTTCAGCGCGCCGCGCGATGAGTCCTCGCCGGTGGGAAAGTTGGCCGACGAGTCCGTGGAGAAGGTCGACGGCGAAACCTACGGGCCGCTGAAGGCGCTCTGCGAGCAGGCGGTGCTGACTGCGCTTCCCGGCCGCGCCACTATCATTCGTCCGGGCCTGATCGTCGGTCCTGACGACAACACCGATCGCTTCACCTACTGGCCGGCGCGCGCGGCGCGTGGCGGAGAATTCGTGGCGCCCGGGTCACCGCACGATGCGTTCCAGGTGATCGACGCGCGCGACCTGGCGGCGTTCACGATCAACGCGATCGAGAACAACATCACGGGCACTTACAACCTCGTGTCCAACGTCAACGAGTTCAAGTTCGGTGAACTCACCGAGGCATGCATCGCCGCGGCGAAGAAGCAGGCCAAGCCGGCGGAAGCGCCGCGCGCAACCTTCGTTCCCGCGGAATTCCTGGAGGCGCAGGAAGTTGCGCCCTGGAGTGAGATGCCCGTGTGGCTGCCGGCCAAGGGCGAGGAAGCCGCGTTCGCGGGCACCAGCAACAAGGCTGCGGTAGCCCGTGGATTGAAGATCACGCCATTGAAGAAGACTGTGAATGACACACTGGCCTGGCATCTGACGCGCCCCGCAGAGGAGCGCGAGAAACTCAAAGCCGGCCTCGCCCCTGAAAAAGAAGCGACAGTGCTCGCCGCGTGGAAAGCGAAAAAGGGCTGATCAGCGCGTGATCGGGCCGAAAGGCTGGGCGTCGCTCGCATCGTAGATATCGAGCTGTTTGCCCGTGCGTACCATGCGCTTGCCGAGCTTCGGAAAATCCGCGACCTCGAATTCGCGGTTCTCGCCACCGCACAGATAAACGAGATCGTCCGGGCCGGGGTTGCGCATGAGATGCGCCACCGAGGGCGCAGGGAAGCCGATGAAATCGCCGGCATCCACTTCGTATTCCGCGTCGTCGATCAGCGCGATGGCCGTGCCCGACAATACGTAGATCCACTCCTCTTCGTACTGATGCGAGTGGTAGACATATGACTCTTTACCGGGCGGGACCCGGATGAAATTTACACCGGTGCGCTTGAGGCCAACACTGCGCGCCAGCTGGGTGCCGCGCATCTCGGAGTTGGGGTTCCAGGGATGGGAAAATTCCTGGGCGTGTGCGGCAATGTCCGCGGCGCGCACGATGTTGAGACTGGGTTTATCCATGCCGCAACCTTAGCGCTTTCACGGAAATCGCACCGGCCGGAAATCGCTTCCGGCCGGTGCGACTGGATCAAGCCGGTGTCGATTCCTTCTTGCCGGCCTGCTGTTTGCCGAGGAACCAGATGATGGCTCCGACCACGATCAACCCGATGCGGATGCAGGTGCCGACAACCGGACCCCAGTTGTCGACCCAGCTGAGCAGCGTGAATTCCATGTTCATGAATTGCAGCACGAAAGAGCCGGCGCCCATGAGCACCAGAAAACCACCAAGGCCTTGCATAGTTTCTCCCCTCGTCGTTTGTTGTTGTTATCGACGTCGGGACACTACGCCCCGCGGCTAGCTAGGGCAAGCCGCGCTCATAGACACAGTCTCGCCAACGTGTATGCCGCCATGCCGGACCCCAGGCATCCGATGAGGTTGCGCGACCAGCACAACCACAATCCCGCAGCGAGCGCGCCGATCAGGCGCGGATTCAACACCGACAAATCGATCGTCGCCGCGGGCGGATGCAACAGGATGTCAGGAACGATGATCGCGGCCAGCGTGCAAACCGGTGCGTAACGCAGCGCGACTTCGACGCGGGACCCCAGGCGGAAGCGCGCGCCGGCGAGCAGGAATGAAGTGCGCGTGACGAAGGTAGATAGGGCGAGACCAACGATCACCACGCCGAGAGCGATGCCAGAGACTGCCTCGTTCACGCGCCCTCCGGTGTGCGCGGCGGTTCACGCTGTTGCCAGTAATCAGCCAGCGTCGCGGCGGCAATACCCGCGAGGGCGCCGCAGAACAGTCCCAGCTTGAACGGCAGCGGAAACGCCAACAGCGCGACCACCGCCGCGACGATTGCGCCCACGACCGCGGGCCGCGCGTTGAGGCTGGGCCCCACGAGCGCCACCAGCGCCAGCGTTCCGGTGAATTCGAGGCCCCAATCGGTCGGTACGTAACTCGCGCCGATGATTCCGGTCATCGCGGACAACTGCCAGGTCACCCAGTTGTTGGCGCAGACTCCGGCGAACCACGCGTCGCGGTTTCGCTCGGGCAAGCTTCCGTCCTGTGCCGAGCGCATGAACCGGGTAAAGGTGAAGTCGGTCATGAAGAAGCCGAGCGCGGCGCGCTTGCGCCAGGGTTCATCGGCGAAATAGGGACGCAGCGCCGCACTGTAGATGACGAACCGCAGATTGGTGATCAGGCCGGTAGTGACGATCACCCACAGAGGCGCGCCCGCGACGATGAGCGGCAGGGCGGCGAGCTGCGCCGATCCTGCATACACCATGAGCGACATCATGATGGCCCAGGGAACTGTTAGCCCGCCCTTGACCATCGCCACGCCGCTGATCATTCCCCAGGCGAACGCGCCTGGCAGCGACGGAAGAATGGCCCGTTGACCTTGGCGGAAGGTCTCTTTACGCGCGGCGTCGGTGGCGGTCACCACGCTCCGGTATTGGCCATCGAAACCCAGGGCTCGCGCGGCGGCAGCGAGCCATCCTTCTGCAGTAGTTCGATGGAGATGTTGTCGGGCGAGCGCACGAAGGCCATGCGGCCGTCGCGGGGCGGTCGATTGATGGTCACGCCGTGCTTCTGCAGTCTTTCGCAAGCGACGTAGATGTCGTCGACCGCATACGCAAGATGACCGAAGTTGCGGCCACCGCCATAGGCCTCGGGCTCCCAGTTGTGCGTGAGCTCGACCTGCGCTTCGCTGTCGCCGGGAGCGGCGAGGAAGATGAGCGTGAATTTGCCCTGCGGGTAGTCGGTGCGCTTGATGACTTCCAGCCCGAGCGCGTCGCAATAGAATTTCAGCGAGGCGTCGACGTCGGTGACGCGCACCATGGTATGCAGATACTTCATCGCGTAGACGCTAGAACATCTCGCTGGCGCCAGGCGGCTTCACATCGACCTTCTTGCGCGACGGAATCCAGTCGCCGGTGATCATGGCCTCGTAAGGCTGGCCCGGACCCACCATGGGATACACGCCGGCATCCGGATCGATGATGACCTCGAGGAAAGCCGCACCTTTGAACGCGAGGAATTCTTCGATGACGCGCGGAACATCGGACTTCTTGTCGAGGCGAACGGCGTATTTGAAACCATCGGCCTGCGCGGCCTTGATGAAGTCCTTGGTGTGCAGCGTCTTCTCGGATGCCGACAGGCGGCCCTTGAAGAACAGCTTCTGCCACTGCTTGACCATGCCGTCGCCGTTGTTGTTGAGAATGACGACCTTCACCGG
Source organism: uncultured Pseudomonadota bacterium (assembly GCA_963736955.1). GTDB lineage: Bacteria > Pseudomonadota > Gammaproteobacteria > Steroidobacterales > Steroidobacteraceae > CADEED01. The sequence goes on from CAVTQT010000001.1 coordinate 196,463, forward strand.
CAAGTCATAGGTGGTAACGGTTTCGAGCTCGCCGAAGTTCATGCGCACCGAGGCGTCGCCGTCGATATCGATGACGAGTTTTTCGCGCTGCGCGAACTGCGCGCCGATGGCCGCGGGCAAGCCAAAACCCATGGTGCCCATGGAGCCCGAAGTGAGCCACTGGCGCGGATTGCGGAAATCGCAGTACTGCGCGGCCCACATCTGATGCTGGCCCACGCCGGTCGAAATGATGGCCTCGCCTTTCGTGACGCGGTTGAGCTCTTCGATGACGTAGTAAGGCTGGATCTTCTCGCTCGCGCGATCGTAATTCATCGCGTACGTGCGCTTGAGGTCGGCGAGATACGCGAGCCACTTCGAACGGTCGCGTTTGAAACCCGAACGCCTGCCATGCGCGGTCAGCATGTTGAGCGCCTCGGGCAGCATGCCCACATGGCTCCACTGCACGCGCTTCACCTTGTTGATCTCGGCACGGTCGATATCGAAATGCGCGATGTACTTCGCGCCTGGCGCGAACTTCGCGGGATTGCCCGCCACGCGATCGTCGAAACGCGCACCGATGGCGATGAGGAAATCACAATCATCGACGGCATAATTGGCGAAGGCCTGTCCATGCATGCCCAACATGCGCATCGCAAGACTGCTGGTGGTGTCCATGGCGCCGATACCCATGAGCGTGGTGACCACCGGAATATCGAATTCCTGCGCGAACTCGCGCAGCTCCGCCGAGGCATTGCCGTTGATCACGCCGCCGCCGGCGTAGATCAACGGGCGCTGCGATTCACCCAGCATCTCGAAGAAGTGATTCGCTTCGGTGCCGTCGATGATGTCGGTCGTCAAAGTTTCGAGGCGCTTGCGATAGCCGGGCATGGGCAGCGTGCCCGTACCCTTGAATTCGCCTGACCAGTTCTGCACGTCCTTCGGTACGTCGATAACCACCGGCCCGGGGCGCCCGGTGCGCGCGATCTCGAACGCGGTGCGCACCGTGGTCTCGAGCTTGCCGGGGTCGGTGACCAGGAAGATGTGCTTGGCGACCGAACCCATGATGGAAGGGACCGGCGCTTCCTGGAACGCATCGGAGCCGATGGCGCTGGTGGGCACCTGCCCGCAGATCACCACGATCGGAATGGAATCGGCCATGCAATCGCGAATCGGTGTCACGGTGTTCGTGGCGCCGGGGCCAGACGTGACGATGGCGACGCCCACGCGGCCACTGGCGCGCGCGTAACCCGCGGCCATGAAGCCCGCGCCTTGTTCGTTCGCGGGAACGATGAGCGGCATCTGCGGCTCGCCCTTCTTCGCGCGATCCTCGTTGAAGCAGAACACGGCGTCGTAGGTAGGCAGGATGGCGCCGCCCGAGTAACCGAAAATTGTCGATACGCCTTCATCCGCGAGTACCTGCACGATCATCTCGGCTCCGGTCATTTTCTGACCCGCGAGCGGATGGGCGATGGTGGGCGCGGTCGCCTTCGGCGACGCGCTCAAGTCACGGAAATTCGTTGATTTTGTGGGGGGTTTTGCCATAGCTGCGGACGAGCGTAAGCATTTTATATTCGAATCGCAAACCGCTATTCTGCCCACCGTGCCCGCACCCGCCATAAGCCCGAAAAACATGCGTCATATCATCGCCATCCACCTGCAGAACGAGGCCGGCGCGCTGACCCGCGTCACCGGTCTGTTTTCGACCCGCGGCTACAACATCGAGTCGCTGTCGGTAGCGGCCACGGATGACCCCTCGGTATCGCGCGTAACCCTGGTGACCCAGGGCGCAGATGGCGTGATCCTGCAGATCGTCAACCAGCTCAACAAGCTCATCGACGTGGTGGCGGTCGAGGATCTGACTCGCGGTGAGCACATCGAGCGCGAGCTCGTGGTGCTCAAGCTGCGCGTCGAGCCGCAGTTGATCGACTCCGTGCGCGGCTACGTGGTGCGCGCGGGCGGCCGGGTACTCGAGCCCTCTCCCGAAGGGTTTGTCGTCGAGCTCACCGCATCAGAAGCCGAGGTCAACCAGTTCGTGACCGACCTGGGCGAGCGCACGGACATCGTCGAAGTCGTGCGTTCCGGCGCACTCGCGGTCGGGCGCAATGCCCGGGCGCTGCACGTAGTTAGATAGCCGGCACCGCCCGGCGGCGACTCAATTTTCCGTCCAGTCAGGCACTCCCGTGCCTTGCGCGTTTGAGTAGCTAGGGAACGATGACGCTGGCGCCGGTGGTCTTGCGGGCCTCGAGATCACGATGCGCCTGCGCGGCATCGGCGAGCTTGTAGCGCTGATCGATGCGCACCTTGATCCAGCCCTTTTTCACGGCCGCAAAGGTCTCGCGCGCGACTGCCTCGATATCGGCGCGCGACTCGGTGTAGTCGAACATCGTCGGTCGAGTCAGGAACAGCGAGCCGCGCTTCACGAGCTCGCCCACGGTGAATGGCGGCGCCGGGCCCGAAGCGTTGCCATAACTCACCAGCATTCCGCGCTTGCGCAGGGAGTCCAGCGACTCGAAGAAGGTGTCCTTGCCCACACCGTCGTAGACGACGTGAGCGCCGAGTCCCTTGCTGATTTTCTTCACGCTCGCCGCGATTTCATCGCGACCGCGCACCAGCACGTGTTTGCAGCCGTTCTTTTTCGCGATCTTCGCTTTCTCTTCGCTGCCGACGACGCCGATGACAACCGCGCCGAGCGCTTTCCCCCATTGCGAGAGAAATGTTCCGACGCCACCTGCGGCGGCGTGCACGACGATCACGTCGCCGCGCTTGACGTGGAAGCAGTGGCGCAGCAGGAAGCACGCGGTCATGCCCTTGAGCGACAGCACCGCTGCCTGCTCGTCGCTGATGCCCGCGGGAATCTTGACCAGCCGGTCGGCGGGGACATTGCGGATATCACAGTACGCGCCTGGAACGCCTGTGTACATAGGCGACGCGGTCGCCGACCCGAATGCCTTTCACTCTCGAGCCCACCGCGGTAACGATGCCCGCCGCCTCGCGCCCGAGACCGCCCGGCAAATTCTGCGGGTACAGGCCGTTGCGATCGTAGACATCAATGTAGTTGAGCCCGATCGCGGTGTGCTTTATCTGCACATTGCCAGTCGCAGGAAGAGGCACGTCCGCTTCCTCGAGAAGCATGACTTCGGGACCGCCAGTTTCATGGATGCGGATGGCGCGCGGCATCGGCTGCTCCTCGAGAAGGAATTCAAGGAGAGTAACTCCGCTGCCGGCAGGCGGCGGGCGTCTTGTCTCGTCAGCTGATATACGACGGCCCACTGCCTTCCAGGCAGCGGGCCGGCGATTTAATTCGTGGCGCGAGCCACTTTTAAAGTGCTGAGTTGTCCGTCTCGCCTGTACGGATGCGGATGACGCGATCGATGTCGGTGATGAAGATCTTGCCGTCACCGACTTTGCCGGTCTTGGCAGCCTTGAGGATGGCTTCAACCACTTGGTCGACGAGGTCGCTACGCACTGCGACTTCGATTTTGGTCTTCGGGACGAAGTCGACGACGTATTCAGCGCCGCGATAGAGCTCAGTGTGGCCGCGCTGGCGACCAAAGCCCTTCACCTCCGTCACCGTCATGCCGGAAACGCCTATTTCCGACAGCGCTGCACGCACGTCGTCGAGTTTGAAAGGCTTGATGATGGCGGTGACCAATTTCATTTCGTTATCTCCCAATTCTTTAGTGAATCTGGACGCCGACATCGGCGAGCCTTAATCGCAGTGCACCTTCCGTGCCAGTATCCCGAAAGCTCAACATAGCGGCAATTTCGTTATTGGCCATCCAGGCGGGGATTTTGTTAGCACTACTTTAGCGCGCTGAAACTCAAGGCGCCCAAGATTGGTGCGGTAACGTTGGCGCAGAACACTCTCTTATCTATATGGTGTGGACGCAATGAGCGATCAGCGAATAGCCATCGTCGGCGCCGGGCAGGCTGCGGCACAAGCCGTGGAGACGCTCCGCAAGCGCGGTCACACCGGCCCGATCACGCTCATCGGCGATGAGGCTTCGCTGCCGTACCAGCGCCCGCCCCTGTCGAAGAAGTATCTGGCCGGATCGCTCGACCGCGACCGCCTGCTGTTCCGGCACGCGGCTCATTATGCGGAGCATGACGTCATGCTGCGCCTGGGTTATCCCGTGGTGAGCATCGATCGGCTGCGGCGCCGCGTCGAAATAGCCGATGGCAGCGCGGTGGAGTACGACGCGCTACTGCTGGCCACGGGCAGTCATCCCCGCCTGCTGCCGCTCCCCGGAGCGGAACTCGCCGGAGTGCACTACCTGCGAACCGTCGCGGATGTGGATCGGCTGCGCGCCGAACTCAGCCCGGGCCGGCGCGCGGTCATTATCGGTGGTGGCTACATCGGTCTCGAAGTCGCGGCCACCTGCCGTGAGGCTGGCCTGGACGTGGTCGTCCTCGAGGCCGCCGACCGCGTGATGAAACGGGTGGTGGCGCCAGAGGTCTCGCGATTCTATGAAGCCGAGCATGCTCGCCATGGCGTGAAGATCGTGTGCAACGCTCGCATCGCGGAGCTCGTGACCCACCCCGGAGCCTCACCCGGAACAGAGCGCGTGGCAGCAGTGCGGCTGGCCGACGGCGGCGACATCCCCACCGACTTCGTGCTCGTCGCGATTGGGGTCGCACCGACGGACGCGCTCGCACGCGAAGCCGGGCTCGACTGCGACAACGGCATCGTGGTGAACGAGTACTGCCAGACCTCCGATGTCAGCATCTGGGCAGCGGGAGACTGCGCGAGCCATCCCAGCATCCACTTCGGAATGCGCGTGCGCCTGGAATCCGTCGATCACGCCTTCGAACAGGGCGCGAGCGCGGCTCTCAACATGCTCGGCATTGCCTCCGTGCATGACAAGGTGCCCTGGTTCTGGTCGGATCAGTTCGATCTCAAGATGGTCATCGTGGGCCTGGCCGACGGGCACGATGGTGTGGTGCTGCGCGGCGAGCCCGCGAGCCGCGCCTTCAGCGTCTGCTATCTGAAGGGCGGCGAGCTGATCGCCGTGGAGACCGTCAACCACACCAAGGATCAGATGGCCGCTCGAAAACTGATTCCGATGAGGGCGCGGCCGGACCCAGTGAAGCTCGGTGACGCGGACACTCCGCTCAAGGAAACCCTTTGAGGGAGTGCTTCGGCGCGATCAGACATTGTCACCTTCGGTGGATGTTCCTCGGGCTGTCATCGCCCGCTGGCCCCAGCGCCATCCGGTGATCTCCGGCATGTCATCGCCATGCTCCGCGATGTACTGCTTGTGGTCGAGCAACTTGTCGTTGATGGCCTGCTTGGCGTACGCGGCGCGCGAACCGAGCTGTGGCAGGCGATCCACCACATCGCCGAACAGATGGAAGCGATCGAGATCGTTCATCACCACCATGTCGAACGGCGTGCTGGTCGTGCCTTCTTCCTTGTAACCGCGCACGTGCAGGTTGTGGTGGTTGTGGCGGCGATAGGTGAGCCGATGGACCAGCCACGGATATCCATGGAAGGCGAAGATGATCGGTTTGTCGCGCGTAAACAGCAGGTCGAAATCGGCGTCGGGCATTCCATGCGGGTGTTCGCTGGGTGGCTGCAACTTCATCAGGTTGACGACGTTCACCACGCGGATCTTCAACGCCGGCAGGTGCTGGCGCAGGAGGTCCACGGCCGCCAGGGTCTCGAGCGTCGGCACGTCGCCGCAACACGCCATGACCACGTCGGGCTCGCTGCCCTTGTCGGTGCTGGCGAACTCCCAGATGCCGATGCCCGCGGTGCAATGTTTGACGGCCTGATCCATCGTCAGCCACTGTGGAGCCGGTTGTTTGCCGGCCACGATCACGTTGACGTAATTGCGGCTGCGCAGGCAGTGGTCGGTCACCGACAGCAGCGTGTTTGCGTCCGGTGGTAGATAGACGCGCACGACCTCGGCCTTCTTGTTCACGACGTGGTCGATGAAGCCAGGGTCCTGGTGACTGAAGCCGTTGTGATCCTGGCGCCAGACATGAGACGAGAGCAGGTAGTTGAGCGATGCGATGGGCCGCCGCCACGCGGATGTGATTGCACACCTTGAGCCACTTGGCGTGCTGATTGAACATCGAGTCGATGATGTGGATGAACGCCTCGTAGCACGAGAAGAATCCGTGCCGACCGGTCAGTAGATAGCCCTCGAGCCAGCCCTGCATCTGGTGCTCGCTCAGCATCTCCATGACCCTGCCGTCCGGCGCCAGGTGGTCGTCGTACGGAAAGCGCTCTGCCATCCACGCGCGATTAGTGACCTCGAGCGCGTCCTGCCAGCGGTTGGAATTGTTCTCGTCCGGGCTGAACAGGCGGAAGTTGCGGCTGTCCTCATTGAGCTTCAGCGTGTCGCGCAGGAATGTGCCCATGACGCGCGTGGACTCGACGTGCAGCGCACCGGGCTCCTTCACTTTCACGGCATAGTCACGGAAGTCCGGAAGGCGCAGGTCGCGCAACAACAATCCGCCGTTGCCGTGTGGATTGGCGCTCATGCGCCGTTCGCCTTCCGGCACCCACTCGACTACTTCCGGCTTTGGGCATCCGTTGGTGTCGAAGAGCTCCTCGGGCCGATAACTCTTCATCCACGCTTCGAGGATCTTGACGTGCCCGGGCTTGTCCATGTCGCCCATCGGCACCTGGTGTGAGCGCCAGTAGTCTTCGGTGCGCTTGCCGTCAATTTCCTTGGGGCAGGTCCAGCCCTTTGGCGAACGCAGCACGATCATCGGCCACAGTGGCCGCTTTTCCCCGCCGTCGCGCATGGCATCCGCTCTGATGCGCTGAAGATCGTGAACGATGCCGTCGAGCGTTGCGGCCATGAGCTGATGCATCGTCTGCGGATCACTGCCTTCCACAAAGTGTGGCTCGTATCCGTAGCCGCGGAACAGATGATCGAGCTCCTCGTGACTGATACGCGCGAGCACGCAGGGGTTCGCGATCTTGTAGCCGTTCAGGTGCAGGATGGGCAGCACCACACCATCAGTCAGCGGATTCAGGAACTTGTTGGAGTGCCAGCTCGTGGCGAGCGGGCCAGTCTCCGCTTCGCCATCGCCAATGACGCAGGCCACGATCAGGTCCGGGTTGTCGAACGCAGCGCCGAATGCATGGGACAGCGCATATCCCAGCTCGCCACCTTCATGGATCGACCCGGGAGTTTCTGGCGCCACGTGACTGGGAATGCCGCCCGGGAACGAGAACTGCTTGAACAGCCGCTTCATGCCCTGCTGGTCCCGAGTGATGTTCGGATAGACCTCGCTATAAGTGCCATCGAGCCACGCATTGGCCACCAGGCCGGGGCCGCCATGACCCGGACCAGTGATATAGAGCATGCTCAGATCGCCTTGCTTGATGATGCGATTGAGATGCGTGTAGATGAAGTTCAGGCCCGGCGTCGTACCCCAGTGGCCCAACAGTCGCGGCTTGATGTGCTCGCGCAGCAGAGGCTCGGTGAGCAGCGGATTGTCATATAGATAGATCTGCCCGACCGAGAGGTAGTTGGCTGCGCGCCAGTGAGCATCCACCTTGGCGAGTACATCCGGGCTGAGTGGCTTCGCAACGGTCGCCTTCATGACGAATCTCCTGATGTCGTTCATCAGCTCTTCGTGCAGTGCAGAAGCAGAATTCAGCGAGAGTGAATCAGTCTCCCGCCCGGTGCGATACAGGGACCTAGGTCCGATTGAAGCCAGCGCGCGCCACTACAAGGTCTCCGCGTTCAGTCGGCACTGCGGAGGTTGATAGTCCGGCGGAGTGCCTGGCAGATCGCGATGAATCTTCAGGTACTCGACGATCGCGAAGCGTTCGTCGTCGCTGAACTCTGGCCCGATCACGCCGCTCGGCAGAGGATTAGTCACTGGGTCCTGCAAATGTTTCGCCCAGGTCGCAGCGTCGGCGGCGAAGGCATGGCCGGTGTTGTGATTTCCCGCGAGCGTAGTGTCCAGCCAGAATCCGTCTTCGTCGCCGTCGGCGTCAGGGGTCGTCACGTAACCCACATGCGTGGGATCGAACTCGCGTCGTCCCACGAAGAATCTCTGGTCGCGCTTCGACGGCGGCAACAGCATCTGGTAGAGCGTGGGCACCGATCCGTTGTGCAGGAATGGCGGCGTCGCCCACACGCCTTCGAGCGGCCGTGGTTTGTAACCTTCGATCTCCTGCGGCAGATCGAGCGCGGCGAATCCTTCGAGACACTGCTGCGTCGCGTAGTCGATTCCGTTGTCGGCGTAGAAGCGATTCTTGATGAAAATACCGACCAGATTGAGCGCAAAGCCCTCACTCAGTTGGGTCACGTCGAGCTTCGCCAGCTTCAGGTCGATGCCCTCTGCGCCATGCCGCACGTCCCAGAGCAGATTGATGAGATGGCAATTCAGGCCGCACTGCAACGGATCGTATGGCCGTGTGTCGGCCGAAGGCACAGTCGGCGTGGAGACGACCAACGCAACCACCGCGGCGTCGATGGCCCGGAATGCCGCCTCGGGAATGGCCGGCGACGCTTCACCATCCCGTCCCGGATAGGCCGCAAGCACCGCCGGCAACTCTCCCGGCGGCAATTTCTTTTCCGCCCGCAACCTCACTACTTCCGTGAGCCGGAAACGTACATCACGCAACAAGGCGCGAATCAGCAGAGGGCGCAACACGGCCTGCAGGTCGGCATTGCTGAGGCCCGTGGAAGACAGATCGTAGCGACGCTTCATGAAACCGCGTGTCGCCGCCGGATCGGTGCCGATGTGCTCGAGCGGAATCACTTCGATGCGCCACTCGAGTTCGTTCGAAGGCTTGAGCGGCGCGCTTGCCTGTTGGCGCGCGGGTTCTGCCACGTGCGGACCATGGCATTCCTGGCAACGCTGCTTGAACAGCACTTCGCCGCGCGCGGCTTTGTCACGGTCGATGGCGCCGAGGATTTCCTCCGGCCAGCGCGGCGGACGCAGCAGATGCAGTGCATGTTCGATGCGCACCAGACCGCCGATGTTCACGGAACTGCGATATCGATGGTTCGACGGCAACGGTTCGCGCATGTCGGAGATCAGCGGCGCGATGGCGCCCACTCCCAACGCCTCACCGACATTGCGCGCCAATGGCTGCGCGACCGAGCCGTTGTACTGCACCCAGTCGAATTTCCAGATGTTCCACAGGTATGGGTAACTGACCGGCGCGTCGCCAACCTGGTAGTTGGCGGCGGACAGGTGATCGCCAAAAGCGGTGTTGCCAATCCTGCCGAGCGCATCGGTGCGCCCGAAGCCTTCGTGTACCGGGTACAACTTGCGCAGTGGATTGTTTTGCCCGCTGGAAAGCATGGTGGAAATGGTCGCGCGCAGCGCCGCCTTGAGCTGCGACTTGGAACGTGGATAGCTCGCGCCCAGCACCTTCTTCGCAAAGCGATCGAACTTCCAGGGGTTCGCTACGGTGCTGATGAGCGAGGCCATGAGCACCGGCGCGAAGCCGCCACGCGACATGTCCGTGAAGGCGTGCATCGCGGGACCACCGTCGATGCGAATCGCCTGTGTCTTGCCGTTTCGGGTGTACTGGATTTCGCCCGTGTGGCAGGCGGCGCAGGTGATGTCCAGCACGTCTTCGCCGAGAGCCGGATCGAAATGACGCGTGAACCCAATAGGCAACTGGTACGGATTGGCCGCGCTCGGCGCCGGATCGACCACGAAGCGATACCTGCGCAGGTGTTCAGGCGCCGCGAAGCGCTCGCGCGACATCGGCAGCTCGAGATTCACGAACCAGTCGTAACGGACGGCGCCGGCGGATGCGCCCTGCGGAACGGATGTTCCCTGTGCGGTGTAGTAGTAGCGCTGGCGCAGCGCAGAGTCCTGGCCGGTTCCCCAGCCCTGGTCGAGCCATACGTAACCGTTCACCGGCTCCAGTGCCGGTATGGTGTGCACCGGCCAGTAGACGAACCACACGAACAATCCGGTTGCCGCCAGCCCGAGCGCCACGATGACGCCAACTATCCACTTCACCGGTCGCCGCATGTCGTTACTCCCACAACGAACTGACGCATACTACAAACAGAATAGCGGAGGACGGGGATTGTGACTGGGTCGCGGAACGTTGCAAATATCGGCTGGGCGTGGAAGGCCATCATTGCGGTGCTAGTTAGTTTGCCGCTGCCGGTTCTCGGGGATGCACCGAAAGTCACCACGCTCGTTCCGGACGCACCCGTCCGCATCGAAAAGCTGACCAGCGCGATCTACCTGCTCGAGGACGTGGACGGCACGCTCGACATTGCCGCCGTGAGCACTGCGCCCGCGAATACGGGATTCGTTGTTGCCACGCCCAAATCGAGCAACGTCGGCTTCTCACCTTCCGCCTGGTGGGTACGAATCACGTTGCGTAATCCTTCAGACGAAAGCCGTCTGGTCTATCTGCGACAGGACTATCCGCTCATCGACCTGCTGGACCTGTACGAGCCGAACACCGACGGCTGGCGGGTGCACTCGACCGGCGATCGCAAACCGTTCGGCTCGCGGGATGTCGAGCATCGCGACTTCCTGTTTCCGCTCACGCTGCCGGCCGATACCGAGCGCACTTACTACCTGCGCTTCGCCTCGCAGGGACCGGTGGACATCAACCTGTCGCTGCTCGATCCCAGTGAGCTCGCGGCCGAGTTGAGCCGTGGACAGCTCGCGTATGGCGTGTATTTCGGCTGCGTGATCATGTTGATGGTGTGGAGCGGGCTGGTCTTCCTCGCGGTTCGCGATGGCGCATTTCTCGCGTACTTCGCGTATGTGGCGTCCTTCGGCCTGTACATGACGATCAACACTGGCTTTGCGTTCCAGTACCTGTGGCCCGACAGTCCACGCTGGGGCAACACCTCGCTGATCGTCCTGCTGAATATCGCGTTGATCGCGGCGCTGCAGTTTTCGCTGACCATACTGCGCGCACGCGACTACACGCCGCGGCTGTTTCGCGTGGCGCGCGTACTGCAGGCCATCGCGCTGGTCGCCATCGGCCTGACTCTGGTTCTCGAGTACGCGGCTCTGATCCGGCCGGTCACTCTCCTGATCCTCGTGTCGGTGTGTTTCATGATTGCCCTGGGCATGATCAGCCTGTTGGCGGGCTCGAGACCGGCGCGCTTCTACGTCATCGCCTGGGGCGCCTTCCTTTGCGGTTCCGTCGTCTTCCTCCTCAAGAACTTCGGACTGGTGCCGCACACGTTCATGACGCAGCACAGCTGGCAGATCGGTGCACTGCTCGAAATGATCCTGCTGTCGATGACGTTGTCCAGCCGCATGAACGAGCTCAAGAATCAGAGCCGCACCGATTCGCTCACGCTGCTCGGAAACCGGCGCGAGTTCGACGCGATGTTGCCGGTCGAATTCGCACGCGCGCGCGAACAGGACATCCCGCTGTCGCTGCTGGTGGTCGACATCGATCAGTTCAAGCTCTACAACGACCTACACGGTCACGCGCAAGGCGATGAAGCGGTCAAGGCCGTGGCGCAGGCTCTGCGCAAGCACGCGCGCAAGCCCTACCTTGCCTGTCGCTACGGCGGCGATGAGTTTTGCGCCATCCTGCCCGGCACGAACGACGCATTGGCGGCGGTGCTTGCCGAGCGTCTGCGTGCGGCCGTGCAAAGCTCCATGGCCGGCGAACACACCGTCACCGTGAGCATCGGGTACGCGTGCCAGTCCCACAATCGTTTCGAAAGCGCCGACCTGCTGTTCGAGGCTGCCGATGCCGCGCTGTACTCCGCCAAGCAGCAGGGCCGCAATTGCATTTCGGAATTCCGCGACCGCCGCGGCGAACCGGCAGCCGTCAACCAGTAAAACCGCCTGAATGAGGCATCTGCGGGCCTCCCGCGCACGGCACTTGCAATGTCTACTACTACTGTCGTAGATTTGACCACAGTTGTGATGAGGTGCCCCCGATGGCCGAACCGAAGCTGAGCGCGCTCGAACTCAAGATCATGAGTGAATTCTGGAGTCGCGGCGCCTGCTCGATCCGCGAGGTGCATGAGGCCATCGTCAAGCGTGATCGCCCGGCCTATACCACCGTGCAGACGATGATCTACCGGCTCGAAACCAAGGGCGCGGTGCGGCGCACGAAGAAGATAGGCAATGCGCATGTATTCGAGGCCACCACGTCGCGTGCATCCGTGCAGACGCGTCTGCTCAAAGAGTTGTTGGGGCTGTTCGACGGCAGCGCGCGTCCCGTGATGGCGCACCTCGTGGAGATGGGCAAGATCTCGCGCGAGGATATCGAGGACGCGCAGAAGCTGCTGCGCGAGCACAACGCCCGCGACCCGTCCGGCAAGGACAAACTCAAATGATCGCCGCGCTGATCAACCACCTCTGGCAGTCGACCTTGTTCTTCTGCGGCGCGTGGCTGATCACACGGCTGTTGCGTGCCAACAGTGCATCGTTGCGGCACTGGATCTGGTTGCTGGCGTCGGTGAAGTTCCTGGTGCCGTTTTCGCTGCTGTTCCTCATCGGTTCCTTCATCGGAATGCCCGCGGCGCGTATCGCCGACGAGCAGCCCCTGATGCTGGGTGACGCTCTGCAAAGCGCCTCCTTGCTGGTCTCACCGGGCGCGCTGCGGGCGACTGACGCTTCAGACTATTCCACCGTCCTCATCATCCTGTTTTCGATTTGGCTTGGCGGCGCGCTGTTCGTGGCCCTGCGATGGCTGCTCGCCTGGCATTCGGCAAATTCGTTAGCCAGGGCAGCGCGGCCGGCGCCGGGCGCACTTTCGGATGCACGCATCACGGATGCCGACATAGAGCCGGCCGTGGCGCGCGTTTTTCGTCCGGTGGTGTTGCTGCCGGCCGCGCTGCTCGGGAGACTGACCGAGCCGCAGATGAACGCAGTGTTCGCACACGAGCTCGAACACATCGAGCGGCGCGACAATCTCAAGGCAAACATTCACCGGCTCGTCGAGACGCTGTTCTGGTTTCACCCCGCGGTGTGGTGGATAGGCCGGCAGATGCTCGAAGAACGCGAGCGTGCCTGCGATGAGCGAGTGCTCGACAATGGACATGATGGCGCGGAATACGCGGCCGGCATCCTCGAGGTGTGCCGCCATTGTCGCGCTGGCGCGTTCGTCTCGGCAGCCGCAACCTCTGGCGATCTCACGCGGCGTGTTCGCTACATTCTCGGCAATGCGCGGCCCCGCTCGCTGGGCGTCGTCAAGGCGATGGCCCTGTTGTTTGCGACCGTTGCAATCACGGCCGCGCCGCTGTTCGCGGGCGCCGTCGTGGAAGGCGCGCACCGCCAGGAACTGTTCGCCGTCAATTCGCGCGCGCTCGGCTCTGCAGAATTTTCGATCGGTCCCGCCATGAGTGGCGCCGCCTCGCCGCAACGCGTGATCGCCGCCCCGAACGAAGTCGTGATCCGCAACAGCTCATTGCGTGACCTGATCGCCATCGCCTACGGCGTGGAACGCTGGAGAGTGGTCGGCGGCCCGGAGTGGCTCGATTCGCCGCGCTACGACCTGCGCGCACTATCGAAGGTGCCGGTGAGCGATCCGGAAAATCTGGATCTGCTGGCGTTGCAGGCGCCGGTGACCGAGCTGCTGGCGTCGCGATTCGGCCTGGAAATCCGCGTCAATCATCGTTGCCAGGCGCCCTGCGGAAAAATTCGGGTTGCATCCAACGCGAGACGCTGACGGCGATGCTGGCCGCGCTCGTCGATCATCTGTGGCAGTCGAGCTGGATCTGTGGCGTGATCACGTTGCTGGCGTTCCTGTCCACCTACGACTTCGCGCCATTACGTCTATGGATGTGGCGCATTGCCGCTCTCAAGTTCGCGCTTCCATTCGCGATACTGGTGGCAATCGGCGAGTGGCTTGGCCTTCCAGTCAAGTACCCCGACGATCCGGCACCCCCTGCTTTGCTTGAAGCATCCCGCGCGATGGCCCGCTTCGTTTCCCCCGCGCAGCTGCACGGCTGGAGCAGTTGGCGGTTGCTGTTAGCCACGCTCGCGGCGGTATTGCTCACCGTTTCGTGCGCCCGATGGATCCTTCGCCAGTTGCAGTACGAACGAGAGCGCGCGCTCGAAGAAAACCGCCGGCTCGAGCGTGATCCCGATGACATGGCGCGGCGCCCCGGATTCTTCACTTCGGCGCTGCTGACTGCCTGCGCGATGTTGTGCGTGGCAATGCCTGCGCTTTCAGGCGCTCTCGAAGATCGTCAGCGGCATTTTGAGCTGCTGGTCAGCAACTCGCGCTCGCTGCGCGACGCCGCGGTGACCATGACACCGGCCGCGCCTGGAATGGGCACACGATATCGCGTCGACGCAGATCCCGACGGCGTTTTCATCCGCAATGTGACCATCCAGGAGCTGGCCGGCATCGCTTACGGCGTGACGCGCTACTACGTGCGCGGCGATCACTTCTACGAAGAGGGCGCGCAGGACTGGTTCATCGTGCCGCGCTACGACGTGCGCGTGACTGGTCGCGTGATCGACCCTGAACGTTTCGATCCGCTGGCCTTGCGCGCCAGGATCACGCGCATGCTCGCCGAGCGTCACGGCCTCGAGATCTATGTGGACAGCAAATGTCAGCCACCTTGTGGCAAGTACGGGGTGGCCATGCCGGCCGACCCACTGTGAAAAGGAGAACCTCATGAATGGACGAAACATGCAACGAACGATGCTGGAACCCCTGCTGCTCTGCCTGTTGGGCGGCGCGGCGTTGGCCGGCACGCCTTCACCCGCGCGGGTGCAGCTCGATGGATTCCTGACCGCGTTCAATTCCGCCGATCGCGCGACAATCACGGCATTCGGAAAGGAACATGCACCGCCAGATTTCCTCCGGCCGGCGATCGTCGATCAGACGCTCGAGATGTCCCGAACTTCGGGCGGCTACGACGTCCTCGAGGTCAATGAAACCGACCCGTTGTCCGTGAAGAGCCGGGTTCTGGCGCGGGCCACGAAGGAAGTGGTCGAGCTCTCGATCGCCGTCGATCCCGCCAACCCCGAACGCATCACGGTGATCACTCTGAATGACTCGGTTGCGCCGGCGAGCCCGACCACGACGCCGGAGAGATGACAGCTTTCACTTGAATCGGTGCCCGCAGAAGATCATTTTCCGCGGGCACCGTCGAAAGCGGTGCTTCCCGTTCGTCTGGATAGAGAGGGCACCATGAACGACATACTGGCTTCCGCCATCACCACGGCCATCATCACGCCAGTCGGCGACCGCGAACGGCTTGCCGTGCGCATCTTCCGATTCGCCGTCGCCGTCAATCTCGCCCTGACCGTCTTCGCACTGGTGGCCGCGTTCACCGGATTCGGCAATCGCATCGCCGGGCAGTACCTCTTCAACTCGGAGGCCGCCGGACGATTCCTGTTCTCGCTCATCGTGTTCAACGGCATCTGGGCGCTCATCTGGTTCGGCGTGAAGAACCTGCTTCTGGCAAAGTTCGTGGGAATGTCGCGCGACGATCGCCGCCTGGTGTTCTCGTCGCGCATGTCGCAACCCTTCAACCTCGCAGGTTTGCTGGCGCGCTACCCGGAGCGGCGCATCCGTATCACCGATATGATCGGCCGCCGCGGACGCTTCATCACGCTCGCGATGGCAGGCTTCTATTTCCTGTACGCGGATATCGCGGCGAAGCATTCGGACAACTTCGCGAGCGCGTTCGGGCCGCAGACCGTGTTCGACGCGATGCTCACCAACTGGCTGTTCATCGCGTTGTTCTACGTCAACGGCTTCCTGGGTGCGATGTTCTACGGCGCACAAACCCGCGTGATGGACGGCATGCTCGGGCGCGCCAATTGCCTGCTCATCCTCACATTCTGGGCACTGTTCAAGTTCGCGCTGATCCCCATCGGCGGACAGTTGCAGGTCCTGTATGCGCCCGAACATTTCGCGTTGTTGTTCGCTTTCATCTGGGGAACCTACCTGGTCGTCGATACGCTCTCAGAGGTCGGGGGCTCGCTGTACGGCACCATGAAGATCAAGGTTCGCGGAGTAGGCGACGTGAACCGCAAGTCGATCGCCGGCACCGTGACGGGGCTCGTCGGCGGCATCGTGTTCGGTGTGGGGATCGTTTTGCTCAATCACCTGCCCGGCCCGTTCATCGCATTCGCGGTCACGGTTGCCGTGACGAGCTCGCTGCTCGAGCTCTATTCACCTCGCGGCACCGACGACTTCACGATGGCGACGGGCAATGCACTCGTGTGCTGGGCGTTTGGCCTGTGGGTCATGCACTAGGGCGCTGCGGTTGAAAGCATGGGGCGGTAGCAGAGCACGCATCAGTTCGCGTCGCGGCCACCGATGAGGTCCAGCTGGCCGCGCCGAGCGACCCGTCGATCGAACAGCCCCCAGGCGCCTTCATTGCCGTGCCATGCGCCACCGGTGGCGGCCTTCGCATACTCCGTCGCGCGCGTCTCGAAGAAGTTCGCGTGCTCGACGCCGTTCAGCATGGCGGTGAGCCAGGGCAGCGGATGTTCCTTCACGCCGTAAATCTGCGGCAGACCTAACTGCTTCAGGCGCCAGTCGGCGATATAACGGATGTATGCCTTGATCTCGGCGGCCGAGAGTCCTTCGATCGGTCCCATTTCGAAGGCGAGATCGACGAAGCGATCCTCGAGCTTCACCACGGTTCGCGCGCAGTCGACGATATCGTCCTTCACTGACTGGGTCAGTGCACCGGTTTCCTGCGCGAAGGTGTGGAACAGCCGGATGATCCCTTCGCAGTGCAGAGTTTCGTCGCGCACGCTCCAGGAGACCACCTGCCCCATGCCGCGCATCTTGTTGTGGCGCGGGAAGTTGAGCAGGATCGCGAAACTCGCGAAGAGCTGCAGACCTTCGGTAAATCCGCCGAATACGGCCAGCGTGCGCAGCGTGTCGGCGTCGGTCTCGACACCAAAACCCTGCAGGTAGTCATGCTTGTCGCGCATGGCCGCGTAGTCCATGAACGCGGTGAATTCGCTGTCGGGCATACCCAGCGTCTCTAACAACAATGCATACGCGGCAATATGCACGGTCTCCATGTTCGCGAAGGCCGCGAGCATCATCTTGATCTCGGTGGGACGGAAAACCCGTGCGTATCTCTCCATGTAGTTGTCCTGCACCTCGACATCCGCCTGGGTGAAGAAGCGGAACACCTGCGTGAGCAGGTTGCGCTCCGCATCGGTGATGCGATTGTTCCAGTCCTTGCAGTCTTCGCCGAGCGGAATCTCTTCCGGCATCCAGTGGATCTGTTGCTGGCGGCGCCAGTACTCGATCGCCCACGGATAGCGAAACGGTTTGTAGCTGCGCGAAGGGGTGAGCAGGCCGGGCCGCGCGATCAATTCGATCTGGTTCACTGACATGAGAGGCACTCGTCGTATTTGTCATCGTTGATGGATTCGAGGGGCTTCTTCGGCCAGCTTCGCGTGTTGTCGGCCTCGACACCCGCGAACCCGGCGCGCTGCACGCTCTTCGACCGGCAGTAGTACAGCGACTTCACGCCGCGCTCCCACGCCGTCCAGTGCAGCATCAGCAGGTCCCACTTGTGGATGTCGCTGCGTAGATAGAGGTTCAGCGACTGCCCCTGGCAGATGAGCGGCGCGCGATCCGCAGCGAGCTCGATCACCCAGCGCTGGTCGATCTCGAAGGCCGTGCGGAAAATGGACTTCTCGTCATCGCTCAGGCCATCCAGGTGCTGCACGGATCCTTCGTGCGCGAGGATCGACTGCCATGTGTCCTCGGTGTTCAATCCCTTCGCGTCCAGCAACTTCTGCAGCGCCGGATTGCGCACGCTGAATGAGCCCGACAGCGTCTTGTGCGTGTAGATGTTGGCGGGAATCGGTTCGATGCAGGCGCTGGTGCCGCCGCAGATCACCGAAATGCTGGCGGTGGGCGCGATCGCGAGCTTGTGCGAGAAGCGCTCCATTGCGCCCCGCTCCGCCGCGTCCGGGCATGCCCCGCGTTCTTCGGCGAGCGCGCGCGATGCGGCGTCGGCCTCGCGGCGCAGATGCTTGAACATGCGCAGGTTGGCGGCGCGCGCCAGTGCGCTCTCGAACGGAATGCCGTTGTTCTGCAACCAGGAGTGAAAGCCCATGGCGCCGAGACCCACCGAGCGTTCGCGCATGGCCGAATATTTCGCCGTGTCCATCGAAGCCGGCGCATCGTCGATGAATTCCTGCAGGACGTTGTCCAGCATGCGCATGACGTCCTCGATGAAGCGCGGCTGCGCGCTCCATTGCTCCCAGGTCTCGAAATTCACCGACGACAGGCAGCACACGGCGGTGCGGGCGCGGCCCAGGTGATCGACACCGGTCGGCAGCAGGATTTCGCTGCACAGATTCGACTGGCGAACTCTCAGGCCGAGATCGCGCTGGTGGGCGCTGAGCTGGTTGTTGGCCGTATCGCTGAAAAGCAGGTACGGCTCGCCAGTCTGCAATCGCGTCTCGAGAATTTTCTGCCAGAGATGCCGGGCGGAAAGCGTGCGCAGCGCCTCGCCGTTTTTCGGGCTGCGCAGCGCGAACGGCAGGTCGTCGCGTACCGCCTGCATGAATTCGTCGGTGATGCAGATGCCGTGGTGCAGGTTCAGGCTCTTGCGATTGAAATCGCCCGAGGGTTTGCGGATCTCGATGAACTCTTCGATTTCCGGATGGTGCACGTCGAGATACACGGCCGCCGAACCGCGTCGCAGCGATCCTTGCGAGATCGCCAGTGTCAGCGAGTCCATGACGCGCACGAACGGAATGATTCCCGAGGTCTGTCCGCAACCCTTGACGGTTTCGCCGATCGAGCGCACGCCGCCCCAGTAGGTGCCGATGCCGCCGCCATTCGATGCCAGCCACACGTTTTCGGTCCACGTGTTGACGATGCCGTCGAGATTGTCCTCGACCGAATTCAGGAAGCAGGAAATGGGCAGGCCCCGCTGAGTGCCGCCATTCGAGAGAATGGGCGTGGCCGGCAGGAACCACAGCCGCGACATGTAATCGTAGAGACGCTGCGCGTGCGCGCCGTCGTCCGCATAGGCACGCGCCACTCGCGCGAACAGATCCTGCGTGGTTTCACCGGCGAGCAGGTAGCGATCCTGCAAGGTTGCACGGCCGAAGTTCGTCAGCAGCGCGTCGCGACTGGGATCGATGGTCACTTGAATGGCGGCGCGCGCCGCCTTGACGGAATCCGCGCCGGGCGTCGTCGTCCTTGCGCTCAGGATCTTCAGGGAATTGTTACGCGCTGCGAGCTTCGCGCGCGAGTTCTGGACTGTTTGATTTGCCATCGCTTCTCCGTTGTTCGCGGGGAAGCGGAAGCGGCGCGAGACTCTGCCGGCGGCAGAAAGCATCGACGCTGCTGCCGGAACACCCCGTCCGATCAGAAACTTTCAAAGTGTGCCCGGCAGGTCTCCTGGCTCGCCGCTCGATCGCGATTCCTCTGGCCTTCCCGAGGAAGTATCCTCAGTGACCTAACAAGACGAGGAATCGCTTACGGCCTACAGTTGCGGGGGCAGCTGCGGCGTTTAACCGCATTCCCTTTTCATCGCGCTTTCGCGCGAACCGATGCACGACTAGATGTTGTGTTCCATGACATGGAATTGTCAACAGATTGTGTACGGGAGAATCATGAAGAAGTTTTTGAAGTGGCTGGGAATCGTCGCCGTTTCCTTCATTGCGATCGTGGTCGTCGTAATGATCTACGCGTATTCGGCATCCGAGCGCGAATTCGCGCGGCAATACAAGGTTGCCGAGACGCTCAGCGTTTCCCTGCCAACCGACGCCGCAGAGATCGAAGAGGGTCACCGACTCGCGCACATCACCGGATGCACGCACTGCCACGGCGCCAATCTCGCGGAGCCCAACGCCATCGACATTCCGGGCATTGCACGCTTCGTGCCGCCAAATATTTCGCAAATCGTTCCAACCACGAGCGACGCGCAGCTGGTCGGCCTGCTTCGTCGTGGCGTGAAGATCGACGGGACGAGTGCCTGGCTCATGCCCGCGGAGATGTTTCGACATCTTCACGATGAGGATGTCGCGCGCATCCTTGCGTGGGTGCGCACGGTGCCGGCGAGCGGCGAGGTCGCCGGGAAAACAAGCATCCACCTGATGGGACGCGCCCTCGTCGCCATGAATCAGATCAAACCCGTCGCGCGGCAGATCGATGAAGCCAAAGGCGAGCCTGCGATTCCGCCAGGGCGCGGCGCGTATCTCGTCATGAATGCGTGCAGCGAATGCCACGGCCAGGATCTCAACGGTGTGCCCATGGCCAACGCGCCGTCGCTCGTGGTGGTCAAAGGCTATTCGGCCGAGCAATTCGCGCGGCTCATGCACGACGGCGTGGGCGTCGGAGAGCGCGAGTTCGAACTCATGACACCCACGGCGAAAGCGCGGTTCTCCCACCTGACGGCGGACGAGGTGCAGGCGGTCTACGAGTTCCTGCAATCTCGCTTCGAGAAAACTTGAGAAACGGCCGGAGCACTCGCTCCGGCCACTTGGGTTTTGCTTCCCGGCCTCAGGCGTTGTAGCCGCCATCCACCGCGATGCTGGCTCCGGTAATGAAGCCCGCGTTCTTGCTCGCGAGGAAAGCGACGGTGGCAGCGACTTCTTCCGGACGGCCGTAGCGCCCGAGCGCCGTGCCCGCCTTCTGCAGGGTGGCGAAGTTGCCATCCGCAGGATTCATGTCGGTGTCGATGGGCCCCGGCTCAATGACGTTGACCGTGATTCCCTTCGGACCCAGATCGCGTGCCCAGCCTCGCGTGTACGCGGCGACCGCCGCCTTGGTCGCCGAGTAGTCGGAGATGCCCGGCCACGGCGACGACGTCCCGCCCATCGAACCGATCGAAATGATGCGGCCGCCTTCGGTCATGATCTTCGCGGCTTCGCGTACGGCGGCATTCACTCCGCCCACGTTGATCGCGAACTGCCGGTCGACATCCGCTTCTTTCACCTCGCCTACGGGGCCGGTGATGAACACGCCGGCGTTGTTCACGAGGATGTCGAGATGACCGAAGTGCTCGGCCACCTTGCGCACCAGGTTCGCGACTTCATCGGTCCTGGCCTGGTCGGCCTGGAAGGCGACCGCTCGCACGCCCTTTTCCTGTAGTTCACGCACCAGCGCCTTCGCTTTGTCGGGCGAGCTCACGTAGCTGATGGCCACGTCCGCGCCGTCTTCGGCGAGCGAACGGGCGATGGCGGCGCCGATGCCGCGCGAGCCGCCGGTGACCAGGGCTGCTTTTCCGGTGAGTTTCTTGTTCATGACCTTCTCCTCAAGTTGATGTGTTTGGCGCGTTTTCGCGTTGGGAGAAGGCTATTACCCATCGTTGAGGCGATAAATAGACCTTTAGTTACAACATTATTCCCAATAGGGAATAATCGGCCATGGCGACCAATCCGAACTTCAATCAGATGCTGGCCATGCGGGTGTTCGTACGGGTGGTGGAAGCCGGCACTTTCACCAACGCCGCCAACTCCCTTCGAATGCCGAAGCCGACGGTCACCAAGCTCGTCCAGGGCCTCGAGACCCACCTGCGCATCAAGCTGCTGAACCGCACCACGCGGCGCGTGACCGTGACGCCGGACGGTTCCGCGTACTACGAGCGTGTCGTGAGGTTGTTAGGCGATCTCGAGGACATCGAGTCGAGCGTGACGCACGCGAAGGAACGGCCGCACGGCCGGCTGCGCATCGATGCAGGCGCGGCGGTGTCGAATATCCTGATCCTGCCGGCGCTGCCGTCGTTCCTGGCGAAATACCCCGAGATCCATGTCGAGTGCGGCGTCAGTGATCGTCCCGCGGATCTCATCGGCGAAAACGTCGACTGCGTGATCCGCGCTGGTCCATTGCTCGAGCCGTCGCTGGTGGCACGGCACATTGGCGACCTGCGCTGGATCACCTGCGCGACGCCCCGGTATTTCGAGAAGTACGGTCGACCGACGCACCCTGGTGACCTTCAGTCCGGGCACGTGCTCGCCGGATACTTTTTTCCGCGCAGCGGGCGAATGCGGCCGCTGGTTTTCCAGCGCGAAGGCAAACTCATCGAGATTTCGCCAAGCCCGCGTGTTGCCGTGAACGACAGCAGCGCCTATTTCGCGGCGGTGCGCGCCGGCGCCGGCATCGGGCAATTGCTGTCGTTCATGGTTTCCTGCAACAACGCGACGGACGAGCTCGAAACCGTGCTGAAGGAATGGCAACCCGAGGCGATGCCCGTGCATGTGCTCTACCCGGCCAATCGCCACCTCTCGACCAAGGTACGCGTGTTCGTCGACTGGGCCGCGGAGCTGTTTTCGCAAAGCCCGTGCACGCGTTTGCTAGCATCCGGCGCGTGAAAAACCTCCTCGCGCTTGTCCTCATTTTGGCGCTGGCGCTGGCCACTGCGTCCGCCGCGCAGGCCGCTCCGCCGCGGCTCGAAAAGCACGGCTCGACACAGCAGCTCATCGTCGACGGCAAGCCGTTCCTCATTCTCGGTGGCGAGCTCGGGAATTCCAGTGCGTCGAGCGCGGAGTACATGCGTCCGCACTGGCCGCGACTCAAGGCGATGAACCTCAACACCGTGCTCGCACCCGTCGAATGGGACCTCATCGAGCCCGTCGAAGGGAAGTTCGACTGGACCTCAGTCGATGAGCTGCTGCGCGACGCGCGCGCACACGATCTCAAGCTCGTGATCCTGTGGTTCGGCGCGTGGAAGAACAGCATGTCCACCTATGTGCCGTCGTGGGTGAAGCGTGATCAGAAGCGTTTTCCGCGCGTGCAGGTCGCCGATGGATCGAGCGTGGAAATCCTTTCGGCGTTTTCCGCCAGCACGCGCGACGCCGACGTACGCGCATTCGGCGCGTTCATGGAATACCTGAAGCGCGTCGACGGCGACAAGAACACCGTGCTCATGGTGCAGGTGGAGAACGAGATCGGCATGTTGCCCCTCGCGCGCGAGCGCGGCGCAGTGGCCGACAGGTTGTTCGCTGGCCCGGTGCCCGCCGAGCTCATGCGTGGGCTCGCGGCGCGCGGTGAGAAGGTCGAGCCCGAGTTGCGCGAGCGCTGGCAGAAAAATGGTCGTAAGAGCTCTGGCACGTGGTCGCAGGTATTCGGTGAAGACGAATGGGGCGCCGAAGTTTTCACCGCCTGGCACTACGCGCGCTTCGTCGAGGCGCTCGCGCTCGCGGGCAAGAAGCGCTACGACATTCCGATGTACGTGAATGCGGCGTTGAACCGCACGGGCCGCAAGCCAGGTGAATATCCGAGTGGTGGGCCGCTGCCGCATCTGCTCGATGTCTGGAAAGCCGGCGCGCCGAGCCTCGACTTTCTGGCGCCCGACATCTACTTCCCGAACTTCGCGCAGCTTGCGGCGCGCTTTAACCGCACGGACAACATGCTGTTCATTCCCGAGGCAAACAACGCGACGAATTCTCAGGGTCCTGCGAACGCGTTTTACGCGTTCGGCGAACTGGATTCGCTGGGCTTCTCGCCGTTCTCGATTGAGTCACTCGGCGATGCGCCTAACTCTTTGTCACGCGCCTACGAAGTGCTCGAGCAACTCTCGCCGATCATCCTGGAGAACCGCGGAAAAGGCCGGACTGCAGGCTTCCGCGCGACGATCGGGGAAGATGGAGTGGTGATTGATTCGCCAGTGAAAAAGACTCTGGGTGGCATCGAATTCACCGTGACGTTCATCGATCCTTGGACGGCGCGCGACAAACAGACCATTGCCGATCATGGCGGGATGCTGATCTGGGCTGGCGGCGACGATTTCTGGTTCGCTGGACAAGGAATCACCGTGACCTTCAAGGCGGGAGTAGAGGCCGCCAATGGTCGGCATCGACATCGCCGAAGAAGGTGTATTCGACGCGCAGGGGAAATGGGTTCGCGGGCCGGCTGAATGGCGACCAGACGCACCAGGGACGGCACATCCGGTTGCCGCCGGGGCAGTTCCAGATTCAGAAGGTGCGACTGTATCGATATCGCTGCTATGTGTTCCATACCTGCTGGCATGGCGTGGATGATCTGCATCGCGTGCGCCAGTGCCGCACGCAGTGGGTGGACTCGTTGCCCTAGGACAGCACCACACCGCTACTAGTCAGCGCTTGCGTCGACGAGAGGCACGCGCGAAACGCTGGCTCTTCGCGGTGTTGCCACAGGTCGCCATGTCGCACCAGACGCGGCGGCCACTCTTCGAGGAATCGATGAACAGCCAGCCGCAGTCGTGCCCGCGGCACACGCGCGTGCGATGGGAATCGAGTTCGCCCAGCAAGTCCACCGCGGCAAACACCACGAGGTCGAGCGGAAGGTCGAGGCCGCTGGTCGCGCGGTCGGTTTCGAATTGCAGACGACCATCGCTGGACACCCATTTGCTACGAGACGCGGCCCGCTTCCAGGCGGCCTCGATTTCGTCGAGAGCCGCCGTGGGCGCGGCGTGCTTCGCCAGCAATGCAACACAGGCGTCGTGCAGCGCCTCGCGTACGCGGCGGATGCGCGTCAGCGCCGCACCCGCCTCGCGTGGTGAATCTTCAGTCTGGGCGCGCAGCTTGGCGGCGATTCGCGAGTCCACCAGTCCGGCGAGGGTGGCCCATTCGATGAGCCGTGCGTAACCGTCGAGCCAGTCGAGCGGAGTCGAATCGCGAGCTGTCACCGTGTTTATGAAGTCCAGCGCGATATGTCCGGCGATGAGGTCCTTCGGGAGAAATTGATGGGTGACTGCCTGCATGACCGGTATTTAGCGTTTTACGGGTTGAGAGGCAAGACGTAACCGTGTAAAACGCTTTTAACGGTTAATGCTCATGAACACTCCCCTCACGCGCCGTACCTTTTCCCTCGGTTCCGCCTGCTTCGCGGGCCTCGCGCAGGCGAAGAAATCGCCGCGCGCGGTTGGTGTCGTGACGGCGCCGTCCAGCCTGGGGCTGCGACCCAACGAGAAGGGCAAGGAACCCGGCACATGGCGCGCGCCCGAGGTACTGCTGGCGACCGGCCTTGCCGAAGCGGTGTCTGCGCGCAGTGTCGTGAAACTCACACGCCAGCACTACGATTTCGCCGAGCAATCCGGCACGCGAATCCGCAATGGCAACACGCTGCGCGCGTTTCTGCTCGAGCTCGCCACCACTGTGCAGGCTGAACTCGCGGCCGGCCGCTTTCCACTCGTGCTCGGCGGCGACTGCGGCGTGATGCTGGGATGTCTCTACGCGCTGCGCCGCACCGGCGGGCGCGGGCTAGTGCACGTCGACGGTCACAGCGATTTCTTTCACCCGGGCAACTACGACACGCGCTCGCGCCTGGGCACGGCAGCCGGCATGGACCTCGCGCTGGCAACCGGACGCGGGGAGGCGTTGCTCGCGCAGTGGCCGGGTGTCGAGGGTCCCCTGGTGGCGGACGAAGACGCGATCCAGGCCGGCGAGCGCGAAGCTGAGCAGCCCGACTACGCGCAGGGTTATCCGGATGTGATGAAAACCGCGATCACGCGGCTCACGATCCAGCAGATCCTGCGCGAGGGCGTTTCGCGCACGGCGGAGCGAATCGTACAGCGACTGTCGGAGCGCAAGCTCGATCGCGCGTGGATGCACGTGGATCTGGACGTGCTCGACGCGCGCGTGATGAACGCCGTGGATTCGCCCGGTTCACCGGGTTTCGACTTCGCCCAACTCCGTTCACTGTTGCGAGCGCTCATTGCCTCGGAGCGCATTGCCGGCATGACCGTGTGTATCTACGACCCGGACCTCGACGAAGCGCGTCGCTTCGCAACGCCGATCGTCCAATGCCTCGCGGGCGCGCTTCGCGCGTGAACGCGAGCAGATCACTGGCCGATCACGTCGAGGACGAAGGTGAGGTCGTGCGTGATCCCGGCGTACACGTACTTTGCGGTGACCTGCCAGCAGCCGGCACTCGGAAACTCCATTCCGACCAACATCTGACTCCAGCCATCTCCGAATGCATTCGTCGCAGCGTCAATCTGCATGCGTTCGGGAATATTGCCACCGCCGAGTTTCACACCAGCAAAAGTCAGCGCGGGTCGGGGTTCCGACATCGCATCGTAGCCTCGTCGCCATATCCAGAACTTGTCGCCGAAGTTGTGGCTCGGCCCCATTCCCTTCCAGCGGCCGTCTGCCGGAAGTCGCACGGCGAGCGCCTCACTTCCGAACCACGCGAATGAATCTCCCGACTCCGAATTCGGTACTTCAACGGGAGAAGACCTTGGCAACGTGACTGGACAGTCGCCGAGCACGACGCAGGGAAAAACCGCCAACGCGATTGCCACCAGCAGAAGCGAATGAGTTTTCATGGCGGTACTGCTGCGGGTCTATATCAACGACCTCGGACTGCCGCCACTCGAACAACTACCTACGTCAAAACAACCAGCAAGTCCTTCGCATCCACCTGCATTCCCGGCTTCACCAGCACTTCGGCCACGGTGCCATCAGCCTCCGCGCGCACGCTGGTTTCCATCTTCATGGCCTCCATCGTGAGCAGCAGATCGCCCTTGGCGACTTTCGCCCCGACGATGGCTTTGACAGTGGCGATGGTGCCCGGCATCGGCGCGCCGACGTGTTTGCTGTT
This sequence comes from uncultured Pseudomonadota bacterium, assembly GCA_963736955.1. GTDB lineage: Bacteria > Pseudomonadota > Gammaproteobacteria > Steroidobacterales > Steroidobacteraceae > CADEED01. The sequence continues at coordinate 222,849 of CAVTQT010000001.1, forward strand.
CCCCGTCTCCATCTTTCGCTGGGGCGGCCGCTTGGCCACCTGCGAGCGATCGGTGACCACGATCGAGCGCGGCTGACCGTTCAGCTCGAAGAACACCTGGCGGGTGCCGTCGTCTCGCACTTCGGACAGCGCGACGAAACGCACAATGAGCGTCTTGCCGCGTTCGATGTCGACGCTGACTTCTTCACCCGGCTCCATGCCATAGAAGAACACCGGCGTGGGCAGAATGGCGCAGTCTCCGAACGTCATACGGTCCTTCGCGTAGTCGAGGAACACCTTCGGATACATGAGGTACGAAGCGAACTGGGTGTCGGTCGCCGGATGACCTATCTTCTCGGACAACTTCTTGCGTTCGGCTTCGAGGTCCATCGGCGGCAGGGCGGCACCGGGTCGGGTAGCTAGTGGCTTCTGATCCTTGAGCACCTTTTTCTGGATGCCTTCGGGCCAGCCGCCCTCGGGACGACCCAGATCGCCGCGCATCATCTGCACCACGGACTCGGGGAACGCGACCTCGACGTTCGGATCGAGCACCTGCTCCTTGGTGATGCCACTCGAGACCATCATCAACGCGAGATCGCCGACCACCTTCGACGACGGCGTGACCTTCACGATGTTGCCGAACATCTGGTTCACATCGGCATAGGCCTGCGACACCTCGGGCCAACGCGAGTCATCAAGGCCGACCGAGCGCGCCTGTTCCTTGAGGTTCGTGTATTGCCCACCGGGCATGCCGTGCACATACACCTCGGACGCGCCGGAGCGGATGTCGCTCTCGAACGCGAGATAGTTCTTGCGCACCTGCTCCCAGTACATGGAGATGGCGCGCAGGTTGGCCGGGTCGATGCCCGAATCGCGTGGCCCATAGCGCAGCGATTCGACGATCGATCCCAGGTTCGGCTGTGAAGTGAGGCCACTCAGCGCATCGACGGCACCATCGACCGCGTCGGCGCCGGCCGTGATCGCCGCCAGCACACTCGCCGCCGCGATGCCCGAGGTGTCGTGCGTGTGGAAATGCACGGGGATCCCGAGCTCGTCTTTGAGTGCCTTGATCAGTGTGTAGGCAGCTCGCGGCTGGCAGAGCCCCGCCATGTCCTTGATGCCGAGGATGTGCGTACCCGCGGCTTTGAGCTCGCGGCCCATCTTGAGGTAATAGTCGAGCGTGTACTTGGTTTCGTGAGGCGAGGACAGGTTGCCGGTGTAGCAGATGGCCGCCTCGCAGAGCTTGCCGGTCTCGAGCACGGCGTCGATGGCGACGCGCATGTTCTCCACCCAGTTCAGCGAGTCGAACACGCGGAACAGATCGACGCCCGAGGTCGCGGCCTGCTTGACGAAGGTGCGCACCACGTTGTCGGGGTAGTTGGTGTAGCCCACCGCATTGGCCGAGCGCAACAGCATCTGCAGGAGCAGGTTCGGCATCGCCTGCCGGAACTGTTCCAGGCGCGACCACGGATCCTCGCGAAGGAAGCGCATGGCCACGTCGAAGGTGGCGCCTCCCCAGCACTCCACCGAGAAAAGCTGCGGCATCATGTGCGCGTAGTAAGGCGCGATGGCAGTCATGTCCGGTTGCCGCATGCGCGTAGCGAGGAGGGACTGATGCGCGTCCCTCATGGTCGTGTCCGTGATGAGCACGCGCTCTTGCGCGAGCATCCACTTCGCGAAACCTTCGGCGCCGAGTTCATCGAGCTTCTGCTTCGTGCCCGGCGGCGGCGCCTTGGCGACATTCACCTTGGGCAGGCGCGCCAGCACCATGCTCTTCGGCTTGAGACGCCCTTTGGCTTCCGGATTGCCGTTGACGATGACCTCGCCGATGAACGAAAGGATGCGCGTCGCACGGTCGCGCTTCTTTTCCCACTTGAAGAGCTCGGGCGTCTCGTCGATGAACTTGGTGGTGTATTCGGCGGAGGCGAACTTCGGGTGCGTGATGACCTGGTCGAGGAAGCGCAGGTTCGTCGACACACCGCGAATGCGGAATTCCCATAGTGCGCGATGCATGCGCGCGATGGCTTCCACCGGATTTGGCGCCCACGCGGTGACCTTCACCAGCATGGAGTCATACGAACGCGTGAGGATCGCGCCCGCGTAGGCCGTGCCTGCATCGAGGCGGATGCCGAAGCCCGCGGGACTGCGATACGCGGTGATCTTGCCGTAGTCGGGCGCGAAGCCGTTCTCCGGGTCTTCCGTGGTCACGCGGCACTGAAGCGCGTGCGAGGTGAGATGAATGTCTTCCTGCCGGGGAACGCCGCTCGCTTCTTCGCCAATCTTCGCGCCGTCGGCGATGCGGATCTGCGCTTTGACCAGATCGATGTTGGTCACTGCCTCGGTCACCGTGTGTTCCACCTGGATGCGCGGATTCACTTCGATGAAATAGAACTTGCCGGTCGCCGCGTCCTGCAGGAATTCGACTGTGCCGGCATTGCGGTATTTCACCGCGCGGCCGATCTGCAGCGCGTAGCCGCAGAGCTCGGCGCGCTGCGCATCCGTGAGGAAGGCCGCGGGCGCGCGCTCCACCACTTTCTGGTTGCGCCGCTGTACCGTGCAATCGCGCTCGAACAGGTGCACGAGATTGCCGTGCGTGTCTCCGAGGATCTGCACTTCGATGTGCCGCGCCTTGCGCACCAGCTTCTCGAGATAGACCTCGTCGTTGCCGAAGCCCGCTTTGGCTTCGCGGCGCGCGACGGGCAGCAGTTCAGTCAACTGCGCATCACTTTCGATGACGCGCATCCCGCGGCCACCGCCACCCCAGCTCGCCTTGAGCATCACCGGGTAGCCGACCTTCGCGGCTTGTACCTTGGACTCCTCGATGTCGGCCGGCAGCGGTGGCGTCGCCGGCATCACCGGTACGCCAGCCGAAGTAGCTAGATTGCGCGCCGCCACCTTGTTGCCCAGTGTGCGCATGATCTCGGGCGTGGGACCCACGAAAATGACGCCTTCACGATTGCAGGCCTCGACGAACTCGGGGTTTTCGGAAAGGAATCCGTATCCGGGGTGAATGGCATCGGCTTTCGCCTCGACCGCAATGCGCAGGATGTCTTCGATGTCGAGGTATGCATCCACCGGCGCTTTGCCGCGACCCACGAGGTAGGCCTCGTCGGCCTTGGTCCGATGCAACGAAAAGCGATCCTCCTGCGAATAGATCGCGATGGTCCTGATACCCAGTTCGTTGGCAGCGCGCATGACGCGAATCGCGATTTCACCGCGATTGGCGACCAGGAGGCTGCGGATGCGAGTCAGCATGGATGGCTTCTTCTAATATGATTCCCCGGACGCGGAAGTTTATCGAAATTGACGCTTCGGTCGGCCGTCAATTTCGGTGCTGGTAGCGGTCTCTTGCACATCGATTGTGCGAGCCATGGGAGAAAGCATGTTCGCAATCGCAGTTCACGGTGGCGCTGGCGCCTTGTCTCGCCGCGACACCTCCGCGGAACAGGAGCAGGCCTATCGAGCGGGGCTCTCGGAAGCGCTCGACGCTGGTTATGCAATGCTCGAACGCGGCGCTGCCAGCCTCGATGCCGCCATCGCGGCAGTGTGTGTCCTGGAAGACAACCCGTTGTTCAATGCCGGGCGCGGCGCCGTTCTCACGCGCGACGGCGCCGCGGAGTTAGACGCCTCGGTCATGGATGGCAGGACATTGAAGGCCGGCGCCGTGACGGGACTAAAACACGTGAAGAACCCCATCGCGCTCGCGCGCCGGGTCATGGACCATTCACCGCATGTAATGCTGGTGGGTGCAGGCGCGGAGGAATTCGCGCGACTGCAAGGTGTGGAGCTGGTCTCCAATGAATATTTCCGGACGGAGGTCAGGCAGGCGCAGCTGCATCGCCTGCTCGACGGTTCCGCGGAGAAGGAAAACGACCTCGTGGCTTTTGGCACGGTGGGCGCGGTGGCGCTCGACGCCGATGGCAACGTCGCGGCGGCAACCTCGACCGGTGGCATGACGGGCAAACGCTGGGGACGTGTGGGCGACTCGCCCATCATCGGTGCTGGCACTTACGCGAGTAACGCGAGCTGCGCGGTCTCTGCGACCGGACACGGCGAATACTTCATTCGCAGTGTGGTTGCGCACGACATCTGCGCGCAGGTGGAGTATCTGAAACTGCCGCTGGTGAAAGCTGTCGACAATGTGCTCGCGAAGATGAAGGCGCTAGGCGGCAATGGCGGCGTGATCGCCGTCGATCCGCGCGGAGAGATCGTGCTGGAGTTCAACAGCGGCGGGATGTTCCGCGGCCAGCGGACGTCCGCCGGGAAGAACGAGGTCGCGCTCTACCGCTGAAGGAAATGGGGACATTCCTCATTTCCTTCGACGGCGGACTAGCTAGACCTCAAGAAACTTCGCGCATTGGGGCTTCGCGCAACGGCAGCGCCGTGGCGGCAGCCGGATCGACTTTGCTGAGGCCGAATTCCATCGCGACATAGCGATCGCGGCCCTGGTGTTTGGCGTCGTACAGCGCCTGGTCGGCGAGCGCCACGGCGGCATCATGCGTGGCGAGGCGGTAGGCATCCACGGAAACCACACCCACGCTCACGGTGACATACGGCTGCGTTTCGGAATTCGCGTGCGGAATGCGCAGTTCGCGCACAGCGTTGAGCAGGCTGCGCGAGATGCTTTCGCCGTAGGCCTTGTCTGCACCGTAAAGCACTGCCGCGAGTTCTTCGCCGCCGTAACGCGCCACGAAATCGAGTGGCCGGCGTCGTGCCGCATCGCGCAGTGCGCTGGAAACCCGCCGCAGGCAATCGTCGCCGGCGATGTGGCCGTAGCGGTCGTTGTAAGCCTTGAAGAAGTCGATGTCGATCATGATGACCGCGATGGTCTGGCGGTCGCGCTGCGCCTGCTGCCAGACACGACGGATCTGATCTTCGAATGCGGCGCGATTGAGCAGCGTCGTCAGGCCATCGTGCGTCGCGACCTCGGTGAGCTGGCGATGCTCGAGGAACGCTGTGCGATTCGCATGCTCCAGCGCATAGGAGCCGGCGAATCCGATGATGTTGGCCGTGAACAGCGTGAACATCAGGTAGGTAGCGGTGGCCGTGGGCATCGTGCCCGCGATGAATGCGACCACGAGGGCGGCAAACACGATGAGGTTTGCCTGCAGTGCCGAACGCAGCCGAAGACCAATCATGAAATAGAAGAAGAACGACGCCAGCAGCAGGCGCCCACCAATCAGCGGCACTTCATTGGGAGGCGAAAACGCGGCCATGATGACGGTGCCGATGCCGAACAACGGCGCCACGAACGCGATGCCCGAGTCGTACCAGCGTTCGTAGAACCGCTTGGAGGTGAAGATGAGCATCAGGATCACCGCCGGCACATGCATGCCGAAGCGAACCATGTTGGTGATGCGTGAATGCTCAGCCGAGAGAATGAAATGATCGAGGATCGCGAAACCCAGCACGGTGCAGGCCGACACCATGATCGCGACGCGATTCCATACGCGCAGACGGGTGCGGTGCTCGCTGCGGAATTCGCTCTCGAGCGGTTCGTCGAAACGCAGGAAACGGAATCCCTTCAAGAGCAGGCGTCCTGCATCCGAGGGGTTTGGCGACGAATTTTTCGCGAGCGCCATACTTCCGAGCCTGCTAGGGCGTCCCTGAATAGAAGCTGCTTTGTATGTGTTCGGCGGTCGCGGCGCAAGCCACCGACGCCACAACCCTAGACTTGGGTTGATTCCGGTCGGTTCTGAGGCGGAGGAGACTTCACGCGCGTGCGCCAGACTTCGAGCGGGCTCCACGCTTGCTTACGAACGGGGTCGGGCGACATTCCGTCTTCATTCGCGGCTGCTGCCGTCGCCAACTCGAGCAGGTGATGCTCGGTCTGATTCTTGGTTTTCATATCAATCCCTGAATGCGATGGACCGTTCGGTCTTCTGGGCCGGGATTCTAGTACGCCAATTGTTAAAAAATAGGCTTGAAGAACAAGATTTTATAGATATGTCAAGACTAAGACGTACGTCACAGTTTTCAGTCAGCCGAATACTGCGCGAGATATTCCTCAAAAGAGATCTTGTCTGCCGCCTCGATGGCCTTTTGCGCCCTTAAGGACTCATCAGCCGCAGCCCTGAATTCCGCCTGCCTATCGACGTTGGGCGGATATAACGCCAGGAAATACTCCTTATGGAGTCGCGACATCCGCAGGCCGAGATCGAAAAACGATTCCCCGGTGTTTTCGAGCTCGGCCAGCATGCGGGCGGACGGGGTTAGCGCTACCTCTTGAACCTTCGCAGCCTGCACGGACAGGGCCGCTGAGAATGGCCTGGCGGGATCGCCGCGATCAAACACCTCGGCGATGCCCTGCATGGAGTCGAGTAGTTCGCGCGCCCAGCCGGTCATCGATACCGCCCTGCCATCCCGCTGCAGGGTCAGGCCCGGCTCTCGTCCGCGTCGCGCCACGGTCACGTGATTGGCATCGAGCGTGTCCTGCTCATCGACACTGATGGGTTGTGAGTCCTTCATCAGGCACAACGTCAGGAAGACTTCCAGAAAGCGCATCTTGTTCTGGTTTACTCCCACCGGATCGAACGCGCTGACGTCGAGCGCACGCACTTCGACGTATTCGACGCCGGCGCGGCGCAGCGCCTTGGTTGGCCGCTCGCCAGAACGCGCGACGCGCTTCGGCCGGATGAAGCTGTAGTACTCGTTCTCGATCTGCAGGATGTTGGCGTTGATCTGCCGATATTCGCCGTCCACTTTCACGCCTAACTTCTCGTACGGCGGGTGTGGAGTGCTGATGGCGCGTGACAGATCGCGCACGTATTCATCGAGACTGTTGACTGACACCGACAACCCGGCCTGATTGCGATTGCGATAACCGAGATCGCTCATGCGCAGGCTGGTGGCATACGGCTCGTACGAGGTGTCCTGCGACAGACGCGGCAGGGTCACGCTGCGGCCGCGCAGGAAAGAGTTGCAGACCACCGGCGACACGCCGAACAGGTACAACACCAGCCAGCCGTGCCGGCGGTAGTTGCGCAGCAGGTGGAAATACCGATCTGAAATGAAGTCCTGGCCGCGTTCGCGCGATTGCACGATGTCGGGCCACGCGTCCCACATGCGCTCCGGGAATGAATAGTTGTAATGCACGCCGGAGATCGCCTGCATGATCCTGCCGTAGCGAACGCCCAGGCCTTCGCGATAGACGGTTTTCATGCGACCGACGTTCGACGTGCCGAACTGCGCGATCGGGATGCTGGCCTCGCCATCAAGGACCGACGGCATCGACGTGGCCCACAGCAGCTCGTCTCCGAGATGCTGGTACACGAACTGGTGCAGATCGAGCAGGTACTGCAGCAGTTCCCAGCTGGTGCGGAAGGTGGGCGAGACCAGTTCGATCAGCGCCTCGGAATAGTCCGTGGTGATGTTCTCGTGGGTGAGCGCCGAGCCCAATGCGCGAGGATGCGGCGTCTGCGCGATGCGTCCGTCGGGGGTGACGCGCAGCGATTCTTTCTCGACGCCCTTACGGCCGCCCTGAATGATCTCGGGCTCGCCGCTGTTCATCAGCGCCGCGAGTGTTTGTTCGAACTTGCGGTCGATGGCGACTCTCATGGGGGCCGGCATCTTGCCGTTACCGCGATGAGTTCTGCAATCAGTCGATGGAGAGAGGTCAGTTCGGGGCGGCGCTGGCGTGGACACGCAGCGCTTGTTCGGCCTCACAATGTCGACGCAAGCCGGCCAGCATCTGTGGTAGCTCGCGCTTGAAGGTCGAGCGCGCCAGCCAGGTCGGGACATAACCGGGTGGGTCGAGGTAGACGCGGTAGCGCAGCAGCGTACGACTACCCGAGTCCGCCGGCTCCAGTTCCCACTTGCCATGGTTGGCCTTGAAGTCCCCACTCACCTGGCGAAAGGTGATGCTCTGGTCAGCGACGATGTCGGCTCTCAGCACGTACCGGATGCGTGGGGAGTACCAGCCGAGATCGATCTCGTGTTCCACCAGTTCGGTGCTCATATCCGCGGCGCGTTCGCGAATCCTGCACGCCTTGAGGTGCGGAACATACTTCAGTGCGTCCGCGCACCGAGTCATCATTTCAAAGACCAGGGCGGGCGGCGCGTCGATGAGCATGGCGGCACGCACGGTGCCACGGCGCGCATTCGGGATCCAGAGTGGCGCGGATCACGATTTCGTCGTTCTGGAGCCGGGTGCTTTCTGCCGGCGTCAATTCGAAATCGGCCGCCTGGGCGCCGGGGGCGACGGCCAGCCCCAAACTAAGGCCCGCAGCGATCCATCGCATGGCCCTTTCCATGTTCAAAGCAGTTCCATACATCAGTTTAGTAACGGCACGGGAGCAAAAGGTTCGATCGCGGGGGAGATTGTGTAAATAGGTGCCGGCCGGCTGCGGAAAGTGTTCATTGTCCGTTAAGCGTTCTCGGCATATCGTCCGACGCATGAAGCGAACTGCCGCCCTGCTGCTTCTCGGCTTCCTCGCCTGCTCGCCGGCATTCGCGGACACGTTTCGCTGCGGCACGAAGCTCGTGGGCGAGGGCGATTCGCGCGCAGAGGTTGCGACGAAGTGTGGCGAGCCCACTGACATCGTTGAACAACGCAGCGTCTTTCGCAGGCCCGTCATCTGGGGTTATGGACGACCGATGTTCGTCGGCGAGGACTTCATCGAGGTTCCCGTGGAGGTCTGGCTCTACAATCTCGGACCTAACAAACTCATGCGGCGCCTGCGATTCGAAGGCGGCTACGTGGTCGAAATCGAAACGCTCGGCTACGGGTATAACCAGTAGAAGTGGGAGCGGGTTGAGGGCGTGCGTGCCCCAGCGAGCGCACACGCACAGGGTTGAGTTCGCTTTTCGCCGGGCCCTTCGTTAATTGGATGTCGCTAGTTTGCTGGCCGCCGCCTGACGCGATGACGTCTTGGCGCGGTTGGAGCGGACGACGGCGAAGAGTCCGTTTGAATCGGGGAGGCGGCTCCGTGCCTAACGAGGTTACGTAGCCCGGCCCGCTCACTCAACCCTGTGCGTGCACGCTCGCTGGGGCGCAGACGTCATCGCACCGCGTCCCGCTCCTACGGTCGAAGAGAAAAGAGACGCAGGGTCTGAGGTCTTTTCCAACCTCGGACGGCGCGCCATTTCACGTCGAATGGGACCGCAGTTGGTGGGTGATGGGGCGAGCGAGCGGTGTCCGTGCAGGGACGAGTGAGCGGGCCGGGCTCCTAACCTCGTTAGGCACGAAGCCGCCTCTCTACTTCACACGGACTCTTCGCTGACGTCGCACCCGACTACACGAGGACGTCATCGCGTGTGGCGGCGGCCAGCAAACTAGCAACACCCAATTAACGAAGGGCCCGGCGAAAAGCGAGCTCGTCCCTGCACGGGCGCCGCTCGCTCGCCTCGTCTCTTACGAAGTGCAGTCCTATCCTACTTAACCGCGCGCGCCGGCCGCTTCGCCTCTATCCACCGGTCGATCTTTGCAGTGAGCACATCCATGGGCACGGAGCCATCGCGCAGCACCTGGCTGTGAAAATCTCGCACATCGAAGGCTTCGCCCAACTGCGCCTGCGCTTTGGCGCGCAGTGCGCTGATGTGCAGCTGGCCGAGCTTGTAGCCGAGCGCCTGGCCGGGCCAGACGATGTAGCGCTCCACTTCGGAGATCACATCGCTCTCCGCCATCGATGAATTCTCGAGCATGTATTTGATGGACTGCTCGCGGGTCCAGCCCTTGGCATGCAGCCCGGTGTCGACCACGAGGCGCATGGCGCGAAGCATTTCGTCGGCGAGCCTTCCATACCACTGGTAGGGATCGGTGAACATGCCGAGCTCCTTGCCGATGGATTCCGCGTACAAAGCCCAGCCTTCCGCGTACGACACGTATCCATTGAAACGACGGAAGCGCGGCAGGTCGGTGAGTTCCTGCTGGATCGAAATCTGGAAGTGATGTCCGGGTGATGCTTCGTGCAGCGAAAGAGTTTCGAGCCCGAAGCGCGGCTGTGCTTTGAGATTGTAGGTGTTGATGTAGAAGATTCCCGGGCGCTTGCCGTCGGCCGACGGCGACTGGTACGAAGCGCCCGCGGCGGAAGCGGCGCGGAACTGCTCCACCGGGCGAATTTCGTAGTCCGCTTTCGGAAAATCGGCGAACAACTTCGGTAACAGCGCATCGACGCGTCGCTTCACGTCGCGATAGGCGCCGAGCAATTCGCCTTCGCTGTTGAAGTAGAACTTCGGGTCTTCCTCGACGTACTGAAAGAATGCGTCGAGATCGCCTTTGAAACCCACCTGCTCTTTCACGGCAAGCATCTCGCCGCGAATGCGTGCGACTTCCGAAAGGCCCAACTGGTGAATTTCCTCCGCCGGCATATCCATGGTGGTCGACTGGCGAATGCGCCAGCGATACCAGGCCCGGCCGTCGGGCAGATCGCTCCAGCCCACGGTGGTGCGCGCAGCCGGTAGATAGTCGTGATCGAAGAAATCCGCGAGCCGTGTGTAAGCCGGCAACACTTCCCTGGTCAGCGCGGCTTCGTAGGCCTCACTGAGGCGCTGGCGATCTTTGGCGGAGATCTCCTTTGGCATCGCGAGAATGGGCGCCCAGAAAATATTGTCCTTGAGTGCCGTCGCGCCGATCTCGCGCAATTGCGGTGCCGCCTTGGCCATGGCCACGCGCGGAAGCGTGATGCCATTCGAAATGCCAGTGCGCATCAGCGCAATGGCGCCATCGGCCCAGCGCGGGAACTCACGCACGCGCTTGAGGAAACGATCGTAGTCCTTGGCGGTGACGAACGGCTGCGGCCCGGTGCCCGAACCATACACCGCCAGATCCATAGGCAGGCCCTGCATCTGGTTGAACGGCATGTACTCTTCGTGGAATTTCTGACCCTCCAGGGCTTGCTCGCGCTCGCTGACGAAGATGTCGTAGGTGATGCGCGACGCGGGCGAGAGCTTCGCGGCGTCGATGCCGCGAGCACGATCGAGGAAGGCCCGCTCGATTCCGAGTGCCTTTTCGCGAAACCCCGGGCTCGTGGAATCGTCGAGCCGGTCGTCGTAACGCGAGTCGCCAATCGAGGTCGCGTTCATGGGCGACAATTCCAGCTGGCGTTCGAAGTACTCTTCGACCAGGGAAAATAGCGCGGCGTCTGGCGAGCGCGGCGGCGGTGATGTGGTGCAGGCGGCGAGCATCGCGGCGACTAACATGACAACTGGTTTTTTCATCGCGGAATGGTAGCAGGCAGGTCCGGGCACCATTCCGGGCAAATGGCGCACAGGCGCCGGACTGCAAGCTCCTTGCGACGATCCGCGAATTTTTGTCGCTGGCGAAGGTCCTAGGTGCTGCGCGCCCAAAGCCTTACCCTACGCACCCTCATATGCCACCCACCATCATCATTGCCGACGACCACCCGCTGTTTCGCGAAGCGCTCAAGCTCGCGATTTCCCAGGCGCTGGTCGGCGCGCGGACCCTCGAGGCGGACACGGTCGATTCACTGCTCGCAACGCTCAATGCGAATCCGGAAGTCGATCTGCTGCTGCTCGACCTCGGCATGCCCGGGGCGCATGGCTTTTCCGCGCTGGTGCAGGCGCGAGCGCACTACCCTTCAGTCCCGGTGGTGGTGATCTCGGGCCGCGAAGACCAGGACATCGCGCAACGCACGCTGCTGCACGGCGCGTCGGCATTCATCGCGAAGTCCGCATCGGTTTCGACCATCATCGATGCTCTGCAGACCATCCTGCGCGGCGATGTGTGGAGTCCGCCCGTACAGCATTCGACGGCCAGTGCTCGCGTGCATCCCGACGAGGCCGACGCCGCGCGCCGCGTTGCCAGCCTGACGCCTCAGCAGTTCCGAGTGCTGTCCATGTTGTGTTCGGGCCAGTCCAACAAGCGCATCGCACTGCAGATCGAAGTGTCAGAGGCCACGGTGAAGGCGCACATGACAGCCATCCTCGAGAAGATGGGCGCCGAAAATCGCACGCAGGCGGTATTGATCGCGCAACGCCTGGCGTTGCATCAGTTCGCGCCACCGGCTCCCGAAGACGAGGTCTGATTCGCGCGCGCGGCGCGATCCACCAGCGCCGAAATCAGCGCGCGCAACGCCGCCGGTCGCACCGGCTTTCGCAAGACCGGAATACCCAGCTCGGCCGCCTGCAATAGCAGCAACTCCGTGGCGTCGGCGGTCAGCAGCGCGCCGGCACGGGCTGTTCCTGCGGGAGCGTGCAGCACCAGGCGCTGAAGCAGGTCGAGACCTGCAGGCCGGTCCTGCAGATGGAAATCCGCGAGCACGATGTCGATCGGCTGCGTGTCCGCGATTGCCTGCGCCTCTTCGGGACTTCCGGCCACCACCACGTGGAATTTCCAGCTGGTCAGCAGTTCGCGCAATCCCGCGAGCGTGGCCGCGTCGTCGTCGACGCACAAAACGCGTGGGGATTGCTGCTTCTCCGCGGCTGCGATCGCGTATGCCTGGGCGCCGTCGATGGGCGGCAACTGCGCGCGACCCGCAGCGCGCGGGACGTGAATGCCGAAGGTGCTGCCGCGCCCGGGTTCGGATCGCAGCGTGAGCGTCGTTTCGAGAATGGAGGCAATACGCTCGCAGATCGACAGGCCAAGCCCGAGTCCTTTCTCGCCCCAGGGAGATGGCTGATCCAGCCGGCGGAACTCCTCGAAAATCGCACCGCGATTTTCCACCGGAATGCCCGGACCGGTGTCGGTCACCTGCAACTCGACCATCGCGCCTGCCGCACGCCGGCGCGCGCCGAGCAGTACACCGCCGGTGGGCGTGTAGCGCAGCGCGTTGCCGATGAAGTTCTGCAGGACGCGTCGTAACAACCGGTGATCCGAGCGCACGCGCATGCTGGTCGGCGCAATGACGAGCGTGATGCCGCGTTGCGCAGCGACCGGCGCGAATTGCTCCTGCAGCGACTTCAGCAGCTCCATGACATCGAACTCGGTGAGCTCGGCGCGCACACCACCGGCGTCCAGGCGCGAGATGTCCAGCAGGTCTTCGAGCAATTCGCCCGCGGCGGCCAGCGAATTGTCGACGCGCTCCGCGAGCCCGCGAAGATCGGTGTCCGACGCCGCGCGGCTGCGCAGCGCTGCATTGAACAGGCGTGCGGCACCGAGCGGCTGCAGCAGATCGTGGCTCGCCGCCATGACGAAACGCGTCTTCGATTGATTGGCGAGCTCAGCCTGCGAGACCGCGGCCGCGAGCTGGCGCGTGCGTTCCTCGACACGCAGCTCCAGTGTCTCGTTGATTTCGCGCAGGCTCTCCTCGGTGCGCTTGTGGCTGGTGACGTCGCTGAATGCGGTGACGAAACCACCGTCCGGCAGCGGCTGGCCGCGCAGCTCGATGACGCGCCCGTCCGAGCGGCGCCGCTCCGAGGTATGCGCGGATCCCGCGCGCATGTACGCGAGGCGCTTGCGAGTGTGCTCTGCCGGATCACCCGGGCCGCACCAACCGCGTTCTGCGTTGTAGCGGATCAGCTCTTCGACGGGCTTGCCGGCGAACACAAAGCCTGGCGGGTATTCGAAGAGATCGAGGTAGCGTTGATTCCACGCCACCAGCCGCATTTCGGCGTTCACCACGCAGACGCCCTGCGGGAGGTTGTCCATCATGGTTTCGAGCAGCTCGCGATTGAAGCGCAACTTGCGCGATGCCTCGTCGAACAAGGTGATGATTTCCGCGAGCTCGATTCCGGCGCCACGCAGCGCGCTGGTGAGCACCAGGCGCGCCGAGGACGCGCCGAGCGCGCCCGACAGATCGCGCTCCAGCGACTGCAGCAATGCGAAATCGGCGCGCTCCTCGGCGAACACGTGGCGACGCAGCTCGCGCGCACGCCGCTCCAGCAGGCGCCGCGCGGCCGGCGCGCCTAACAATCTTTCGGCGAGCAGCAACAGGTCGCCGACAGTCGCGCCGCCCGGCAACGCTTGTCCGCCGCGCGCACCGCCCTCCACCCTGGAATAGTCATCGAGCAGCCGACGACCCCCGGCGCGCAGCCGCTCGCCAATCGCGGGCCGATAACGCCAGGACAATGCCACCAGCACTGCAACGTTCGCGGCCAGCGACCACACGACGCCGTGCGATAGCGCCTCGGGAAAGGCAAGCCCGAACAGCTCGGACGGCTTGAGCCATGCGAGTCCGAAAGGGCCTTCGGTGAGCCAGTTTGGCGGCGTGCCATCGTCCGAGACGACGGCGGGAATCAGCAGCGTGTAGATCCAGATGACGAAGCCGGAGGCGAGTCCGCCGATGACGCCGGCGCGGCTTGCGCCCGGCCAGTAGATCGCTGCGATGAGCGCGGGCGCGAACTGCGCGACCGCTGCGAGCGCCAGCATGCCGATGGACGCGAGGCTGGGCGCGTTCGGCGCCAGGTGGAAGAAGCCGTAGGCGCCTAACAACACGCCGACGATGGCGACGCGTCGCACCCAGAGGATGGCCGCCGGGGACGTCATTGCCGCGCCAGTGCCGCGCCAGCGCCACAGCATCGGCAGAACGAGGTCGTTGCTGATCATGGTCGACAGCGCGACGCTCGCCACGATCACCATGCCAGTGGCCGCCGAAAATCCGCCGAGATAGGCCAGCAGCGCCAGCCATTCCTGGCCGGCCGAAAGCGGCAACCACAACACCCAGCGCATCCGTGCTGGGCGCGCCACGTCCGGCGGCGTCGAGTGGCAACGACGCGGCGACGATGGGAATGACCACGATGCTGAGCAGCACGAGATAGCCGCCGAACCACCAGCGCGCGCGCCGCACGTCGTTGACGTCGGCACATTCGACCACACCGATGTGGAACATCCGTGGAAGACAGAAGAACGCGAACATGCCAGTCACGGCCTGCACGAAGAAAATCGACGGTTGCCGCAAATCGCCCGGCAACTGCTGCACGGTCGTCAGCAATGGCCTGGCGCCATCGAGGGTGGTCAGGGCGAACACCGCCACCAGCAACAGCGCGACCAGCTTGAACAACGACTCGGCGGCGATCGCCACCACCATGCCAGGATGGTGTTCGGTCGCGTCGATACCGCGGGTCCCGAACAGGATGGCGAACACCGACAACGTCAGTGCGATCAGGAGCGTCGTATCGAAATACCAGGGAGGTACGGGGCCGGGCGGTTTTCCCGTGAGCACATCGATGCTCATGGAGATGGCCGTGAGCTGCAGCGCGATGTAAGGAATGATCGCGGTGAGCGCGATGACCGTGACCAGCACCGCGATACGGCGTGACCTGCCGAATCGCGCCGACAAGAGATCGGAGATCGAAGTCGCGTTCTGGTATTTGGCGAGCCGCACGAGGCGCTCGAAGAACGGCAGGCCGAACGCCAGCAAGAGCAGCGGACCCAGATAGCCGGCGAGGTACAGCAGGCCATCCTGTTTTGCCGTGCCCACCGCGCCGTAAAACGTCCAGCTCGAACCGTAGACTCCGAGCGCGAAGCTGTAGATCAGCGGACGAAAGCGCGCGTTGTCGGGATAGAGCTTGCTGCGATCGCCCCACCATGCAATGGCGAACAGGCCGGCCATGTACACCAGCGAAGTGAGCAGCAGCACCCAGCTTGAAATCGTCGGCGTCATTCGTTCACGAAGATAGTCGAATTCCCTGCGGGCGTGGCATCCTAGCGAGCGATTTCCCACGGAGTGCAACATGCTGGTTGGATCCAACGTTCGACGCGTCGCGGTGGTCGGCGGCATGCGCATCCCCTTCGCACGCGGCCACGGCGCCTACTCGCGTGTCGGCAACCAGGACATGTACACCGCGGTGCTGCAGGCGCTGGTGTCGAAATACCGGCTGGCAGGCGAACGTCTCGGTGATGTCACCGGCGGCGCGGTGCTCAAGCACTCCAAGGACTTCAACCTGGTGCGCGAATGCGTGTTGTCGTCGGGTCTCGATCCGCAGACCCCCGGCATCGACATGCAGCGCGCTTGCGGCACGGGCCTCGATGCCACCATTTCCGTCGCGATGAAGATCGCGCTCGGGCAGATGGACGCAGGCATCGCCGGCGGTTTCGACACCGTCAGCGATCCGCCCGTCGTCTATGCGCGCGAATACCAGCAGCTGCTGTTGCGAGCCTATCGCGCACGCAGCGCATGGGGGCGCATCAAGCCCTTCTTCGGTTTGCGCCCGCGCCATTTCAAACCGGTGATGCCCGGCGTGCTCGAGCCGCGCACGGGGCTTTCGATGGGCGAACATTGCGAGCAGATGGCCAAGACCTGGAAGATCTCGCGCGCCGATCAGGATGCGCTCGCGAACCTCAGTCATGTGAACGCCGGCAATGCCTGGGCTCGTGGCTTCTTCAGCGATCTCGTGATCGGTGAATACCAGGGCCTGAAGATCGACAACAATGTGCGCGCCGACAGCACGGTGGAGAAACTCGCGCAGCTCAAGCCCGCGTTCGACCGGCGCAGCGGCCAGGGCACCCTCACCGCCGGCAATTCCACGCCGCTGACCGACGGCGCGTCGGCCGTGTTGTTAGCCAGCGAAGCCTGGGCGCGCGAGCGCAATCTGCCGGTGCTCGCGTATTTCAGCTACAGCAAGCAGTGGGCGGTCGACTATGTCGGCGGCAACGAGGGCCTGCTGATGGCGCCCGCCTACGCGGTGCCCGCCATGCTCAGGGATGCGAACCTCACGCTGCAGGATTTCGATTTCTACGAGATCCACGAGGCCTTCGCCGCGCAGGTGTTGTGCACGCTCAGGGCCTGGGAGTCCCCCGAGTATTGCAAGGAGCGCCTCGGGCTCGACCAACCCCTCGGGCAGCATCGACCGCGCGAAGCTCAATGTGAACGGCTCGAGCGTGGCCATCGGCCATCCGTTTGCGGCAACGGGCACGCGCATCGTGGCTTCACTGGCGAAGCAGCTGGCCGAGTCGCCCACGGCGAAGCGCGGCCTGATCTCGGTTTGCACCGCAGGCGGGATGGGGGTCGTCGCCATCCTCGAGAAAGCATAGCGGCCGGCGTCAGTTGCTGAATTTGCGATTGGTTTCATTTGAAACTAAATTGGCACCCCGCGCCCGAGGTGCCCATGAAACGTTACATCCACTTCCCGAAAGTCGAGGGCCAGGCTTCTCGGCAGGCGCATGCCAATCTGCCGGCGGGCACGTTTGAGCGTGAGATCAGCAAGGAGGGCTTCTTCGGCCCCGCCTCGCATCTCTACCACCGGCATCCGCCCACGGGCTGGGTGAACTTCGAAGGCCCGCTGCGTCCACACGCATTCGATTGCACCCGACTCACCGGCGACCAGCCTTCGCCCTGGAGCGCGGCGGAGCTGCTGCGCAACGCGGCGGTACGACTACGCTTCTGGAAGCTGGAAGGCAGCATGCCGCAACTCGCGCGCAACGCCGATGGCGACGAGCTTTTGTTCGTGCACGCCGGGCGCGGAGACTTCTTCTGCGACTACGGCCATCTGTCGTTCGAAGCCGGCGATTACATCCTCATCCCGCGCGGCACGATGTGGCGCGTCGAATGCGCGCAGCCGCTGCACGCGCTGCTCATCGAGGCCACTAACAACTCTTATCAACTTCCGGACAAGGGGCTGGTGGGTCCGCATGCGATCTTCGACGCGGCCATGCTCGACACGCCGCGCATCGACGAAGCCTTCAAGGATCAGCAGGGCGATACCGAGTGGCAGGTCGCGATCAAGCGGCGCGGGACCGTGTCCACTGTGACCTACCCTTTCAACCCGCTCGACGCGGTGGGCTGGCATGGCGACCTCTGCGTGGTGCGTATCAACGTGAAGGATTTGCGCCCGCTCATGAGCCACCGCTATCACCTGCCACCTTCGGCACACACTACTTTCCTGGCCGACCGCTTCGTCGTCTGCACGTTCACGCCGCGCCCGTTCGAGTCCGATCCTGGCGCCATGAAGGTGCCGTTCTTCCACAACAACGACGACTACGACGAGGTGCTGTTCTATCACGCAGGCGACTTCTTCAGCCGAGACAACATTCATCCCGGCATGATCACCCTGCATCCCGGTGGCTTTACCCATGGACCACATCCCAAGGCGCTGAAGAATGTGTTCCAGCAGGCGAAGCCGGCAACCGACGAATACGCGGTGATGATCGACACGCGCGACGCACTGGAAATTGCCCCGGCGGCCGCGCAGGTGGAATGGCCGGGCTACGTGGATAGCTGGAAAGGCGCCAAATGAAATTGGCGTCACTCAGGCGCGGCGATCGCGACGGACGGCTGGCGATCGTCAGCCGGGATCTCTCGCGTTGTCAGCTCGTGCCCGGCATCGCGCCCACGCTGCAGGCGGCGCTCGATGACTGGTCCACCGTACAACCGAGGCTCGCCGAGCGTGCAGCGGCACTCGAGCTCAGCTCCGCGTCCTCCGAAGTCATGGCGTTCGACCCGGCGCAGTGCGCGGCACCGCTGCCACGCGCCTATCACTGGGTAGATGGCAGCGCGTACGTCAATCATGTCGAGCTGGTGCGCAAGGCGCGCGGCGCGGATATGCCGGCGTCGTTCTGGACCGATCCGCTGGTGTACCAGGGCGGCTCCGACGACTTGTTAGGCGCTCGCGACGACGTTCCGTTTGGCGACGCTGCCTGGGGCATCGACCTCGAAGCCGAGGTGGCCGTCATCACTGACGACGTTCCCATGGGCACCGGCGCCGCCGACGCTGCAGCTCACATCAAGCTCGTCATGCTCGTGAATGACTGGTCACTTCGCGGTCTGATCCCGGGCGAGCTCGCCAAGGGATTCGGCTTCTATCAATCCAAGCCCGCCACGGCGTTCTCGCCGGTGGCGGTCACTCCCGATGAGCTGGGCGCGGCCTGGCGCGACAGCAAGGTCCACTTGCCACTGGAGAGCCGCATCAATGGCCAGGTTTTCGGCCGCCCGGATGCAGGCACGGACATGACATTCAGTTTCGCGCAGCTCATTGCGCACGCGACGAAGACGCGCCGGCTCGGCGCCGGCGCGATTGTCGGATCGGGAACAGTGTCCAACTACGACCGCAGTCGCGGCAGCAGCTGTCTCGCCGAGAAGCGCACGCTCGAGCAACTCGAGCATGGCGCACCGCGCACACCGTTCCTGAAGTTCGGCGACCGCGTCGCCATCGAGATGCTCGACGCCGAAGGTCGCAGCATTTTCGGCGCTCTCGACAACCAGGTGATCCGCGCCGGTAGTTAGGTTGGAAACCAATCAGACGATCGCGACTTCGACCATCCTGGGTTCGAGTACTCGCGCCAGGTCCGCGGGTGCGATGCCGATCAGGAAACCGCGCGCACCACCGTTGATATAGATGAGTGGCAGATCCGCGATGGTCTTCTCGCAGCAGATCGGCATGCGGCGTTTGAGGCCGAACGGCGAAGTGCCGCCGACCTGGTAGCCCGAATGCCGATCGGCCACCTCGGGCGCGCACGGCGCCACACTCTTGTGTCCGAGCTGTCGCGCAAGATTCTTGGCCGACACTTCGCGATCGCCGTGCATGAGGATGCAAAGCGGGCGTTTGGCTTCATCCTCGAAGATCAGCGTTTTCACCACCTGGTGTTCATCGACACCCAGGTGTTCGGCAGAGGCGCGCGTGCCACCGCGCGGCTCCCACGTGTACAGGTGCGGCGTGAATTCAACTTTGTGTTGGCGAAGCGTGCGAATCGCCATCGTGACGGGATAGTCGGTGGCCATTCCTGAAGATTATTTTTGACAATCGCATTGCGGGCAACCGCGATCGAAAATGATCAGCCACTTGCCTGACTTCTCACGACGCCAGATCGACGTATAGGTGCCGACTCGTTTGCCCTCGCCATTCATCACCGGGCCGGTGCTCAACGCCAGCTTGCCGCCTTCCTGCACCTCGACGATCTCCGGCGCCCATGAAAATGGCGCCTTTGGCGCATCGAAAAACTTCTGCCAGTTCGTCAGTACCTCGGCCGGTCCGCGCAGGGGCTTGTCGGCCAGCCAGATGACATCCGGCTGCAATCATGCTCGTGAAAGTCTTCACGTCGCGGTCTGCCAGGGTTTTCGCGAAGGCGATCTCGGTGGCCCGCACTTGTTCGGCGAGTTCGGCCAGGGTTGAGCCCGCCTGGGTATTTGAGAATGCCGGATTCGCCACGACACTGAGGAGCAGAGCCACGAGAAGGCGGGTTTGCATGAGAATCTCCCTACAACGAATGCCGGGGATAATACCTTCGAGAGAGCGGGCCTCCGCCCCACTGGTGGCACAATGCTGTCCTCTCATCGAATCACGAAAATTCAAGGAGCCGCCTCTTGGGTGAATTCACCACGCTCATGGCGCGCGACGGCCATGAATTCAACGCCTGGCTCGCGGCGCCCAGCGGGCAGGCACGCGGCGCCGTGGTGATCGCGCAGGAGATCTTCGGCGTCAACCGGCACATCCGGGCCGTCGCCGATAGTTACGCCGCCGCAGGCTACGTGACCATTGCGCCTTGTTTGTTCGATCGCATCCGCCGCGGCATCGAGCTCGGCTACAGCGAGAAGGAAACCCAGGAAGGTCGCGGATACCGGATGCAGATTCCGAAGGAGAAGACTCTCGTCGACCTCAATTCGTCGATCAACGTGATCAAACACGCCGGGCGTGTGGCGGTGGTTGGCTATTGCTGGGGCGGCACGCTCGCCTATCTGGCCGCGTGCGAATTGCCGGTGACCTGCGCCGTGTCGTATTACGGCGGACAGATCAAGGATCAACTCGCGAAATCGCCGCGCCGACCCGTCATGTACCACTTCGGCGAGAAGGATCCTTATATCCCTGCGACCGACATCGAGAAGATTCGCGCGGCCGATCCGAACGGCGTGTTCCATCTGTATCCCGCCGACCATGGTTTCAATTGTGAGGAGCGCGCCACTTACGAAGCAGCCAGCGCGCAGCTGGCGCGCGAACGCACGCTCGAGTTCCTCGTCGAAAAGCTGGAGGGCAAGTGATCAAGCTCAGCGACCCTACGCTCTGGAAAGAACAGGGACTTATCGCGGGCGCCTGGAGCGCCGCGGACTCGGGCCTTACTACTGAAATTCGCAATCCCGCCAACGGCGAAGTGCTGGGCAGCGTGCCGCACATGGGTGGCGCCGAAACACGCCGCGCTATCGAGGCGGCGCACGCCGCTTTGCCGTCATGGGCAAAGAAGACGGCAGCCGAACGCGCGAAGATCATGCGGCGCTGGTTCGATCTCATGCTCGCCAACGTCGATGATCTCGCCGTCATCATGACCGCCGAGCAGGGCAAGCCGCTGGCGGAATCGAAAGGCGAGATCGCCTACGCGGCTTCCTTCATCGAGTGGTTCGCCGAGGAAGGCAAACGCCTCTATGGCGACATCATTCCCGGCCACCAGGCCGACAAACGCATCATGGTGCTGCGCCAGCCCATCGGCGTCGTCGCCGCGATCACGCCATGGAATTTTCCCGCGGCCATGATCACGCGCAAGGCGGGGCCGGCGATCGCCGCCGGTTGTCCGATCGTGGTCAAGCCCGCGCCACAGACACCTTTCTCGGCGCTGGCAATGGCAGAGCTTGCACAGCGTGCCGGCATACCGGCCGGCGTCTTCAATGTCGTCACCGGCGACGCGGTGGCGATTGGCGGCGAATTCACCGGCAACGACAAGGTGCGCAAGCTGTCGTTCACCGGCTCGACGCCCGTCGGCAAACTACTGATGTCGCAGTGCGCCGGCACGGTCAAGAAGGTGGCGCTCGAACTCGGTGGCAACGCACCATTCCTGGTGCTGGATGACGCCGACCTCGATGCCGCTGTCACTGGCGCGATCCAGAGCAAGTACCGCAACACAGGCCAGACCTGCGTGTGCGCGAATCGCTTCATCGTTGCCTCTGCGGTTTACGACGCTTTCACACAGAAACTCACCGAGGCGGTCCGCAAGCTTCGCGTGGGTGACGGATTGAAGGGCGAAACCGATCAGGGCCCGCTGATCGACGCGAAGGCGCTAGCCAAGGTCGAAAATCACATCGCTGATGCGAAATCGAAGGGCGCGAAAGTCATCACCGGCGGCAAGCGCCACGCGCTCGGCGGCACTTTCTACGAGCCGACCGTGCTCACCGACGTGTCGCGCGACATGATCCTTGCGCGCGAGGAGACTTTCGGCCCGGTTGCGCCGCTGTTCCGCGTGGACACCGACGAACAAGCCGTGAAGCTCGCTAACGACACCGAGTTCGGTCTTGCCGCGTACGTCTATACGCGCGACCTGGCGCGGTCGTGGCGGGTCACCGAAGCCCTGGAATACGGGATCGTCGGTCTCAACACCGGCCTCATTTCGACCGAAGTCGCGCCCTTTGGCGGCGTCAAGGAAAGCGGCAGCGGCCGCGAAGGTTCGAAGTACGGCATCCTCGAGTTCACCGAGCTCAAGTACATTTGCGTGGGTGGCATCTGACAGTGGTTCGTACATAGGCAGCTTGCGGCAAGATGCGTAAACTCCCGCGCCAGTGTTAGGCAAGTTCCACGAAATCAGCATCCAGACGGCGGACATCGCCGCTTCGATCGCTTTCTACGAAAGACTTGGGTTCAGTCATTGCGGAACCACCGACACCTGGCCCCATCCGTACGGCGTGATGACCGACGGGCGCCTCTACGTCGGGCTTCATCAGTACAAGTTTCCGTCGCCCACCATCACCTACGTGAAACCGGGCGTCGCGCAACACGTCCATGGCATCGAAAAGCTCGGCGTCGAGATCGCGTGGAAGCGCTTCGGCGACGACGCGTTCAACGAGTTCGGATTTCTCGATCCATCCGGTCAGGCGGTGCGAGTGCAGGAGGCTCCGACACATTTCTCGAGCGACGGCGACCGTGGCGAGAGCTCGCTGTGCGGCGACTTCGCGGAGTACAGCGTGCCCTCGCCGGAATTCGAACCGATGCGCGAATTCTGGGAAAAGCTCGGGTTCGTCGCGCTGACCGAAACGGATGTGCCCTACGTCCGCATGTCGATGACCAGCGACTACCTCGACCTTGCCGTTCATCGAGCCCGAACCCTCGACCAGCCCATGCTGGTGTTCGCGGCGGCGGATATGGGTGAGCGCATCGATCGCCTGCGGTCTCTCGATGTCGTGATGGCAGACGATCTGCCGCGCGGCCTCGATCCGCGCCATGGCGCGCTGCTGCGTGCGCCCGAAGGCACGGCGCTTCTTCTGATCAGCGCGGTCGACTGATCAGCCGCAGGCCCGCCAGGAAGATCGCGAGGTTCACTCCGGCGAGCAGGAAGAACGGTCCGCCCTTCGAGACGGAATCGTAGAGCCAGCCGCCGAAGGCGTTGGTGAACAGGATTCCGGCCGACGCGCAGATGCCCGCAAGCCCGAACACCGCTCCTCGCACGTCACGCGGCGCTTCCTGCCCGAGCAAAGTCTGGCCCGCAATGATTGCGGCGATCTGCCCCATGCCTAACAACGCTGCGACGCACGCCATGAGCACGCTGTCGGTGGGATCATCGACGAAGCCACAAAGCAGATAGGCCGCGGCGCCGAGCGCCATCGCGGCCACACCCATGCGCAGACGATCCACGCGATCGAGCATGGCGCCGACGATGAGCGCCGTGGCAAGACCGGCGGCCATCGCCACCACGAATGGCAGCCGGGCGCGGTCGACGGCTTCGGCCATGCTGAAGTTTCGCTCGAGCCAGGCCTGTTGCAGGCGCAGCGTGAGGAATGTACCGAGCACCACGCGATCGCCGAAGGAGCCGAACTGCAGCAGATAGGCAAACCAGATGCGAGGATTGCGTCGCGCCGCAGCGGCTCCGTCCGCCAGGATGCGATTCAACGGCATGACCGGCGCCCGTTCGCTCGGAGTGCCGCGCTTCAATCCGGCGAACACCACCACCGCAGATACGGCGCAGAACGCGGCCGCGAGCCACAGCGTGATCCGCCCGGCGATCAGCGCGTCGACGCCGGCATCGGTCAGGCGTTTCGGCATTTGCCCGAGCACCAGCACCACCGCGGCAGCGCCCAGGCCCTGGAAAAACCCCGCGAGCACCGACCAGCCTCCCGCGTGATGTTTCGGCGGCTGTATCGGCCAGCACCGTCCCTAACATCGTGCCGATGGCCGCGACGCCCACCGAAAAGAACAGCGCACAACCCGTGAGCTGCGGCAACGTGCGCGCGAGGGGATACAACAAGAAACCTGCCGCCAGCCACAGAAAGCCGAAGGCATACACGGATCGTCGGCCGATCTTGTCCCCCAGCGCACCGAATGGCGCGACCAGGGCGAGCGCGACCAGCTCATTCGCGAAATTGAGTGCCGAGACCGTGCGGCCCTGCAGATGCGCCGGAAGCCCAAGATTCACCGTGAGCAGCCAGGGCTGCATATAGCTCACGAAGGCGAACAACCCGATCGTGGTGAAGGCCGCATATAGATAGACGACGGCGTGCCGGCGCAGATAACCCGGTGCGAGCGCGATGCCGCCCAAGCGGCGCGCGGGAGGAGCGTCCTTAAGCGGGTCGTTCACGGCGGGCCGATCATGCCATGCACCAGGAGCCGCGCGCTGAGGCGAACTCGGGACGCGTCAATCCGCCCATGCGCGCGCCGGCAATTGTGGTGATAATCCGCCCACTGACCCACGGAGTTTCCCCATGACACGATTCGTCTGCGCGGCCCTGGCCGCACTGATGGTGTTCCTGTGTTCCGGCGCGCGTGCTGATGAAGGTATGTGGACCTTCCACGGCTTTCCATTCGCCAAGGTCAACACCGCGCTGAAGACCAATCTTGACCAGGCGTGGCTCGACCGGGTTCGCTCCGCCACCGTGCGCCTCTCGAACTGCACGGCGAGTTTCGTGTCCGACGAAGGCCTGATCCTCACCAACCATCATTGCGTCGAGTCCTGCCTCGCCGAGCATTCCTCGAAAGACAAGAGCTTCGTCGAAGAAGGCTTCCTGGCGAAGACCCGCGAAGAGGAAAAGCGCTGCCAGACACAGGTGGCCGACATCCTCATCGGCATGGAAGAAATCACCGCCAAGGTATCGGCCGCCATCGCTGGCAAGGATGAGACCGCTGCCAACGACGTGCGCAAGTCCACGCTCACGCAGCTCGAGGGCGAGTGCGAGAAACAGGCCACGCAGAAATGCCAGACCGTCACGCTTTACGAAGGCGGGCAGTACTGGCTCTACAAATACAAACGGTACACCGACGTGCGCATCGTATTTGCGCCGGAAGCCAGCATCGCCGCGTTCGGCGGAGACCCTGACAACTTCCAGTTCCCACGCTGGTGTCTCGACATGGGCGTGATGCGCGCCTACGAAGACGGCAAGCCGGCGAAGACGCCTAACTTCCTCAAGTTCAACTTCGCGGGGCCCGCCGCCGGCGAGGCGGTATTCGTGTCGGGCCATCCCGGCGCCACCGATCGCGAGCTCACGCTGGCGCAGCTCAAGCAGCAGCGCAACCTGGAGCTGCCACAGTGGCTGCTGCGTCTGTCGGAAATCCGCGGCCGCTTCATTCAATTCTCGTCGCAGAGCCCGCAGAACGAGCGCATCACGGCCGACCAGCTCAACAGTCTCGAGAACACCCTCAAGGTGCGCCGCAAGATGGTGGACGCGCTGCACGAAGATTCGCTGCTGGCTCGCAAGGCCGCCGAAGAGGAATCGCTGCGCAAGCTGGTCGCCAAGGACGCCAAGCTCAAGAAAAGCACCGGCGATCCGTGGGGCGACATCGAGAAGGCGCTGGCGGTCGAGCGCGGCCTGTTCTTCCCTTACCTCTATCTGGAAGCCGGCGCCGGCTTCCAGGGCCGCCTGATCGCCTACGCGCGCACGCTGGTGCGCGGTGCCGCCGAGCGTGACAAACCGAATGCCCAACGTTTCCGCGAATTCACCGATGGCGTGCTCCCGCGTATCGAACAGCAGCTCGGCGCGCGCGTGCCCATTTACAACGAGCACGAAGAAATCCGCCTCGAAACCGGCCTCAACCGCATGCGCGAGTTTCTGGGCCCCGATCACCCCGTGGTGCGCAAACTACTTTCGAAGGAATCGCCCGCTGCGCTCGCCAAGCGCCTGGTGGCCGAAACGAAGCTCGCCGATCCGGCGGTGCGCCTGGAATTGTGGAAAGGCGGATCGGCCGCGATCGCGGCGTCCACCGATCCGATGATCATGCTGGCGCGCAGCGTCGACGGCGATTCGCGCGCCGTGCGCAAGGCTTATGAAGACGGCGTCGAAGCGCCGGTGCGCTCCGCCACCGAGCGCATCGCCAAGGCGCGCTTCGCCACGCTGGGGACGAGCGTTTATCCCGACGCCACGTTCACGCTGCGCCTCAACTACGGCACGGTGCAGGGCTGGAATGAAAACGGCAAACCGGTCGAACCGTTCACGCGGCTGTCACGCGCCTTCGAGCGCGCGACGGGCGCAGAGCCGTTCCTGATCCCGGAAAGCTGGCAGCGTGTGAAAGACAAGCTCGACATGAACACGCCGTTCAATCTTTCCACCAACAACGATATCGTCGGCGGCAATTCCGGCAGCGCGCTCATCAACGCCAAGGCGGAGATCGTCGGCCTCATTTTCGACGGCAATATCCACTCGGTTTCGGGCGCGTACTGGTTCGACACCGCGAAGAATCGCGCGGTCGCCGTCCATCCGGCGATCATGCGTGAGGCCATGTCGAAGGTTTATGGCGCCGACGCGTTAATGGCCGAGCTCACGAAATAGTGGCAATGGGGTCAGGCCCCGTTTTCTAGGAAACGGGGCCTGACCCCATTTATTCGCGCGCGACAACCTCGAAGTGGATACGCATTTCGTCGAGCACCACCAGCGTCCCCATCGCGACGCTGAACGGCTTGAACCCGAGCTCCGACTGCTTCAGCGGAAACTCTCCGCGCGCCGTGAGCGCGCCGTCCTTGCGATCGAGCGTCACCGGCACGCGTAGGTTGCGCACCTGGTCTTTGATCTTGATCTCCACACCCACGTCGAACACTTCACCCGCCGCGACGACGTCGGTGGCACGCAGTCGAATCTCCGGATACTTCTCGCCGTCGAGCAGTGCTTCGGACAGCATGTTCTTGCGTGTACCGTCGCGCGCGCTCTGCGGCACTCCGGGCGGAAAGTCGGCACCTGCCTGCTCGCGCATGGCGGGCTCATCAATAGTGAGTTCGTTCACCGGTATCCCGATGTCGAATCGCGTCTGCGTGACGTCGTCGGCGACCAACACGATGCCCGAGAGGTGATGCGACGCGATGACATGGTTGTGCCCGAGCCGTGACATGGCACCGCCGCGATACACCAGAATCTGCAGCAGGGACTCTTCGCCCACCACCTGGTATTCGTGCGCACCGACCAGAGCGGCGGTCGGCTCTGCGGCCACGGGAGCCGGTGCCGGTGTTTCCGCGGGAGGGGGGCTTGTCTGACACGCCGACAGCCCCCATAGCACGAAACCCGCGACCATGACTCGAAGCGGGAACCGTTGCCCCGCCGACCGTGTACTCATGACAAGCGCCTCTTCATTCCGTGGCTTTGACCCGAATCATCCATAGCGGATAGCTTACTGGCATGCCTTTCCGTAACACCACGCGTTCCTGGGGTTCCCTGTCGAAAGCATTTCATTGGCTCATCGTGCTGCTGATCATCAATCAATGGTGGATCGCAAGCCGCGCGGACGAACTCAAAGGACTGGCAAAACTCGAAGCGCTTGCGTGGCACAAATCCTTCGGCATGACGATCCTGATGCTCGCGGTATTGCGGCTGTTGTGGCGACTCGTCAATCCGACGCCCGATCTCACGGTGGAAACGCGCCGCTGGGAACGCGTTCTCGCGAGGATCTCCCACGTGCTGTTGTACGCGCTCATCTTTGCGATGCCGCTGACCGGCTGGATGATGTCGTCAGCGAAGAACTACCCCGTGAGCTGGTTCAAGATGTTCCAGTTTCCCGATCTCGTCGCACCCGCCGAACAGACCTTTCACCAGATGCACGACC
The DNA here is from genome assembly GCA_963736955.1 of uncultured Pseudomonadota bacterium. Classification (GTDB taxonomy): domain Bacteria; phylum Pseudomonadota; class Gammaproteobacteria; order Steroidobacterales; family Steroidobacteraceae; genus CADEED01. The sequence continues at coordinate 250,590 of CAVTQT010000001.1, forward strand.
TGCACCATCTGCTGTTCGGTGTGCTGGTCGGCGTCGCGCTGCTGCACGTGGCGGGCGCGCTCAAACATCATTTCATCGACAAGAACGACGTGCTGAGGCGAATGTTGCCCTTCGGCAAGGTTGAGTGAACTCGCATGACTAACTATCTGGCCATCCTCGGCGCCACGCTTTCGCTGTTCGCGGCTGCCTGCCATGCATCCCAGGACACAGCGAAACCCGCGGCAGTCAAACCGGCCGCAGCCGCGCCGGCATCTGCCGCCACGCCTGCAGCCGCAACCACTCCGGCGACTGGCGCACCCCCGCGGTATACGCAGAACGCCGCGAAAAGCAGCCTCAAGTTCACTTTCGAACAGGCGGGTGCCGCCGCCAGCGGAAACTTCAAGAAATTTACGACGGTACTGATTTACGACGAAAAGAACCTGGCCGCGAGCTCACTCAATGTACGCGTGGAAATCGCGTCGGTAGACACGCAGGAGCCGGAGCGCGACGCCATGCTCAAGGACGCCGACCTCTTCAACGCCGCGAAATATCCGGCAGCCACTTTTGTGGCGTCGTCCCTCGCGAAGCGGGCCGATGGAGGCCTCGAGGCCGTGGGCAAGCTCACGATCCGCGATACCACCCACGACCTGCGATTGCCGCTCACGCTCAAGCCCACGGCCGATGGCCTCGAGCTCAGCGGGAAGACGGCAATCAAGAGACTCGACTATGGCGTTGGGCAAGGCGAAATGAAGGCCACGGATTCCGTCGGTGACGAAGTGAAGATCGAGTACGCCGTGTCACTGGTCCGAAGCCGTTCCTGAACTTCGATGGCAGCAGCAGGCTCCATGAGAAAGGTGTGGATCGGCGCTTCGCTGAGCGTCGCGATCCTTGCGTTCTTCCCCGCGTGGGTGGGCAGCACGAGTTGGTGGCTGCCCGGCATTGCCTTCGGCATGTTCGTGGTGTTCCTGCTCGAACCGTGGTTCCTCACATGGGAGTTGCGTAAACGCGGCGAAGCCCTGCAGATCACCGATGAAGGCGTGCTGCGCCGACTGGCGCGCGGCGACAGCGAGTTCGTACGCTGGAATGAGCTGCGCGAGGTATCCATCGTGATGACGCAGGGTGTGAACCTGTCCGAAGAATATTTCTATGTGCTGGCGGGCACCGGCAGCTCCGGAGTGATCGTCGGACAGGCGCTCGCGACGAAGTTCGACCTGCTGTCGCACCTGTCCAAACTACCCGGGTTCGATCATCGCAACATCGCGACCGCCATGGCCTCGCAGGTGAATCAGAAATTCACGCTCTGGCGCGCGGCGCCCCTCGAAGGCGAGGCGGTGGTGCTGCCGCATCGCATGCTGAACTAGAATCGGCTGCCGTCCTTGCGCGTGAACATCACCGCGGCGCTGGTGCCGTGGAATTGCAGGTCGACGTCCGGGTAGAAGGCCTGGTCCGCCTTGTCGCGGTTGCTGATCTCCAGGTAGACCACGGGCTCGCTGCCCCGATTGATCAACTGGTGTCCATCGCCAGTTTTGCCATCGGCAGAAGCCGGAAATCCCGCGCACATGCCGGGCCTCAGCACTTGCTCGCCGCTGTCGGTCTTCACCACGACTTCGCCTGACAACACGAAGATGAATTCGTCCTCGTGTGTGTGCCAGTGACGCATCGAGGATTCTTTGCCCGGCGGCAACGTGGTGTGGTTGATGCCGATCTTCGTCAATCCCAGTGGATCGCCGAGTGCTCGTTTCTCCCGCGGCAAAACTCGCGAGCGGTAAGGCTCGGGATAACCGGAGCTCACTCTTGGCGTGACCGACATCGGATCGAGTGCGGGTTTAGTCAGGCTCATATGCGTTGACCCTTTGGATACTGCATGCAAGTGTAGCGTCATGCCGCAAATGTTTGATGACGTCGGAGAGATCGTGGAAGAAGCGCTGCGGCGCGTGGGCAAACGCGTGGTGCTGGCATTGCCGCTCGGAATCGGCAAACCCAATCTCATCGCGAACGAATTCTTCCGGCGCGCGCGGGGCGATGCCTCTCTCGACCTCACCATTTTCACGGCACTCAGCTTGCGCAAACCCACTGGGACGAGCGACCTCGAGAAGGCATTCATCGAGCCGCTGGCAGCGCGTGTCTTCGGGAACTACCCGGAACTCGATTACCTGCAGGCAGTGCGCACCGGTGCGATGCCGGCAAATGCGCGCGTCATCGAGTTCTTCTTCGAGCCCGGGGCGCTTCTCAATTCCCCGCACGCGCAGTCGCACTATCTGTCGGCGAACTACACGCACGTGACCCGTGAGCTGCTGGCTCGTGGCGTCAACGTGATCGCTCACGTGGTCGCCCGGCGAATGGTGGGCGGCATCACGGAAATCAGTCTCGGCAGCAACCCCGATGTCACTGTCGATCTCATCCCCGAACTCGCGAAGCTGCGTGCCGCCGGACATTCGATCGTGATGCTGGGCCAGGTACACCGCGAGATGCCCTTCATGCTCGGCGCAGGCCAACGTGGGCGCGGACGCCTTCGACCTGCTGCTCGACCATTCGCGCTACGACTACGACCTGTTCGCGCCACCGAATCCCTCGCTGTCCACCGTCGACCACGCCATCGGCCTGCATGCGAGCAGCCTGGTGCGCGATGGAGGCACACTGCAGATCGGCATCGGCGAACTCGGCGACTCCATCGTTTATTCCCTGCTGCTGCGCCACCAGCAAAACGAAGCCTGGCGGCAGGCGCTCGTCGATGCGGGCACGGAACACGGCGCCGCGCTCATCGATGCCGTCGGCGGTCGCGCCGCATTCATCACAGGTCTCTTTGGCGCGACCGAGATGTTCGTCGATCAGATGCTCGATCTGTATCGCGCGGGGATCCTCCGACGCCGCGTATACGACTATCTACCGCTGCAGCGGGCGCTGGCCGCGAACGGCTCGAACAAACGCATCGATGCGGCGCTGCTCGAAGATCTGCTCGCCGCTGGCGCGGGGCCCCGGCTCGGCGAAGCCGACTTTGCCGCACTCAGGTCCGCTGGCGTCCTGCGCAGTGAGACCCGCTTCGACGACGACCACATCATCTCGCCAGAAGGCGTCCGCATCGTGGCCGATCTCGGGCTGGCCGAGACGCGCGCGGCGCTGGCACGGGATTGCCTGGGGCTGCAGCTGCAGGGTGGCACGGTCATGCATGCCGGGTTCCTGCTGGGCCCGCGCGCCTTCTACGCCGCACTGTGCGCACTGCCCGAATCCGAGCGCCGCCTGTTCGACATGCGCGGCGTGGGCTACATCAACCAGCTCTACGGCGAGGATTTCAGCCTGCGCGTGGCGCAGCGTGGCCACGCGCGTTTCGTGAACACCACGATGATGCTGACCACGCTGGGTGCCGCGGTGTCGGATGGGCTCGATGACGGTCGCGTGGTGTCTGGTGTGGGTGGCCAGTACAACTTCGTCGCAATGGCTCATGCGCTGCCCGGCGCGCGCTCGATGTTGTGCGCGCGTGCGACGCGGCGCAAGGACGGACGCGTGAGCTCCAACATCGTCACGAGCTACGGCCACACGACCATCCCGCGGCATCTGCGCGATATCGCCATCACCGAATACGGCATCGCCGACCTGCGCGGCCGCACCGACGCCGAGTGCATCGCGGCGATGCTGAGCATCGCCGACTCGCGATTCCAGGATGAGCTGCTGGCTACCGCGAAGCGCGCCAACAAGATCGATGCAGGCTATCGCGTGCCCGCGGAATACCGCCGCAATACGCCCGAGCGACTCGAGGAAGCTTTCGCCGCGCCGCGACGGGCGGGACTATTTTCCGAGTATCCCTTCGGCACCGATCTCACGCGCGAGGAAATCGATCTGGCGCGCGCCCTGCGCTGGCTCAAGGAGAACACGGGAAACCTGGGTGACCGCGCATCGATGCTCGTGCGTGCACTGCTCACGCGGCCACACGAGGCGGAAGCCCCCTATCTCGCGCGTCTGAAGCTCGGCACGCCTGAGGATTTTTCCGCGCGACTCAATGCGAAACTCGTGAGCCTCGGGTTGCGCGCCACCTCGGTGACGCGCCTGACCGCTACTTCGCGAACAACCGCGACGGATCCTTGAAGGCCTTGAACTCGAGGGCGTTGCCGGACGGATCGTAGAGAAACATCGTCGCCTGCTCGCCCACCTGGCCTGCGAATCGGATTCCGGGTTCGATCTCGAACCGCGTATTGAGTTTTCGCAGGCGCTCGGCGAGCGCCTGCCACGCGCCCCACTCCATCACCACTCCGAAATGCGGCACCGGCACATCGTGCCCGTCGACCTCGTTGTGGTGCACGTGCTGCTTCTTGCCGGGATCGAGGTGCACCACGAGCTGGTGGCCGAAGAAATCGAAGTCCACCCACTCATCGCTGCTGCGGCCTTCCGTGCAGTCGAACAGCTCGCCGTAAAAGCCACGCGCCGCGCGAAGATCGTGAACCGGGATCGCCAGATGAAACGGTTGCGGCATGAACTACTACCTCGCCCACCATTCGTCGCGCGCGCGCACGGCGAGATCGGGCTGATCGGAAAAGAAACCGGTGATTCCCGCGTCGAGCAGCGCGCGGATTTCCGCGTTCAGGTCGCCGTGCGCCGCTGCGTCGCCGGACGATCTTAATTCAGGAGGCAGGAATTCGTTCTCGGCGCGCAGAGTCCACACGTGAATACCCAGTCCAGCCGCGCGCGCGCGACGCGCGAGCCCGGTGTCCTTGCGGCCTTCCGGTCCGAACTGCACCACCATCCACTTGTGAGGACCAATGGCGTCCGCGTAGGTGGCGATTTCCGCGAGCCCGGCGTCAGTCATGAGATCCAGGTAGGTCCGTTTGTCACCGGCCAGCGTGAAATCGAAGGGTTGGCCGGTGGGCGCCACCAACTGCACCAGCGGCAGATCGGTGCGCCGGCGCAGCGCCTTCAGGTTCGCGACTTCGAATGACTGCAGGCAGATGGGATCATTGCGCTTGCTGTACCCATGGCGGTTCAGCGCCTCGAGCATTTGCTCGTCGAAATGCAACCCGAGGCTCGCGAAATAGCTCGGATGCTTGGTTTCCGGATAGACCCCGATGCGTGGCGGCGGTGGCAAGCCTGCGGCGCGCGCGATTGCGGCGCGCTGCGCGTCCGCCGCGGTGACGAGATCGAGTACTTCATCGAAAGTCGGAATCGAGAACTCGCCGTCGTAACGCGCATTCGCCTTGCGCAATTCGGGCAGACGCTCACGGGCACGCAGGGTCTTCAGTTCCGCGAGCGTGAAATCCTCGGTGAACCAGCCGGTGACAGATTCACCATCGATCTTCTTCGTCACCTTGCGCGCGGCAAACTCCGGATGTGAAGCCACGTCGGTTGTGCCGCCAATCTCGTTTTCATGGCGCGCAAGCAACGCGCCGTCCCTGGAGATCACCAGGTCGGGTTCCACGTAATCCGCACCCTGTTGAATCGCGATGAAGTAGCCGGCAAGCGTGTGTTCCGGCACATACCCGCTGGCGCCGCGGTGCGCTATGACAAATGGCCGTGAATCGGCAGCCAGCGAGCTTTCCGTCATGAGAACTGCGGCCAAGATTCCGCACATGACGTAACGCCAGAATGACCCGCGATGCGGAGCTTCATTGAGTGGCCTCGTTCGCATCGATCGTTCTCTTCACCGGGGTTTTTCCAACAGGGGAATGGCGCCCATGAAATCCATCATCCGCGGATTGCCAGAGCTTACGGTGCGCAAATTGGCTTGTCTCTCCCTGGGCCTTGCCCTGGCGGGATGTGCGAGCGACCCACGTCCGATGGTGGTCGGCCAGCAGCCCATGGCGATTACCAGCCTCAACGAATACTGCGCCGTCGCGCAGAAGGAAATCGCCACCTCACGTGTGCCCGCGCGCAACGTATTGGTCGGGGAATACCAGGCCTTCTCGCGCGCCTCGCCCTCCGTGAAGCCGCTCGAAACGCTGCAATTCATCGGCTATGCCGATTCGCAGCACACCAGGGCGCGCATGATTTCCTGCAAGCTCCACAGCGCCGAGCGAATCCGTGCCGAATACGGCGCCACCGCCGCGGGTGAATCGACGACCTGCGCGCGGCTGAATCGCCGCACGCTCGACGCGGTGATGCTCACGCTCACCGATCGTCAGAAGAAGAAGATGCCGTTCAAGGGCTCGATCGGCGTACTGCTCGATCCCGATGAGCAGGCGACCAGCGAAGCCCAATGGCTGGAAGCCTTCACGATGGTGCAGACGGATGCCGGCGGCACGCTGCGCATTCGGGCCAAGAGTTTGCGCGGTGACGGCAATATGAAGGTGAGTTCGAAAGCGCGCGCGACGAGCGGGCGCCAGTACTGCCACCTGATTGCGCCCGATTATCTGAAGCGCATCCTGACCGGCGAAGTGCAGCTACCCAAATCCGAGTTTCCGGACGGCAAGCAGACCGCCAGCCGGTAGCCTCGACTCAAGCTGTTAAGCTCGGGCGCGTGCCGACCGTCAATGCGCCCTATTCCCGTACAGAAGAACTCGCGCACACGCTGACCGCGGGTCTTGGCATCGTGGCCTGCGTGATCGCGATCCCCTGGCTGGCCTGGGTCGCCGCGGGCGATCCCTTGCGGCTCGCGGGCGCGATGGTCTTTGGCGTCACGGCGCTCGCCATGTTCGCGACCTCGGTGATCTACCACTGGGAACGTTCACCCGAGCGCAAGCATCGCCTGCGCAAGCTGGATCACGCCGCGATCTATCTACTCATCGCCGGCACGTACACCCCATTCACGCTCGTGGCCATGCAGGGAGCCTGGGGCTGGTCGTTGTTCGGCGTGGTCTGGACGATGGCGGTTCTCGGCGTCGTGGCCAAGACCACCGTGGGGTTTCGTTACCCGCGGCTCTCCACCGCGCTCTATCTCGGCATGGGCTGGCTCATCGTGGTCGCGATCAAGCCGCTGCGCGACAGCCTTACCGCCAGTGAGCTCGCATGGATCGCTGCAGGCGGCCTGCTGTACACCGGCGGCGTGCCGTTCTACATCTGGAAGTCGAAACGCTACACCCACGCCGTCTGGCACCTGTTCGTGCTGGGCGGCGTGGCCTGCCATTTCGCCGCGGTGCTCAGCCTGGTCGGCGGCCGCGACTGATCGTCATTTCTTCCGGCGTGGCGCCGGGCGCGACTTGCCCTTTGACTTCTTTTTCTTGGGCGCAACTTTCCTCGCGGGAACCGGTTTGCGCTTCGCCGCGGTCTTTTTCCTTGCCGCTGGCTTCTTCTTCGACGCTGGCTTCTTCTTCACCGCCGATTTCTTTTTCGGCGCGACTTTTTTCTTCCGGGCTGGTTTCGCTGGCTTCCCTGGCGATTCGCTTCCGCGCAGCTGATCGATGATCGCCGGGTTCTCGAGCGTCGAGAGATCCTGCGTGATGTCTTCGTTGCGCGCGATGGCGCGCAGCAGCCGGCGCATGATCTTGCCGGAGCGGGTCCTCGGCAGGTTTTCGGCGAAGAGGATGTCGTCCGGACGCGCAATCGCGCCCAACTGCTCGGTCACCCAGTCGCGCAGGGTTTTTGCGAACGCGTCGATCTTGTCGCCGGTGGGGCGCTCGCCGCGCAACACCACGAAGGCGAACACCGATTCACCTTTGATCTCGTGCTGCTTGCCGACCACGGCCGCTTCGGCGACCTTCGGATGCGCAACCAGCGCGGATTCGATTTCCATGGTGCCGAGTCGGTGTCCCGCGACGTTCAGCACATCGTCGATGCGGCCCATGATCCAGAAATAGCCATCCTTGTCGCGATGCGCCGAGTCGCCCGCCACGTAGTAGCGATTCTGAAAGGTTTCCCAATAGGTCTTGAGGTAGCGCTCGTTGTCGCCCCAGATCGTGCGCAGCATCGACGGCCAGGGTTTCCTGATCACCAGGTATCCGCCCGCGTCCGCGCCTTTCACCGGTTCACCACGCGCGTCGACGATGGTGACGTCGATACCAGGCAGCGGTTGCGTGCACGAGCCCGGCTTGGTCTCGGTGATGCCAGGCAATGGCGAGATCATGATGGCGCCGGTTTCGGTCTGCCACCAGGTATCGACGATGGGGCAGCGCATGCGCCCGACATGCTCGTGGTACCACATCCAGGCTTCCGGATTGATGGGCTCGCCCACCGACCCCAACAAGCGCAGCTTCGTGAGGTCGTAGCGCGCCGGAATGTCGTCGCCGAGTTTCATGAGCGCGCGGATTGCCGTGGGCGCGGTATAGAAAATCGTGACGCCCTGCCTCTCGCAGATCTGCCAGAACCGACCCGGATGCGGGAACGTCGGCGCACCTTCGTAGATCACGATGGTGGCGCCGGCGGCCAGCGGTCCGTACGCCACGTAGCTGTGGCCCGTGACCCAGCCGATGTCCGCGGTGCACCAGAACACATCGTCATCGTTGAGATCGAACACCCACTTGCTGGTGAGCTTGGCGCCGAGTAGATAGCCCGCGCTCGAATGCTGGATGCCCTTGGGCTTGCCCGTGGATCCGGAGGTGTACAACAGGAACAGCGGATGCTCGGCGTTGACCCACACCGGCTCACAGACCGGCGACTGGCCTTCGATGACGTCGTGCCACCACACATCGCGGCCCGGATACATGTCGACATCCTGGCCGGTGCGCTTCAATACGATTACTTTGCGCATGCTCGGGCAGCCCATCGACAGCGCTTTGTCCGCCGCCTGCTTGAGCTCGATCGCCTTGCCACCTCGCCAGCCGCCGTCGGCCGTGATCAGCACCACGGCGGACGCATCCTCGATGCGGTCCTTGAGCGACAACGCCGAGAATCCGCCGAACACGACGGAGTGGATGGCGCCGATGCGCGCACAGGCCTGCATCGCGACGATGGCTTCGGGGGCCATCGGCATGTAGATGACCACGCGATCGCCAGCCATGACGCCCTGGGACAGCAGCGCATTGGCAAAGCGGCACACGTCGGCATGCAGCTCGCGGTAGGACACATGGCGCACATCGCCGGGCTCGCCGACGAAGGTCAGCGCCGTCTTGTGGCCGCGTTCCTCGAGATGCACGTCGAGGCAGTTGTGCGAGACATTGAGCTCGCCGTCGGTAAACCACCGATAGTTGGGCGCCTGCGATGCGTCCAGCGTGACCGTGAATGGCTTGTGCCAGCGCAGCTCGCTGCGGGCCTGGCGCGCCCAGAAGCCCTCGTGGTCTGCGGCCGCCTCGGCATGCAGGGCCTTCAGGGCCGCGGGTTTGAGGCGGGCCCGGGCAGTGAACTCGGTGGACGGGGGAAAGCGACGCTCTTCGACGAGTACGGATTCGATGTTTTGGCTGCTCATGTCTTGGCTGCTCTGGGGCGCGCGCGAAGGATACCGTATGAATTGTTCGATCCTGTAAACCGAAACACCTTCCCGGCAGTCTTAACCACAGCCGCCATCATTCGGGGAGAAGATTCATGCGTTCCAGGTACTGGTTGTTATTGCTCGCGCTCGGCCCGGCCACCGCATTTGCCTGGGGCGATGGTTGCAAGTTGCGCGCGGATCGCGCAGGCGGCGTGGACGCCAAGGGCGTCGAAAAGGTCGTGGTGCGGACCGGCGCTGGCGACATGAAGGTGATAGGCCGCGGCAATGCCGTGCGCATCGAGGCGCGCGGTGTGGCATGCGCCGCCAAGCAGGAATTGCTGGATGCGGCGCAGATCAGCGTGCGGCGCGAAGGCAATGTCGTATACGTCGAAACCAACCTTCCGCAGAATCAGGACGGCTGGTCTTTCGGCAACAATGAATATGCATACATCGACATCGGCATCGCATTGCCGTCGAGCATCCCGGTGGACGCCACCGACTCGAGTGGCGACGCTGATTTCGAGGACCTGAAGGCTCTCACGCTGCAGGACAGCTCCGGCGACCTTTCGATCCACCGGATCGCCGGCCTCACCGACGTCGGCGACAGTTCCGGCGACATCGAGATCGAAAACGCGGGCAGCGTGCGGGTGCGCGACAGCTCGGGCGACATCGAAGTGAACGAGGTACATGGCGACGCCGAAGTAGTGCTCGACAGCTCGGGCGACATCCGCGTCGGGAAAGTCGACGGCAATGTCCGGGTCCAGCAGGACAGTTCGGGCGGCATTCGCGTCGAAGACGTCAAGGGCAACGTCGACGTGGATTCCGACAGCTCGGGCGATATCTATGCCGGGCGCGTCAAAGGCAATTTCACGGTGAGCGAGGACAGCTCCGGCTCGATTGAACACGAATCGATCGGCGGAAGCGTGAAGGTGCCCAGCAACAAGGACGACGACGTCGAATAGGTCAGGCAGCCAGCGAGAGCAGCGCGAGCCGTTCGGCCTGCCGGCGCAACATCGGACCGAAATTGTGTCGGTCGAAGAACGCCGTGAGCGCCGCAACGTCGGGCGGGCGCCGCAGCAGGTCGAGTCGCCCGATTTCGAGCGGCATGTTGCACGCGATCTCGGTGAGGCGTCGCGCGAAAAAGGCTGCTTCGCGATGCTCGATGAGCTTTGCGGCGAGCTTGCCGGCGCCACGTATCGGAAGGTCCGCGATCCGATCGAGGTTGTCGTAGATCTCCTCGAGTGAAACGAACTCTTTCATGAGCGCCGCTGCGGTTTTCGCGCCGACACCGGGCACGCCCTTGATGTTGTCGACGCTGTCGCCCATGAGCGCGAGAAAATCCGCGAAGCGTTCGGGCGCCACGCCGAAGCGGTCTTCGATCTCGTCGTAGCGATAGCGCACATTGTCGGCGTAGTCCCAGTACACATCCCCGAGCGCGAATCAACTGGGCGTAGTCCTTGTCGCGCGTGACCAGCGTGGCTCGCAGGCCCTCACTGCGGCAGCGGGTCATCAACGTACCGACGATGTCGTCGGCCTCGTATTCGGCATGGCTGAAGGCCGGAATGCCGGCATGGCGGCAAAACTCGCGACAACGCGCGAACTGCAGCTTCAGATCCGCCGGCGCCGGATCGCGATTTGCCTTGTAGGCCGGATAAATCTGATTGCGAAATGAAGTGGTGAGGCTCTCGTCGAATGCAACGGCGATGTAGCGCGGCTGCGCGCGCTCGATGAGGTCACCGAGAAATCGCGCGAAGCCAAAAGTCGCGTGCGCGGGATTGCCGTCGCCGTCGACCATGTCGGGCGGCATCGAGTAATAGGCGCGGAACACGTAGACCGACGCGTCGATGAGATAAATCACGCGCGGATGTTAAATGGGGTCAGGCCCCGTTTCCTAGAATTCGGGGCCTGACCCCAATTCTTTCAGGCGACCTGGCCGATCCCTCTGCCGATCACCGCACTTTCCAGCGCCACCATAGGTGGCCGTTCGGCGCGCTGCAGAGCCGCGTCGACCATCGTCGCGAACAACTCCGCAGTGTCGTGCAGGCTTTGCGACGCGAGACCCAGGTCACGCGGCCGCCGCACTATTTGCCGGCAGCAATTCATCATTAGCTGATCGCGCGCCGGGTCGATGACCGCGCCTTCCGCCAGCGCGCGCTGTGCCTTTTGGGGTACACCGCCCCGCTGACATGCATCGCTCCAGAGCGGATAGAACAGGCGAGGCATGCGTTCGAAGAACCACAGGTAACCGACCAGGCCCACCGTGGCACGCTCGACCAGCTGGTAGTGGGCGTATGCCGCCAGGGCAATGGTTTGCGGCAGCGGCGTCAGCGAAACGCTGTCCATCGAATTGAGTCCGAGCGCGCGCAGGTCATCCAGAAACGACCGCCCTTGCTCGAACGCGAGTGCCGGCACTGCGAGCAGCTCATGCCAGGAAGCCCAGTCCTCGGGCGGCACCACGTCCGCGGCGACTTCCCGAAGCCGCGAGTGCACGTTGATCACGTGATTGAGTTCAAGCAGCAGCTGGCGATGCGTGCCGGCACCAATTTCGGTGGCGCGAAACCGTTCGAGGATTTTGGCCAGCAACGAGGTTCGCGTCTGCATGTCGAACTCGAGCAAAAAGACATCCGCGCTATTCATCTGGCCCTGTTCGTACCGGCCTTTTTTGGCCTGCCTGATATGTAGTGTCACGAGTTCAGGGTTTCTCTCACCTCGATCTGTCATAAGCACAAAGTATTTTCAATCAAGGGGTTACTACAAACCCTGCCTACATTTTCTATTTTCGATTGCGAGGCAGCGCAGGTGCCTGTAAACATTGGCCCCGGAAGGAAGGGGACCGTCCAGAATGCGCGCATAGCACCAGCGCTCCGGCTAAACATAAAAAGAATCCGAGCGCTTGCTGGTTTCAAACCTCATGCATGGCTTGGGCCCTTTGGCCTTTCGGCCTGTTCGGGCGGATTCCAGACCGAACCCCTGGTCGAATATTCGACCGAACTGATCGTCCAGGGCACCTCTCCCCAGTCGCTGGTCCGTCAATTGCGGGCGGGCATTTACGTCGTCGAGGTCCGCGAACGCGATATCGACGTGCGCGTCAAAATCGACGCCGGCAATCAGCACACCGAACTTGCCGATGCGTACCTCCGCCATGGGCTCCACCGCACCGTAGTTAGCCTCGAGCAACCGGCATCGGTGCGCATTTCGGTGTCGAGCGTCGACCAGCGCGCCTGGCGTGGGGCCGCCGCGGTACGCATCCTGCGCTGGCCGCGACCGACGCCGGATTCGCCCGTCGATGAACGCCTGCTCGGTTACATGGCGTTGGGAAAAGGCAACGAGCTCATCGCCAGGTCGGACTCCGCATCGTGGCGCGCAGCGATATTGCCGATGTGGCAGGCCGCGGTGCATTTCGAAGCCGCCAACGACTTGCAGGCGCTGGCGGAAGCCGAATACCAGCGCGGCTATGTCGAGTTCAACCTGCTGTACGAATTCCAGGACGGACGCCGTTCGGCCGAAGCATCACAGGCGCATTTCATCGCCGCCGGCGACGAGACCGGCGCGGCGCGCGCCGCCGTCTTGCGCGCACTCAACGAATTCAACATTGCCACGGGCATGGGTGCGGACGTCCCGCGCGCCGAACAGCATGCGTTGCTCGACACCGCCGTCGCGCGCACGAAACGGGCGCAAGCCTATTTCGACAAGCATGAGCTGCACAGCGACGCGATGAACGCCATGCTCGTCGGCTGCATCCGCGAGCTCGTGTCAGGCGACTACGAACCCTGTGTGCCCGTCTACCAGGCAATCCGCGTGCGCGCGATTGCCCGCCACGACAAGGTGTTCGAGGTGCGCGCGATCCAGAATCTGGCGGCCGCTGCCGTGCGGCGGGGCAACGCCGCGCAATCGGTCGAGATGTTCGATGCGGTGTTGCCATTCATCGAGCGCGATCGCGATCCGGACCTGTACGCGACGCTCATCGGCAATCTGGGAAACAGCCTGATCACTCTTGGAGAGTTCGATCGCGCGCTTCGGCTGCACACCGAAGCACTCGAAGTCTTTTCCGCTCGCGGCGATGACAGCCAGACGGCGCGCGAACTCGCCGCGCTGGGGGCCATTCAGTTTCGCAGCGGAAACGTCGAGCAGGCCCTGGCCACGCTTGAAAATGCGTTGCCGCTCTATGAACGGGCGCAGGACCATGCCGGGCTGGTGTCGGCATTGCGCCTGGCGGGCAACGCCGCGGCGGAGCTTGGTCAACACGACACCGCCCTCGACTATCTGCGCCGCGCCGAGCGTGCAGGACAAGAATGGCATCACCATCGACCGGACCCGTGTGCTCATCGCCGGCGAATTGCGCACGCTCGGCGACCTGCGCGGCGCGGACAAACTACTGACGCAGGCATTGCTCACGAAGAACGAGCCATCGAGAGCCGATGCGCTGGCCGAGCGCGCCAGGCTGCGCGAAAGACAGGGACGCAGTGCGGAAGCCCTGGCGGATTTGCGCGAAGCGGACGGCATCTATGCGCGCCTCAAACTCGACTTCAACCGCATCGACACGAGTTCCGCTCTTGCGCTGGCTCTGCTCGCTGCGAGCGACATGGCGGGTGCGGGTGCCGCTGCCGACACTGCGGTCGACATCGAGACGCGCATTCGCGTGAACTCGGCCAATCCCGAGTTGCGCGCACGCTTTCTGTCAGCGAGCTACGCGCCCTACGAGGCGCGCATCGAAGTGGATCTGGCTACCGGCGAGCCTAAGGATGAAGTAGCCGCGTGGAAGGCGTTCCGGGTGGCGGAGGCAATCCGCGCGCGTTCGCTGGGGGATCGTCTCGCGTACGCCGCGCATCGCGGCGACGCGGCGCGCGATGAGAACGCCGATCGACTGCGCGAACGGCTGACCGCTCTGCAGGTCGACCTCGAGCGCCGCATGCGCAAAGGAAGCTCCAAGGACGCCGACGTTCACGAGACGCGACGCCTCATCGACGAGGTGCAGGCGCGTCTCGAAGCCCGGATGCTCGACCAACACGGCGTTCAGCCGAACTACCGTCTTGGCATCGCAGAGTCTCTTGAGGACGTGCAAGCCGCGTTGCCCGCCGATACGGCGGTACTGGCGTACTTCGTCGGCGATCAGCGTTCGCATGCCTGGCTATTGACGCACACCGAGTTGCGGCACAGCGCACTTCCGGAGCGGCGAGTCCTGCAGGATCTCGTGAACGGCTTCGTGAAACAGCAGCGGGCCGGTCTCAGAGTTGCCGACAATTCCCCTTTCACATCCTTGTTAGGCGGACTGCTCCGCGGTGTCACCGCAAAGCGGCTGCTGATACTTCCGGACGGCCCGCTCAACAGCCTGCCGTTCGCCGCATTGCCGCTGCCGCACGGAAACTCGCGTGAACAGCTGATCGATCGATTCGTCATCGCGTCGGCCCCGTCGCTGGCGCTCGCCCTGCGGCCGGCTGAGAATCGGCCCGCCACGCAGATGCGGGTCGCGGTGGTTTCCGATCCGGTCTATACGCCCGACGATCGTCGGCTGACCATCGCGGCCGGTGACACTGCGAACTATCGCGGCGCAGACGGCCAGGCAGGTGGACTCGCGCGTTTGCCCTATTCCGCCATCGAGGCGCGTGCCGTCGTGCGTGCGTTTGCGGGCGCAGACATCATCGAACTCGCGGGATTCGACGCAACCGCGCGCCGGGTAGCGGATCTGCCGTCGGCCGATCTCGGGGTATTGCACTTCGCCACCCACGCCGTTGCACGCCGCGACGCCCCCGAACTGTCGGCGCTCTTCCTCTCGGAGTACGCCGCCGATGGTTCGCCGCTGCTGACCGATCGCCTGACAGCGGAGGACATCACGCGCAGCGGGTTGCGAGCCGACGTGGTGGTATTGAGCGGCTGCGCCACCGGCGATGGCAGAGAACTCCGCGGCGAGGGCGTGCTGGGGCTGACGTACAGATTCCTGGCCAACGGGTCGCACACCGTGGTCGCTTCCCTCTGGCCCGTGGAAGACGCGCTCACCGCGAGATTCATGGAAGAGTTCTATGCCGCCTATCGGGTGTCGGGGCGTACCGCGGATGCGCTTCGCACTGCGCAACTGCGCACCCGGGGAACCCGTGCGTCCCCGGTCTGGTCCAGTTTCGTCGTGAGGGCCAACGGCCTGCCTTGAACGAGCCTGCGGGGGAACTGCCAACTAACTACCAAGGCCGGCCGAGGGGTGCCCTGGAGACTCGAAAGGGTTCAACGTTCGAGAAACGCGAGACCCATTTGTATGTAGTGTCACGACTTCTCCATTTCTCCCACCTACATATGCCTTCGATGAAAATATTTCACGACTGGACTTAGTACAAACCCTGCCTACTAATTCGTGGGTCGTTTGCGGCACAATGCATGCGCCTGTAAACATTAGCGCCCGCCGCGTGGGATTCGCTTCAAATGTCCGTGCGCGATCACCTCGCTATCTATCGCCGAACTATTTCGCGGCCGCGCGCTCCCGTGATCTTCGCAGCAGCAGCCGTGTTGTGCGTTGGTGCTTGCTCGAATCGATCCGACACAGAACTGGCGACGGAATTTTCGGCTGATCTGAATGTAGGCGGAGACGCCTCGCCGGTCGTGACTCGCTCGCTGCAACGCGGCGACTATCTGATCGAGGCGCGCGAGCACGAGATCGACGTGCACATGACGGTGGAGGCGGGAGAATCGCGCACCGAGCTCGAAGACCGCGTGCCGAGACACGGCGCTCTTTATCAAGTAGTTAGCATGGCGGCGCCGGGTGAGTTGCGGATCACGGTGCGCAGTGACGATCACCGTACCAAGCAGGGGCGCACAGCGTTGCGAATCGCACGCTGGAATCGGCCACCCGAGGCCCGCCGCGGCGAACTGCAACTTGGCTTCGTTGCTTTCGGCGCGGCTTGCGAGCAGGCCGCGCGTCGCCACGCCCGAGTCCTGGACGCGCGCGGCAGACAAATTGTACGAAGCAGTGGCGCATTTCGAGGCGGCGGACGACGAGGGGATGCGCGCACAGGCTGCCTATTTTCTGGCCAACGTGCAGTACGGCCCCCGCGACCAATGGGCGGCCGCAGTACGCGCCACGGAAATCGCAACGGATGCGTACGAGTCCGCGGACGACGAAGCGGGTATTCACAACGCCGCGACGCTCCGTTCCGCGGCGGAAATCAGCCTTGCCGACGCGATGAATGCCGGAACGCAGGGCGCTGAGCAGCGAGCGTTATACGCCACTGCCGATCGGCGCCTCGCGACGGCGGTTGATTTCTTCCAGAGTCACGCAATGCCGGTGCGCGCGCAATACGCCACCAACATGCGCGCTGTGCTGGCCGTGAGCACCGCTGACTATGACTCTGCGACCACGCTGCTCGAGCGCTCGATCGAAATGGCGCGAGCCAACAACGACATCACCGAGCAGGCGAAATCGCTGAGTAACCTTGCCGCCGTGCACAACTTTCGCGGCTTCCTCGCGCAGTCCGCGAAGGAATACGAGGCATTGTTACCGCTCGTCGATCCACAGACGCAGCCCTATCTATACGCGGCGCTTCTGGGCAACTACGGATTCACATTGATCGTCCTCGGCGATTTCGACCGCGCGCTGGAATTGCACACCGAGGCACTGAAGCTCTACACGGAGATCGGCAAGGATGCCGAACGTGCTGGCGAACTGGGGGCGCTGGGCGTACTTTATCTGCGCATGGGTGACGCCGAGCGCGCCCTTCAAACCCTGCGCGCTGCTATCGTTGAACACGAACGCCTCGGAGATAATGCCAGGCTCGCCGGTACGATGCGCGTCGCCGCCAGCGCCGCTTCGATTCTGGGTCAGCGCGATGCGGCCATCGGCTATCTGCGCAAGTCGATGCAAATCGACGCGAATCCTTACAACGTGGCCCGCACGCGCGTGCTGATCGCGGCGGAATTGCGCGTCGCCGGAAAGCTCGCCGAGGCGGAAGCGGAGTTGGTCGAACCGCAAAAATCTACCAATGCGCAGGTGCATGCGGAAGCGCTCGAGGAACGCGCGTACCTTCGCCTCGCGCAGAATCGACCGGACGCCGCCATCGAGGATCTGCGCGCAGCGGACCGTCAATACGCGGAGCTCGGTCTGGAATTCAATCGCATCGACACGAACACGGCCCTTTCCCAGGCACTCCTGGGTAGACGTGATGTGCCCGGTGCCCTTGCCACCGCCAATGAGGCGATAGCAATCGTCACGCGGATCCGCGTGACGTCCGCGAATCCGGAATGGCGGGCGCGTTTTCTTTCCGCGAGATACGCGCCCTACGAGGCACGGATCGCCGCGGAGCTGGCCAGCCCGGATGCCGGCGCCGTATGGCATGCATTCCGGACTGCCGAAGAAGTGCGCGCCCGATCCCTGGGAGACGAACTCGCGCTGGGCGCGACTGGCGCGATCAGCGCCGCCGATCCGCGGGAAGAAGACCTGCGCGCCCAATTGACCTCGCAACAGTTGCTGCTGGAAGCTCGAATCCAGCGCCAGGATGCCGACGAAGCAGGAACAGTCGCGTTGCGGCACTCCATCGAGGAGACGCGTGCGCAACTCGATGCCATTCTCGTTCGCCACGGCGGAGTCGCCGCGCGGCAGACTTCGCTTCCCGATTCACTGGCGCAGGTGCAGCGTCAGTTACCGCCGGGAACGGCGGTGCTCGCCTATTTTGTCGGCGACAAGAGCGCGCACGCCTGGTTGCTTACGCGCACCGAGTTGCGTCATGCGGCTCTGCCCGGCCGGGACCGGATGCAACGAGCCATCGGCGATGCGGTGGCTGCACGCAGCGGACGCACACCCGGCGCCAATTTGGGCTTGATGTTGTTAGGACACCTGCTCGACGGCATTCCCGAGAGCCGCATGTTGGTGCTGGCCGACGGGCCTCTCAACGGTGTGCCGTTTGCGTCACTGCCTATCCCCGGCGCTGGCGGTGAACTTCTCATCGATCGCTTCGTATTGGGGTATGCGCCATCTCTGGCGCTCGCAATGGAAAAGTCCCGCCCGGCGAAGACGCACAACACCCTGGTCGCCGTGGTGTCCGACCCGGTGTATGCCGCCGACGATCGCAGGCTGACGCGTCGGCAGGAACGGCGACTCCGGCACGCTGCGCAGTGCTCCGCCGCCCTCGTCAAACAACCTGACCCGGCTTCCCTATTCGGCGCTCGAGGCAAGCGCGGTGACCAAGGCCTTCGGATCGGACGGCACTATCCAGCTGTCGGGGTTCGAGGCCACCGCCACGCGCGTGTTGCAACTGCCATCGAGCGACCTGGCGGTGTTGCACTTCGCCACCCACGCCGAAGCGCGACGCGACTCACCCGAACAATCGGCGCTGTACCTCAGCGAATACACCCCGGACGGCGCACTGCTGCCGTCCAGCCGACTGACTGCGAGCGACATCGCGCGCAGCGGACTGCGCGCCGACGTCGTGGTTCTTTCGGGCTGCGCCACCGGGGATGGCAGCGCGCTTCGAGGCGAAGGCGTGCTCGGGCTCACCTATGGATTCCTGGCCAACGGTTCGCGTTCGGTGGTGGCAGCGCTGTGGCCGATTGAAGACGCCTCGACGGCGCGGTTCATGAAAGAGTTTTACGTCGCCTATCGGCAGTCCGGACGCGCGGCGGACGCACTGCGTACAGCGCAGTTACGCACTCGCGGCAACGCCACGACCAGCGTGTGGTCGAGTTTCGTTGTGAGGGCTAACGAGTTTCCGTGACGCCCGATGTGCATTTATCAACCTGAATGGATGCATTGAATTAGGAGTGGCTCATGTACGGCAAACAGACTACAGACAGAAAGAAATTCGGAATCTCGATGATGGCTGCGGCATTGCTGCTCGGGGCTGCGTTGGCCGCGGCACAGGAGCCGGCTCCGGACGATGTGTTGGCGGGATGGCTGGGCAAGGAATTCACCGTTCAGTCTTCGACGCTCAAGGATCCTGTGCCGATTGGCGGCAAGCTCACCTTCGTCCTTGATCCAGAACGAAAACGTCGTGCATGTCTGCACGCGAAACGCCGACAAGCAAAGCGAGCCATGGCGCATGGACTTCGCCAAGCCCTGCGGTGTCACGATGACCTTTACGCGGGGCACGCGTTATTGCACGGCCGATGACGTCAAGACGGGCAATGCCGAAATGCTCGCGTCCTGCCATCGCCTGCGCACGCATGACGTTGCAATGCGTCCTTCGAAAGTCAAAAGGCGCAGTCGAACTCAGTGATCTGGTCGCCATCCTGGTGCAGGGAGACGATGGCAAGCAGTTCATGACGATCCTCGTGGACTCGCCGGCGCGAGTGACCGGCGACGGTGTCGTCGTCATCGGCCCCGGCAGGGCACCCGTAAATAAGGTCGCTTGCGTCCGCTTGCTCATCGACTCTCCACAACGTTGTTGCCGTTCGTCGCGGCAACAACGTTCGGGGCGTCGTTTGCGTTCGCGGCGGCGCCGAACCTCTGTGGTCACGCGGTCGATGGACTTCGACGGCGGCACGCGCACCTGCCGCGGTGATCACGTATCTCGATTCACTCGGAGACAGCCGGTTCGATCTGCGCGCTGCCTGTGCTCAATGGGCAGGCACGTTTTCGAAGCGTCACCAGTTCGCGGCGGACAGCCCGCAATCGGCGCAGAAGTTGTCAGCGCGCCTGATCATGTACCCAGCCGAAGGGGGCGATCCGCGCGAGCTTTATGCCTGGCTCAAGCAAACCGGGTATGTCTACCAGCTCGAACGATCGCGCAATTTCGTGGTCGCGTCCTTTTCGAAGTACGTGTCGACCGAGCGGCTTGTCGCGATCATCAACGCACCTGAAGTCGGATATGTCGAGCCCGACTGCGACGGCCCTGACTACCTGACCACATCGCTCGAGCTCGGACCTGCAGTCGAGACCGATTTGCATTGTTGGCAACGCGAGGCACGCGCCACATTTCCCAATGATCCGTGCCTCGACGAACTGTGGGGTCACAAGAAGATCGGCTGGGATTCAGTTATCGCGGCGCGCTCGCTGCCGCGCATGGTTGCCGTGCTCGATTCCGGTATCGACGCGAGCCACGAGGACCTCGCCAGGAATGTAGTGCTGCACTTGAAAGCACCGGAATCACCGCACTCCCAAGGCGGCAGATTGAACGCGCGTTGCGCCACGAGCGGACGGTGCTATCCGCACGGGACCGAAATGGCCGGCACCATTGGCGGCCGGATGGACAACGGCATCGGGGTTGCTGGCGTGGCGCCCAACAGCCGGCTCATTCCGATAGTTATCAGCCGCGTGGAGCATGGGCTGCTTGCGCGCATCTCGACCATTGCCGCAGGCATCGACGCCGCCGTCGGAGACGGCGCGGAAATCATCAATATCAGCGCCAAATGGCCAGTCGACAGCCGAGCGATTTCCGAAGCGATCGTAGCCGCGGTGGGTGGTCCGGCCGCCTTGCGGCGGCTAGTGATCACCGGCTATGCCACCAGTCTGGACAGCGACGACTCCGTCCGCGAGTACTTCCCCTCCCAATATCGCTGCCTGCCGGGGGTCATCGCTGCGGTGCCCACAGATATGCGGGGCAAGGAATTGTTCAATCCTAAGGGCCGTCCAGATGCGACGGACGGCCGAATTCAGGCACCTGGCGTGGACATCGTGGTAACTACGACCGAGAATTCCGACCGAGGCTATGCAATGTCCGAGTCTGCGGGCGCGTCGAGCGCGGCGGCCTATGTTTCCGGTGCAGCAGCGCTCATCTGGGGCAGCCCGCCGCTGAACAAATGCGACGCCCAGCAGATCAAACAACTGCTGTTCTGCAGGAGCAAGAACAGCACTTCAACGCGGTATCCATGGGTCAATGTCGAATTCCTTAGAGAACTCGCAGATGTCGATCCGGGCGCGGACTGTCGCACCGCCATGGAGGCACTCGCCTGTAACTAACTACCTGCGCTCGCGGGGTGCCGCATGAGCGCGCTGCCGGCCGATGAAATCGAGCGCATCGTGGCGGCCGCGCTGACGGGCGACCGTGCCGCCGAGAGCCGCATGCTGGAGGCGCTGCGGCCCGGCGTGCTCGCCGTGCTGCGTTTTGGCGCATTTCATCGCTGGATCGACCAGGAAGATCTCGCTCAGGAAACTCTGCACATCGTGGTCGAGCGCGTCCGCGCCAGAACCATCGACGATCCGCGCAAGGTGTTTGCATTCGCCGCGGCCACGGCACGCAATCTCGCGCTGAACGCCGCGCGCAAGATGCTCCGCCAGCAGACCGTGGTTGATTCCGAGCTCGTGGATGAGCTCGCGCAGAACCTGGAGACGGAGCAGAGCGATCTGTCCGACTCCGATGACAAGCACCTGGCGCAAGCGGTCACGGCACTTCTCGACGAATTGCCGACGGAGCGCGACCGTCAAATGCTGATCCGCTTCTATCTAGACGGCACCGACAAGCAAACGCTTTGCCACGACCTCGGGCTTTCCCCTAAGCACTTTGACCGGGTCTTGATGCGCGCGCGTACTCGGCTGCGCACCATCATTGAACGGCGGGCGCCACACCTCGTGCTCGTTCCCAGGGTCATCTCGATTTTGCTGCCGCTGGCGACGTCTTTCACGTTTTTGGTGAGACATTTTGGCTCCTGGTGACACAAGTCAGTCATGAAGTCTCTTGATCGCAACTCCTTCGAAGAGCAGGCCAGGCTAGTCTCGCGTTATGTCGCGGGGGACCTGTCGCGTTCAGAACGAGCCGAGTTCGAAGCCTGGCTGGTCGCATCTCCCGAACTCGCCGCTGAAGTCGAGATGGAACGCCGTTTGCGGCGTGGCATCGCGAGTGCGGCACGCCGCGGTTGGCTCCAGCGCCAGGCGCCCGTGAACACCCGTCGCGACCACCGCTGGCAGATCGCGATTGCCGCCAGTGCCGTGCTTTCGCTCGGCGTTGTCCTCAGCCTCGTGGTGCCGCACGGCGAGACCACCGTGCCCGGCAAGCGCCTCTTTGCCAGTGCTGGCGAACAGCACATCGCATCAACCCGGACCGTCCGCCTCGGTAGCGTCCGCGGCACGGGCGGTGTACCGGACATCAGCATCCTGCTGACGGATGCTCCGGGCGAGTTGGTGATCGAACCGGATGTGGTGGTGCTCACCTGCCCGGACGGCTCCATCGAACTCGAGTGCGCGGGCGGCAGCGCCCCGCAAACGCCTCAGTACGCCGAGTACGAGATGGACCTGGTCAAACGCCATGGCGCCACGCTCGGGTGGCGTTCGTCGCGCCAGATCCCGGTGGGGCGCACACAGCTGTCGTTCACCCTGCATGAACCCGGCAGCCTCGACGCTGGCGACTACGACCTGCTCGTGCGCGGGCATTCGCCCGATCATGCGGAAGTCGTGGCGCGCTTCTGGCTCCGCGTCAGCGCGCAGTAAAGAAAATCTAGTTAGCTGAGGTAGCGCTTGATGCGCGCGTGCAGCGGCGAGTGCCGCGGGAAGTGCGCGCGCAGATATTCCATCTGGTCGGCGAGCACCCGCCGGCCCTTCAGGAAGATGTACTCGGCATAGGTCGGTGTGAATGGCACCGCGATGAGCTGCATCTTCGCCTGCTCGGGAGTACGCGACGCCTTCAGGTTGTTGCAGCGACGGCAGGCCGCCACCACGTTCGTCCACACGTCGCGACCACCCTGGCTGAACGGCCGGATGTGATCGCGCGACAGTTCGCGCACCGGGAAACGCTGCGAGCAGTACAGACAGAAATGCGCGTCGCGCCGGAACAGTGTCTGGTTGTTGAGCGGCGGCACGTAATCATGGCGCGTGTTGCCGGGATTGCCGGTGTGCCCCACGGTCGCAACGATGGAATTCACTTCGAGCACGGTACGAAAACCCGTGCGAGCGCTAACTCCACCGTAGAGTTTGAACAGCGGGCTGCCGCAGGTATAGGCGACCTGCTCCTGGTGATACAGCCGCGCTGCTTCCTTGTAGTCGATCCATTCGAGCGGCATTCCCGACACGTCCGTACGAAGAACAAGCTGGGAGAGCGCGCGACTTACGTTGCCCGCGATGAGGTGCAGACCGGAGGAGAACCCATCGTCTGCCTTTTCGAGGTCGATGCCCAACATGAGGCATGTAAGATAGACCAGTCGTATGCGAGAATTCAACGTCGCAAGACATTCATTTAACACGGGAAAAAAAGGCCTTTGGCAGGACTGCCACAGGCCTCTTGTCGATCAGGGGAGTCAAGCCAAATGCCGATTACGATAGGCGCGCTGCGCGAGAGCACGCCCGGTGAAACGCGCGTCAGCCTCGTACCCGAGGTCGTCGACAAATTCATGGCCGCGGGCGCGCGCGTAGTGCTCGAGCCGGGCGCCGGAACGCGCGCTCAGTTTCCAGATGCCCTCTACAAGAAGGGCGAATGGCTAGGTAGTCAGGCTGCCGTCCTGTCTCAGGCCGACGTGCTGCTGACTGTGGCGCCGCTGAGCCTCGAACAGATTGCCCAGCTCAAACCGGGTGCCGTGGTGGTCGGATTCCTGCAGCCGCACGCTCGCAAAGACGAGGTCAAAGCCCTGCGAGATCGCAAGATCACGAGTTTTGCGGTCGAGTTGATCCCGCGCATTTCACGCGCCCAGTCGATGGATGGTCTGTCTTCCCAGGCATCGCTGGCTGGCTACAAGGCCGTGCTCATCGCCGCCAATAACCTCGAAAAATTCATGCCCATGCTGACCACCGCCGCCGGAACCATCCGCCCGTCGCAGGCACTGATCATCGGCGCGGGCGTCGCGGGTCTGCAGGCCATTGCCACAGCGCGCCGCCTGGGCGCCGTCGTCGAGGCGTATGACGTTCGTAGTGCCACGCGCGAACAGGTGAAGTCGCTCGGCGCCAAGTTCGTCGAGACCGGGGTCAGCGCCGACGGTGCCGGTGGCTACGCCCGCGAGCTCACGCCTGAGGAGAAGGCCAAGCAGCAGGAAGCGCTGGATGCCCGCATCGCCGCCGCCGACGCCGTGATCTCCACCGCCTCGGTTCCGGGGCGCAAAGCGCCTGTCATCATCTCGAAGGCCGCCGTGGAGCGCATGCGCGCCGGATCAGTGATCGTCGACATCGCTGCCGAACAGGGTGGCAACTGCGAGCTCACCAAGGCCGGTGAAACCGTCGTCCATCAGGGCGTGAAGATCCTCGGGCCGGTCAACGTGGCGGGCACTCTCGCCTACAACGCCAGCGAGATGTACGCCCGCAACCTGCTCAATTTCCTGAAGCCTGCCATCGACAAGGCCGGCGATCTGAAAATCGACTGGGCGGACGAAGTATTCGCCGGCGCCGTGCTCACACACGACGGCGCCATCAAACACGAAGCCACCCGAAAAGCGGTGGAGGGTTAAGACATGACCGGAATCGTTGCTCTCTACATCTTCATGCTCGCCGCCTTCACCGGCTACGAGATCATCGCCAAGGTACCGGTGATCCTGCACACCCCGCTCATGTCGGGTTCCAACTTCGTCCACGGCATCGTCCTGGTCGGCGCCATGGTGGCGCTCGGCGGCGCGACGACGACCCTCGAAAAGGTCATCGGCTTCGTTGGCGTACTGCTGGCCGCGGGTAACGCGGTGGGCGGCTATGTGGTCACCGAACGCATGCTCGAGATGTTCAAGTCTTCGGGCGCCCGCAAGAAGACCGGAGGCGGTCACTGATGGACGGCGCAATGAATACGCCCGGCATCTTCTCGCCGCGGCTGCTGATCGATATCAGCTACTTCCTCACCGCCTGCCTGTTCATCCTGGGCCTGAAGCGCATGAGCTCGCCGGTCACGGCACGCAGCGGCATCGTCTGGGCGGGTGCCGGCATGGTCGTGGCCACGCTGGTCTCGTTCCTCTATCCGGGGATGTCCAACTACGAGCTGATCATCGCCGCCATTGTCGTCGGCTCGATCATCGCGTGGTGGAGCGGCAAGAAGGTCGCGATGACCGACATGCCGCAGATGATCGCGCTCTACAACGGAATGGGCGGCGGCGCGGCCGCAGCCATCGCCGCGGTGGAGCTGTATCGCGCGGCTTACGCCAACGCGGCAGGCGCGGCGGTCAATCACAGCACCGTGGTGATGTCGCTGGCGGTGGTCGGCGGCATCATCGGCGCCATCTCGTTCAGCGGTAGTTTGATCGCCTGGGCCAAGCTGCAGGGTGTCATCAACAAGACGCTGCGCTTTGGCGGGCAGAAGTTCGTCAACGGCCTGCTGTTCCTGGGTTCGCTCGCGGTCGGCGTCATCGTCGTTCTGCACCATGGCGCGGACCCGCTGCACGTCTCGATGATCTTCGGGCTGGCGTTGCTGTTCGGCATCGCCATGACGCTGCCCATCGGCGGCGCCGACATGCCGGTCGTGATCTCGCTGTACAACGCTCTCACCGGGCTCGCCGTGGCTTTCGAAGGCTTCGTGCTCGACAACGCCGCGATGATCATCGCCGGCACAGTCGTGGGCTCCGCCGGCACGCTGCTCACGCAGCTCATGGCCAAGGCCATGAACCGTTCGCTGGCCAACGTGCTGTTCTCGGACTTCGGTTCGGCTGGCGGCGCGACGGCAACCGCGGTCACGGGATCGATGAAGCCGATCGAAGCCTCCGACGTCGGCGTCATGATGGCCTTCGCACAGAAGGTCATCGTGGTGCCGGGCTACGGCATGGCGGTGGCGCAGGCCCAGCACAAGGTCTGGGAAATGTGCCAGTTGCTCATCGAAAAGGGCGTGCAGGTGAAGTTCGCCATCCACCCGGTGGCGGGGCGCATGCCCGGCCACATGAACGTGCTCCTGGCCGAGGCTGGGGTGCCCTATGACCTGATCTCCGACCTCGAGGAGATCAACGCGGAATTCGAGACCGCCGACGTGGCGCTGGTCATCGGCGCGAACGACGTGGTGAACCCGGTCGCGCGCACCGACAAATCCAGCCCCATCTACGGCATGCCGATCCTCAACGCCGACAAGGCCAAGAACGTCATCGTCATCAAGCGTGGCCAGGGCGCGGGCTTCTCAGGGATCGAGAACGGCCTGTTCTTCCTCGACAACACGCGCATGTTGTACGGCGACGGCCAGAAGGCCGTGGGCGAACTCGTCAACGGCATCAAGGCCGCCGGATGAACGCTTACCGAAGGGTCTTGTCGTTCAACGGACGCCGGCGCTTCGCCGGCGTTTTCCGATGTGGGGCGCAGCCCCTGGGAAGTCCTGACTAAGCATGGTCGCGGTGCTTGGCGAAGGACATCTTGTCGAGCACGCCTAACAGCACGGCGGATACGACGAAGGTCATGTGCAGGATGACGTACCACATGATCTTGTCGTTATCGGTCGTCTCGGCCTTCATGAAAATGCGCAACAGGTGGATCGAAGAAATCGCGACGATGCTGACCGCCACCTTGAGCTTGAGGGTTCCAGAATCCATCTTCCCGAGCCAGCCCAGCGTGTCCGTGCCCTTGGCGTCGATCGTCGACACGAAATTCTCGTAGCCCGAGAACATCACCATCACGATGAGACTGCCCACCAGCGAGATGTCGATCAACGCGAGCACCTTGAGCACGAGATCGGCTTCGTCTTTGACCAGCACCTCGGCGATCAGGTGATAGGCCTCCTGGAAGAACTTGACGCCTAGCGCCAGCAGGGCGAGCGAAAGGCCGAGGAAAATCGGCGCCAGTATCCAGCGCGATGAGAACAACGCTTTCTCGGTGACTGCTTCCAGCTTGGATCCCACGTGTACTCCGAAGGTATGAGGCCGCGCGTATTGTAGCCACAGAAAGGCGCTTGGTAGTCTGCCGCCCCATCGCGGAGGAATGCCCATGATCACCAAACGAGACCTCGCCGCCGCGGTCATCGCCGCCAGCATCACCCTGGCCTGTGTGTCGATGGCCGACGAGCCGGGCAAACTCCTGGACTCCACCGCGTGGAACTGGAGCGATCTCACGGCCAAGAAAACCGACGTGGGTGAGTTGCGGTCCGTGGTGCGTCAGCCAACGCGCACGCTCGACGAGCTCGAGATGCACATCACGACGCTCAATCCTCACACCGCCTCGCACCCGCCGCACACGCATCCCAACGAAGAGATGGTCATCGTCAAGGAGGGAACGCTGCAGGCGCACGTCAATGGCAAGGAGATCGTGGTGGGGGCCGGCGGCGTGCTGTTCTATGCGTCGATGCAGCCGCATGCGGTGCAGAATATCGGTGATACGCCCGCGACCTATTACGTCATCAACTGGGCCAGTCCCGGTACCAAGACCAAAAAGATTCCGCCGACGCCGGCGCCATCGACCGCCCAGTAGTTAGTTAGCCGGGCGGGCGCCCCTGGTGTTCCATCCGCTTCCGGCGGCGCTCCAGCATTCGCTGCCGCTCTTCCGGCGTGGCGTTCTGCCAGCGTTCGCGCAGGCGCTGGCGCTGTTCTGGAGTGAGCTTCTTCAGTCGATGCAGGTTCTCGCGCACCCGCGCCTGCTCTTCAGGCGGCAGCTTCTTGAAGCGATGGTAGCTCTCCCGCGCGCGCTCACGCTGCTCGGGCTGAGCTCACGCCAGTGTTCGAAGCGCGCCTGCGCCCGCTGCCGCTGTTCAGGCGTCATCGTCAGCCAGCGTTGCGTGCCGCGCAGCAGCCTTTGCTGTTGCTCGGCAGGCATGGAATTCCAGCGCTCGGCGTGACGCGCGAGCACTTTCTGTTCTTCGGGCTTGAGCGACTTCCACGGCGTCAAAGCCTGCGCGTCGATCGCGGCGGGGGTTTCGGCAAAAGCACGTCCCGCAACCGCGCATTGCATGCCGGCGGCGAACAACGCGACCAGCGCAGCCCGCCGGGTGCAGCGAAAGTCACTCACTTTGTTTCTTCCTTCACGGGCGCCTTGGGTTTCGTGTCTTCGAGTGCTTGTCGATATCCGTCTTCGCGAGGACCTCGGTGAGATCCTCATCCTGAGTTTCATCGTTGACTTCATCGATGCCGCCCAGGAACTCGAGCAGCTCCGCGTCGGGTTCGGTCGGCTTCGGATCACTCACGACTCAGCCTCGCCGGCAGCCCATTCGTAAAATTCGAGATCTTCACCATCGTCGACGAAGTCCTGCGCTTCCGCATCGGCCAGCAGCTCCAGGTCATCCACGGGACTCACGACCGGCGTCGGCGCCGTTCCGGGCGGCTGTCCCGACCAGATGACCAGCGCGAGCACCGCCACCGCGGCCGCCGCGCCTGCCGGTACATACGCACGCCACCAATGACGCGCCGGCTGCGCGAGCTGCGCCAGTGCCGCATGACGTGCCTGCGTCAGCCGCGACCGCGTCCGGCCATCGAGGCGCCCGGCGCTTTCCTCGAGAACTTCCTGCGTGCGTTTTTCGAACTCTTCGGTCATGGCATTTCCTTAAAACACTTCGCCCAGTTTCGCGCGCAGATTCGACAGCGCACGAAAATAATGGGTCTTCACGCTGCCTTCCGAGCAGCCCATGGCGCTTGCCGTTTCGCCCACGTCGAGACCTTCGAGATTTCGCAGCAGGAAAGCCTCCTGCTGGCGTGGTGGCAGGTCGGCCACCGCCGTTTCGAGCACGCCGATGGCTTCATCGAGTTCGAGTCGCCTGGCGGGTCCCGGATCGTGGCTCGGCGCCTGCGGAGATCGGATCGGAATCCTCCTCGTCGTCCGCGTCTCGTGCCGGCAGCCACGCCATGATGCGTCCGCGCACTGTGCGCCGCCGCTGCATGTCGCGGATGCGATTCGCGAGGATGCGATAGAACAGGGGCCGCCATTCGTGAGGCATCGCGCGATGAGTACGACTGCACCAGCTTCATCATCGAATCCTGCACGGCGTCGAGCGCGTCGTCGTCATTGCGCAACCCGAGCTGCGCGATCTTGAATGCGCGCTTTTCGACGCTCGAAAGAAACTGATCGAGGGCGCGGCTCGTCGTCATTAAATCCTGGTCCCGACTCCGCTCGCCCCCAAAATCGGGCGTGCTATAAACGCCGGCGAGCGTAACAAACGCGGTCATGAGGGGTGTAACGCACTCGCGGACCGACCGTTGACCGGCTGCTTCGCACATTGCGGTTCCGTGAATCAGGAACTTACGAACACTCGTGGAGAACCGGTGTCATGAGTACGCAATAAGGCAGCCCCGCGAGCCTGTCCATTTTCATAACTGCTTGTTTCGTTTGCATTCGCTCATATGTGGTCACGATTCGATCAGGGAAACGCGAAACTGCAAAAAAGCAGCGTTTTTGTAAGTTTCAACCTACTCCATCCACAGACTTATCCACACGCACTGTGGACAACCTGAAACGTGACCTCTTGACGACACCGGTGATATTGCGCATCGCGCTTGATACGCCTTTGCGACGACTGTTCGATTACCTGCCGGCGCAAGACTCCACTGTGAAAGTGGAACCCGGCATGCGCGTGCGAGTGCCCTTTGGCCGTCAGCGACTGGTGGGAGTGGTGCACTCGGTGGCCACGACGTCGGATCTGCCACAAGAAAAACTCAAATCGTTGCTCGAGGTCATCGACGCGGATCCGGTGATCGACGCGCAGGTGATGCAGCTGCTCGAGTGGGCGGCGCAGTACTACCACCATCCGCTTGGGCTCGTGATCGCCGCAGCCCTTCCGAAACTCGCTCGCGAGGGTTCGCCAGCACGCGCACTCACCGAACGGTGGTTCGCCACCGACGCGGGAATCGAAGGGCTGGATTCATTGAAGCGCGCACCGCGGCAGCGCGAACTGCTCGAGGCTTCTGCGCAGTGGCGAGGGAGTCCGGCCGATGCGCTCGCGGAGCAGTTCGCGGGCTGGCGCACGCTCATGCGCGCGCTGGTGGATCGAGGATTCGCCTCGTCGTCCGAGGCACCCGAGTCGTCATCGCAGGATCCGGGCACAGAGCTGCTGCGTGGCACTGGACCGCCCTTGAGCGATATCCAGTCGGTGGCCGTGGAGGCCATCGACGCCGCGCAGGGACGCTTCGCGCCCTTCCTGCTGTATGGCATCACCGGCAGCGGCAAGACCGAAGTCTATTTGCACGCGGTGGAGCGCACCCTGCGTCGCAACCGCAGAGCCCTGATTTTGGTGCCGGAGATCGGACTCACGCCGCAGCTGGTCGGTCGCTTTCGCGAACGTTTCGCCGTTCCGGTCGCGGTGCTTCATTCCGCGCTCACCGATACCGAACGCCTCGCCGCCTGGCGGCAATGCGTCTCGGGAGAAGCGCGCATCGTGCTGGGGACGCGTTCGGCGGTGTTCGCGCCAGTCGCCGATCTCGGCATGGTCATCGTCGACGAGGAACATGACGCCTCGTTCAAGCAGCACGAAAGCGGGTTCCGCTATTCGGCCCGCGACCTCGCCATCCTGCGCGCGCAACGCGCCGGTGCCCCCGTGGTTCTCGGCTCGGCCACACCATCGCTCGAGACGCTCCAGAATGTGGAAAGCGGCAAGTTCCAGCGACTGTCCCTGCCTCGGCGCACCGGACAGGCGTTGCCGCCGCGTGCGGCGGTCATCGATTTGCGCGAGCACGCCGCACGCCAGGGAATTTCCACCCCGGCGGTCGAGGCGATCCAGCGTCATCTCGCCGATGACGGCCAGGTGCTCGTGTTCATCAACCGGCGAGGCTACTCGCCCACGCTGGCCTGTACGGCCTGCGGCTGGATCGCGCCCTGCCGCGACTGCGATGCGCGCCTCACGGTGCATCTGGGCGCCTCGCGCCTGCGCTGCCACCATTGCGGGGCAGATGCGCCGCTGCCCGAGACCTGTCCGCAGTGCGGCTATGCGGTCAAACACGTGGGCCAGGGCACGGAGCGCGTCGAGGAAACGCTGTCGAAGCTCTTTCCGGACGTCGCCCTCGCCCGCCTCGATCGCGACGTGGTGCGCAAGCGCGGCGACATGGAGGCGGTAGTTAGCAGGATCGCCAGCGGCGAGGCGCGCATCCTGGTCGGCACGCAGATGGTCACCAAGGGCCACGATTTTCCGAGCGTCACGCTGGTCGTCGTACTGAATGCCGACCAGGGCTTGTTCAGCACGGACTTCCGCGCGCCCGAACGCCTGGCACAGACCATCATCCAGGTGGCAGGCCGGGCCGGTCGCGGAACCAAACCCGGCGAGGTGCTCATTCAGACCGAGTATCCCGAGCACCCGCTGTTGCAGAGCTTGCTGAAGGACGGCTACGACGGGTTTGCACGGGCCGCTCTCGCCGAACGCGCGGCGGCCCACTGGCCGCCGTTCGCTCACGTGGTAGCGCTGCGCGCCTCGGCGACGGCGTTGGCACCCGCGGTGGAATTCCTGCGCTCGGCACGACAACTCGCAGGGCGCACGCGGGACCTCAAGTTGCTGGGCCCAGCGCCCGCCGCGATGACACGGCGCGCGGCGCGGTACCACGCACAGCTGCTCATCGAGGCCGCGGAGCGCGCACCCCTGCATCGCTTGCTCAATGAATGGCTGCCGCGCGTGGAAGGGATCAAGACCCCGCGCGATCTGCGCTGGTCGCTCGACGTGGATCCGCTCGACCTGTTCTAGCTACTTCGAGACCGATCCGTAACGGGTTTCGAATCGGTCAGGGGCTCGAGTTCCAGGTGTCGAGACGGGCGTTCTCTTCGCCCTCGGCGTCGAGCGCCGCGCCTTCCATCCGGGCTTCGATGATTCGCAGTATCGAAGGTGGCAATGCCGCGCTCGCCTGCTGCATTCCGGCTTCAGGCACCAGCGACGATTCGGTCGCCGGAATCTGCCATTCGGAACCGACGCGACAGGCTAGGCCTGCGGTGTGCGCGGCCCGCAGCACGAAGCTTCGGCAGTAGTTCCCGTCGTGCGTCTTGAAGGTGAGACCGATCAGCACTCGCTCTTCACCGCTTTGTTGGCTCGCGAGCTGGCTTTCGAGTGCGCGGGCGAGCTCGCCCCGGGCCAGCAAACCGCCCTTGCCCGCCTCGAAGAGCGCCTGAGTTTCCCGGCACGAGCAGGCGCCAGGACAGCAGCACTCCGAGAAGCAGGCTCGCCGCCATCGCGATCCACTCTCGGGCACCCCACGGCGGACTCGGCGCGCGCGTGACGCGCGCGGGAAACTTGATCACGTTGCCACGAGCAGGAGCGTCGGCGCGCGTGCCGACACGCGCAGCAGCTTCGAGACGCTCCGGAATGGGCTGGTCCAGCACCCGGGAAAATGCGCCGGTCATCCTGGCGCGCAGTGCTTTGTGTTCCTGCACGCGAAGCGCGAGGCCCGGGTCCTGCGCAATAGCCGCGTCGATCTGCGCGCGCTGAGCCGCATCGAGCTCGCCGTCGGCGTAGGCCATGAGGGTTTCGTCGTCGAATTTCACGCGATGTCTCCCCTGGCTTCTTCGGCAAGCTCCGCAGCGAGCGCCGTGCGGCCTCGCGCAAGTCGGCTGGTGAGTGTGCCCATCGGAATCTCCAACACTCCTGCCGCCTCTTTGTACGACATGCCCTCGACCAGCACCAGCGCGACTGCCAGGCGCTGTTCCTCGGGTAGTTTGTTCATCGCCTCCGACACTGCCCATAGGCCGGCTTCGGTATCGACGGGTGAAACCGCCGGATGGTCGCCGCTGTCTTCGGGCAACGCGACTTCGCCGCGTCTGCGTCGCGTGCGCAGATTGTCCAGCCACGCGTTTTTCATGATGCCAAACATCCAGCTGGCGAGATTCGCGCCGGGCCGAAGCTGATCGAGATGGCGCCACGCGCGCTCCACCGCGGTCTGCACGAGATCGTCGGCATCGTGCTGGTTGCGCGACAGCGAACGCGCGAAGCGTCGCAGCCGCGGCAGCAGCAAGGCGATGCGTTCACCGATTTCCTCCGACGTATCACTCATGGTTTCATGTTCGATAATACGTCTGGCGAGGAGATTTTCTTCCGTGCGTATCCGGGCATTCATTCTCGTGACCTGGCTGGCGATTCCGGCATCGGCACAGGTGTCCTTGCCGCGCGTGGCCGTGCCGGAACTACCGGTGCACGTGCCGATTCCGGACGCAGGCCGCCTCGACCCTATCTTCGCCACGCTTACCCAGGCGCGCACGCTGCGTGCGGAGCGGCTCTCGCGCGAACACCGCGCCGAGCTCGATCGCAGCCCGCCGGGCGATCTGATCGTGCGGGCCCAGGTCGTCGGCATCGACATCACCGAGGAGGCGCTGGCGCGTGTCCAGAAGGCGCAATTCGTGGTGGTGCGCACGCGCGAACTCGTCGATCTCGGCGTGAAGATCACCGTCCTCCAGACACCGGAAGGAATGAACGCGAGCCACGGACTCAAACGCCTGCGCAAGCTGGATCCCGACGGCACGTACGACTACAACCACGTGTATCTCGATAGCGGCACGGAAGTCGCGGACGCAGCACCCCGAGCGAAGACTGAATCGAAGGTGCTCCACCCCGGGCCTGGCCGCGTGGGACTCATCGATGGCGGCGTCGACCCTATGCATGAAGTGTTCGCAGGTATCCGCATCCATCACAACGGCTGCGACGGCAATGTCGTGCCGAGCCCGCACGGCACGGCGGTCGCGGATCTGCTGGTCAGCCGTAATGCGGTGGGCGAGATCTTTGCGGCGGATGTGTACTGCGGCGAAGCCGCGGGCGGCGCCGTCGACGCCGTCTCCGCGGCGTTCGGCTGGATGGCGCGCGAACGCGTAGCGGTCATCAATGTGAGCCTGGTCGGTCCTCGAAACAAACTGATGGAACGCGTGGTGAAGACGTTGGTGAGCCGCGGCCATCTGATCGTCGCCGCAGTGGGCAACGATGGTCCCGCCGCACCACCGCTCTATCCGGCGTCCTATGACGGCGTAATTGGCGTGACTGCCGTCGACGCGAAACATCACGTGCTCATCGAAGCGTGCCGCGGCAAACAAGTCGACTTCGCGGCGCAAGGTGCGGACATCCAGGCGGCTGCCGGCGCGCCGAATATCTACGTGCCCGTGCGCGGCACTTCGTTCGCCGCGCCGATCATCGCGATGATGTTCGCCACGGATCTGGAAACACCCGATCCGGTGCAGGCGGAAACCGCGCTCGCGAAGTGGAAAGGAATCGCGAACGATCTCGGCAAGCCAGGGCGCGACGACGTTTACGGCGAGGGCGAACTTGGAGACTTCCGGGACTCGGTGCTCGGCAACACCCATAAATAGAGTGGGTTAAGTTAAATAGAGTTTTCCTGCTCATCCTGGGAAGAAAATCACCTCGCCGGTCGTAGTACCTCCCGAGAGCTGCGGATGTTCCGCGGCACGCAAACCAGCAACTCAGGAGTACGGACATGAACATCAAACAATTGATCAAGCCGGTCGCGGTGCTCGCGTTCGTCTGCGGCGCCCCCACCTTGCACGCGCAGATTCTTGGCGGAAATGCGGGTGGCGGGCTGGGTGGGTCGCTCGGCGGCACGCTCGGTGGCGGCATGGGTTCCATCGGTGGCATGGGCACGGGCAACGGTACGGGCGCCATCGGCGGCAGCATCGACCGCACCGACGCACTGCGACGTCACACCACGAGCGCCGTCGAGCGCACGCGTGACACCGCGGGCAATGTGCGCGATCAAGTGTCGAACTCGGCCGCGACCATTGGCGGCACTACCAACGGCGCGGTGAGCTCGGCGACGAACGGTATCTCGGGCGGCATGAACACCGCGGGCAATGCCAGTGGTTCGTTGTCTGGTGTGAGCGGTGCCGCGAATGGCGACGCGGCGGGCGATCTCACCGGGTCACTCGACTCGGTGAAGGACGCTGCGCCCACAGCGCCGGAAGCGTCGCCGACCGCACCGGCCAGTGAACCGAAGCGAAGCGCACGCGAAGGCGAACGCCAGCGGATCAGGTTCGCTGACGGGCGCTCTCGACGCGCCAAAGGCCGAACAGGCGAGTGCGCCGACAGTGCCGCACAACTTCACCTCTCCGGTGAACGTCAGCGCCAATGCGAACGCCAACGGCAGCGGCGACGCGTCGATGAGCACCCATCAGCCGCAGTAATCGCAGGCGGGCAAAGGAAAGCGGCGGGATCGTCAAATCCCGCCGCTTTCCGTTCAGCCGAGTGATGCGTCGATCAGGTCTTCGGTTCCGGACCTTTGCCGTGATGTGGCGCGCCGTTGCGGATTTCTTCCTTGCTCAACTGACCGTTCTTGTCGACGTCGAGCGTGCTGAAGCGTTCCGCGAGCCGCGGCATCTTCGATTGGACTTCGTCGAGCGACAACTGGCCATCGCTGTTGGCGTCCGCTTCCTTGAATCGTTGTTCCATCTTTTCCTTCATGTCGCCGTGCATCTCGTGGCGAGTCTCACGAGCCTGCTTCAGCTCGTCCTGCGTCACGTAACCGTCTTTGTTCTGGTCGAGCTTGTCGAACCATTCACCGGAACGGGCGGCGCCGGCAGCCGTCGCTTCGGCCCGTGAGACGCGACCATCGCCGTCGGTGTCCGCATGCATCGAGTCGTGAGGCGCGTCAGAGCGGGGGTTGTCGCCCGCCATAGCGGCACCGGCCAGCAGTGCTGCCAGGCCCAGGCTGCAGGTAAAAAGGGTGTTCTTCATCGAGGAGTCTCCTAATGCAAAATGAGGCCTGCACGGGAATCAACGCCCTCGCCGGCCATTGGTTTACAGCCGGGCGTTTACAGGTACGAGACTTGTTAAGATCGCGCCGGTTTAATCGAGTTCCAGACAGGTTCCCCCCGTGAAATCCGACCTTGAGTGCCTGCTTCGTGAGGCGCTGCGCTCACTTGTTCCCCTGGTTTTGTCCGAGCCGGCTGATCCCGCGCTGGTCGTGGTCGAGCGCGCGCGCGATGCGCAGCATGGCGACTTCCAGAGCAACATCGCGATGCGCATTGCGAAGGCGGCACGCAAGAACCCGCGCGAGCTGGCACAGGCGCTGGTCGCGGCGTTGCCGTCGAATGCGCTGATTTCCAGTGCCGAGGTTGCGGGCGCGGGCTTCATCAATTTCCGGCTCGCCAAGGATGCCTGGTTCGCCGTCTTGAAGACCGTCGCGGAACAGGGCGCGGCTTATGGACGCAGCGACGTCGGCGCCGGTCGAAAGGTGATGGTGGAATTCGTTTCCGCCAATCCCACAGGTCCCATGCACGTCGGCCATGGTCGCGGCGCCGCCTATGGTGCGACGCTCGGCAACCTGCTCGAGGCCACCGGACATTCGGTGTTTCGCGAGTACTACATCAACGATGCCGGCCGGCAGATCGACATCCTCGCGGTCAGCGTCTACCTCCGATACCTCGAGCTCGCCGGCGAAAATGTGGCGTTCCCCTCGAACGGATATCGCGCCGAATACATCCTGCCGGTGGCGCGCGCGCTGTACGCGAAGCGCGGTGATGCACTCCTGCGCCCTGCCTCCGAGATCGCGCGTGGCGCTCCGCCCGATGCTCCCGCCGGCGACAAGGACAAACACATCGACGGGCTCATCGAGAACTCGCGCCGTCTGCTGGGTGCGGAGGAATTCGATTCCATCGTGATCTTCGCGCGCGACCAGATGATGGCCGACATCCGCAACGATCTCGAAGAGTTCGGCGTGCGGTTCGATTGCTGGTATTCGGAGCGCGAGCTCAACAAGAGCGGCGCTATCGATGCGGCGCTCGCCGTGCTGCGCGCCAGCGGCCGCGTGTACACGAAGGACGGCGCCGAGTGGTTCAAGTCCACCGAGTTCGGGGACGACGAGGACCGCGTGGTGGTGCGCGCGAACGGCGAGAAAACCTATTTCGCCTCCGACATCGCCTACCACTTCGACAAGCGGCAGCGGGGACACGATCTGCTCATCGACGTCTGGGGTGCGGACCACCACGGCTATGTCTCGCGCGTGCGCGGTGCCATGGTGGCGCTCGGCAACCCCGGCGACTGTTTCGAAGTGTGCCTCATGCAGTTGGTCAGTCTGCTTCGCGGCGGCGAAAAGGTCGCCATGGGCAAACGCGAAGGCAATTTCGTCACCCTGCGCGATGTGCGCAATGAAGCGGGCAATGACGCCTGCCGCTTCTTCTACCTGCTGCGCAGCCATGACCAGGCGCTGGATTTCGACCTCGAGCTCGCGAAGTCACGGCTGAACGACAATCCGGTGTTCTATGTGCAGATGGCGCATGCGCGCGTGTCGTCGGTCATGAAGCAGCTCGGCTCGAAGGGATACTCCTATGACCCGGGCGCTGCCAACCTCACGTTGCTGACCAATGCGCACGAACAGGCGGCGATCACGTCGGTCTCCAAGTATCCGGAAGTCATCGATCAGGCGGCGATCAATCGCGCCCCGCATTCGCTGGTGCATTACCTGCGCGACCTTGCTAACACTCTGCACAGCTATTACAACGCGGAGAAGTTCATCGTCGAAGAAGCCACCTTGCGCAATGCGCGCCTGACACTGGTGCTGGCTGTTCAACAGGTCATCCGCAACGGACTCGGCATTCTCGGCGTCTCGGCGCCCGAGACGATGTAGGAGCTCAAACTGGCCGCAAAAATCACCAGCCGGGATTTCAAGCGAGCGCGCCCCGGCAGCATGCGATTCGATTTCGGGCGCTGGCGTGAGTTCGCCGTCGGACTCGCCGCGGGCCTGTCGCTCTCGCTGTTCGTGTTGATCTGGCAGAACTATCGCGAGAAGCATCCGGTCACGGCCGGAACCGATGTTCCCAAGCCCGAGCCGCGCGCCGAGAAACCCGGCGCCGGGGCGGACGCGGAGGAAGGGGCGAAGAGCTACGACTTCTACGACATGCTGCCCAAGTTCGAAGTGGTGGTGCCGGAGAAGGACCACGAAGTCGCGAGCAGTCGCGGCGACACGCCCGCGAACATCGAAAAGCCCGGGGTGTATGTGCTGCAGGCGGGTTCCTATCGGCAACAGGCCGAGGCCGACCGTATTCGCGCGCAGCTCAAAATGCAGGGCATCGACGCCAACGTGCAGCGCGTGGCGGTCGACGACGATGTCTGGCACCGCGTGCGCATCGGCCCCATCACCGATCTGGCGGAGCTCAATCGACTGCGCGCCCGGCTGCGCGCGGCGGATTTCGACGATGCGCTGGTGATCCGGGTGGGAGATTAGTTAGATGCTTGCAGTCCCGCGCGCGCGAATCCTGGCCGGCGCGGCATTGCTGACGATGCTTGCGGGATGCGCCTCCCAACCGGCCACGACACCGCCTCCCGCTACTGCTCCGGCAACGGCACCGACCACGCCTGCGGTCCCGCCTCTCCCGCCGCCCACGCACCCTGGCCTCACGCTCGCCGCCGTCGGCGACATGATGCTCGGCACAGACTTCCCCGAGAACATCCTTCCCGACGACGACGGGCTGTCGTTTCTCGACGCCGTGACGCCGATCCTCTCGAAGCCGGATGTGACTTTCGGCAATCTGGAAGGCGTGCTGCAGGATGGCGGCGAGCCGGTGAAACAATGCAAGGACAAGCGCATCTGCTTCCTGTTCCGCACACCGGCGCGCTACGCCGCGTACTTCAAGCTCGCGGGATTCGACGTGCTGAGTCTCGCCAACAACCACGCGCGCGATTTCGGCGAGGAAGGCCGTTCGTCCTCGATGGCGGCACTCGACGCGGCGGGCATTCACCACTCGGGCCGCGAAGGCACTGTCGCGAGCTTCGTTGCCAATGGCCGGCGCATCGCCATGGTGGCGTTCGCACCCAATGTGGGCTCGAACTCACTCAACGATCCGCAGATCGGGCTGCCGCTGGTGGCGGAACTCGCGAAGAATCACGACATAGTCATCGTGTCCTTTCATGGCGGCGCCGAAGGCAACGGCGCCGAAGTGCTGCCATTCGCGCGCGAAATATTCGCGGGCGAGGATCGCGGCAACGTGGTCGAGTTCGCGCACTCGATGATCGACGCAGGCGCCGACATCGTGCTCGGGCACGGTCCGCATGTGGTGCGGCCGATGGAGATCTACAAGGACCGGCTCATCGCCTACAGCCTGGGAAATTTCGCGACGTACTACGGCATCAGCGTGGAAGGCATCCGCGGCATCGCACCGATTCTGCTGGTGACGCTCGACGACGAAGGGAAGTTCGTCTCGGGCCGCATCGAGCCGACGATCCAGATTCGTCCCGCTGGGCCGGCGCCAGATCCCGCGAAAGGCGTGATCAAGCTGCTGCAGACGCTGACCGCCACCGCGTTTCCCGCCGGCGAGCTTTCAATCGGAGATGACGGCACACTCGCAAAGCGCGAATAACGGAGTCATTCCTGACTACTCCGCCTCGTCCGAAAAATGGGGACATTCCTCATTTCCTTGTAACAAACCGGCGATGAATGCGCCGCGCCAAGGCCAAGCGTTTGTTACGACGAAATGAGGAATGTCCCCATTATTCCGCTTCGTCGGTGATGTTGCGGAAGTCGACGCCGAGGGATCGCAGCTTGCGATACAGGTGAGTGCGCTCCATGCCAACGCGCTTGGCGAGCTGCCCGACCTTGCCATTGCACAGCAGCAACTGTTGCTGCAGATAGGCGCGCTCGAACTGTTCGCGCGCTTCGCGCAGCGGCAGCGCGAGCAGGTCCTGCTTCACCAGAGGTTCGACGCTCGGTGCCTGCGCGGCGAGCTCGCGCTCGATCTCCTCGAGGCGGATTTCTTCGCCGCCGCCCTGCAACAGCAGACGCTGCACGAGGTTCTTGAGCTCGCGCACGTTGTCGGGCCAGGGATAGTTGCGCAGACGGTTCTGCGCGGCGACGCTGAACTTGCGGAACTGCAGACCCTCACCGTCGACCAGGCGATCGACGTAGTGGCGCAGCAGATCGGGCACATCCTCGGTGTATTCACGCAGCGGCGGTACACGCACGATGAGCGTATTGAGATGCGCGAGCAGGTCGCGACGGAATTCGTCGCTGCGGCCCTCGATGCCGGGCTTCGAGGAAGACAACAGCCGCGCCTTGAGCGTCACCGGCGTATTGCCGCCGACGCGCGTGAACTGGCCGCTCTCGAGCGTGCCCAACAGGGAGCGCTGCGCCTGCGGCGGCAGGTCCTCGATCTCGTTGATGAACAGAGTACCGGCGCCGGCGCGTTCGAGTACCCCGGGAGCGGCCTGCCCTCCCGACTCGGTGCCGAACAACACCTGCTCGGCGCCTTCGCCGCGCAGCGTGCTCGAAATCAGCGTGACGAATGGACGCGCGGCGCGCGGGCTGGCGTCATGAATGAAGCGCGCGAAGGCCTCGCGGCCGGTACCAGTCTCACCGACCAGCAGCACTGGCGAGTCGTTGGTGGCGATCTGCGCGAGATCGGCGCGCAACTGCTGCATGACACGGCTGCGACCCACCGGCACGCCGGGCGATGCCGCTAGCAACTTGCCGGCGTGGCGCTTGCGCTTGCCAGCCTCCAAAGCGCGTTCCACGGTGCGCAGCAGCTTTTGCAGCGACAGTGGCTTTTCGACGAAGTCGAAGGCGCCAAGGCGCGTGGCTTCGACGGCGGTTTCGACCGTGCCGTGGCCAGACATCATCACGACCGGGCATGACGACTCGGCGGCCGTACCCTGCCATTCACGCAGCAGCGTGATGCCATCGGTGTCGGGCATCCAGATATCCAGCAGCACGAGATCGGGCAGCTGGCGTGCGCGCGACGCGCGGGCCTGGCCAGCGTCGCCGGCGACGTCTACGTCATAACCTTCTTCGGAAAGGATTTCCTTCAGAAGGCCGCGGATGTCGGCTTCATCATCGACGACCAGAATGTGTGCGGCGCTCATGCTCGCTCCTTCCTGGGTTCAGCGCGGCGTTCGCGCGCAACCAGCTGACGGGATCCATCGGTTACCGGCAAGGATACACGCACGCGCCCGCCGCCTTCCGGTCGATTGTCGGCCTCCACGCGCCCGCCGTGCTCTTCGACAATCTTTTTTACAATTGCGAGGCCCAGCCCCGTGCCCTTGGGCTTGCTGGTCACATAGGGATCGAACACGCGCCCCAGAACCTCGCGCGAAAATCCCGGCCCGTTATCGGTCAACGTAATAGTGGCGTATTCGGCGCTTCCCACAGATTCCAGCCGAGTCGAGGCCACCACGTGCCCGCCCGGCACGTTTTCCACGGCCTCGACGCCGTTCACGATGAGATTATTGAGGATCTGACGCACGCGCCCGCGATCAGCTTCGACGTTTTCGATGTGCGTATCGAGTTCGACGTCGATGCGCACGGCGGATTCCTGCACCCGGTGCAGGTCCGCGACTTCGGTGACCAGCGCGTTGAGGGGGAATTTCGTGACCTTCATGTCCGGCGCGCGTGCGTATTCGCTGAACGCATTCACCATGGCCTTCATGGCCTCCACCTGCTGCACGATGGTGTAAGTGGCGCGATCGAGGATTTGCGCGTCCTCTCCGGTCATCTGCGCGAGATAGCGGCGGCGCATGCGTTCGGCGGACAGCTGGATGGGCGTGAGCGGATTCTTGATTTCGTGCGCGAGGCGACGCGCCACTTCGCCCCAGGCTGCATCGCGCTGCGCCTGCAGCAAAGCGCTGATGTCGTCGAACACGATGACGTAACCGCCCTGGGCGGCCGGTTCGTCCTCGGCATGCTCGTCACCGGGAAGCGGCGTGCAGGCGCACACCAGCACGCGTGCACCCGCGGCTTCGGGCTCGAAATCCATCTGCTCGCGCCATTCTTCTTCGCCGCGCGCGAGCCGTTCGGTGACTTCGCCCACGAAGCGCGCATAGCGCGCGTTTTCACCGGCGAGCGCTGACAGCGGCTGGCCGACGCCCTGCTCGAGATTGGCGCCGAGAATATTGCTGGCCGCCTGGTTGGCGCTGCGCAGCACCAGGTCGTGGCCAATGGCGATGACGCCAGTCGACAGGCGCGCGAGGATGATCGACAGGCGCTCGCGTTCGCGTTCCACGGCGAGCTGGCTGCGGGTGGTTTCTTCGCGCGCGCGCCGCAGACGTTTGGTCATGTCGTTGAACGAGTGCACGAGGAATCCCATTTCATCGCGTGATGGCAGCGGCAGGCGTGTGCCGAAGTCGCCCTTGCCCACGGCGCGCGTGCCGGCGATCAGATCCTGCACCGGGCGCACAGTTTCTCCGCGGAGTAGATAGCACCGTAGATGGCGGTGAGCATGGCGAGCAGCAGCACCAGCGTGAGGGTCATGCCGAACAGATTCTTCACGCCCTCTCGTTGTTGCGTGAGGTTGTAGTGTTGTGAATACGAGTGTTGCACGGCTTCCGAAAGGCGCGAGAGCTGTGGCGGCACCGGGTACTGCGCCACCACGAACCGACCCTCGCTGGCGCCGGGCCCGGTCGCAATCGGCGCAGCCGTGTTGATCAGGTAGTCATCTTCGGACAGAGGCTCGAGGCTCCAGTAGAGGCTGCCTGCAGAGATCGCGGCGATTACCTCGGCGGATGCGCGCGGCAGATTCGTGGCGGTCACGCCGGCGCTGCTTGCCGCCAATACCTGGCCCAGGGTTCCGAACACCACGACTTCCAGCGCACCACTTTCAACGCGCTGCGCGTCGGTGGCCTCGGTCCAGTTCGACGGCGGGCTATCGGCCAGGCGGTTCGCGAACAACTGCGTGCTGCGCGCGTACTCCCGCATGCGCACGTCCATGGCGGACTTGGAGAGGTCGAGCGCGTCGGTCAGGCCCTGCTTGATCTCGACCTTGAACCAGCTGTCGATGCCCTGGTTGAGGAATTCGAGTGAAAACAGATAGACGATGATGAGCGGCGCGATCACCAGCGAGCCGAAGATGGCCACTGTGCGGGCCGTGAGGCGCGAACCCGGAACGCCCGCGCGGAACGCGCGTACCAATTCGATGAGCTTGCGCGCCAGCAGCACGCTGATGGCGACCAGCGCAATGACGTTGGCCAGCAGGATCCACGCCTGCAGCCGGCTGAACTGCATCGAGTTCTGTACCGAAAGCGCCAGCAGCAACAACAGACCGCCGGTCACCAGCACCCACAGGCCTATCAGGCCCAGGGTACCCAGGCGTCTCAGCGCTGCAGGGACCATGAGAACCACTCGCTTTCGCGGTGCCAGCCATCGGTCCAGAACAGCAGCACGCGCATGGTGTCGGACAGACGTCCGCGGCGCACTCCGGCGCGCAGGGACACGCGATACTGCCGGTTGGCCGAGAGCTGCGGCGACAACAGGAACGGCCACGCATCCACGGTGCCGAGCGCTTCGAGCGCTTCTTCCAGTGTGGCGAAGCTGCGTTGATCGTTGTTAGGCGAGTCGACGTCACGCGCCACGTAGCGATCACTCACCGCGTGATAGAGCAGTTCCCGTTTCAACGTGTATTCGGCGACCGTTTCATCCATCCAGAAGCGACGCTCGCGAGACACCACGACGTCGAGATCGAAATTCAGCATGAGGCCGTCCTTGAGGGCCGCGCGAATGTCGTCGTTGACTGGATAGGTGACGTGCGCAAAGAGCTGGAACACGCCCTGCTCCGGTTTGACGTACGCGGAGCTCACCTCGAGCACGCCATCGAGCACGTCGGCACGCGAGGCCGCACTCGCGCCGATGGCGAGCAATGCCGCCAATCAGCAGAGACGTGAGGTGATGCGCGCGACGGAACTGCATTGGTCCTCTAGGTTCGTGGTGAGGATAGCTTAGTGACACAGGCATAGTAGAAGCCGTCCGTCCCCGCGCCCCCGCCGGGCAACAACTGCCAGCCGACCGGCCGATCGAGCAATCCGGGCGGCCGCGTGAGGTTTGCGGGCCACGCCGACGGAGCGGCTCTCGGTTCTGCGCGCAGGAAAGCAGCCATCACCCCCTCGTTCTCCGCCGGTATCACCGAACAGGTGCAGTAGGTGAGACGTCCGCCCGGCTTCAGTAGTTCGAAGGCGGTGGTGAGGATTTTCCGCTGGGTCTCGACGAACGACTGGATGTCGCTCGGCCGGCGCAAATGCTTGATATCGGGATGGCGACGGATCACGCCCGTGGCCGAGCAAGGCGCATCCACCAGCACGCGGTCGAAAGAATCCCGGACCAGGGACGGCGGGACCGTACGCAGGTCGGCGATCAGCAGCACCGCCTCGCGCCGCGCGCGCTCGAGATTTTCGCGAACGCGGCCAAGTCGCGCAGCATCGTCGTCGACCGCAACCAGCTCCGCGAGCGCCGGCGTGCGTTGCGCGATATGAAGTGTTT
This sequence comes from uncultured Pseudomonadota bacterium, assembly GCA_963736955.1. Taxonomy (GTDB): domain Bacteria; phylum Pseudomonadota; class Gammaproteobacteria; order Steroidobacterales; family Steroidobacteraceae; genus CADEED01. The sequence goes on from CAVTQT010000001.1 coordinate 294,679, forward strand.
TTCCCCCGGGCGCCGCGCAAGCGTCGAGCACGCGCATGCCGGCTTGCGCCTCGAGGAGCGGCGCGGCGAGTTGTGCGCCGGCGTCCTGTACCGAAAGGCTGCCCGCCTCGAACCCGGGAAGAATCTGTACGGCAACTGGGCGCTCCAGCACCACGGCCTCTGCGTTCCAATCGATGGCGCGCGCCTCGCGGCCCATCGCGCGCCACGATCGCAGGAAATCTTCAACGTGGATCTGTCCGGTATCGACTCTGAGCACCATGGGCGGGTGCTCATTGTTGGCGATGAGGATCTGCGCGGCAGATTCACCCCAGGCGTCGACCAGTGCGTCGACCAGCCAGCGTGGATGCGCATGCCGCTGCGCGAGGTCGGCATCGACGGCGGCAAACAGTTCGACCCGCTGCGCAACGAACCGTCGCATCACCGCATTGACGACTCCGCTGGCGCGTCCTTCGCCCAACACGCGACTCGCGTCCACGGCGAGATGCACCTGTGCCTCTGCGGCTCCTCGTGAATATTCCACCTGGTGCGCGGCAGTCACCAGCAATGCCGCAAGACGCGGCGACAGTTCGTCGAACGGCCGGTTGACCAGCGGCTCGAGCGATGGCTTCAGCCGCAGATACCAGCGCAACGTGCCGAGTGCGATGGCACGTACTGCCGCCCGATCGATGCGATCCTGTGAAGCCTCGAGCGCAGCGTCAGCGGAGCGGCCTTCGAAGATCACTTCGTGTACGACGAGTGCGGCTGCAGCCAGCGTTTCGGCGCCCGGCGCGTGACGGCTGCGTCGCGGCTGTGGTGGCGGATTGCGGCGTACTTTTGCCTCTTTCACCGGGGCACGTTTCATGGACCGAACCTCAAGCCTGCCAGACGCACCGCGTTGGCGAAATCGCGCGCCGACACCGGCCTCTTGCCCGCCCGCTGAAGTTCGCGCACCGCGAGCACTCCTTCGCCGCAGGCCACGCGCAAACCGTCCTCCGCGATGCCTAACAAAGTTCCCGGCGCATCGTGGGCGCCCACGGGCTCGGCGATCCGTGCCCGCAGCACGCGCAGGCTTTCGCCTGCAAACCGCGTCTCGGCGACAGGCCAGGGATTGAAGGCGCGAATCTTGCGGTCGAGATGTATGGCGCTCACCGACCAGTCGAGCGGCGATTCTGATTTTTCGATTTTGGGCGCGTAGCTCACGCCTTCCGCCGGCTGTGCGCGCGGCTTGAGCGCGCCTGCCGCGAGCCCGTCGAGCGCTTCGAGCAGCGCGGCCGCGCCAAGCTCGGACAATGCGTCGTGCAGATCGCCGGCGGTGTCCTGCGAGCCGATCGGTCTCACGCGCTCGAGCAGCATGGGCCCGGTATCGAGACCCGCGTCGAGCTGCATGATGGTGACGCCGGTTTCCGCGTCGCCGGCGAGGATCGCACGCTGAATCGGCGCAGCCCCACGCCAGCGCGGCAGCAGCGAACCATGAATGTTGACGCACCCGAGGCGAGGCAGCGCAAGCACCGGCGGCGGCAGGATGAGGCCATAGGCCACCACGACGAGAACATCCGCAGCCCACTGCGTGAGCTCCGCGCGGCTCTCCGGTGTCTTCAGAGTCGGAGGCTGCGCCAGCGGCAATTGCGCATCCAGCGCGAGTAGTTTGACGGGCGAGGCGCGCATTTGCTGACCACGCCCTGCCGGCCGATCGGGCTGTGTCAGCACGCCGACGACCTGGTGCCGTGACTTGAGCAGCGCCTGCAGCGCGGGCAGCGCGAACTGCGGTGTGCCCGCGAAGGCGATTCGTAACGAGGTCATGGGCGCGCCCGAAGGCTTTGTGTCGTGCGCAGGATCAGTACGCGCGCGCGGAAGAGGCTTCGCGCGATTTGCCCGCGCGTTCCTTGCGATCCTTGTCCAGTTTCTTGCGGATGCGTTCGCGCTTGAGATCAGACAGATAGTCGACGAAGAGCTTGCCTTCCAGGTGGTCCATCTCGTGTTGCAGGCAGACGGCACGCGAGCCCATCGAGGTCGACTTCGAAGGTTTTTCCGTTTACGTCCTGCGCTCGCGCGCGGACCGTAGCCGCTCGTTTCACTTCATCGAAAATGCCCGGCACCGACAGGCAGCCTTCCTCGGTGACCCCCACTCCCTCCTGGGCCAGCAACTCGGGATTGCAGAACACCTGGGGCTGGTTCTTTCCTTCGGAAACATCCATAACGATCAAGCGCTTATGCACGTCCACCTGGGTTGCGGCCAGACCTACCCCGGGGGCGAGATACATGGTCTCGAACATGTCTTCGACCAGCTTCGCCAAGGCAGCGTCAAACACCTCGACAGGCTTGGCCTTGGTGCGAAGTCGGGGGTCCGGGTATTCAAGAATATGCAGGCGCGCCATGATGTTCCGCTCGATTGCTGCTAATGTTTGGGCGATCCGACCGTGGGCAAGGTTTGTGTTGCGGGGATGCGGGAAGAGATCCCGTGATCCAGCGCACAAACTTGACAATAGATCGTAGGCCCTCGTGCTGCGGCGGATTATAACAGTGGGGTCCGCTTGCCCCACCCAGGATTGAGGAGTGGAGGATGTCTCTTAATCAACAACTTAGGGAGCCGCGCGTGCTCGCATTCCTGACCCCGCGTCTCATCGCTCTGATGACGTTTATGGCAGCCGCCCTTCTGGTGGCCGGTTGCGCTACATCCTCGCCGCCCGCGGTGCAGGAGAGCCACTCACCTTCGGCGGCGATCACTGCCCCCGACAGGGACAATACAGCCGAGGACCTGACGGCGACTGAAGCCGCCGTGGCCGCGCTGAATGAAGCCCCCGTCGCCGAATCGACTCAGCCGACGGCCCAGCTCATTCGCCCCGACGCGCCCATGAACTACACCGTGAAGCGCGGTGACACGCTCTGGGACATCGCCGCGGTGTTCCTCAAGGATCCGTGGTTCTGGCCCGAGATCTGGCAGATCAATCCGCAGGTGGAAAATCCACACCTGATCTATCCCGGTGACGTCTTGTCGCTGGCGTACGGCGCCAACGGCGACGCGCACGTCATGATTTCGCAGTTCGGTGGCGCTCGCCTGGAGCCGCGACTGCGCAGCGAAACTCTCGACGGCCCCATCGACACGATTCCGTTCTCGGCCATTGCCGCATTCCTGTCGAAGCCCAGCGTGCTCACAAAAGAGCAGGCTCTCGCTTCTCCCCACATCCTCGCGTTCCGTGACCACCACATGATCGGTGGCACGGGTCATGAGTTCTACGTGCGGAACCTGAACGGCGCGGTCAACCAGAGCTACGTGGTCATGCATGTCGGCGATCCGATTTACGACATCGATTCGCGGGAAGTTCTCGGCTACCAGGCCTACTACGTCGCTACCGCCGTGGTGAAGACGCCGGGTGAAGTTTCGAAAGCCGTCCTCACCGAAGGCAAGCGCGAAGCGCTCGAAGGCGATCGACTCGTGACGGTCGAGGGCGAGCGGTCGTTGACGTTCGCGCCGCATGCGCCGACCAAGCCGATCGACGGTCAGATCATCGCGGTCGCCGACAACGTCTCGCAGATCGGCCAGTACCAGGTCGTGGTGTTGAATCGCGGCCAGGTTGACGGCCTCGAACAAGGCGCGGTGCTCGCGATCGATCAGCAGGGTGCGGTCGTCCACGACAAGATGGGCGAATGGCCCTGGAACAAGCAGCCGTTCGGCGACCAGGTGCAATTGCCGTACGAACGTGCCGGCACACTCATCGTGTTCAAGGTTTACGACCAGATCAGCTACGGCCTCGTGATCGGCGCCCGCTCTCCCATGCAGGTCGCGGATCGCGTTTACAACCCGTAACGCATTTCTCTTCATTCTGACGAATTTGGGCCAGCCATCGTGCTGGCCCTTTCGTTTTAGGCTGCCGGGATGAATCCGACATCGGACCGTTTCAGGCGGCGACTGGCCGTCGCGGCACGCGCACCGAGCCTGAGCGCACCGCAGCTCCTGCAGCTCGAAGATCTCGGCCCGGATCTTGCGGCACTCGAACAACCCGACCGGGCGGCGCTTGCCCGGCTCGGTCTATCTACTGGCGCGATCGACTGGCTGGCGACGCCCGACGAAGCGCTCATCGCCTCGGATCTGCGCTGGCTCGATGCGTCGGGCACTGTCCTGCTGCCAGCGACCGCCACCGACTACCCGCCCTTGTTGCTCGAATCGCCGGACGCGCCCGGCGTGCTGTACGTGCGCGGCGACGTGCGGATCCTCAGCGAGCCGCAACTCGCCATGGTCGGCAGCCGCAATCCCACCGCGGGCGGCCGCGCCAGCGCGCGCGAATTTGCGATGTTCTTTGCGCATGCCGGCATCACCATCACGAGTGGACTCGCGCTGGGAATCGATACCGCCTGCCACGAAGGCGCGCTCGCGGGTGGCGGTCCCACGGTTGCCGTGCTCGGCTGTGGGCTCGACCAGATTTACCCGCGCGAAAACCAGGCGCTCGCGGATCGCATTGCCGCCACGGGCGCTGTCATCACGGAATTTCCGCCGGGCAGCTCGCCGCTCCCGGCGTATTTTCCCCAGCGCAATCGCATCATCGCGGGCTTGAGCCATGGCACGCTGGTGGTCGAAGCAGCTCAGCGCTCCGGGTCCCTGATCACCGCCCGGCTGGCGGGCGTGGCGGGTCGCGAGGTCTTCGCCATCCCCGGTTCCATCCACAATCCGCTCGCGAGAGGGTGCCACCAGCTCATCCGGCAGGGGGCGAAGCTCGTCGAGCGTCCCGAGGACGTACTCTGTGAGCTCAAGATTTCCCTTGTCGCCCAACTGGTTGCAAGCGTGCCCGGAGCACCTCCGCAGGCGCAACTGAGGACGCCCCCGTTGGACAAGGAATACAAAATCCTGTTAGATGCGCTCGCCTTTGAGCCAGCAAGCGTCGACAGCTTGATCGAACGCACGGGTATGAACAGCGAATCGATCGCTTCGATGCTGCTGATTCTGGAGCTCGACGGGCACGTGGCGCCGCACCCCGGCGGCCGTTACAGCCGCATGGCGGGAAAATGAAGCCAACGACAACCGGCGACAGCATGACCGGAAGTGTTTTAGACATTCTTATATACGTGTTCGACCAGTACATGCTGGCTGAAGCCCCGGAAGTGCCCGAACGCGAAACCCTCGCCGCTGATCTCGAGCGCGCCGGATTCGGCCGCCACAATGTCGAGCGGGCGCTCGACTGGCTCGCCGATCTCGCCGGCGAGCGCTCGCGTCCCGACATGTCTTCACGCGCGCTGCGCGTGTTCTCGAGCGACGAGGTCGAACGCATTTCCACCAGCTGCCGCGGTTATCTGTTGCAGCTCGAACAGGAAGGCATTCTTTCGCCGCTGCAGCGCGAGATCGTCATCGACCGCCTCGTCGCGCTCGATGGTGACGATGTCGACATCGACCGGCTCAAGTGGCTCGTGCTCATGGTGCTGTCGAGCCAGCCGGGCCAGGAGCAGGCCTGCGCGCGCATGGAAGACCTGCTGTTCGACGAATCCGATGCTTTGCCTAACTGATGGCTGAAAACCTGGTCATCGTCGAATCACCGGCGAAAGCAAAAACCATCAAGAAGTACCTCGGCAAGGATTTCGAGGTGCTGGCCAGTTACGGCCACGTCCGCGATCTCATCCCGAAGGAAGGCGCGGTCGATCCCGACAAGCAATTCGCGATGAGCTATCGCTCCATCGAGCGCAATGAAAAGCATGTCGACGCCATTTCGCGCGCGCTCAAGAAATCCAAGAACCTCTATCTGGCGACCGACCCCGATCGTGAAGGCGAAGCCATCTCCTGGCACCTGCGTGAGCTGCTCGAAGAGCGCGGCGATCTCAAGGGCAAGGAAGTCAAACGCGTCGTTTTCTACGAAATCACGAAGGGCGAGGTGCAGCGCGCCGTGGCAGAGCCGCGCGGCCTGTCGCTCGACTTGGTGAACGCGCAGCAGGCGCGCCGCGCTCTCGACTACCTCGTCGGCTTCAATCTGTCGCCGCTGCTGTGGAAGAAGGTGCGCCGCGGCTTGTCGGCCGGCCGCGTGCAGAGCCCGGCGCTGCGAATGATCTGCGAGCGCGAGCACGAGATCAGCATCTTCAAGCCGCAGGAATACTGGACGCTCGAAGCCGAAGGCGAACACAGCGCGCAGACCTTTCCGCTCAAGCTCATCGAATTCGACGGTCAGAAGGTCGAGCAGTTCAGCTTCACCAACGAAGACACCGCTCGCAACGTCGAAAAATCGATCAACGATGCCGCGCAGGGGTTCCTGCACGTCCTGTCCATCGACCGCAAGCAGCGCCGGCGCAACCCTTCCCCGCCGTTCACCACCTCCACGCTGCAGCAGGAAGCCGCGCGCAAGCTCGGATATTCCGCCCAGCGCACCATGCGACTGGCGCAGCAGCTGTATGAAGGTGTCGATTACGGCGAAGGCGCCATCGGTCTCATCACCTACATGCGTACCGACTCGCTCAGCCTGGCGGTCGACGCTGTGCGTGAGATGCGCGAAGTCATCGCGCAGGAATACGGCAAGGAAGCCGTGGCCGAAGAGCCGCGCATCTACAAGACCAAGTCGCGCAATGCCCAGGAAGCGCACGAGGCCATTCGCCCCACGTCCGCCGCGGTGTTGCCGTCGAAACTCGAAGGCAAGGTCGATCCGGACCAGTACAAACTCTATGCGCTCATCTGGAAGCGCGCAGTCGCCTCACAGATGGCGCACGCATTGTTCGACACCGTCGCGGTCGACATGCTGCCCAGCAAGCAATCAGAAGGCGCGAGCGCGCCGACCGGCCGCCACGTCCTGCGCGCCAATGGTTCCACGCTGGTGAAGCCCGGCTACATGGCCGTGTACCAGGAAGACGTCGACGACGGTAAGCCGGAAAACGAAAACGATCGCATCCTGCCGCCCATGAAAGAGGGCGACGTCGTCACCCTGCTCAAAGTGCACGGCGACCAGCATTTCACCGAGCCGCCACCGCGCTATTCCGAAGCCTCGCTGGTGAAGGCTCTCGAAGAGCACGGCATTGGCCGTCCGTCGACGTACGCCACCATCATCTCGACGCTCAAGGATCGCGAATACGTCGACATGGACAACCGCCGGTTCATCCCGACGGACATCGGCAAGATCGTCGGCAGCTTCCTGTCGAAGCATTTCCACAAATACGTGGAATACGGCTTCACCGCCGCGCTCGAAGACGAGCTGGATGCGGTGTCGCGCGGCGAAGAAGACTGGACCGAGCCGCTCAAGAAATTCTGGAAGCCGTTCATCACCCAGGTCGAGCACATCGAGAAAAACGTCTCGCGCGAGGAAGTCGCGCAGGCGCGTGAGCTCGGCAAACATCCGGAGAGCGGCAAGCCCATCACCGTGCGCATGGGTCGGTTCGGTCCGTTCGTGCAGATCGGCACCAAGGACGACGAAGAGAAGCCCAAGTTCGCGGGATTGCGTCCTGGTCAGAAGATGGATCTCATCAAGCTGCCCGAGGCGCTCGAGCTCTTCAGGCTGCCGGTGAGCCTGGGCACGACCGCCGAAGGCGAGCCGGTTCAGTCCAACATCGGTCGCTTCGGTCCTTACATCAAGTACGGCGCCAAGTACGTTTCGCTGAAGCCGCCGGACGACCCGTACACGGTCACGCTGGAACGCGCGCTCGAAGTCATCCGGCTCAAGAAAGAAGCCGACGCCAATCGCATCATCGTGGACTTCGGCGTCGACAACATCCAGGTGCTGAACGGACGCTACGGTCCGTACATCACCGACGGCAAACGCAACGCCCGCATTCCGAAAGACACCGATCCGAAGTCGGTCACCCTCGAACTCTCCCGCGAACTACTCGCGGTGGCGCCGCCCCGTGGCAGCCGGTTCGGCCGCAAGAAAACTGCCGCGCCGGCAAAAACTGCAGCAACTCCGGCCGCTGAAAACGCTGCAGCGCCCAAACGCGCGAAGAAATCCGCAGCCAAGAGCGCACAAAAGTCGGAAGCGGCTGACGCCGTGTCGGCGAAAGCTGAAAAAAAATCGACACCAGTAAAAAAGAAATCGGCGCGCGCGAACAGTGCAAAGCCGATCGCGGCCGCTCCCAAAAAATCCGCGCCGAAACGCAAAAAATCCTGAGCCAGTTATGTTCAATCTCGCGGTCACGCGATTGAATTAAGTCGAACCGCGGAGTAGCGTCGCCAGCGGGTCCTGGATGACACGGTGCGCATTCACGAGAAAAAGAATTACGCACTGCTCGCGGCAACAAGGAAGAACCACCGCGCTCCCGAGGCAACTGCTCGGCGTGTTCCCGGAATAACAGGTTCTCAAGGGAAACTTCACATGAAAGGCAATAGTGTCGGTCACGGCCTCCGTTGGGCCGTGTGCAGCGCTTTGCTGACAGCCAGCACGTTCGCGGCCGCAGCGCCGCGTGAAACGTCAGCTGCCAGCCTGGCGCGCATGGAATCATTTGCTCTGCCCGCAACCATCGAAACGGATGCCGGCCTAGCTACTCGCAGCGTTCTGCATCCGAGCCTCCAGGGCGCCACAGGTCGCGTCGATGTGCTCGTGCGTCTCGTCGGCGAGTCCGTTGCCGGCTCTGGCGAAGCCCGCAGCCGCGAACAGGTGTTGGCTGAGCAAGCAGTAGTGATCAATCGCATTCTCGGTACGGCGCCGAATGCGGACGTCGTGGCTTCCATGCAGCTGTCGCACCAATGCGGTGGTGTTGCGCATCGACGCCGCCGATCTGCCGCAGCTCGCTCGTGACACCGCGATCGCGCGCGTGGTCGGCGTGTCCGACTACCGCCTGGACCTCTCCGAGACCGTGCCTTACATCGGCGCCGAGACGGCGCATGCATTTCGGCGCTCGCGGCCAGGGCGTTCGTATCGCCGTCATCGACAGCGGCATCGACTACACACACAAAGCGCTCGGTGGTCCCGGTACGCAGGCCGCTTATGAGGCGGCATGGGCGCCGCTCCCGGCCGCACCACCGTTCATTCCTACGGTTCCGGCAGGAACGGGCTATCTCGTGATCAACGACCCCGGCACCACCGCGGATGACGGGCTTTTCCCGAGCGCCAAGGTGATCGGTGGCTACGACTTCGTCGGTGAAGCATGGCCGGGGGGCACCAACAGTCCACCGTTGTCGGCAGATCCCGATCCGATCGGAGCTCCCGATGCGACGACTTTCGGTGGGCACGGCACACACGTCGCCGACATCATCGCCGGCAAACTGGGCGTAGCTCCGGCCGCCAAGTTGTACGCCGTCAAGGCCTGCTCCGCGCCTTCGAGCTCGTGCAGCGGCACGGCGCTGATCGCAGGCGATGGAGTTCGCGCTCGATCCGAACAACGACGGCCGCGTCCGCGACCACGTCGACATCATCAACATGTCGCTGGGGTCCTCCTACGGCCAGCCATTCGACGATGATCTGTTCGCTCGCAGTCGACAACGCCGCGAAAGCGGGTGTGTTGACGGTGGCCTCCGCCGGCAACAGCGCCGACAAGCAGTTCATCACCGGTTCGCCGGCGGCTGCCTCGTCCGCGCTAAGCGTGGCGCAGACCGAGGTGCCTTCGTCCACTCTGCAGCTCATGACGATGCTCGCGCCGGTCACCGGCGAACGTGGTGCGGTATTCCAGCCGTGGTCCGGCCCGCTCGACAACCAGCATCGAGGGCCCGGTCGTAGTCTTCGCCGCGGGCACAGTGCAGCGCGTTGGCTGCAGCACGGTGATTACACAGCCTGATCCCAATCCACCGATCATCATCCCGCCGTTCCCGGCTGGATCGCTGGCCGGCAAGATCGTGTTCGTCGATCGCGGCACGTGTTCGTTCACGGAGAAGATCAACAACATCGCAGCTGGCAGGCGGCATTCTCGGCATCATCGGCCTGGTCACGCCGGAGGCTCCCTTTGCGGGCGCTTTCGGCGGCGGCACACCGCCGACGATCCCGGGTTACATGATCAGCCAGGCGGATGCGGATCCACTGCGTACGGGAACGGCAGCCGTGCGCTTCGACCCCACGAACCAGGCTTCGTTGGCTGGCTCGCTGGCGTCGACCTCGTCGCGCGGTCCGCGCTTCGACGACAACATCGTCAAGCCCGAGATTGGCGCGCCGGGCGCGTCGATCTCCGCGGACGTCGGGCAGCTTCACGGGGACTTCCGCCTTCGGCGGCACCTCCGGTGCGGCACCGATGGTCACCGGAGCGGCAGCCATCCTGAAATCGGCGCGACCGTTCCTGTCGGCGCGTGAAATCAAGCAGCTGCTGATCAACACCGCGCGAGACCGATGTGTACCAGCCCTCCTCGGCTACATCGATCCTTCCGGACCAGCTCGCACCGATCACGCGTATCGGCGGCGGCGAAGTGCGCGTGGACCGCGCGCTGTTCTCGCCGGTGTTCGTGCACGACGTCACGGGTGACGCGGTATCGAAGATCTACGGCGCGATGAGCTTCGGATATCTCGATGCTTCGAAGACCAATCACGTCTTCACCCGCAAGCTGGAAGTGGAGAACCGTTCCTTCCTGCCCATGGTGTACGCGATCAAGGCAACGCAGCGTTACCAGGACGACGTGGACACTGGCGCGATGAAGATGTCGGTGTCGCCGTCATCCATCGTGGTCATGCCGTTCTCGTCGACCAAGGTCACGGTGAAGCTGTCCGTCGATGGCTCGAAGTTGCGCAACAACCTCATGAGCTCGGGTGCGGGCGGCAATGCCATCGGTCCCCTGACGGCCAATGAGTACGACGGCTACGTCGTGTTCAAGGGCTATCATCACGAGGTGACCATGCCGTGGCACATCCTGCCGCGCAAATCGGCGGACGTGAAAGCCATACTGCCCGGCGGCAAACTACCGGCTGTCGATCCGGCGACCGGCCTCGGCACAGTGGCGCTGCAGAACAAGGGTGTCGGTGACGCACAGATCTTTGCGTACTCGGTGTTGGGAACCGGGCCGGACACGCCACGTGGCGCGCCGGGCGAGGGTCAGCCGAACCCGACGATTCGAGTCGCAGCCGTCAACACCTTCCTGACACCGGCGGGCCAGATCTGCAGTGTGAACCCGAACTTCGTCTGGGAGTTCGTGTTCAACATGTACGAGCGGAAGGCATCGCCCGTGGGAACCATTCACGAAGTCGACCTCAACGTGGACGGTATCCACGGGCAATGACTTTGCCGTGATCAGCCAGGACGTGTCCGGCGTCACCACGATCAGCGACGGTCGGCAGGTGACGGCGGTCATCAACCCGAAGACGGGTGCCAGCATCGCGCGGTTCTTCGTCGAACACGCGACCAACACGTCGAACGTGATCCTGCGTGCCTGCGGCAGCGACATGGGGCTCACGCGGGCGGCGATCGGCGTACCCATGACGGCAAACTACTACGCCTACAGCTGGTACTTCGGCGGTAACGTGGAGTCTCACCTCGGACCGTTCGCCCTCACGCCGTACGGCGAGGAATTTGCGGGCGTGGTGCCGGGTGACTTGCTGACGTACAACCAGTCGGGGAACCTGACCTTCGCCCAGTACCCACTGAGCCCGGGCACTGATCCACACAAGGGATTGATATTGATCAACAACAGTGACTTCGGCGCGGCGAGCCGCGGCGGAGCCACGGCGGCGACGGAAGGCCTGCTGCTTCCGCGCTGATCTTCCGATGGGCTGACAGGCCCCCGCGGGCAACCGCGGGGGCCTTTTTGCTTTCCAGGGTAGTTAGTGTCGGTGGCAGCCGGAGCGATCAGCGATCCGGCGCTGACTTCACCGGCAGCTGGGTGCGCGGTTCGACACCCGTGCCGTGCGGGACCGGAAACCCGCAGGTCACGACGTTGCCTCGGGTATCCGTGTGATAGAGCATCCGTCCGGCCGTCGTGCTCGCAGTGACGCGAAAACCAGGCACCAACATCTGGGTGTAGCTGCGGCCGGGCTGCGGGCAACCCAACGAACCATCACCCCAGGCCACCTGTTCCGCGCTGGCCAATACCACCGCATCTTCCGCTACCTGGAATCGCTTCGCGGCATCCGCCACCACCGCAAGTCGCACAGCGCGCGGCATGCTGGCGGTGCTCACCGGTTCACCGGTGGGCTGCGTGATTTCCGCAGCGATGCCGGGATCCACGTCGGGAATACGTTTGGGCGGTGCGATCTGTCTGGGTGGAAGGCTGGGCTCCCCGGCGTGCGCGAGCACGCAGAGGGACAACGCTCCGGCCAGCAAATATCCAACTCGCGCCTTGAACATGCTCAACTCCTCAGGGGCATCAAACGCGGCTGGCTCAACGCCTGGGTTCAGATGGATCGATGCTGGCGATGAAACATCCGGCTTCGGCATGCCGCAGATGAAGCCATTCAGCATCACCGCCGGTGAACAAGCGCTGAATCTGCGACTCGGCCGGCTCCACGGCGCTCGCGGAAAGATCGTTGACGCGACTACCCGCGATTCGCGACTCAAAAGCCAGCGGCAGGCTGCGCAGCCCCTCGGGAAATCCCACACCTACGTAAGCATCGCAGTGGCTGGCATGGATGAACACGGGGCCAGGCGCCGTGAGCGAATTGCCGCGGCCCGGCGGCCGATAGGTGAAGAGCAGGCGGCGATCTACACCCGGCACGAAGGTTTGCAGGCAGCAGCGGCAGGGCCCCGTACCGGCCGCCACTTCGAGGTGCGCAGGGTGACCGTAGCCCGGCGAGCGATGCGTGCGCCGAACTTCATCGGCGATTTCCTGTGGCACTCCGCGAACGATGAACTCCATGGCGCCTCCTGTGGGTACGTTCAGGCTCACCATGAAGCACTGGCGGTCAGGGCGCGACCCGGAGCTTGCGGATGTGTCGGCCAGCCGCCCGGCAACGTGTATAAGGGCGCGACATCAAGCGCCAGGGTTCCATGAAATATCGTCACCAATACCACGCCGGCAATTTTGCCGACGTCCACAAGCACGTTTTGTTGCTCGAAGTCCTGCATGCACTCACGCGCAAGGACAAAGGCCTGCTGTTCGTGGACACGCACGCGGGACGAGGTGACTACGACCTTCATCCGGGCGACGCGCAGCACCCGGCCGAATGGCAGACGGGCGTTGCGAAATTGCTGGCAGCCGTTCCGCGGCACGAAGCGCTCACCCGCTATCGCGAACTCGTGGCTGCGGGCACGCACGGCGGCAGTCTGCATTACCCGGGCTCGCCCCTGCTCGCGGCGCGCACGCTGCGCCCGGTGGATCGCGCAGTATTCTTCGAGACACAGCGCGAAGAGGCCGGACAACTGCGCAAAGTGCTCCCGGAAAGCAAGCGCGCGCGCGTCGAGGGATCGGATGGCTTTCAGGGATTGCGCGCCTTGTTGCCGCCGCCGGAGCGGCGCGGTTTCGTGCTCATCGATCCGCCCTATGAAGAGCGCGCCGATTTCACGCATGTGCTCGCCGCCGTGAAGGATGCGCTGGCGCGATTCGAAAGCGCGGTGCTGCTGCTGTGGCTGCCGGTCAAGATGCGCAGCGATTTCGACGCATGGCTCGCGACTCTGCGGGCGGGCGTGGGCCGTCCGGTGCTCGCTTCATTGCTGTGGATGCATCCCTGCGATTCTCGTGCCGCACTCAATGGCTCGGCGCTGGTGCTGGTCAATGCTCCCTATCTAGTCGAACAGGAGATGCGCCAGTGGCTGCCGGAGCTCCAGGCAATGCTCGGCGGGCCACAGTCGGGTTGTGAGGTACTCGCTACCAGCGAACCTGGCTGAGCACCTGGGCCGCCACGGCATCCGGAACCCTGGCGTTCTGCATCAGCACGGCGACGCTGCCCTCACCCGCCGGCAGCAATACGCCCTGAAACCCGCCTTCGGAGAATTCCTGGCGTTCGCTCACCTTCTCGTGAGCCAGCAACATCACAGTCATGGGTCCGCTCGCCGTCTGCACGACCAGGTGCGGCACGAGCCGTCCGTGAAACGGACAAGCCATCGCATAGACCACGGGCATCGACGCATCGAATGTCACGCCGGCTTGCCGAAGCACGCCCGCGAGCTCGGTCGCGGAGAGCACCTCGTGCGCACTCCAACTACCGCTTTCGTGCCTGACGTGATCGACCACTTCGTCAGCAAGCGCAGTCTGTGGCCGAAACAGCCAGAAACTGCCGCCGACGAGCGAGCGCGAGCGCCACCGACGCCGCCATTGCGAAACGGCGCGCAGGCGCTGGTGCCGCCTTGCGAAAATTCGAGAGTGGCAACTCGAGCGCGGCACGCAGCCGCCCGTCCAGCGACAGCGTCTCGGCATGAAACTGACGACACGCCGCGCAGGTGGCGAGATGGGCCGTCACTTCGGGCGGAAGTGCATGCGGCTCGCCGCCAATCGCGATACGCGCGTGTGCGCAGTCGTTACTCATTCCGCGTTCTCCGCGGGTTCAAGCCCATAGATCACGCGCAGCCGGTTGCGCGCGCGGAACAGTCGCGTGAGCACCGCGGCCTGAGTGAGCCCGAGGTCCGCGGCGATTTCGCCCGTAGTGAAGCCGCCTAACACCTGCATCACCAGCGGCTCCCGGTATTCGTCCGGCAGCTGCATGATCGCGCGTCGAAGATCCTCGAGGCCGGCATCGCCGTCGCTGGCCAGCGCCGGATCGCCCAACGCTTCCACGGTTTCCACGTCCACCGTTGGCAGCCGCTTGCGCTCATAGAGGCGCGCGTGCTCCCGCCGGATGATCGTGAACAGCCATGGCCGCGCCGCGGCCTGATCCTTGAGCTCCTCGCGGGACTTCCAGGCTCTGATGAGCGTCTCCTGCACCACGTCCTCCGCCACGGCCCGGTCACGCGCCAGCCAGAAGGCGAAGCGCACCAGGTCGGGCCGCAACATCTCCAACAGCCGCGCGAAGGGGGCTCCCGCCGTCGTTCCGCGTGGGCGTGGGTTCATGTATAAGACCCGGCGAGTGACGCGCTTATTTCAGCCATCTTCCCGTTCGAATTTGCCTTGGCTATGAACGGTCCGGATCAGTACGGAGTGGTCGGTCATCCGATCAATCACAGCTGGTCGCCTTTCATCCACGGGCTCTTTGCGAAACAGACTGAGCAGTCCCTGGTCTACCGCCTGTATGACATCGCCCCGGGGGACTTTCGTGCCCAGGTGCTGGAGTTCTTCACGCGCGGCGGGCGCGGACTCAACGTGACCGTACCACACAAGGAAGCGGCGGCGGAGCTGGCCAACGAGCTCACGCTGCGCGCCGACCGCGCGGGCGCGGTCAACACACTCATGATGAACGCCGAGCACAGCCTGCTCGGCGACAACACCGACGGCCACGGTCTCGTCACCGACCTGCGCAAGAACCTGGGCCTCGAAGTCACCAACGAGCGGATTCTGATCCTGGGCGCCGGGGGCGCGACGCGCGGCGTGGTCGAGCCGCTGCTATCGCTCGGACCTACAGAACTGGTGATCGCCAACCGTACCCCGGATCGCGCGGTTAATCTTGCGTCGCTGTTCGTCGATCTCGGCGCGGTGCGCGGCTGCGGATTCGAGGATGTGGGCGACGAACCCTTCGACATCGTCATCAATGCGACGGCTGCCGGGCTCACCGGGTCGGTGCCCAACATCGACGGCGCGGTGATCGGCAGTCACACGGTGTGTTACGACATGAGTTACAGCAAGGCGGCGACGCCATTTGTGAGCTGGTCCATTGAACAAGGCTGTGCGCGCGCCCATAAAGGCTGGGGCATGCTGGTCGAACAGGCCGCCGAATCCTTTACCCTGTGGCGCGGTGTCCGCCCCGACACCGAGCCGGTGCTTGCCGTCCTGGGAACGAAATGAGTAATGACGCCACTGTAAGCGGGACTGCACTTCCCGCGTTCGATCGCATCCGTGCCACTGAAGTGGAGACCACGATCCGCGAGCTTCTCGAGCGCAATCGCGGCGAAGTCAAAGGGCTCGAAGCGCAACCGCACCCCACCTTTGAAAACACCGTGCTGCCGCTCGAACAGCTTTCGCACCGCCTGTCGCGCACCTGGTCGCCGATCAGCCACCTGAACGGCGTGCTCAATTCCGAAGAGCTGCGCGCCAGTTACAACGCCTGCCTGCCGCTGCTGTCTAACTACTGGACCGACCTCGCGCAGAGCGAGCCGCTGTTCCGCGCCTATAGTGCCATCGCCGCCAACGAGGCCGATCGTCTCGACCCCGCGCAGCGGCGCCTCATCGAGCGCGCGCTCGAAGATTTCCGGCTCGCCGGTGTCGGGCTGCCCCTGGAGCGCAAAGCGCGCTACAAGACCGTCGTGCAGGAGCTCGCCACGCTCGGCGCCAAGTTCGAAGAAAACGTACTCGACGCGATGAATGCGTGGACACACCTGGTCACCGATGAACGCGAGCTCACCGGGATCAATCCGGGCATCGTCGAACAGGCGCGCGTGCGCGCCACCGAGAAAGGGGTCCAGGGCTGGCTGTTCGCGCTCGAGCAGCCCACCTACGTCGCCGTGATGACGGACGCGGATTCCGAGACCCTGCGCCGCACTTTCTACGAAGCCTGGTCGACGCGCGCCTCCGAGCGCGGCCCGGGCGCGGGAAAATTCGACAACACCGAAGTGATGGCGAAGATCCTCGCGCTGCGCCACGAGGCAGCGAGCCTGCTGGATTTTCCGAACTTCGCGGCCTACGCGCTGGCGACGCGAATGGCGCCGTCCAATCAGGCCGTGTTCGATTTTCTGCGCCAGCTGGTTCGCGTGGCGCGTCCTGCCGCCAAAGCCGAATTTGCCGACCTCGAAAAATTCGCGGGTCGCCCGTTGAATGCCTGGGACGTCGGTTACTACTCGGAGAAGCTGCAGGCCAAGCTGTTTTCCATTTCCCAGGAAGAGCTGCGCCCCTACTTCCCATTGCCGCGCGTACTCGAAGGCCTGTTTTCGGTCGCGGAGCAGTTGTTCGGCGTGAAGATCGTCGAACGCCAGGGTGTGCCCGTGTATCACCCTGACGCGCGATTCTTCGAGATCGTCGACGCCAGCGGCAAGGCGCGCGCGGGTTTCTACCTGGATGCCTGCGCGCGCGCGAAGAAACGTGCTGGTGCGTGGATGGACGACTGCGTCGGGCGCAAGGATTTCGGCGCCGAGCACACCGTGCCCGTCGCCTACCTGGTGTGCAATTTCCTGCCCGCCGCGAAGGGCAAGCCGGCTTTGCTCACGCACGATGACGTGGTGACGATGTTCCACGAGTTCGGACACGGCCTGCATCACATGCTGACTCGCGTGGGTTATCCGAGTATTTCCGGCATCAATGGCGTGTCGTGGGATGCGGTCGAGCTGCCGAGCCAGTTCCTGGAGAATTTCGCCTGGCGCCCCGAGGTGCTCGCAACGATGGCGCGTCACTTCGAGACCGGCGCCCCGCTGCCCGCCGAGCAGCAGCGCCAGTTGTTGGGTTCGCGAACCTTCCACGCGGGCCTCGCCACGATGCGGCAGCTCGAGTTCGCGTTGTTCGATTTCCGCCTGCACGCCGAATACGATCCGGCGCGTGGTGCCCGCATCGAGGAGATCCTCGGCGAAGTACGCGCCGAGGTCGCCGTGTTCGCGGTGCCCGAATGGAACCGGTTCCCGCACAACTTCGGCCACATTTTCGCCGGCGGATATGCCGCGGGTTACTACAGCTACAAGTGGGCCGAAGTTCTTGCTGCGGATGCTTTCGCAGCCTTCGAGGAACACGGTGTGTTCGATCGCCAGGTCGCGCAGCGTTTTCTCGATGCCATCCTGTCCGCCGGCGGCAGTCGCAAGGCGCTCGACGCGTTCGTCGAGTTTCGCGGACGCCCACCGGACGTGAACGCGCTGTTGAGCAGCAGGGACTCGTCCAGTGAGTCTCATCCAGTGAACGGGGCCACCGCGGGTGGTGGCCCTGTCCGGCAGGACGAGTTTTCGATTGCCACCTGGAACGTGAACTCGTTGCGTGTGCGCAGCGAGCAGCTGCATGACTGGCTGCGCACGCATCAACCCGACGTGGTTGCACTGCAGGAAACGAAGATCCAGGACCCGGACTTTCCGCACGCGGAATTCACCACCGCCGGTTACCACAGCGTCTTCAGCGGACAGAAGACCTACAACGGCGTCGCGTTGCTGTCGCGTCATCCCATGACCGACGTCCTGCGCGACATCCCGGATTTCGACGATGCGCCGCGCCGCGTGCTGGCTGCGACCATTGGCAGCCCCCTGGGCGAATTCCGTGTCATCAATCTGTACGTACCGAATGGCCAGGCGCCGGGCTCCGAGAAATTCTCCTACAAGCTCAAGTGGCTGGAGGCGCTCACACGCTGGCTGAAGCGCGAAGCCGAACTGCATCCAGGTCTCGTGGTGTTGGGCGATTTCAATGTCGCGCCTGAAGATCGCGACGTACACGACCCGGCCGCGTGGGCAGGCAGCGTTCACGTGAGTCCCGAGGAACGCGCGGCACTGGCACGCATTACCAGCCTCGAGCTCGTCGATGCCTTTCGGCATTTCGAGCAGCCGGAAAAGTCCTTCAGCTGGTGGGACTATCGCCAGGGTGCATTTCGCAGGAACAACGGCCTGCGCATCGATCTCATCCTGGTGCACCGGCAATTGCTGCCCCGGCTGACGGCCTGCCGCATCGATGTCGAACCCCGGCGCGTCGAGCGCGCCTCCGACCACACGCCGGTAATCGCGAGTTTGCCGAGGCTGCTCAAGCGACGAATTCCACGCCGCCGAAGCGGCGGCGTGTAAAAGTAAGAGCCTGTCGAGCGAACCGTCGGCGCTTTACAGTAATAAGCGGTGCACGGCGATTGGGGTTCGCCCCAACGTGATGCGTGTCACGCTCGTCTCCACACTCAGATTCCGCCTGCTGGTCTTTTACGGACCCCCTGCCTAGACTCGCCCATCTTGTTAGCGCGCGAAGGCCAAGGCAAAGACGTGATCGCAGAATCCCGTCGCAGCGACTACGACGTAACCGACACGGTTCTCGTGAGTTCGGCTCCCGACGTGCGTGCCGCCATCGAAGAGCTGTTCGCCAGAGTCTGGCCCGGCGAAAAATTCTCGGCTTTTGCCCACGTGTTCGGCGACTTCGAGCGCATGTTCTCCGGCCGCATGCCGGGGTACTTCGGCGTCGACACGGTCTACCACGATCAACAGCACACGCTCGACATCACGCTCGCCACGGCGCGACTGATCGCAGGCCACGAACTGCAGGTTCCGGACGCCCAGAAGTTCGGCCCGGAACGCGCGATGCTCGGCATCGTGGTCGCGCTGTTCCACGACGTCGGGTACCTGCGCACGACGCGCGATACCGAAGTGCCGAACGGCGCGGAGTTCACCACCGTGCACGTGTCGCGCGGCGCGGCGTTCCTCACCGACTATCTACCCAAGATCAATCTCGGCCACTGGGCGAAGGTGGCCGCCGAGATCATCCACTACACCGGCTACGAGCGCCCGTTCAAGAACATCGTTGCCCCGGATCCGCGCGATCACAAGCTCGGGCACCTGGTCGGCACCGCCGACCTCATGGCGCAGATGGCGGATCGTTGCTATCTCGAAAAATGCCGCGACCGGCTGTACGCGGAATTCGTGCTCGCGGGCGTGGCGTTGCCGATCGGCGAGAACGGCCATGTGAAAGTTCGCTACGCCTCGGGCCTCGATCTGCTGCGCCAGACGCCCAAGTTCGTGTTCGATATGCGCGCCAAGCGGCTCGACGGCGAGTTCAACCGCGCCTATCGCTACCTGGAAATCCTCTACGGTGGCCGCAATCCGTACATGGCGTCGATCGACCGCAACCTGGAATACCTGCAGCGCATCCTGCGCAGCGAGAACTGGCGCCTGCTGCGGCGTCAGCCGCCGGTGTTCACCGGCGTCGAAGACTCCATGGCGACCACGCGCACGCTGATGCTCGGCGCGATCAAGAAAGTCTGGGGTTGAGCCGAAGGCGAACCTTGGCGATGAGCCGAAGGCGAACCTTGGCGATGAGCCGAAGGCGAACCTGCATTCGCCGTCAGGCGAGCCTGGCGACATCAGCGCCGCCTCCGGCGCCGCGTCCACGTTGACCACGTAGTTGGAAAAGCTGCGCGCAAGCGAAGCCAGGACTTCACTTTTTCCCTCGATGTCGGAGGCGGTCAGAACCGCACGCAGGCCGTCGAGTGACAGTGCCGCCTGCGCCCGGCGCGCGACCCTGGCATAGGACAGGTGCCAGGGCTCGGGTGACACGCCGCCGCGATCGGTGGTGTAGGGCCTGAAGAAGCCGAACGCGTGCATGTGCGCATCCAGCCACTTCGTCAGGCGATGAAAGAGGCCGTCAGCGAGGTATTCCTCGGGCACAACCCGAAGCTTGTAGCCGGGCGGCTTGGCACGGGCGTCCATCACATCGAAGTCCGTACCCCAGTGGTGCCGGCTGGCGCCCGGCAGCGCCGACCACCAGAGGATGGCCTCGACCCGCTCCGCCGGCGGCAGCGCGAGGGCATTCAGGGCATTGCCGGACCGGTCCTGCATGGGTCGCTCGCCGCGGAATTTTCCATTCCAGATGCCGAGCTGGCGGTCGAAATCCCGGAAACTCGAGAACGCCACGAGCTCGATTCCGTCGGCGGCCGCCGCGGCCCGCATGGCCAGAAACGGCTGCATGACTTCCAGATGTAATGCGCAGGGACGGCTCCTTGAGCTCCCGAAGGTGGGTCCTGACCCGCCCGGTGAGCTGATCCAGCGTGAATTCCTGGGTTGCAGTCATTTCTGGCTATCCTAATGGAAGGTGGGGCCCCTCTTTCTGCGGAACAAATCGACATTGCGCCTCTTGCCGCGGCTGAGAGTGGCCCGTGCCGGAAACCCGCGAGTAAGATTGCCCGAGAATAAGAAGTATCGGGATTTCGTGAGCATCGTCAGCTTCAAGACCAAGTACATAGCCGTCGCCGTCGCAGCCGCCATCGCGGTGTCGCTCGCGGTGGGTTCGGTCATGGTGTACGAGAATCGCTCACAGCATGCGGCGCTGCTCGAGACGGCCTCCGCGATACCCGTGCCCGTGTACTCGGCGAGCTCACGCTGCGCGCGGACGAAGTCGCGCGCCATGTTTCCGACCGCGTGTCCGATGCCGTGCTCCGCGACGATCCGCAAATGCTGAATACGGAGATCGAAAGCTTCACGCGTGATGACACCGTGCTCGGCGTGGTGTTGCGCGACACCGCGGGTAACGAAATCTACTCGTGGCGGCGCAAGGTCAGACGGTGACGGCGGCATCACGCGCAGCGCCAGCGCACCGTTGCGTGCCAATGTGCAGACCGTGCCGGGCATCGTGGCGCCGCAGACGGTCGGCGAAGCCGATATCGAAATCCGCTCGCGCGAAGGCGCGGAGGAATCGACCGCGGCACGAACACAGTACGAGTCGATGCAGCGAGTGCAGATGCGCAAGGCGCTGCTGCTGGCGGGCGCACTGGGAGTGGTTGCGCTCGCGGTCGGCCTGGCGCTCGCCTGGTGGGCCGGTCGCCGCATGCAGGCCCCCATCTCCACGCTCATCAAGAGCGCCGATCGCATTGCGCAAGGCGACTACTCGCGGCCGCTCGAAGTCGGCCGCCGCGACGAGCTCGGCGAGTTGCAGGCGGCGCTCGAGCGCATGCGCCAGAAACTGCGCCAGACGACCATCAACAAGAACTACCTGACCAACGTGCTCGGCAGCATGACCGACGCGGTGTTCGTGACCTCTCCCGACGGCGTCATCCGCATGGCCAACCAGTCGGCCTGCAAACTGCTCGCCTGGGGCGAAGAAGAGCTGGTCGGCCGAACCATCATTTCGATTTTCGATGAACGCGAACGCGGCGAATTCGACATGTTGCGCGCCTCGCAGGACACGCGCGAAACCGTGGTGAAGACGCGTCATGGCCAGACGATACCGGTGGCCATCACCGGCTCGCAGATCACCACCGACGACCCGCAGTACCAGGGCACGATCTTCGTGGTGCGCAACGTCACCGAGCGCAAGCGCGCCGAGCGTCGCATTCGCTATCTCGCGCGCTACGACGCGCTGACGAAAGTGCCGAATCGCATGCAGTTCCAGCACCTGCTGCAGCAGGCGATCGCGCGCGCCATTCGCAACAAGACCAGCCTTGCGCTCCTGTATCTCGACATGGATCGCTTCAAGGAGATCAACGACACGTTCGGCCATGCGGCCGGCGATCGCACGCTGGAAATTCTCACCGAACGGCTGACGCGCGCGCTGCCACAGGAAACCACCATCGGGCGTCTCGCCGGTGACGAGTTCGCGATGTTCGTCGACGATCTCGCCGCCGACGCCGACAACCGCGGCACCGTCGCGCAGCTCGCGCGCAGCGTGCTCGCCGAAGTGGGCCGTGCCTTCCAGCTGCAGGAGCACGAGGTATTCCTCACCGCCAGCATCGGCGTGGCTTTCTGCACGCGTGACGCGGAAAACGTCATCGACCTCATCCGCAATGCGGACGCGGCCATGTACCACTCCAAACAGAACGGCGGAAATTCGTTCGCGTTCTATTCACCCGAGATGAATGCCGCGGCGGTCGAGCGGCTGATGCTGAAGAGCAAATTGCGCCGCTCGCTCGAGCGCGACGAGTTCCTCATGCACTACCAGCCGAAGGTCGATTTGCGTGACGGGCGCATCGTCGGCGCCGAGGCGCTGCTGCGCTGGCGCTTGCCCGGGCACGGCGATATCCCGCCGTCGCAGTTCATTCCGCTGGCCGAAGAAACCAACCTGATTCTCGAAGTCGGCGAGTGGGTGCTGAATCGCGTGTGCCAGGACTATCGCGACCTGCAGCAGACCGTCACCACGCCCGGCCGCATCTCGCTCAATCTCTCGCTCAAGCAGCTTCGCCAGGCGAGTTTCATCCTTCGCTTCCGGTCGGTGTTCCGTAAGCACGGCGTCAGCCCGACCTGTTTCGAGCTCGAGATCACCGAAACCACCCTCATGGCCGACTCCAAGCGCACGCTGCACTTGCTGGACGAGCTGTACGCCATGGGCCTGCATCTCTCCATCGACGATTTCGGCACCGGCTATTCGTCGCTGTCGGCGCTACAGCAGTTCCCGATCGGCACGCTCAAGGTCGACCAGTCGTTCGTGCGCGACGTCGACGATGACGAGAGCGATGCCACCATCGTGCGCACCGTCATCGAGATGGGGCGCAGCCTCAAGATGAACGTGATCGCGGAGGGCGTGGAGTCGCTGGGCCATCTGAATTTCCTGCGCCGACATCATTGCGGCTTCGGCCAGGGCAAGTTGTTCGGTGAGCCGGTGACGCTCGAAGAGCTGCGCCTGCTGCTGGCCCGCCAGCAGGAGACCGGGCCTGCGTTCGCCGGCCTGATCGCCCAGTCCGCCAGCCTCGACAAGATCGCGAAGCCCCGCAGCGTTTGATCCGACTTCGCGGCCAGCTGGCGACTCACTTTTCCGCCTGCCCGCGTTGGCGGGCACGCTGACGCTAACTACTAGTCGCTCTTGAAGGACGACGACGCCGGGCATTTCTGACCGGCGGGCGCCGCCTTGTCGAGTCGTTCGGCCATCTCGATGATGCGGCGCGCATTGCCCGCGTGATCGGATATCAACAGGTGTTGGCCTGCGGGAACGCCGCCAGATGGGCGGCCTGCGGCATGAGGGGACGCAGGACGGGAACTGATTGCGCCGCGCACATGTTCTTGGCCTGGAACATCACCGTGACGTATTCGTCGTCGAGCGCATTCGCGGGGACCTCGCTGGTGACTGGAATCGGCAATTGCCGGGCACTCGCGTCGGGCAGGACTTTCACGACGCCGTTCGACTCGTAGGCGGCGAACTGGTGGATCGTGAGGATGGCGAGCAGCCTGCCATAGTCCACCTTCTCGAGATCGATCCCGGTACTCGAAACAATGGCCCGCACCCGCGGATCGACGATGAATTGCTTGCCCGTGCGTTTCGCGACTTTGTCGATGAGATCGGTCATCTCCATGCCGTCGTCGGAGTGGCTCGAGGCTGCGACGCACGGCGATGCGGCAGGCTCGGCAGCCGAAGCCAGCACGGGCAAAGCCAGCACCATGGCCAGCGCCCATGGACGATACGTTTTCATTTCTATCTACTCCCTTTGTTTGTCAGTGCCGGCGCGGAGGCGGCGGCGCGAAGCCCAACGTTGATTCATCCCAGAAGCGATTCTTCTCGCCGCACTCGACGAGATGCTTGCGGCACAGCGTCTCACGCCATTCGTACTTGATGAAGTGGCGGCTGTCGGCGTTCGAACGCGCGACGAATTCGACCTGAACGGCGTGGTCGATGCGTCGGTCGCCATAGCCGGTGCCCGCGGACTCACTGCGGCGGCCCGCGGATTTTTCGGACGGCGGCGCGCTTGCGGCCGGCTCGCTGGCCGAATCGGCGCTGCGCTCGCGTTCGTCGTAGGGTCGGTACACTGGCAGCGGCGGCGCCACTTCGCCGTACACCGCGACGGCGATGACACCGCGCGCGGAACGGTCGCCGAACGCCTCGGCATACGAGTCGCTCCAGTCGGTGAAATAGAACTCGTTGATGGCATCGAGGTTGGCGCGCCAGCCGGCGTAGTCCTGCGTACCGTAAGGCGCGAGCACGTACATCGGCTCCGAACGCGCGAGCTCCGACTTGGCTCCATTGATGATGTTGCGGCCGTCGACCGCGATGACGAGTCCGAGCCTTTCGCCCGTGGTGTTGCGCACGCGTACCTGGTAGCGCGCGCCCTTTTCCGCCTGCAGGTAGGATCGCAGCGCGCCATCGCGCGCGTTCACGGGAAATCTCGCGAAATACCTGCCCATTGGCGTCGACTATTTCGATGCTCACCGGCGGCGCGTTCGCCAGTGCGGTTCCCGCCATGATCCAACTACTGGCGAGCAGCCATGCGCCGAACCGAATCTTCATGTGACATCTCCCGCGCACACGGGTGCGCTTTGGGACATCAACGTTCAGCACCCGATTTTCGGGTCAGGCAACGTTCGGCAGCGATTGCGTGGCCCGCCGGCCACCAGGCCGGGGGAAATCCCCGAATATGCCCGTCCAAACACCGACGACAGGATAGCCGCGCTCCCCTAGAATCGCGCCCCCATGCTGGAACCCATTCATGCTTGAACTTCGGGAATTGCGCCTGCGAAGAGGCGCCGCGGTCCTGTTCGACCGTGCGAATCTCACCATCTTCCGCGGCGACAAGATCGGCATTGTCGGGCGCAATGGCTGCGGCAAGTCGAGCCTGCTGGCATTGCTGCGTGGTGACCTCGGCGCGGATGCCGGCGACTACTCCGTTCCGGGCAAGCTCAACTTCGTTTCGGTGTCACAGGAGCTGCCGCGTACGGAAGCGACGGTGCTCGAGTACGTGCGCAGCGGCGACGCGCGTCTCATGGCGATCGAGGCCGAGCTCGAGAAAGCTCGCGCCGCCGACGACGGCATGCAGGAAGCGCACCTGTTAGGCGACTACGAACTCGCCGGCGGCTACACCGCGGCCGCGCGCGCCGCGGAACTCGCCGACGGACTCGGGTTCGAGCCGGGCGACATCGATCGGCCGGTCAAGACACTGTCGGGTGGGTTGCAGATGCGCGCCAACATGGCGCGCGCGCTGATGTCGCGCGCCGACGTCCTGATGCTCGACGAGCCGACTAACCACCTGGACCTCGATGCGGTGTTGTGGCTGGAGCACTGGTTGCAGAGTTTTGCCGGCACGCTGTTGCTGGTGTCGCACGATCGCGAGTTCCTCGACGACATCGTCAACCGCATCGTGAACCTCGAAAACGGCCAGCTCACGCACTGGACCGGCAACTACACCGATTTCCAGCGCCAGCACGCCGCCAGCATCCAGCAGTCGGCGGCCATGGCCGCGCGCCAGCAGCGCGAGACGGCGCGCCTGCACTCCTTCATCGACCGCTTCCGCGCGCAGGCCAGCAAGGCGCGCCAGGTGCAGAGTCGCATCAAGGCGTTGTCGAAGCTCGAAACCATCACCACCTACCAGGAGCTGGACACCTTCGAGTGGGAGTTCGCGGCGGCTAACAAGCTGCCGCAACCGCTGGTGACGCTCGACCGCGCGGCGGCGGGCTACGGCGAACGTCTCGTGATTTCGAAGGTGGGCCGTTCCGTCAATCCGGGTGAACGCATCGGCATTCTCGGGCGCAACGGCGCGGGCAAGTCGACGCTCATGAAGCTCATCTCGGGCGCGTTGCCGCCGAGCGGCGGCGACCGGGTGGCCTCACCCGATCTCATCGTCGGCAACTTCGCGCAGCTCGAAGTCGACCGGCTCGACTCGCGCGATACGGCGTTGATCGCGTTGACCAATCGCATCGACGAGATCGGCGCGCGCGGCCAGTGGGACGAGCAGCGCCGCCGCAATCATCTCGGCGGGTTCGGCTTCCGTGGCGACCGGGTGTTCGAGCCGGTGGTGCATTTTTCGGGCGGCGAGCGTGCGCGACTGGCGCTCGCGATCCTCGTGGCCGAGCGGCCCAACCTGCTGCTGCTCGACGAGCCCACCAACCATCTCGACTTCGAGATGCGCCATTCGCTGATCACCGCGCTGCAGGATTTCGCCGGCGCGGTCATCGTTGTGTCGCACGATCGCGGACTGCTGCGCAGCGTCTGCGACCAGTTCTGGCTGGTGGCCGATGGCGCCGTCACCGATTTCGAAGGTGACCTCGAGGACTACTCCAACTGGCTCGAAAAGCGCGGCAGCACTGCATCGACGCCATCGACGCCGAAGCCTCGCGGCGACGGTGACAAGGCGCGAGGGCAGAAGCGCAAGGACGGCGATGGCCGCAAGGATCTCGCACCCAAGCGCCAGGAGATCAAGTCAGTCGAGACATCACTGGACAAACTCGGCCAGGAGCGAGCCAGACTGGAAAAGGAACTCGCTGGACTCGACTACAGCCGTGACCCAGCTCACGCGCGAAAGGTCACGGAACGCCACGCAGCTCTCATTCGTGAAGTCGAGCAGTTGGAGACACGCTGGCTGGAGCTCTCCGAGCGGCTAGAATCGCTGAATGGCTGAAGAGCCTGACGAGACACCTATCGACGCCGTCTCCCCCACCAACGGTGCCGCCTCGCAAGCGGCACCTGGGACGCCTGTTTTTCTATGGTTTTCTCACCCTCTGGCTGCTGACCGCGCTCTGGAATCTCTACAAGCCACTGCCCGAAGGCGTCAGCGTGCGCGGCGAAATCGTCGACACGCCGCTGAACCAGATGCGGTTTCTCTCGGATGTGACGGGTGCCGACGTGTTCGGCGAGCCGGTGGTGCGCCAGCAGATCTTTGATGCCGTGCTCGCGCTGATAGGCGACGCACGCGAATACCTGGTGCTCGATTTCTTCCTGTTCAACAGCCAGCGAGGCGCCTCGATTGACGCCAAGCCGCATCGCGAATTGTCCGCCGAGCTGCGCGACGCGCTGCTGGCACGCAAACGCGCGATGCCGCAACTGAATATCCTGGTGATCGCCGACCCCATCAACGACGTTTATGGCGGCCTGCCGTCGCGCGATCTGGCGTCGCTGCGTGACGCGGGTATCGACGTGGTAACGGTCGACCTCGACTCCCTGCGCGATTCGAACCCTATCTACTCCGCCTTCTGGCGGCTGACCATGAGCTGGTGGTCGGGAGATGGGTCCGGGGACGCCAGCCTTCCGAATCCACTCGACGCCGGGCCCGAACAGGTGAGCTTCGGTGCGTGGGCACGGCTGCTCAATTTCAAGGCCAACCATCGCAAGGTGATCATCGGCGACGATGGCAAAGGCGGAATTGCCGGGATCGTCACGTCCGCCAATGCGCACGATGCCAGTAGCCTGCATTCGAACGTCGGACTCAGGCTGTCCGGCGCGGCGCTGTCGCCCTTGCTGGAGAGCGAGCTGGAATTGGCCAACGATGCCGGCTGGAGGCGCGCCTGGGAGATTCCGGAGGTGACGGCCAGCGCGATCGCAGCGCCCGAATCCACGGCTCGCGTGCAGGTGCTCACCGAAGGCGAGATCGGTGCGGCGATCGTGCGCAATTTCGCCGGGGCGCGGGTCGGCGACAGCATCGACATCGCGATGTTCTATCTATCGGAGCGCAGCGTGATCCAGGCCTTGCTGGACGCCGCGAAACGGGGTGTGGCAGTTCGAGTGCTGCTCGATCCCAACAAGGATGCATTCGGCCGCGCCAAGAACGGAATTCCCAACCGCTCGGTGGCCACGGAGCTCGCGGCGGCGTCCGACGGTGCCATCAAGGTGCGTTGGTTCCGCACGCACGGCGAGCAGTTCCACAGCAAGCTGGTCGCCATGCGCACGGCCACGGAGTTCTGGTTCACGCTGGGATCGGCCAATCTCACGCGGCGCAACCTGGAAGACTTCAATCTCGAGGCCAACATCGCCGCGAGCGTGCCGCTGAACGCGGAAATCGCCTCGCAGATCGGCACCTGGTTCGACTCGTTATGGACCAATCACGGCCCGCCGGAACTCGAATACACCGCGGAGTTCGGCACTTATGCAGACCCGTCGCAGAGCACGTACTGGCTGTATCGCCTGATGGAAGCGACCGGTCTATCGACTTTCTGACGGTGGCTTTTCGGCAGCGAGAGCGTCCGCGATGGCGCGTCCCAGTTCCTTCATGGCGGTCGCCGTTGCCGCTTCGAATGCCGCGACCACCGCGCTGAGACGATCCTCCCCCGCCACCGACGATCCTTGCGCCGTGAAGCTGGCGAGCAGCTGGCGATCGCGGCGCCGGCCGAGCGTGCAATCGAGTGCGACGTGTACGGTGGGAGCGCGACCGCCCGCGCCCCCTCTTTCGGAAGTGTAGTCAGATTCGAAACGCCGCAGCCCGCAACGCAGGTTGTAGACAGGCGCGTACGGCGCCGAATCGTCGAATACCGCGGAGAAGGCCCCGGTGGCGCGCAGTGCATCGAGCATCACGCTTTCGATGAGATCGGGCGCCGGCGCGGCCCAGCGGCTGGCGGCATAAAAATCGAAACGCTGGTCGCTGCGTAACAACGCGATTCGATCGGAGTCGAGGCCTGGGCCCGCCTGCGGCCGCTGCAGCAGCACGCTGCCGGCATTGGCGGCGGCCGCTGGCGCGGTCGCGGGTGGCAGGCGCAGAACATAGGCTTGCGGGGCGTCGAGCTTGCTTTCGAATACACCGCTGCAGGCGGTGAGCGCGAAGCTGGTGGAGAGAATCGCCAGAATGCGCGTCATCGAGGAATCTCCACGCCCTTGTAGCTCGGCTCGTACAGCAACTGTGAGGGATCGGCCTTGAGGCTGCGGGACAGCTCGCTGAATTCCTGCGCGGCGCTGCGGCTATCGCGCATGAGACGTTCGAGCTCCGGCAGGCTGTCGCGCAGGAACAGCGCGAGGTCGTCACGATGGTCGGTCATGAGTCGATCCAGGTTTGCCGTGGTCCTGGCGAGGTTCTCGGAGATCGAGTGGATGCGCTCGGAGGCGGCTGCCAGGTTCGGGCCCGAGGTATCGATGAGCTGACGCACGCCGGCGGCCGCGACGCGCACATCGGCGAGTGTGGCCCGCAGATCGGCCACCACCACCGCCGCGTCGCGCATCGCGCCGGGCAGCGTCGCCGACGACATCTGGATGTTCTCCATGGTCTTCGAGAAGGCCTTGATGTTCTCGTCCGACAACACGCGTGCAGCACGGTCGACTACCACGGTGGCGCGGCCGACCAGGTCGGGAAGACTCGAGAGCAGGCGATCAAAATTCGACTGCACCGAGTCGATGACCGGATACTTTTCACTGGGCACCGACGCCATGACTCGCGAGGCCCTGGCATTCGCCAGCAGGTCGATGTAGAGCAGCCCGGTCACGCCTTGCATCGACAGGGAGGCGAGCGTCTGCTTCGAGATCGGCGTTTGCGAATCGATGTCCGCGATGACCTGCACACGGTCCGAGGCACGCTTGTCGATGCGGATGTCGATGACGCGACCAACGTCGACACCCAGGTAACGCACCGTGCTGCCGCGGATCAACCCCGAGACGCTGCCCTCGAAGTAGATCTCATAACGCTTGTACTCACGCGCGTCGCCGCTGCCCGCATACCAGTACACGAAGAACCCGCCAAGCGTGGCGATGAGCAGCACGAACGCGCCCACGGCGGTGTAGTTAGCCTCGCGTTCCATTAGTGTTCTTTCCCCTGTCCGAAACGCTGCGCGCGCTCTCCGTGGAAATAGGCCTGGATCCACGGATGTGGATTGCGCGTGATGGCCTCGAGGGTGTCGCTGGTCATCTTGCGGTCGATAATCACCCCGACACGATTACAGGTTCTGAAGATCGTGTCGAGATCGTGGGTGATCATGATGACCGTGAGCCCGAGCTGCTGGCGCAGATCCATGAGCAGCTCGTCGAAGGCGGCGGCGCTGATGGGATCGAGCCCGGCGGTAGGTTCGTCCAGCATGAGCAGCTGCGGATCGAGCGCCAGCGCACGCGCCAGCGCGGCGCGCTTGACCATGCCGCCGGAAAGCTGCGCCGGGAATTTGCGCGCAGCCTCGTCGGTCAGGCCGACCAGCCGCACCTTCAGCAACGCCAGTTCGTCGAGCGCGCGCGGCGACAAGTGCAGGTGTTCGAGCATGGGCAATTGCACGTTTTGCAATACCGTAAGCGACGAAAACAGCGCGCCCTGCTGGAACGTGACGCCGTAGGTCGCCTTGATCTCCTTGAGCGCGGGCGTCGACAGCTGCGTGAGGTCGCGCCCCAGCATTCGAACCTCACCCGCCCGGGGACGCTGCAAGCCCAGGATGGAGCGCAACAGCACCGACTTGCCCGAGCCCGACCCGCCCACGATGCCGAATACCTCACCCCGCTCGACGGTCATGTCGAGATGGTCATGAACCACCTGCGCGCCGAAGCGATTCACCAGGCCACGAACTTCGATGAGCGCTTCGGCCATCAGATGTCCAGCTGCCAGAAAGCGATGGCGAACATCGCATTGGCAAAGATGACCAGGAAGATCGACTGCACGACGGCGACGGTAGTGAGGCGGCCGAGCTCGCGCGAGGAATCACGTACCTGAAGGCCGCGGTAGGTGCCGGAGAGCGCAATCAGTAGTCCGAAGACCGGCGCCTTGATGATGCCCACCCAGAACGTGGTGGGTGCGATGGCGCCCTGTACGCGCTCGAGATACAGCACCAGCGGCATGTCGAGCAGCCAATTGCACAGCAAAGCGCCACTGGTGAGCCCGATGCCGTCAGCGATCACCGCGAGCAGCGGCATGGCCACCACCAGGCCGATCACTCGCGGGAGGATCAGGACTTCATGCGGCTCGACGCCGATGGCATGCAGGGCGTCGACTTCCTCGTTCAGCTTCATGGCGCCGATCTCGGCTGCGAAAGCGCTGCCCGAGCGACCGGCAACGATGATGGCGGTGAGCAGCACGCCGAGCTCGCGCAACACGCCCACCGTCACGATGTCGACCACGAAGACTTCCGCACCGTATTCGCGCGCCTGCTGGGCCGCGATGTAGGCAATGATCAACGTGATGAGAAATGCGATCAGGGAAACGATGGGAATGGCGGTGATGCCGGTTTCGTAGATGTGCCGCGCGATCGACGCCGGCCGCAGCCGGCGCCAGCTGGTACAGGCGCGCCCGAATGTGACCGTCGCGCGTCCGACGAAGTCCAGGGCCGCCTTCAGCGCTTGCACGCGCCGGGTCACATGGCGGCCAAGCGCCGTCACCGGCTCGAAGCTGGGTTCGGAGGAGGACGGCGGTTGCGCGTGAACCTTGCCGGCGAGCGTGGAGTCGATGAGCTCGAGCTGGCCGGGAACGGGACCCGCGAATTCCACGCTCGCACCCGCGGCCTCCGCCGCCTTCACCCATTCACGCAGCGTCCAGGCTCCCGCCAGATCCAGCTCCAGAGACTCGGGCAGCGCGATGCGCAGCACGCGGACATCCGCGAGTGGAACGGCCGCGAGCTCCGCATCGATGGCGGGCAGATCGATTCCGCGCCAGCTTCCGGCTAGTTCGACTTCGAGTTTGTCGCCGTCACGCTGCGCGCTGAGATGCATGTCGGCTGCGAGTGTAACCCGCGCCCGACATGTCGCTCATCATTCCGCTCGCTAGTTGTCGTCGCGATAGCGGCGAATGCGGATGGCCGCGAAGATCATGGCGGCGGCGGCCAGTACGCCTGCCCAGGTCTCGTAGTGAGTGAATACCGCGGTCACGGAATTCAATACCTCGCCGACCGTCACGATGCCTTCGTTCTCATCGCCGAACATCTTGTCGCCCGAGCTCCCTTGCAGGATCTGGAACATGCCGATGAAACGCCGGCCGAGGAAGTGGCCAAAGTTGTTCGACTGCAGGATCAGGCCTTCGATTGCCAGGATCGAGACGGGTGGCAGAACCGCCCACAGGAACGCGTTGCGGCGCGCCCATACCGACACCACCATGAGGTAGGTCAGTATCGGCAGATACCAGAGGATTCCGGACGCGAGCAGCAGCAGGAAAGACGCCTGGATCTTCAGCCAGACGGCGCCATCCCAGGCCATCAGCGCGTCGCCGAGAACCGAGCCGCTGAAGCGTATCGACCACACGCCGGCGAACAAGACCTGCAGGGCCGAGCTGACGAGCAGCACGAATACGGGTGTGACCACGGCGGCGGTGAGCAGTTTCGAGAGCACCACCTCGGTGTCCGAAACCGGCAGCGACTTCCAGAACAGGATGCTGCGGTCCTTGCGCTCGGCCAACAGCGAATCCAGTAGATAGAAGAACAGCACGATGACCATCGAGAACAGCTGGACGGCGGTGAACGTGGACAACGCGATCGCGTAGATGATCTGCTTCTTGCTCAACGGCGCCGTTGCCAGCGCGTTACGGATGTTGTCGCGATCCTGTTCCGAAATGTGGGCTCCGGAATCGGAATTCCAGCCCAGCGAAACATCGTTCCCGTGGCCCACGTGGACGCGCGCCGAACGCGGCGATGATGAGGATGACGCCGGCCACGACCAGCGGCGCGATCCAGAGCGAGCGGTTTTCCCAGACCTCGCGGCGAATGAGCCAGATCATGTTGTTCACGCGGCCTCCTTCGACGGCGACGACGGCGACTGTGCCGTGCCGACCGGCTGCATCATGGCGACGAACAGGTCCGCAACCGACGGCGCGCGTACTTCACCCAGCGCGGCGAGTTCCTGCGGATTGCGCCCGTCGAAGAGCATGGCAACGCGACCGAAGATCTCGCGTTCCCAGAATGGCTTGAGTGCACGGGCACGCTCGACATTGCCGGCGGCCGGTATCAGCTGGGCAAAGCGCTCGCCCAGGGATTCCATCGGTGTATTCAGCACGATCTTTCCGTGCTCGATGAACAGCACATCGGTGAGGATGTTTTCGATCTCTTCGACCTGGTGCGTGGTCACGAGGATGGTGCGTTCCTTGTTGAAGTAGTCGTTCAACAGGTTGTCGTAGAACGAGCGGCGGAACAGGAGGTCGAGGCCGAGCGTGGGCTCGTCGAGCACCAGCAGCTTTGCGTCGATGGCGAGGATCAGCGCCAGGTGAAGCTGCGTGACCATGCCCTTGGAGAGCTGGCGCACCTTGCTCGTCATCTTGATGTCGGTCTTGGCGAGGAATTCCTCGGCGCGCTTGCGTTCAAAACGCGGGTGCACGCCGGCGACGAAATCGAGAGCCTGCGAAACCTTCATCCAGCGCGGCAACACCGCCACGTCGGCGATGAAGCAGACTTCTTCCATGAGCGCGTCGCGTTCGGTGCGCGGATCCACGGCCGAGCACCTTGAGCTCACCGTCGAAGGACGTGAGCCCGAGAATGGCCTTGATCACCGTGGTCTTGCCGGCGCCGTTCGGGCCGATGAGGCCGACGATACGGCCCGCTTCCACGTTCAGATCCACGCTGCGCACTACAGGCGTTTTGCCGTAGCGTTTGGTCAGACCGCGAGCTTCAATTATTGCTGTCATCTTCATCGCCTGTTTTGACTTGCGTCGGGAACGGCTGAGTTGCCGGGGCCGAACGCGAGCCTTTTTTCATGAGTTCTTCGGTAGTGAAGCCGAGCCGCGTGATGGTCGCGTAAATCTTCGGCCATTCCGTTTCGAGGAAGTACACACGCTCGTCTTTCATGAGCGATGCGCGTGCCCCTTCATTGACGAACATGCCCCGTCCGCGCTTCTTCTCGACCAGCTGCTCATCGACGAGCTGCTGGTATCCCTTGAGAACAGTGAGCGGATTGAGACGAAACTCGGCCGCAACAGCGCGGACCGAGGGCAGCGGGTCACCCTCTTTGAGGACACCCTCGAGGATCATCGCTACCACTCGATCACGCAGCTGCCTGTAGATCGGCTGGCTGTCGTCCCACTGCGGGTCCATCAGAGTGCTCCGGTGACCTAGCGTACCAGAGCACTAACAGCAGCCACGACGCCGTGGCTGGCAGCACCAGCCCGGGACGCGGACGAGGCTCGTGGCATCAACAAACGTCCAGCTCAGTACTACGGTCAGCGCCAGGGCGGCAAAAGCGCTCGCAACGGCTTTGAGGTTCAGGGTCTTCATGATCGTCTCCTTGTCTCTTCAGTTTCACGGCGCCTCGCCCTATGCGATTCGCCTTACGTGTTGGTGTTATATATAACTACAACACCAACTCAGAAGCAAGCCCTAACCCAAAAAATGTTTCTGATGCGTTGCAGTCCTTGAGGCGGACAATCCGCAGCCGGAGCGAACATGGGCCCTAAGTTACTGTTTGTGCTGGGAATTGTCGTCGCGCACGGTGCCCTGGCAGCGGGCTGGATAGCGCATGAGCCGCCGAAACAGCGAGTTTCCATCGGGACTTGCGTGCGCACACCGAACGCGCCGAATGCGCTGCCGCACTACTCGCCGCCGCGCGAATTGCTGGCGCGAGCCGAGATTCCAGTCATTGATCTCCGGATGAGTCAGCGGTGAACGCGACAACACTCACGATGGACGGACTCACGACTCCGGAAACTGAAGCGCGCTTCGCGCGTTCATCGCGCACGCGTACAGTCGCAGTCGTGAGTGATGACGAAGACGCCCAGTTGATGCTCGCCTATGCCCGCGGCGAGATGCGCGCCTTCGAGTTGCTCTATTCACGCCATCGCGGCGCTCTCTATCGCTATCTCACGCGCCAGGCGCGCGACGGCGAAATCGCCAACGATCTTTTCCAGGAAGTGTGGAGTCGTGTCATCGTGAATCGCGCGCGCTACGAACCCCGCGCGAAATTCCGCACGTTCCTGTTCACGCTTGCGCACAACTGCTTCATCGATCACTGTCGCCGCACGAAGGCGCGTCCCGGTGGCATGGGCATCGACGACGCCGACGCGGCCGACCTGCTGCCCGCGGCCGAGGAAACGCAGCCCGACTCGGTGATGGCGCGGGAAGAAGCGTCGTGCCGTTATCGCGCGGCGCTCGCGAGCCTGCCGGCCGAGCAGCGCGACGTCTATCTACTGCACGAGGAGTCGGATTTGTCGCTCGAGGAGATCGCCAGGGTCACCGGGGTCGGCGCCGAGACGGCGAAGAGCCGGCTGCGTTATGCGGTGAGCAAGCTCAAGGCGGCGTTGTCCGTGGCGGAGGCGTGAAATGACCGGCTCCGACGACGAATTCGACGATTTCCTCAAGCGGCGCAAGCCGGTGTTCCGTTCGCCGGACGACATGTTCGAGCCTCCCGCCGAACTCGATCGCGTGGTGCTGCGGCACGCGCGCGAGGCCATCGAGTCCGATCGACCGGTGCGGGTTTTCCGCAACCCGCGCTGGGCCGCGCCCGTTGCGCTGGCGGCCTCACTGTTGCTGGGGTTCACGATGTTGTTCTACGCGGGCTTGCCGCAAAAACAGGCGCCGGTGCCCGAAGTCACCGTGCAGAACATCGCCGAGCGCGTCGATGTGCCGCAGGCCGAAGCGCCGATGGAGTCCGCCTCTTCGGTCGTGGCTAACAACCAGCGCGTCTGAGGAATGAGAGTTCCGCCGATGCGGTGGTGGTGGATCTGAATGCTCCCACGGTGGCCAGGCGCGAGTCGGCCGCAGGCGCTGCACCGACTCCTGCCGCGCCGCATGGTCGGCCGCGGATCCGAGATGGTGGTCGCGTCGCCTGCGGCGGCATCCACCGAGGTTCCGGCCTGGCGGCGCGATGCGAAGACCTGGCTGGCGGAAATCGAGAGATTGCGCAACGCGGGAGATACCGCTCGCGCCGACGCTGAACTCGCGGAATACAAGCGCCAGCAGCGCGCCTATGCGGGCGCGCCGGACCGCTGAACCCACTCTTCGGGGTCTCCTGCTAGAATTCCGGCCCGCTTTTTATTCATTTTTGGGGCCGTCCGCAGTCCTGATGAAACCCGCAGTCAATGTCGCCATCACCGGTGCCGCCGGCCAGATTGGTTATGCCCTGGCTTTCCGCGTCGCTTCCGGCCAGATGTTAGGCGCCGATACGCCCGTGAACCTGCATCTGCTCGAGGTCACGCCGGCGCTGCCGCAGCTCGCGGGTGTGGTCATGGAACTCAACGACTGCGCGTTTCCCACGCTCAACCGGATCGTCGCCACCGACGATGCGAAAGTCGCTTTCAAGGATTGCCACGCTGCGCTGCTGGTCGGCGCACGCCCACGCGGTCCCGGCATGGAGCGCAAGGATCTGCTGATGGCCAATGCGCAGATCTTCTCCGCGCAGGGCAAGGCGATGAACGAAGTGGCGGATCGCAACATCCGCGTGCTGGTGGTCGGCAACCCCGCCAACACCAACGCCATGATCGCGCGCGCCAACGCCAGGAACCTGAACCCGCGCAATTTCACCGCGATGACGCGTCTCGATCACAACCGCGCGGTTTCGCAGCTCGCCGAGAAAACCGGCAGCCACGTGACGAAGATCCGCAAGATGCTGATCTGGGGCAATCACTCCTCGACGCAGTATCCGGACCTGAACTTCTGCACCGTCGATGGCAAACCCGCGCACGGTCTCGTGGACCGCAAGTGGTACGAAGACACCTTCATCCCCACCGTGCAGCAGCGCGGCGCCGCCATCATCAAGGCACGCGGCGCATCGTCGGCAGCGTCGGCCGCCTCGGCCGCCATCGATCACATGCGCGACTGGCATCTCGGCACCGCCGCCGACAATTTCATCAGCATGTCCGTGCCGTCGGACGGCAGCTATGGCATTCCGGAAGGCGTCGTCTATTCGTATCCGGTCACGTGCGCCAACGGCGACTACAAGATCGTGCAGGGGCTCACCGTCGATGAGTTCTCGCGCACGCGCATGGACGCCACCGACAAGGAACTGCGCGAAGAGCGCGACGGCGTCAAAGAGCTGATCTAACTACCGGGACGCGCAGCGTCCGACCCGCAAGCCGATCGGCATCCGCAACGGCACGCTGGCGCGGTTCGCCGGCCAGGCGGCGGCGAGCGATTCGCGCAGCAACGGCACGGGTCGGTTCCAAGCGCCTTGCGATAACGCGCGCGTGGCGGACCAGCTGCTGACGTAGCCCGCCACCTGCTCGATATTCCACGACGAGCTCGATGCCGAACTGCGGCGATACCATCTGCTCGAAGGGAAACGGCAGCGTCCGGTACCACGATTCGATGTGTCGGCGTTCCGGCGGCCAATACGGGCCGACCACATGTCGGAGTAAAACGCGAGGAAACGGCGGTCGAGCTCGGCGTCCGACGAATTGTGGCCGCGGGTAATTCCACACCGCCAGCAGCGCGCCCGGGCGGGCGACGCGTACTGCCTCGGCATAGAAGGCCGTCACATCGAACCAGTGCAGCGCCTGGGCGACGGTGACCAGATCCACGGACTGATCCGCAAGACCGCTGTGTTCGGCCGGCGCGACTTGAATAGCGCACTCGGGAATGAGACTTCGCGGCGGCTATCTGTTCGGGCGCCACGTCGGTGGCATGCACCACCGCAAAATGTTCGGCCAGCGCGATGCTCGCCTGGCCACTGCCGCAACCGCAATCCCAGACGGAATCCTGCGCGGGTGAAATGCGCGCGAGCCACGCGAACAGTTCAGGTGGATAGCCCGGCCTGAAGTTCGCGTACTCGCGCGCTACGGTTGCAAACAACCCGGCATTGGACATGCCGCCATTGTTACGCGGGATGGGCTGCGTTCCCAAGCACCGCGGACCTGGTGACGACCCGGCTGCGAGCCGCGAAGGCCTGCAACGCGACCACCCCCGAAACGACGATCAGGAACAGCGGGTACTCCCAGCCACCACCCGCGGCACTGAACACCCAGCCATTGCCGCTGTGTACCCAGAAGGCTCCCGCCAGCACCGGGATGAGCGCGAGCGATACCCAGGTAGTGGCCACGTTGGCCAGCAACAGCGTTCCGCCGACGGCCTCGGCGGCGAACACGACGTACGCGAGACTTGCCGGCAACCCGATGGAGGCGAAATAGCCGGCCGTACCCGCGAGCCCGAACGTGAACAGCTTCAGTACGACGCTGTGCGCCAGAAACATGACGCCGAGCGCGACGCGCAGCAAGGCGGCGCCGGTGGCGCCCGCTCGTTCCGAGGACACAGTTTCAAACCTTGAGTTCATGGTGATCTCCCGTTGTTGATGTGCAGATCGTAGGTGTGCGCGGTTGCAAATCCATCGGCTGTGTGGCAAACCGCATTTGCATGAATGCAAGCGAACCGGCAAGCATCGAGATGGCTGACCTGCCGCTGATCCTGGCGCTGTCGCGTGAAAGGACGCTGGCTGGCGCGGCCGAGGGACTCGGCGTGGATCTCTCCACCGTGTTCCGCCGCCTGAACGCTCTGGAGAAGCGGTTGCGCGTGCGTCTGTTCGATCGCTCGGCTCGCGGCTATCTGCTCACCGCCGCCGGCGAACGCGCCGCGGGCGCCGCCGAGCGTGTCGAGACCGAGTTGCTCGCGCTCGACCGTGACATCAGCGGCCGGGATCAGCAGCTCTCGGGCGTGCTGCGCGTCACGGCCTCCGAGACTCTCTCGCACGCCGTGTTGCCCCGACTAGTCGCGCAATTCCACGAAGTGCATCCCCGCATCCAGATCGTGCTGACTATCGACAACCGCGTGCTCGACCTCGGCCGGCGCGAAGCGGACGTGGCGCTGCGCGTGCGCCGTCCGACCGATCCCGCGTTGTTTGGTCGCCGCCTCACCGGCATCGCGTGGGCATTTTATGGTCCCGCGGGCGACGGCCCGAACCTGCGCCGCGAGGGTGGCACCTTCAACTTTGCGCGCCATTCCGTCATTGGTTGGGA
This sequence comes from uncultured Pseudomonadota bacterium, assembly GCA_963736955.1. Lineage (GTDB taxonomy): Bacteria > Pseudomonadota > Gammaproteobacteria > Steroidobacterales > Steroidobacteraceae > CADEED01. The sequence goes on from CAVTQT010000001.1 coordinate 333,579, forward strand.
CGAGCCCTCGCGCATCGTGGTGGGCGAATGGCTCGCGGCAAACGTCCCTGCGGATCGCATCGGCTATCGCAGCAACAGCCTGGTGAACCAGCTCAAGGCCGTGCGCGCGCGCGTCGGTGTCGCGCTGCTGCCCTGCTATCTTGCCGACAGCGAAGAGGGCGTGCGCCGAATTTCCGGCGTGCTGCCGGACCTCGCAAGCGAGCTGTGGATCGTTACCCACCAGGACCTCAAGAACACCGCGCGAATTCGCGCATTCCTCACTGTCATAGGCGACGCCATCGCTGGCGCGCACCGAAGCTTCGAAGGGCAGACATAAAGTCGGCCGCGCGCGGTGCATTGCGGAAACGACTATAGTTTCGCCATCGCGAATCGAGGGCTTCCCATGCTCGGCGCAATCCTTGTCATCCTTTCCCTGATCGCCGGCGCCGCCTACGTGGCGAAGATCGGAACCGGCTTCACGCTGCTGTTCATCGGCGCGGTCATCTTCATGGCGTACAAGCGCCTGCCGCTCATCGCATTCACCGTCGTATTCACGCTGCTGCTCGCGGGCTACACCTACATCGCGCCTCCCGCCGGGATCTGGAAAGGCTTCCTCTGGGTGCTGCTCGCGGCATTGTGGCTGTTCAATCTGCGCCCACTGCGCAAGGCCTCATCTCGCGGCCATTTCTCAAGGCCTACATGCGGCTGCTGCCGTCGATGTCGCAGACCGAGAAGGAGGCGCTCGAGGCCGGCACGGTGTGGTGGGACGGCGAGCTCTTCACGGGCAAGCCCAAATTCGAGAAGTTGTTAGCCGCCAAGCCGCCGGTCCTGACTGCCGAAGAGCAGGCGTTCATCGACGGCCCCTGCGAAGAATTGTGCCGCATGTACGACGACTGGGACGTCACGCACAAGCGCGGCGACATGCCTCCGAAGGTGTGGGACTACCTCAAGCACAAAGGCTTCTTCGCGATGATCATCCCGAAGAAGTACGGCGGCCTCGAATTCTCCGCGTATGCGCACTCCTGCGTGCTGGTAAAGCTCGCCAGCCGCTCCGGTTTGCTGGCGGCGACGACCGCCGTGCCGAATTCCCTCGGCCCGGCAGAACTGCTCAACCACTACGGCACCGAGGAACAGAAGAATCATTACCTCCCGCGCCTGGCGCGTGGCGAGGAAGTGCCCTGCTTCGCGTTGACTCATCCGCGCGCAGGTTCCGACGCAGCGTCGCTGCCCGACACCGGCATCGTCTGCAAAGGCATGTACCAGGGCAAGGAGATCGTCGGGCTCAAGCTCAACTTCTCGAAGCGCTACATCACGCTCGCGCCCATCGCGACGGTCGTGGGCCTGGCATTCCGTCTCTACGACCCGGACAAGTTGTTAGGTTCCGACAAGGTCGACTACGGCATCACCTGCGCGCTCATTCCGCGCAACACTGCGGGGCTCAACATCGGGCGGCGCCACTTCCCGCTCAACGTTCCGTTCCAGAACGGGCCGCTGTCGGGCAAAGACGTGTTCGTTCCGCTCGATACGATTATCGGCGGGCCGAAAATGGCCGGCCAGGGCTGGCGCATGCTGGTCGAGCAGCTGTCGGTCGGCCGCTGCATCTCGCTGCCGTCGAACGCCACCGGCGGCGCCAAGGGCGGTGTGTTCGCGTCGGGCGCGTACACGCGCATCCGTCGCCAGTTCAACATGCCGGTGGGCAAATTCGAGGGCGTCGAGGCCGTCATCGCACGCATGGTGGGCAACACCTACACCATGGATGCGGCGCGTTCAGTCACCGCGGGCGCCATCGATGGTGGCGAGAAGCCGTCGGTGCCTTCGGCGATGCTGAAGTATCACGTGACGGAAATGGGCCGCCAGGTGTCCAACGACGCCATGGACGTGCACGGCGGCAAGGGCATCCAGTTAGGCCCTCGCAACTATCTCGGCCGCAACTACCAGGTGGTGCCAGTCGCCATCACGGTGGAAGGCGCCAACATCCTGACGCGCTCGCTCATCATCTTCGGACAGGGCGCAATACGCTGCCATCCGTTCGTGCTCAAGGAAATGAACGCCGCGCGCAACCCGGACCGCAAGCAGGGTGTCGATGAATTCGATTCGGCGCTGTTCGGCCACATCGGCTTCACCATCAGCAATTCGGTGCGATCCTTCGTGATGGCGCTCACCCACGCGCGTTTCACCCACGTACCGGAAGTCGGCGAGACCAAGCGCTACTACCAGCACATCGTGCGCTTCTCGGCATCGTTCGCCTTTGCCGTCGATGTCGCCATGCTCACGCTCGGCGGCTACCTGAAGAAGAAGGAAAATCTCTCCGCGCGTCTCGGCGACGTGCTCTCGGCCATGTACCTCGCCTCGATGGTGCTCAAGCACCACGAGAACCAGGGGCGTCCCGTGGACGATCTGCCGATCGTCGAATGGGCCTGCCGCAACCAGCTCTACAAGGCGCAGGAGCAGCTGCACGATTTCCTGCGCAACTTCCCCAACCGGTTCCTGGGCTGGGCCATGCGCGCGCTCATCTTCCCAGGCGGCCGCGCGTATTCGGCGCCGAGCGATCGGCTCGGCCGAAAGCTGGCCGATGCCGTGCTGGCGCCGACCGAGGTGCGCGATCGCCTGTGCCGCTTCGTCTATCGCACGCTCGAGCCCGGCAATCCTCTCGGCCTGCTGCAGGAAGCGCTGGTCCTGTCGCAGACCGCCGAACCCATCGAAAAGCGCATTCGCGTCGAAGGCGTGAAAACCGGCAAGGTCACGGCGCTCGAAGTCGCCGGGCAGATCGCCCAGGCACTCAGCGCCGGGATCATTTCCGAGACCGAGGCCGCGATGCTGCGCGACTACGATCGCAAGGTCACCGAGCTCATCAGCGTCGACGACTTCGAATCGCACGAGCTCGCAGCGCAGGCGCAGCCCGAGGACTCGGCTCGCGTGAGCGACTTCCACGTTCCGTCCGGCCAGGTCGCGTGAACCGGAGACGATGAGCTCACCTCCCGTCCCTGTCGTCGATCCTCCCGAGCCTCCGCAGCCGCTGACGCTGGTCTGCGCGAACTGTGGCAGCGCCCTGGACGGTGAATATTGCGCGGCCTGCGGGCAGCGTCATGAGCCGCATCTGCATACCGTGGCCCACTTCGCCGCCGAAGCGCTCGAAAGCATTTCGCACGCCGATTCGCGCTTGTGGAAAACGCTGTGGTACCTCCTCAGCCGTCCCGGATTTCTCACGCGCGAGTTTTTCGCAGGCAAACGCGTGCGCTACCTGCCGCCGTTCCGGCTGTACCTCGTCATCAGCGTGGTGTTCTTCCTGTCCTTGGGGTCGCCGGAGGGCCCGATGATCGTGGACGACAGCGACCTCGCGACGATGGACGCCGACGAAACGAAGGCATTGGCGGAGCGGTTCGGGAAAGAGGCTGCCCCCGTGGGCGAGGCGCTCAAGAAAGCCCAAGAGATCGAGCGCGAAAAGGCGGACGAGGATTCCGACGAGGCGGAGCCCAAGGCTGGAAAAGGCCTCAAGCGTCAGAACGCGATGACCGAGTTCTGCGACGAGTTCAAGGCGGACGATCCGCGCGGCAACAAGAACTACGCCCGCCTGCAGGCAGCCTGCGCCAAGGTCGCCGATGATCACGGTGCCGGGCTGGGTCGGGCGATCGTGCACAACATCCCCAAGGCCATGTTCGTGTTCCTGCCACTGCTGGCCCTGGCGATGAAGCCGCTCTACTGGCGCCCGAAGCGCTACTACGTGGAACACCTGCTGTTTCTCGTCCACAACCACGCCTTCGTGTTCCTGGTGCTGGCCCTGCTGGCCTTCCTCGAAAATGATTCCGGTGGTCGGCGATCATCTGGGCCTGCTCGAATTCGCGATGTGGATCTACATCGCCTGGTACCTGTATCGCGGCATGCGCAACGTCTACCAGCAGCGCCGCGCCATCACGGTGGCGAAATACTTCGCGGTGGGTTTTTTCTATCTCTGCGCTGCGCTCGACCGTGCTGCTGCTCACGGCCATCTTCAGCGCCATGACTGGCCTAGGAACGCCGGCGCGCTTGCGCGGTCACTTCCCTGACCGTAAGTTGCCATCCTCACACCAAGGAGCCTTCCATGAACACCTCCTTCCTGCCGCGCCTCGCGCTTGCAACCGCCCTCTCTCTCGCCTCCGCCAGTGCCGCCGTGGCGGCCGATCGCACGCCTTCGCCCGCGGGCGCCGAGGTCTACATCGTGTCGCCGAAGGACGGCGCCAAGGTCAAAGGGCCAGTGACCGTGGTATTCGGGCTCAAAGGCATGGGCATCGCCCCCGCCGGCATCAAATTCGACAACACCGGGCACCATCACCTGCTCATCGACACTGACTCGCCCACCGATCTGTCGCTGCCGCTCCCCGCCGATGATCACAACGTGCACTTCGGCAAAGGCCAGACCGAAACCACGCTGACGTTGTCGCCGGGCAAACACACCCTGCAACTCGTGCTCGCGGATTTCTGCACACGCCGCACGTGCCCGCGGTGATCTCGAAGAAGATCACCATCGTCGTCGAGAAGTAGGCAGCCGAGAAGCGGCTTCGGGCGATGTCGGCACCGCGCGCCATCCTGCACGTCGACATGGACGCGTTTTACGCGTCGGTGGAGCAGCGCGACCGGCCCGAATTGCGCGGTCAGCCGCTCATCGTCGGCGGCACCAGCAATCGCGGCGTGGTCGCGGCGGCGAGTTATGAGGTGCGCGCATTCGGCGTGCGGTCGGCGATGCCGATCCGCGAAGCGCTGCGCCGCTGTCCGCATGCCATCTGTGTCCGGCCACGCATGTCGGTGTACCGCGAAGTCTCGCACCAGGTGTTCGCGATCTTTCACGAATACACGCCGGTGGTCGAAGGCCTGTCGCTCGACGAGGCGTTTCTCGATGTAACAGCGAGTCTCGCGCTCAAGGGCGATGCAGTCACCATCGCGCGACGGATCAAGGACCAGATTCGTGCGACGACACAGCTTGCGGCGTCGGTGGGCGTGGCGCCTAACAAGCTCGTCGCCAAGATCGCGTCCGATCTCGAGAAACCCGACGGCCTCACTGTCGTGACCACCGACAACCTGCATGCGGTGCTCGATCCACTCTCGGTACGCCGCCTGCCGGGCCTCGGACGCAAGCTCGGCGAGCGCGTCGAGGCCGCCGGCATCGCCACGCTGGGCGAGTTGCGCGTGGCGTCGGACACGGTGCTCTGGCCAATCTTCGGCCGGGATTCGCAGCGCATGCGTGAGCGGGCCGCGGGCATCGACGAACGTCCGGTGATGTCCGAGTGGGACGAGAAATCGATCAGCGCCGAGGAAACGTTTTTCACCGATCTCGCCGATCACGCGCGCATGCAGGCCGAAGTCCTGCGGCTCGCCGATCGGGCCAGCCAGCGCATGCGCGCGCAGAATCTCGCCACCGGTTGCGTTGCGGTCAAGATCCGGCGCGCCGACTTCACCACCTTCACGCGGCAGAAGCGCTTCGAACCCTCGACCACGGATTCGCGCACCATCGCCAAGGTGGCCGCGGAGCTGCTGGCGGCGTGGCTCGACGAGCAGCCCCGCTCCCGGGTACGGTTGTTAGGCGTGGGCGTGAACCATCTGCACGCCGCCGACCAGATGGACCTGTTCGCCGCTCCGGGGGCAGGCGCGGGCAACCCGACTTCCACGGCGCTCGACGCCACCGTCGACCTCATCCGCGAGCGATTTGGCAACCTCGCCGTGCGGCGCGGCAGTGCCCTGCCGGAGGCCCGAGGGACGGAGGAATCCGACGAAAATATGTCCGAAAAGGCTCCCTCCAGCCGCAGCACGCGGGGCCATTCACCCAATGACCGGCGATAGGCCCCGGCGATAGCCGGGCCGAAAAGCCCGTGTAATACCGCCGCCCGTTAACAGCGCGGCGATCCAGCACAAGACCGCATATCCCATGTACGCCTCGTTTTTCGGCCTCAACGAGAAGCCTTTCTCGATCACCCCCGATCCGCGCTACCTGTTCCTCTCGGAACGGCACGCGGAGGCGCTGGCGCACCTGGTCTACGGGGTCAACGAGGCCGGGGGCTTCATCCAGCTCACCGGCGAGGTGGGCACGGGCAAGACGACGGTAGTTCGCTCGCTGCTGGCGCAGGCGCCAAAACACGCCGAGATCGCGCTGATCCTCAATCCACGCATGACGCCCGCGGAGTTCCTGCTGGCCATCTGCGAGGAGCTGGGACTCGCCGGTGCCGGCCGGCTCCGAGCGCAGCCTCAAGGACCTGGTCGACCTGCTGAGCCGCCATCTGCTCAAGGCGCACGCCGAGGGCAAGCGCATCGTGCTGGTGGTCGACGAAGCGCAGAACCTCGCTGCGGAAGTGCTCGAGCAGGTGCGCCTGCTCACCAACCTGGAAACCGAGACCCAGAAGCTGCTGCAGATCATCCTGATCGGGCAACCCGAACTGCGTGAGTTGTTAGACCGCGTCGAGCTGCGGCAGCTCGCGCAACGCATCACCGGGCGTTATCACCTCGATCCGCTGTCCGATGACGAGTCGGCCGCCTACGTGCGCCATCGCCTGCGGGTCGCCGGCGCCACGCGCGAGATTCTTTCCAACGGGGCGCTGCGCGAAGTTCAGCGTCTCTCGGGCGGTGTGCCGCGGCTCATCAACATCATCAGTGATCGCGCGTTGCTCGGCGCTTTCACCGAAGACCGCCACCTGGTGAGCGCCAGCGTCGTGCGGCGCGCCGCGGGCGAAGTGTTCGGCAAGCACATCCAGCCACGCTGGTTACCGTGGGCCGCAGGCTCGGCCGTCGCCGCACTCGCCGTGGTGAGCGCAGTACTCATCCTGCCGCGACTGCGGGCGACCCTGCCCGCCGAGCCGGTGGCCGCCCTGGTTGCACCGCCGCCAGCGCCAGCGCCGGCGCCACCCCCGCCCGGTCTCGACCAGTTGTTAGGGCAGTACGTCGGCGAAACCGATCCCGACAACGCGTTCAACAAATTGTTCGCGCTCTGGGGTCAACGCTATGTCGCGGGCCAGGTCGATCCCTGCAGCCAGGCGCTTCAGGCGGGGCTCGAGTGCCTGACGCAACGTGGCTCGCTGGCGCAACTGCGGTTGTTCAATCGCCCGGCGATCCTCAACATCATCGATTCGTCCGGCAAGGCGCACCAGCTCGTGCTCGTCGGCCTCGACGAGGAAAAGGCGCGCGTCGATCTCGGCGGCGGCGCAGCGCGAAATTGGCATCGGCGATCTGTCGCGCGCGTGGTTCGGAGACTATGTTTTGCTCTGGGCGCCAGGAACCGGCGGCTCACAACCGCTCGGCCTCGGAGCGCGCAGTGCGCGAGTGCGCTGGCTGCGCGACAGCCTGCGACGCGTCAACGGCCTGCCCGTCGATGAGGCCGGCAATGATCGACTTCGACACCGAACTCGCGGCGCAGGTCGAGGATTTCCAGCGCAAGCACCGGCTTGCTGTCGACGGCATCGCCGGCGTTCAGACGCAGGTGGCGCTCGACGCGGCAACCAATGACACCACGACGCCCTTCCTGAGCGCGGACAGGGGGAGCTGATGTCATTCATTCTCGACGCCCTCAAGAAATCCGAAACCGACCGGCAGCGACAAACCGCGCCGGCGTTGTTCGAAGTGAAGGTGGCCGCGCCACGCCGCCGGTTGCCGGTGTGGGCCATCGCGCTCGGCGTGTTGTTAGGCGTCAACCTCCTCGTCGTGGTGTGGTTCTTCTCGCGGCCGGCCCGCAGCGCCCGCGGTACCGGCAAGCGCCGCCATCGGCGGCGCGGCAAAACAGGCAGAGGCGCCTGCCGCACCGCCCGGCATGGTCACGGTTCCCGCGACGGCCACATACATTCCGGCCAACGCTGCGCCGAACGTGACGGTGGGTGGCAACAGCCATGACGCCGGAGTGGTGGCGCCGAGTGCGGCTCCACCGCTCGCCGAGGAACCGCTGCTCGCGAGTGGCGAGCCGTCCGTTCCGCCCGACTACGATGCTCGCGACTACGCGCCGGCTATCACGCCCGCGCAGGCGAATGCCACGGCCGCGGCGCGCCGCGCCGGCGTCGTGCCATCACGCGACGAAGTGCTGGCGCAGGGCACCCAGCTTCCCGATCTGCGCCTCGATCTGCATGTGTACGACCCCAATCCTGCGAAGCGATTTGTCTTCCTGAACATGCGCAAGTTGCGCGAAGGCGAGTCACTGCCTGACGGCGTCCGTGTCGATTCGATCAACCAGACGGGCGCACACCTGACCTATCGTGGCACGCAGTTCACGATGGACGCCAACTAGGAAATGGGGACATTCCTCATTTCCTACTCGGCGGCGAGCTTCTCGATCTCGACCGGCGTGAGGCGATGGATGATCCACTCGTTCATCTGGCGCGCGTCCAGCGACTTGTAGAAACGCAACGCAGGTTCGTTCCAGTCGAGCACCGCCCACTCCATGCGTCCACAGCCGCGTTGCGAGGCGATGCGCGCCAGCGCGCGCAGCAATGCGCGGCCGATGCCGTGTTTACGCTGCGCCGGGCGCACGAACAGATCTTCGAGATACAGGCCGGGGCGGCCGACGAAGGTGGAGAAGTTGAAGAAGTACAGCGCGAAACCGCACGGCGAACCGTTCCATTCGGCGATCAGCACGTGGATCACCGGATTCGGTGACTTCGATCTCGCGCAGGAAATCTGCCGCGGTGGCTTTGGCATCATCCAGCAACTTTTCGTAGTCCGCGAGCTCGCGCACCAGGCTCGCGATGACCGGCGCGTCGTCGCGCGTGGCGGGTCGGATGTTCAGCATGGGCCTGGCATCACTCGGCGATGTACCAACGCATGTCTTTTCCGCGCTCCAGCACGAAGCGCTCGTATGGCAGGCCCTGGCCACTCACATCGTAGATGGCGCGCGAGCCGTCGAGATCGTACTTCGGCGAGAGTTCCTGCACGACGCGCAACGTGGTGATCATCGTCTCGCGCGTGTTCTCGTTGTTGGTGCATGCAGTGATCAGTGTCTTGCGCGCGGACTTCGACGTCGCCCGGTTGAAGTTGGGGCTCATGTATTCGTTGTAGTACTCCTCGCAGTGCCCCGCCGCGAGACTGGCTTCGGCACGCGCCAGCAGCTCGCTGATGCCCGGGAGAAAGCGGAGTCGCGCGCGCTTCCACGAGCGACCTGCCGGGTGCGCCGCCCGACGGCGGCGGCGCGGCGGCGACGCGGCCCTCGATGAGATCATCGAGCTGCGCTTCGACTTCGCTCGGGATCACCGCGCGCCACTGCGCGCCGTACTGGGCGAGCGCCACCGTCACGAGGACCTTGACCACCCCGCGCTCCTTCGGCTGGATGCCTTTGCCGACGAGGTACACCACCTTGCCGTCGGGGATCGCGGCCAGCCAATCGACCTTCTCGTATTCGCGCGCGCGAAAGCGCACGCGATCGGACAGCGCGGCATAGAAGCGCACCGCGGTCATGCTCTCGAGATCCTGAAGCGTGCGTCCCGGTCCGAACAAACGCGCGCGGTAGGTGTTGTCGGAGCGCGAAGCTTCCGCGCGAAACAGCGCGATCAGGCGCGTGCGCAGTTTTTCCACTTCGTCGGGATGCAGCTCCTGGGCGACCGCCATCACGTTGCCGCCCGCCAGCGCGGCCAGAAATGCTTCTGCACCGCGTTCCTGGGCGCTATTGGGACCGGCAGCTGCCGCAGGCCCGGCGACGGACAGGAGAAGCATACAAATCAGCGCTCTAACAGCCATTTGGCACTCCATTCGCGTAATCGCGGCGGCGATCATAACCGGGGTCGTCGACGACACCCCAACTGTGAAAGTCGTCTCGTTACCAGACATTGGTCGCGGGACGCAGTTCACGGATTACTGGTGCGCGAGGCCTTGGAACGGCCTTCACGGATAAACTTACATATCTTGTTAAAGTGCCCTAGCACCCCTTGTTTTCGCTGCTTTTCGCGGGTCTGCCACCATCGTTATGTCGCCGCAGTCGGAATTCGCATCGCCCATGTTCGCCAGCGCCGCGGCGCCGGTGGCTGTCGCCGCGATTACGCAAGACCGGGCGCTGATCGGACTCCTTCGCAGCGTCATCGATCCGGCCAACGATCTCATCCTCGTCAGCTCCGAATCCGAGCTCACGCCGCATCTCAATAGCCGACGCATCTCGGTCGCGCTGCTCGACAGCATGTTCATCGAGGGCGCCCTGGGAGCGATGGCCGAGCGCCTTCGCGAAACCTGGCCCGATCTCGTGCTGGTGGTGGTCGGCACCGCCGAAGAACAGACCAAGGTTGCCGCCCAGATCACTTCGGGTGTGGTGTATCGCTTCCTGCATCGACCGGTTTCCGCGCCGCGTGTGCGCCTGTTCGTCGAAGCTGCCCTGCGCCGCCACGAAGTCGAAAACGTCGAGCGTACGCTCGAAACCGCGCGCCCGGATTTCTCGCGATTCGAAGCAAAGCCCGGCAAGACCGGCAAGAGTTCCATTCTCATCCCCGGCATCATTGCCGCAGTGGTCGTCGCGGCCGCCGGGGGCACCTGGTTCGCGATGTCGTCTGGCAATTCGCAGCCCACCGCGGCGGAACCCGCTGCGCAGGTAGTTAGTGCTCCGTCCGAGGCACCGCGCCCCGAACCCGTGGCCGAAGCCGAGCCGCCAGTAACCACACCCGCGATGGAGGCAGCCGCTCGTACCGGCGCCACTCCCCGAACCGATCGTCGCGGCGCCAGCGCCCGAGGCTGAGCCCAAGACCACAGCCGAAACGCCAGCGGCGGAAGAGTCCGTGCGCGATCGCCTGCGCCCCGCGGCCAACGCGGTCGTGCAGGTGCCGGAAGAGGTCGCGCCTCGCACTCCAGCCGCGCCACCGGCGCCCACCTTCGAACAGCGACTGAGCGAGCAGCTCGCGCAGGCCGAAGCCGCATTGCAGCGCGGCGAGCTCGCTTCGCCGCCGGGCAACAATGCGGTGGAACTGTTTCGCGGCGCCCTCGAGCTCGACCCTGGCAACTCACTCGCCAAAGCCGGGCTGATCCGGGTCGCCGACCGCCTGTTGAGCGCCGCCGAGCGCGCCATCACGGCCGGCAGCGTCGAAGATGCGCGGAAGATGGTCGCGGTCGCCGAGTCGCTCACGCCCGCAACCGCGCGCGGCGCCTTCCTCATGATGCAGATCGAGCGCGAACACGAGCGCACGGCGCTCACGCGCGCGAAAGACACCGACGCGCAGGACAAGCTCGAGAAAGGCGCCACTTACCTTAGGCTCGCGAAAGCGCGCCTGGCGAGCGGCGCGCTCATCGAACCGTCCGAAGACAATGCGCGCTACTACGTCGAAGCGGCGCGCCAGATCATTCCGGAAGACGCGGCCGTACAGGAAACCTCGCGCCTTCTGCAGAAAGCAGCTCCTGAACCGTGCGGCGACTGCCGCATCCGCAGGCAATGCCGCCGACACCGAACGTTGGCTGGCGAATGCCGACAGCGTCGGCGCGCCGCGCCAGGAAATGACTGCCATCCGGCGCGCGCTGCAGGACACCCTGATCGGCGCGCGCGCCGCCCGGATGAATTCGCTCACGCAGTCGTTTGCGGCCGCACTGGCTGCGAATCGCCTGGTGCAGCCCGCCAATGACAACGCCAAGTCCTATCTGCTCGCGCTGATCAGCACCGACGGCAACAGTCCGGCAGTGGCTTCCGCGCGCCAGAGCCTGGGCAGCGCCTTTGTCAACGAGGTTCGTGGCGCCGTCGGGCGCAACGATTTGGCCGCGGCCGAAACCTGGCTGAATGAAGCGCACACCATCGGATACAGCGGCGATGGCGCTCACCACCGCAACCGCCGACGTGGCGGCAGCGCGCCAGAAGGCTGTGCAACGCAGCGCGCCAGTCGGCGAGAACCCGCTGGAGCGCATCGAGTACGTAGCGCCAAAATTTCCGTCCTCCGTGCGCAACCGCGGCATCACGGGCTGGGTGGAACTGGAATTCACGGTGCTCGCGGATGGTTCCACGACAAACGTCGTGGTGACCAACTCCGCTCCGCGCAGGACTTTCGACAACGCCGCCATGACGGCGGTAGGCCAATGGCGTTACAAACCCGTGGTCGCGCGCGACGGCAAGGTCGTCGAGCAACGCGCCGCAGTCCGCATCAGGTTCTCGGACGAATAGATGGACGCCCCGCGCACACAACGCTTCCTGATCGTCGAGAACGACACCAAGTACGCGGAGTGGCTGCGGCATGCGGTAGGCGCGGGCTGGCCCGGCGGATCCGTCGTGATCCTGGACTGGACATCGTTCAGCCGCGTGCGCACCGCCATGACCGTGCGCGACTACGACATCGTCATGCTGTCGCTCTTGTTCGACGAAGGCATCGAAGAGCCGACCACCGACAGCTTCGACTGGATCCGCAAGCTGCGCAGCCAGCCTGGTTTTCCCGAGATGATCATCGTTGCCGAAGCCGGCAGCGAACTCTCGGCCATCCGCACGCTGCGCCTCGGCGCCGCCGACTATCTGCCCAAGCGGCTGATGACCCCGTCACGACTGCAGCGCTCGATCAAGCTCACGTTGCGTGCCATGGATAAGGAAGCGCAGCGTCGTGCTGGGCGACAGGCACAGGCGGACAAGCCTCCCGAGTCGGACAAGCACGCCGAGACGCTGACCGGTTCGGTCAAAGTGACCCAGGCCGTGCCCTCCCACATTTCCACGCATACCAGCGCGAGCCTGGCGCAGGCGGCCGCGCAGCTCGTGACCCCACCGAAGGCAGTGGTGTCACCGCCCGCCGCACCGACGGCAGTAGCCCCAACAGTGGTGGCACCGACCCCGGCGCCGCACGTGGCCACGCATACCGGCGCCAGCCTCGCCAAGGCCGCCATGGCCGCTTTGGCAGCGCACACACCGAGGCGCCGGCGGCGGGCAGTCGACACCGCGAAGGAGCAGCCCAAGGAATCCAAGCCGGTCGCGCCGGAAAATCACCAGATTCCTGGCTATACGATCCTGCAGAAAATTGGCGAGTCCGAAGCCGCTGCGGTGTACCTCGCGATTGCCGAAGACCTCAAGCACAACTGCGCGCTGAAGATCAGCAAGCGCAAACACTCGACCAGCGACGCCGCCGACACCGGCCAGCGCTCGATCATGTTCCAGCGCGAGTTCGAGGCCATCGCCGCACTCGATCATCCTTCGATCATCGATTTGTTCGACTACGGCATTCACGAAGGCGTCGAATACCTCGCGATGGAATATTTCCCCTGTGGTGACCTCAAGGCTCGGCTGCAGAACCCGCTGACTGCCGATGAGGCCATCGACTTCCTCAAGGAAATTGCGCGGTCGCTCAAGGTGGTTCACGACGCGGGCATCATCCATCGCGACCTCAAGCCGCCCAACGTCATGCTTCGGGACAACGGCAACGTGGTGCTGATCGATTTCGGCCTCGCGCGCAGCCTGCTGTCCGGCGACGGCAGCACACGTACCGGCGTGCTGCGTGGCTCTCCTTACTACATGAGTCCCGAGCAGGCGCAGGGCGAGGCGCTCGACGCGCGCACGGACATATACAGTCTCGGTGTGATCCTCTACGAAATGCTCTCGGGCAAGAAGCCGTACCTGGGTGCCTCGGCCATCGACGTGCTGCAACAGCACGTGATGGCACCGGTGCCGGAGCTGCCCGTGCATCACCTCGCCTATCAACCGCTGCTCGAGCGGCTGATGTCGAAATCCCGTGAACAGCGCATCGCCTCCTGCGATGAGCTGCTGGTCGTGCTCACGGAAATGTCGCACGCCATGAGCGATCGCGTCATGATCGATCCCGAGACTCTTGTCTCGGCCGGCGCCGCCCCCTAAGGAGGAGGACGCATGGACTTCGTCAACTTCCCCATCGTCGCGCTCGGCGCCTCGCTGGTGTGCCTGATCGGCGTCACGCTCTATGCCATCACGCAGCGCGGCGCTCTGCGCTCGCGAGACGAACAGCTGGTGGTGGCGCGCGCACAGGCCTACGCCATGCTCGAGCTGTCGCAGGCGGGCGTGTTGTTCCTCGATCGCGAACACCGGCTCATGGGAGAGGCGTCGGCCGCCGCGCCCGAGTTGTTAGGCCATACCTGCGGGGCCGGCACCGCGTTCGTGCAGGTGATCGCCGAGCTCGTGGATGTCACCGTGCGGCGCGAAACGGTCGCGTTCCTCGAAACGATGTGGCATGCAGAGGCGTCAGCGCATGTCGACGCCACGCAGAATCCGCTGGCGCGCGTGCATTCGGGCTCGCGCCACCTCGCGCTGCGCTTCGCACGCCTGGTCGTCGATGGTCGCGTGCATCACATCATCGTTTCCATCGAGCGCATTGCCGCTCCGCGCGTGATGCCGCACACCATCGAAGTGCCCGCGCTCAACGAAGACACCTTTGCCAAGCGGCTGGCGGGCGAGACTGGCACGCGGCCGGCCCTGAAGATCGAACCCATGCCGATGGTGCCGACCGAAATGGCGCCGCCGGAGCAATCCGCCGCCGCACCCGCGCCCGCCCACCGGCGGCCGCCGCACCGCCACCCCCGGCGCCGACGCCTGCCGAACTGCTGCCAGTGCTCACCGGCGAATTCGAGCTCGGCCCCCACGACGTGACTGCAGATTCGGTGCCGTCACTGCCGCATCTCGGCAATCCGGCCATGGCGACCCTGGCGGCTCTCGCCCAAATCAAACTGGATGCCGCCGCGGCGAATTCGGAGCAGAGCCAGAAGACCGCCACGCTGGCCGAATCGCTGCCCACGAATGCGCCCGCGGCCGACGCGCCCACGATGACTCTGCGTCGCCTCGACGAGGCAAACCTGGCCACGACGATCACGTCGCCGGATGTGGTCAAGGAAGCGGCCAAGCCCTCGGCGCCGCAGCCCGATCCGGCCTCCATCATCGATCCGCCGGATGTGCGCCTCAACGAAGTGCTCAAAGAGATCATGAGCGTCGAAGCGCGCGCGGCTCGACCAATTCCTCGCCGAAGCGCGCGAGAAGGCCGGTCAGCTGCGCGCCATCATCAAGCTGCCCGCGCGCGAACCGCAGGCATTCCGCGAGAAGCTGGTGCTGATCCTCGAACTCATCCGTGGCATCAATGCGCGGGCGCAACGCCTGCCCTTGCCGTCGGTGTGCGAACGCGCCGAGCGATTCGAAGCGGCGCTCAGCGGTTTGCGCGACAAACAAACCTTGTCAGGCAACGATTTCCTGCCGCTGGCGGTCAAGCTCGACGACCTGCTGAGCCACCTGGCCATCCAGGGCGAGGTGATTTCCCGCCTGCGGGAGTGGCGCGTGCAGAATGGCCTCACTTCTTCCGCGGGCATTCGACGTCACGCAACATTCGGCCACCGCCACGGGCACCACGATTCGCCAGCCGCAACTGCGCGGCCCGGGCGCTTCGTCGAACACCGTTTCGCAGCCCGGCATCGCCACGCAAAAGACCGCGCGCCTTTCCGACCTGTCTTCGGAAAGTCTCGAGGAGATGGCCGCGTTCCTCGCCGACATGTACGCCAAGCGCGTCTCCCTGGTCGTCGTCGGGCTCGAAGACGTGCCGCGCGGATATCGTCGCGCCGTCGAAAAGATTCTGGGCCAGCTCATCCACAACGCGATTCGCCACGGGGTCGAAGCGCCCGCCGATCGCGCGGCTCATGCCAAGCCGGAAACCGGTACGGTGGCCGTGCAGTTCGCGCGCGCGGGAGTCGACGGCTACCAGCTCAGCGTGCAGGACGACGGCCGCGGACTCGACCACGACAAGATCCGTGCCGAAGCCGTGCGCCACGGCGTGCTGACGGCGGACGAAGCCGCCACCATGGATCCACGCAAGCTCGCCGGCCTCATCTTCCGTCCGGGCTTCACCACGGTCAGTGAAGGCGCGCGCGGCATCGGCATGGACGTGGTGCGCGACCTCGTCAGCAAAGCGGGCGGGCGCGTCGGAATCGCGACGAAGCCGGGCGAATACACGCGCTTTCGCATCACGCTGCCGCACGAGAAAAAAGCGTCCGACGCTGCAGTAGCTTAAGAATGGGGACACTCCCCAATTCCTAGCAAATTGGGCCGGACTTCATTGATGCCGCGCCCGTTGCTACCTACCCAGCGAAGTCCGGCCCAATTTGTCCCACCGGGGGAATTGGGGAATGTCCCCATCCTTCTAAATTTCGCGCGTGTAGCGATAACGATCGCGGATGTGCGCGTTGAAATATTCGCCCTTGGAAAAAGCCTGGCGCATGCCGCGGAAGGTTTCTTCGGGCACATCGTCATACCGATAGCGCCGGCCAGAGACGAATTGCAGTTCCAGGCGGCGCTGCACCGGGTCGTAGTGATAGGAACGGATGACGCTCGAGGGCATGTGTCGCAGACGAATAGCGGCCGCTCGAAGTTCCCTCGCTGCAGGAAGCGTCCTACGACGCTACTGCTTTTCCCGGTCGAACTTGCGGCCGAGCCACCAGCCGTTGATCGCCCAGAGCGCGCAAGCGCCCGCGCCTAACAAGGCGCCCTGCGTAGGATTCATTCCGCCCGCCTTGAGCGCATCCTGCACCTGCGCCACGACCGCGTCGGAGAAGCGATACACGGTCACGTCGATGAAATTCTTCGCCTTGTACTTGGTTTCCGTGTCGAGCCGACTCCACAACATCTCGCGACCCGGGCGGATGAAGGCGTATTCGCCCCAGCGGCGCAGGATCATGACGCTCGCCAGGATCAGGAAGGTGCCCAGGCTCGCCAGCAACAGGAAGCCGCCCATGACGAGCAGCGGCAGAATCACCAGCAGTGCGGTCACGCCCAGCTTCTGCGCCACCCTGCCCGTGATGAGCAACTGAGAGACCACCGTCAGCGCCTGCACGATGAAATCGATGCGCGCGAACATCTGCGCGCGCTGCTCCGGATTCTCGAACATGTCCTTCACCAGGCGCAGCTGCTCGAAGTACAGGATGGTGTTCGCCGTGGAGATCATGATGACGAACAGCGCAATGCCGATCAGGTACGGGGACTTGAACACGATGGCCACGCCCGCGAACGGATTGCCACCGACGCCGCGAGTAACACGGGCTGCCTGAACGGCCGCTGCGCCCGCGGCGGTCGACATGTTGTGTCGGTGCATTTCGGCGACCAGCGCTCGCTGGCAGAAAATGGCGATGACGAACATCACTGCGCCGAAGAACAGGATTCCCGAGATGCCGACGTGATTGACGATGCGGTCGGTGATGAAGGGTCCGACCAGCGCGCCGGTGGTGCCACCCGCCGCGATGAATCCGAACAGCCGCTTGGTCTGCTCGCTCTGGAAGAACTCGAGCAGGAAGCTCCAGAACACGGAGATCAGGAACAGATTGATGACGCTGATGCCGACGTAGAAGATTCGTCCCACCACCATGTTCTGAGGATCGGAGTGGAACACCAGGCCCGCGGCGGCCAGCGCCGCGGCGACGAAGCCGTAGATGGCGGGCACCAGCGTCGCGCGGCTCACGCGAGCCACGAGGAAGCCGTACACCGGGATGATTGCGATCGCGAATACCGCGGTCCAGATCCAGGTATCGCTGGTCACCGCCTCGCCGAGGATGGTGCCCACGGTTTCGCGAATGGGCCGAACGGCGAAGTAGCCGCCCATCACGCAGAACATCAGCGCGAACGCGGTGAACACCGCGCGCTTTTCACTGGGCTCGATCCGCACGAAGCGCGCCAGGAAGACTTCAAACTTTTGACTCATGCGCGCGTGTTCCGGGATCAAGCTGTTGTTAGTGCGCCGATTCTAGGCATTAGTCCCGCGACAAGGCGGGTAAATTCGCCAGATCGATCGTGAGACCGGGCCGGGCGACCGTGGCCGATGCACCATGCTCGCGCAGTTTCGCGGCGAGTCCTTCCGAAGAAGGCACTTCACCATGCACGAGATACACCGGCGGATGGCCCGTGAAGCTGTCATACCAACGCAACAGGTCCGCCTGATCGCCGTGCGCGGAAAGTCCGCCCAGCGTGTGGATCTGCGCGAGGCAGCGCACGCGCTGGCCATGAATGCGCACATCGGGCGCACGGTCGACGAGCTGTCGACCCAGCGTTCCCGGCGCCTGGAAGCCAACGATGACCACGTGGCACTCCGGCCGCTCGAGATTGTGTTTGAGGTGATGCAGCACACGGCCGCCGGTCGCCATGCCAGACCCGGCGATGATGAGCGCGCCACTGCGCACGTGATTGATGGCGCGCGAATCGTCCGCCGACTCCGACAACACGAGATTCGGCAGCGGCGGCATGCCGCGGAAGCTTTCGCGCAGACGCGTGGTTTCCTCGTCGAAGCGATCCGGGTTGTTCCAGTACACGCGGCTCGCGGCGATGGCCATCGGGCTGTCGAGAAAAATCTTCCAGCGCGCCAGGTGCCATTCACCGTAGTGCTTCGCCAGTAGATAGAGCAGCTCCTGGCTGCGGCCGATGGCGAACGCCGGAACGATCACGTTGCCGCCGTCACGCAGCGCCTGCGCGAGGATGCCGCCGAGCTCGCGCTCGGTGTCTTCACGGCCGCGGTGCTGGCGATTGCCGTAGGTGCTCTCCATGAGCACGAGATCCGCGGATTCGAACGCGAAAGGATCCTGGAGGATCGGCGTGTCGTACTGGCCGAGATCGCCGGAGAACACCAGTTTGCGCTGCTCCCCGCCCTCGCTCACCCACACCTCGACGCTCGAGGAGCCCAGGATGTGCCCCGCATCGCGGACCTGCACGGTGACTCCCGGCAGCAGCTCGCGCCGCGTGTCGTAGGCGATGGGTTGCAGCAGGCGCAGAGTAGTCTCGACGTCCTCGAGATCGTACAGCGACGGGACCCGCTCGCGCTCCGCGTCGCGCATGGCAAGGTTCGCCGAATCGCGCAGCAGGATCGGAACCAGGTCCGCGCACGCCTTGTTCGTGTAGATAGGCCCGCGAAAGCCGCGCTTGACCAGCAGCGGCAGGCGGCCGCAATGATCGATGTGCGCATGGCTCAGGACCACCGCGTCGATGGTGGTGGGATCGAACGGAAACGGCAGTCGATTGCGCGCCGGCGCATCGTGGTCGCCCTGAATCATGCCGCAATCGAGCAGCAACTGGCGTCCCGCCACCCGCAGGATGTGGCAGGAGCCCGTTACCTCGCCGGCAGCTCCGAAAA
Source organism: uncultured Pseudomonadota bacterium (assembly GCA_963736955.1). Classification (GTDB taxonomy): domain Bacteria; phylum Pseudomonadota; class Gammaproteobacteria; order Steroidobacterales; family Steroidobacteraceae; genus CADEED01. Next base: position 352,550 of record CAVTQT010000001.1, read on the forward strand.
ACTCCAATTGCATGCGGGGCATACCTTAACATCGCTGCATCCCGAACATTCCGGAGCGCGCCATGAACGATCAGTCGCCCGCGGGTTTCGACCGCCGTACTTTCCTCACTGCGGGAATCGCTGCAGGTGTCATTGGCGGCGGCCTGGTCCTCGGGATCCGCTTCGCGAACCGGCGTGAAGCCGCGGCGCCGAGTGACGCCGGTCGGACGCTGGCGCCCAATGCCTTCGTGCGCGTGGCGCCGGACGACACCGTCACGATCGTGATCGGCAAGTCGGAGATGGGTCAGGGCATCTACACCGGCCTCGCCATGGCGCTGGCCGAAGAGCTCGATGTCGATCCGGCACGCGTGACGGTGGAGTTCGCGGGCGCGGATCCGGCGTTCAACGTGCCATTCATGCCCATCCAGTTCACCGGCGGCAGCATGAGCACCAGCACCACGTACATGCAGCTGCGTGAAGCGGGCGCCCGCGCCCGGGCCATGTTGTTAGCCGCCGCGGCGCAGAAGTGGCGCGCGGATGCCACGGCGTTGCGCACCGAGAACGGCAGGATTTTCCTCGATGACCAATCCGCGAGTTACGGTTCTTTCGCCGATGCCGCCTCGCAGCTTCCAGTGCCGGAGAAAGTGACGCTCAAGGACCCGGCGAACTTCCGCTACCTCGGCAAGCCGCACAAGCGGCTCGACGCGCCGATGAAGGTCGATGGCAGTGCGAAGTTCGGCATCGACATGCGTGTACCCGGAATGGTGTTTGCCGTCATCGCACGGCCACCGGTGGTGGGCGCGACAGATTGCGAACGTGAACGACAGCGCGGCGCGCGCCATTGCCGGCGTCGTCGACGTCAAGGTGATCCCGGCGGGTGTCGCCGTGTACGGCACCAACACCTGGGCCGCGAAACGCGGACGCGACGCGCTCGAGATCCAGTGGGATGAAGGCGCGCAAGGCAGCTACTCCACCGTCGCTCAACGCCGCGAGTATCAGCGGTTGCTCCACACTCCCGGCGCCGTGGCGCGTGAGACCGGCGACGTGAAGGCCGCGCTCGCCGGCGCGGCCAAGCGCCTCGACGTGGAGTATGAACTGCCCTATCTCGCGCATTCGCCCATGGAGCCGCTCAATTGTCTTGCCGACGTGCGCGCGGACGGTTGCGATCTGTGGCTCGGCACGCAGATGCAATCGCCGGACCGGGATGCGGCCGCGCGCGATCTCGGACTCGATCCGTCGAAGGTCCACCTGCACAACACCTTTCTCGGCGGCGGCTTTGGCCGCCGCGCGCAGCGAAATTCAGATGTGGTGCGCGAGGCCGTGCAGCTGTCGAAGGCCATCGGCAAGCCGGTTCTCAGCGTCTATACGCGTGAAGATGACGTGCGAGGGCTTTCGTATCGGCCGCACGTCTTGTCGCGCGTGCGCGGTGGCGTGGATGCCAGCGGAATGCCGGTGGCATGGCAACAGACCATCGTGAGCCAGGGTGTCCTGCGCGGCGGATGGACCGACGCCTTCATTCCGAAAGGCCAGGCCTACGATCAGTCGAGCGTCGAAGGCGCGTCCGACATGCCGTACGCCATTCCCAACATCCTCGTGGATACGCACGAGGGAACCAGCAAGGTACCCGTGTTGTGGTGGCGCTCGGTGGGCCATTCGCACACCGGGTTCACCGTGAACTGCGCGCTCGACGAGCTCGCGGTGCTCGGCGGGCTGGATCCGGTGGAGATGCGCCGCAAGTTGTTAGGCGCGCATCCGCGACAGCTCGCGGTGCTCAACGCGGTGGCCGAGGCTTCCAACTGGGCTGGCGGCGCACCGGCGGGTCGCGGCCGCGGCGTCGCGCTGCACGAATCGTTTGGCAGCATCGTCGCGGAAGTTGCGGAGGTGTCGGTCGAGGGTGGCAATGTGCGCGTTCACAAGGTGTGGTGCGCCATCGACTGCGGCTTCGCGGTGAATCCGAGCGGCGTCATCATGCAGATGGAAAGCGCCATCAACTACGGATTGACCGCCGCCCTGTACGGCGAAATCACCTTTGCCAATGGCAAGGTGGAGCAGAGCAACTTCCACGACTACCAGATCCTGCGCATGAACGAAGCGCCGGAAATTTTCGTGACCATCGTGAATTCAGGTGCAGACATGGGAGGCGCCGGAGAGCCGGGCACGCCGCCCATCGCGCCGGCGGTGGCGAATGCGATCTACGCGGCTACCGGCAAGCGCGTGCGCAAGCTGCCGATCTCGAAGAACCTGGCCTGAGGGTACTCGGTTCGCGACCCGTACTTGCCCGAGCTGAGGTAGTCCACCGCGACGTTGATCATCGCGCGCGTCGCCAGCGGAATCGCCGTTTCGTCCAGATAGAACAGCGGCGAGTGGTTAGACGGCGCAGTGAGCACGTCGGTGCCTTTCGGCGTCACGCCCACCATGAAGAAGAAGGCCGGGATCTTCTCGCCGTAGTACGCGAAGTCCTCGGCGCCGGTGATCAGCGGAATTTCCTTCACGTTGGCTGGCGCCCGCCACCTTCCGCAGGCTGGGGAGCACGCGTGCCGTGAGTTCGGGATTGTTGTACGTGACCGGGTTGAAGTATTTCGCGAACTCGAACGTGGCGGTGGCGCCGTTCGCCTCGGCGGTGTTCTGCACCAGCCGCTTCATCGCGTCGAAGATCTGCTGCTTTTGCTTGAGATCGAAGGTGCGGATGGTGCCGATCATCTCGACCGAGTCAGGGATGATGTTGTTGCGTATGCCGCCCTTGATGATGCCGACGGAGACGACGGCCGGGTTCAGCGTGATGTCGAGCTGGCGGCTCACGACGGTCTGCAGGGCGTTGACGATCTGCGCCGCAACAACGATGGGATCCACGCCCTGCCAGGGGCGCGAGCCATGCGTCTGCTTGCCGCTCACCACGGAGTTCCACTCTTGCGCACCGGCCATGAATGGCCCGCTGCGATAGCCGATGGTTCCGGTGTTCAACGACGCCCACACGTGAAGCCCGAAAGCCACTTCGGGTTTGTACTTCTCGAAGATGCCGGCCTTCAGCATCTCCGACGCGCCGCCCACTTCTCCGGGCGGTGCGCCTTCCTCTGCGGGCTGGAAGATGAACAGCACATTGCCGCGCAGGCTGTCCTTCGACTTGACCAGGACTTCCGCGACACCCATGAGAATGGCGGTGTGCGAATCGTGGCCGCAGGCATGCATTACGCCCACTTCTTCGCCGCGGTAGCTAGACTTTGCCACCGACTTGAAGGGTACATCGGTGCGCTCGACGACTGGCAACGCATCCATGTCGGCGCGCAGTGCAATGGTGGGACCCGGCTTGCCGGTGCGAAGCAACGCGACCACGCCTGTTTTTGCGATGCCGGTCTCGACGTCGAGACCGAGCGATTTCAGGTGCTCGGCGACGATCCCGGACGTGCGCACTTCGCGATTGGATAGCTCCGGGTTCTGGTGGAAATCCCGCCGCCACGCGATGATCTTGCCGTCGACTGCCTTGGTAGCGGCCTCGAGATCCTTGGCGTAAGCCGGTGAAACCGAGAATGCAATGAGTGCTACCCACGGTAGCACTTTGTAGGTGTTTGCCTGCATAGGGAACCCAGTCTGCGCTGACTGGTCGCACTACTGCAACGCCCGGATACTTCGCAAGAGCAACAAGAAGCATTCATGCACGTCGTTGACGCCACTCTTTTCTACTCGCCTACCAGCGGCGGCGTGAAGCGTTACCTGCTCGCCAAACATGAGTGGATGCACGCGCACACCAATTGGCGCCACAGTTTGTTGGTCCCCGGCGAAACGCGCACGCACGCTCCCGACGACATCTCCACAGTCGCCGGGTCGCTCATACCGGGCGCGTTCAACTACCGGCTGCCACTCAATCCTGTGCGCTGGTCGCGGGCCATCGACGCGCTCGAACCCGATCTCATCGAAATCGGCGATGCATTTCATCCCGCGTGGGCGGCGGCCAATGTCGCCGGGCGGCGCGGCATTCCTCTCATTGCGTTCTATCACTCGAACTTTCCGCAGCTCGCGGGCCGGCGGCTCGGGCGCGCCGTGCAGAAATTCATCGAGTGGTATGTGCGGCTGACCTATGAGCGGTGCAACCAGGTGCTCGCGCCCAGCCGCTACATGTGCGACTACCTGCACAGCATCGGCGTCGCGCACGCCACCTGTCAGCCGCTCGGAGTCGACGTCGACACGTTCAATCCCGAGCGGCAGACTCGCGATCTCGTCGAAGAGCTCAATCTGCCGCGCGGCACGCGCTTGCTCGCGTTCGCGGGGCGTTTCTCCGCCGAGAAGAATATTCCGGTGCTGACGGCGGCGTTTCGCCGGCTCGGCGACCCATATCACCTGTTGTTGATAGGCGGTGACGGGGGCGGCCGCGAAGGCAACATCACGCGCATCCCGTATTGCCGTGACAATCGCGAGCTCGCCAGCTATCTCGCGTCGGCCGATGCGTTCGTGCACGCCGGCACGCACGAGACATTCGGGCTGGTGGTGCTGGAAGCCATGGCCTGCGGACGGCCGGTGGTTGCCATGCGCGCGGGAGCAATTCCTGAACTCGTCGATGAGAAGGCTGGGGTGCTGGCGGAGCCACACGAGAACCCGGACGGTGCCGCGCGACATCTTGCCGGCGCCATTGCCGGACTGTACGAGCGCGATCTGGATGTGCTCGGCGCAGCGGCGCGGCGCCACGTGGTGTCTAACTACAGCTGGTCGCGTGCGCTGCAGTCGCTCATGGCGCGTTACCAGTCAGCGCTGGCTTCGAGAGTTCCCGCGGGCGTCCGTGGCCTGGCTGGCGCCGAAACCACGCAGTAGCTTTTCGCCGACCGCTAGAGCCAGCCGGACCACTTTTGTAGATAGTCCTGCGCCCACCTCAGGTCATCGATACCGTTGCCCACGCGCATCTGGGCGACATAGTCGTCGAACTTCTCGCGCAGCGCCGTGGCACCGCCGAAGCGTTTCTCGAAGCGTTCGATGACTTCGGGCGGACCGCCAATCACCGAATAGCCCATTTGTGCGTCGATGATCAGGAACACATCAAGCGTCGACGCGAGCAGGCAGGTGGGATTCGACACGAGGCGCGTCCGGATCCACTTCGCGAGCTCGGTGTCGAGTTTTCCCGTGTGGCGGAAGTGCGGAGGCGGTGCGCTCAGGTTCGCGATGTAGAACTCGGCGCCGCACACGCCATTGAGGAACCCCGTAAGGCGCACCGACTCATTGAATTTGTCATCGCCATCAGGCGGCTGGATACCTTCGGGAAAAGCACGACCATCGAGCGGTGCCTTGGGCCACCAGACTTCGCGGCGCGGCTTCTTCGGTGAAGGTGCGAAGCGTTTGCTGACGAGCAGATCGAAGCGCTGCTGCACTTCCCTGCGCTCGTCCGACGTCAGGTCGCGAAGCTCGACCATCATCGCGCGACGAGCTCCAAAACAGTGAGGCGACCCTGCTTCTCGCCCGCTACGAGCCGTTTGCCGTCGGGCGACCAGCGCACCACGCTGATGTCCGAGTCGAGCATCTGCACATCGATGGGTTGTTTGGTCTTGGAGGGGCGCCACATCGTCAACCGCCAGTCGCGACCCGCGCTCACAAGGTGATCTCCGCCGGGTTGCCAGGCGAAGCTGTCGACGCGTTCGGTGTGGCCGTTCAACACGATGGGCCGCGTGCCTTCGGGGCCCTTGCCGCCGAAATCCCAGAGCACGACTTCATTGCCCGCACTCGACGCGAGGTAGCGGCTGTTGTCGCTCCACCCCACGAGTTCGAGCTTGCCGTCGTAGCCGCGCATCTGTGAATCCTTGCCCGTCGAGCGATTCCAGAAATGCAGCGAGCCGTCGGCCATGCCACTGGCGAGAAATCGTCCATTGCCGCTGAAGTTTACCGTGAGACAGGCGGCCGGCCACTTGTAGCGTCGCGTTTCATACCGGGATTTCTCGATGCGATGCACCGCGAGCTCACCATTCAGGGCAACCCCGAGGTCCGTACCGGGTCGGTCGAAGGCCAGCGCGACCGCCGAGGTCGCGGCCGGTGCAAATGCGTGAATCTTTTCGCCGAGCGGGGACCACAACGTCACGATCTTCCCCGCCGCGGCCGCGAGCATCTCGCCGTTGGGCGCGAAGCTCAACGCCTGGGTGGGCGTGGTTCCCGGCTTCCATCGCTTGAGCTCCTTGCCCGATGCGCCATCCCACAGCGCGACACTCGCATCCTGGCCCGAGGTCGCGAAGACGCTGCCGTGTGGCCGCCAGGCGATGCTCAGGGTACCTAACAGGTGTTCGCCGATCGTCTCGACCTGGAGCGAATCTCCGTCGGCACGCGCGAGGGCCACCTTGCCTTCGCCGCCCGCGATCGCAAATGACTTGCTGTCCGGCGACCATACGCAATCGGCAACGTAGTCGTCGAAGCTCGCGGACGCGCGCGGCTCCAGCGCAAAGGACAGGGACTGTTTCGCCATGGCTACTTCGCGACGGCGGACTCGAAGCCGGCTTCGAGCTCGGCGCGATCCAGCCCGCGCCCGATGAACACCAGGCTGTTCATGCGCGGGATGGAGCCCCATGGCCGCTCGGCTTGCGCGTCGAACATCATGTGCACGCCATGGAACACCTGGCGGCGGTCTTCGCCCTTCACGTTCAGCACACCCTTCATGCGAAAGATGTCCTGCCCGCGGGTCTTGAGCAGATAGTCGAGCCATTGGTTGAGCTTGGCGGGATCGAGCGGCCGCGGGTCGCTGATGCCGATGGAACTGATGTCGTCTTCGTGGTGATGCGAGGCGAACTTTCGCTCGGCCGCCGGCCGCTGCCCGACGAGGTGCAGCCCGAACTCGAGCGGATGATGCTCGCAGAACAGCGCGTAAGCACCCGGCTTGTCGATGGTCAGCTTGAAGTCCGCACCCGGATGCGAGATGTCGATGGCGTTGTGGGACGGCGCGGCATCGAGCGCACCGTGGCAAGGCACCACCGTGGCGGCCTCCGCGAATGCGCGCACCGCAGGCTCGATCGCGGCCTCGAGCGCCGCCGGTGTGGCTGCGGGCAGCGGCAGCACGACGACATCGAGGTCTTCGTGCTTGTGGCCGTCGTGGTCGTGACCGTTCTCATGATGATCATGGTCGTGATCGTGGCTGTGGCCGTGATCATGCGCATGATGGTCATGCGAGCCTGCCGTCTTGAGTAGATAGTCGCCGGGCGTAAGCTGGTACACACCGCCCCACTCGAACGGATATTCCGGTTCCAGGAACGTGCTGTCGACGGTGAGCGCCCGCTGCAGATCGAAAGCGCCGACGTTCAGCACCTTGTCGATGGCGACATCCGCGTTCTTCGTGCGATGAATCTTCGCCGTGCCGTTGATGGCGCGGATGCGCCGCTCGATGCGTTCGAGTGCGGCCTCGTCGACCAGGTCGGTCTTGTTGAGCAACACCAGGTCGGCGAAGGCCACCTGCTCGGCCGGCTCGTTGAGCTCGTCGACGTGCTGTTCAAAATGCTTCGCGTCCACCATCGTGACGATGGCATCCAGCGAAAACTGGTTCTTCAGTTCATCGTCGAGGAAAAACGTCTGCGCCACCGGGCCCGGGTCGGCCATGCCGGTGGTCTCGATGAGGATGTAATCGAACTTGTCGCGCCGCTTCATGAGCTGACCCAGGATGCGGATCAGGTCGCCGCGCACCGTGCAGCAGATGCAGCCGTTGTTGGTTTCGAACAGCTCCTCTTCCGCGCCGATCACCAGCTGGTGGTCCACGCCGACTTCGCCGAATTCGTTCTCGATGACCGCGATGCGTTTGCCGTGTTTCTCGCTGAGGATGCGATTCAGCAGCGTGGTTTTTCCGGAGCCAAGGAAGCCCGTGAGTACCGTGACTGGTACACGTGAAGGTGTGACTGACATGGGGCGGAATTATAGGGTCTGGCGAGCGTTAACCCACCCTGTAAACCCACTCAATTAGTGCGTCGTGGGCCGCAGTTCCACGGCTTGCATTGGGGTGGTTGATGATGGCCACCACGACGTATCGCCGGCCGCTCGCGGCCAGTACATAACCGGCCACGGCGCGTGTGTCCTCGAGCATTCCGGTCTTCATGTGCGCCGCCCCCGGCGGTACATTGCGCGCCTTCATGGTGCCGTCCACACCCGAGATGGGCAGTGACGCCATCAACTCCGGCATCCACTGGCTCTTCCAGGCATCGCTGAGCACGTTGCCGAGACTGGCGGCGGTGATGCGTTCGATGCGCGACAGTCCGCAGCCGTTTTCCAGCACCAGTCCGGGCACGTCGATGCCACGCGCGGACAACAGGTTGCGCACTGCGGCACCGCCGCGCGCCGGGTTGCCGGGCTCGCCCGACGCTGCGCCCATGGTGAGGAAGAGCTGCTGCGTCATCACGTTGTTGCTGAACTTGTTGATGTCACGGATGAGCATGGCGAGCGGCGGCGATTCCTGCGCGGCGATCAGCCGCGCTGATGCAGGCACGGCTTCCTCGCGCACCTTGCCGTTCCACACTCCGCCCTGCCGCTCCCACAGCGCGCGGAACACCGCCGCGAAGTAGCCGGTGTGTTCGAGCGCGCCGAGGTAGATCGCGCGTTCGCCGCACGCGAGTGGATAAACGCCGCGCAACCGGATGTTCATCGGGTCGCTGATGTCGGCCGACAGGCGCGCACGCCAGTCACCGCAACCGCCATCGACGGTTGGCACGGTGCGCGGCGCCTTGAGCCCCGCGACTTCTGGGACGACGACCACGCGCGCGACCTTGGCAACGGCGTCGGGTACGAGCGTGATGGCGATCGATTTGAAGTTCACCAGCAATGCGTCGGGCCCGACGTTGTAGGCACGGCCTTCCTCGCCATCGAATTCGGCCGGATCGTGTGCGATGGGCTCGAAGAGGGTCTTGTCGAGCACCACGTCGCCGCGGATCTCGCGGATGCCGAAGCCGCGAAGCCGGTTCACCAGCAGCCACAGGTCTTCGACCACCAGCTCAGGGTCGCCGCCCCCGCGTACGTACAGATCGCCGCGCAGCACTTCGCCGATGAGCGGCGCCTCGGACAGGACCTCGGTACGGAAGGTGAATGCCGGGCCTAACAAGTGCAGCGCTGAATAGGTGGTGACGAGCTTCATGGTGCTGGCCGGATTCATCGGTTTTCCGGAGTTGGCCGACCAGCTGAGCGCACCACCGTCCAGCGGCTTGACGACGACGGCCGCGGCTTCCGCGGGAATGCGGGCCACCGCGAGCCGCGACAGATAGGCGCTCGGGACCGGTGCTGCCGCGGGCGCGACCGGTTCCACCGCCAAGGCGTGCCCAACCACCCACACCGCACAGACTCCCGCGACGATCATTCGTATATGTCTCATGCGTGCAAGGTTACTCCGACCGCGGCTTCGGGTAGATTCCAGCCACCGCATCGAGGGGGTATTTCTCTTGTCGAGCCCGAGTCGCCGCGTTCGAGTGGCCTGCCTTGTCGTCGCCTTGCTGTCCTGCGCGGATCACGCCGTTGCGCAAAACCTCTCCCGTGCCGAGACACTGCTCAAGAAGATGACGCTGGACGAGAAGATCGGCCAGCTCGTGCAGCGTGCCGGCGGCCGCAGCAAAACGCTGAATTCGAAGCTGGGCGACGACGCCGAAATGGATCGCGTGCGCGCCGGCCAGGTGGGCTCCTATCTGCACGTGGCGGGCGCCGCGCCCCTGGCCAAGCTTCAGAAAGTGGCCATCGAAGAATCGCGACTCGGTATCCCGTTATTGTTTGCCACCGACGTTTTGCATGGCTACCGCACGATCTTCCCGGTGCCATTGGCGCTGGCTGCGACCTGGGCGCCGGAGAGCGCGGAACGCGCCGCTCGCGTGGGGGCCGAAGAGGCAACCTCCGCTGGGCTGCATTGGACTTTCGCTCCCGTCATCGACATCGCGCGCGATCCGCGTTGGGGCCGCGTCGTCGAAGGTGCTGGCGAAGATCCGTACCTTGCCGCCCGCATGGCGGTCGCGCAAGTGAACGGTTTCCAGGGCGGCAATACGCTGCGGCCCGGAGCGATGATGGCCACGGCCAAGCATTTCGGCGCGTACGGCGCCGCCATCGGTGGGCGCGACTACAACACCGCGGACATTTCCGAGCGCACGCTGCAGGAGGTCTATCTACCGCCGTTTTATGCCGCGGCGCGGGCTGGCGCCGGCTCATTCATGGTGGCGTTCAATGACATCGCCGGCGTCCCCACCACTTCAAACAGGGATTTGCTGCGCGGCGTTCTTCGTGAACGCTGGGGCTGGCAGGGCCTCCTGGTCAGCGACTGGGGTGCGATTCCCGGGCTTCTCAATCACGGCGTGGCGGCGGATCGCGCGGCCGCGGCGAACCTGGCGCTGGACGCTTCGGTGGACATGGACATGACGGGCGGCGTGTTCGCCGAAGACCTCAAGGCTACGGTCGCCAGGGATCCCGCGCGCCTCAAACAACTCGACGAAGCCGTGCTGCGAATCCTCCGGGTCAAGGAGCAGCTCGGCCTCTTCGACAAGCCGATGCAATACCACGACACCGAACGCGAGGCACGTGAGCTCTCGAACCCCGAGCACCGCGCAGCGGCACGCGCGATCGCGCGCCAGTCGATGGTGCTGCTCAAGAACGAGGGCAAGCTCCTGCCGCTGAATCCGGACAAATTACGCAGCATCGCGGTGATCGGCGCCCTGGCGACCGATGGGCTGTCGGCTCTCGGGTCGTGGCGTGCGCAGGGCAAAGCCGAAGAAGTGATCACAATGCTCCAGGGCATCACGGCCGCGGTGCCGACATCGTTGAAGGTACTCACAGCGCCGGGTGCGGATCCGCGCACGGCCGATCTCACCGGCATTCCCGCGGCAGTGAAGCTCGCGAAATCCGCCGACGTCACCGTGCTGGTGATCGGCGAGCACTTCGACCTCTCCGGTGAAGGCCGCAGCCGTTCCGACCTGGCACTTCCCGCGAGCCAGTTCGAGCTGGCGCGCAGCGTGCTCGCCACCGGCAAACCCGTGGTGGTGGTGCTCGCCAATGGCCGCCCGCTCGCGCTGCCATGGCTGGCGCAGAACGCTGCGACGATTCTCGAGACCTGGATGCTCGGTGTGGAAGGCGGCAATGCACTGGCCGACATCTTGTTCGGCCGCTATTCGCCTGCCGGCCGCTTGCCGGTCGCATTTCCGCGCGCCACGGGCGCTGTGCCGTTCAACTACGCGGTAAATGCCACGGGGCGTCCCGCCGATCCGGATCTCACGAAAGACACGGTGCGCTATCACGATCTGCCCATCACGCCGCAATTCGCGTTTGGCCACGGGCTCTCGTACAGCGAATTCAGCTACAGCGATCTTACGCAGAGCACGAAATCCGTTGGTCCGGGCGAACGCATCGATATCTCCATCACGGTGGAGAACTCGGGTGATATGGCCAGCGACGAAGTCGTGCAGCTCTACGTGCGCGATCCGGTCGCGAGCGTCGCCCGCCCGGTGCTCGAGTTGCGCGGATTCAAGCGCATCGATCTGGCCGTCGGCGCGCGCAAGCGGGTCACTTTCAGCCTCACGCCGGAACAGTTCGCATTCTGGAGCCCGCGCGGGCAGTGGCTGATTGAAGCGGGCCGCATCGACTTCTGGATAGGTGCGTCGTCGGCCGATTTGCGCGCCAATGGCGCTTTCGAGATCACGAAAACTCACACCGGGACGGCGCCGGCGGCCGCGCTGCCAACCCGGGTCATCGTTGCTACCAATTGACGAAGGGGAATTGCATGCGTTTCTTGTCAGTCACGGTTCTGGCCTTGTCTTGCGTCGCCTCGGTGGCATGCATTGCCGCACCGGCGGCTCCGATAAAGATCGAGGAAGCGACCATCGATCGCTGGGATCCGGCGATGGACGCCATCGTCCCGAAGGACTGGAAGATCGAAAAGCTCGCCGAAGGTTTCGGCTGGGCTGAAGGGCCGATCTGGGTCAAGTCCGGTGGCTATCTACTGTTCACCGACGTGCCCGGCAACAAGATGTGGAAGTGGTCGGAAAAAGGCGGCCTCGAAAAATTCCTGGACCCTTCCGGCGCTGCGAACCCCGACATGGACGTCTGGCGCGAAGCCGGCGCCAACGGTCTTGCCATCCTCGACAAGAAGAGCATCCTGCTGGCCGACACCGGCAGCCGCGGCATCCAGAAGCTCGACCTCAAGTCGAAGAAGAAGACGCCCGTGGCGATGAGTTTCGAGGGCAAGAAGTTCGCGAGTCCGAACGACGTGACGCGCATGAAGAGCGGCGTGATCTTCTTCACCGACCCGCCGTACGGCTTCAAGAAGTTCGACGACGCCCCGCAGATCGAGATCAAATTCAACGGCGTCTACCGCATGGGGAAGGACGGCAAGGTCACCGCCATCGAGAAGGAATTGTATCGACCCAATGGCGTTGCGCTCTCACCCGATGAACGCACGTTGTATGTGTCGCAGTCCGAGCCCACCAAGGCGATCATCAACGCCTACTCACTCGACGCCGATGGCAACGTCACCGGCAAGAAGCTGTTCCATGACGTCACGGACCTGGTCGGCGAGAAGTCGCCGGGACTGCCGGATGGCCTCACGGTCGCCAGTGACGGCACGATCTTCACGAGCGCACCGGGCGGAATCCTGGTGTTGTCCAAGGAAGGCAAACGGCTCGGCCGCATCAACGACGGCAAGCCGACGGCGAACTGCAAGTTCGGCGACGACGGCAAGACTCTGTATCTGACGTCCAAGGACATGCTGGCGCGCATCCGCCTGAACGTCACCGGCGTCGGTTTCTAAATGGAACTCGTATATGTAGGCGTGTCGATAGTCCTGCTGGTGTTGCTCATCAGCTGGGGAAAAATACAACCGTTCCTCGCATTCCTCGTCGCCTCGTCGGTCGCGGCCATCCTGCTGGGCCTGCCTATCGACAAGGTGCCCGGCGTTCTCGAAAAGGGCGTCGGCAACATCCTCGGTGGCCTTCTGGGCATCGTTTGTATCGGCGCGATGTTCGGCAAGCTGGTCGCGAACAGCGGCGCCGCGCAGAAGATCGCCATGGTGCTCATGCGCGTATTCGGCGAGAAGCACCTCACCTGGGCGCTGATGTTCACCGGCTTCCTCGTCGGTATTCCGCTGTTCTACAACGTGGGCTTCGTGCTGCTGGTGCCGCTGGTTTTCTCCGTGGTGCAGCAGACCAAGGTGCCGCCTATCTATCTTGGCATCCCCTTGTTCGCCTCGCTGTCGGTGACGCATGGCTTCCTGCCGCCGCATCCTGCGCCCACCGCCATGCTGCCCATGTTCGGCGCCGACATCGGCACGACTCTGCTCTATGGCCTCATCGTCGCCATACCCGCGATGATCCTCGCGGGCCCGGTGTACGCCGGACTGTTCCGCAACGTCAAATCGAACCCGATAACCTTGTTCGTCGCGCCCATGCGGCCCGAGAGCGAGCTGCCCAGCACCTTCAACTGCTTCGCGAGCGCACTGCTGCCCGTGGCGTTGATCGCGTGCTCGATGGCCGTGCCGACGGCGCCCGAGGCCTGGCAGCCGATTCTCAAGTTCTGGACCAATCCGCTGATCGTCATGCTGGTGTCGCTGGGAATCGCGACGTACACGCTGGGCCTGTCTCGCGGCATGAAGATCCAGTCGCTCATGGACGACTACGGCAACTCCGTGAAAGACATCGCCGTCATCCTGCTCATCATCGCGGGAGCGGGTACCTTGAAAGAGGTGTTCGTGGCGACTGGCGTCGACAAGAATATTTCGGCGGCGCTCACCGGAATTGCCATCGACCCGCTGATTCTCGGCTGGCTCATCGCCGGCGTGATCCGCGTGTCGCTGGGCTCGGCCACCGTCGCGGGCATGACGGCGGCCGGACTCATGGCGCCCGTGGTGGCCACGGGCAACGTCGACCCGAATCTCATGGTGCTCGCGGTCGGCGCCGGTAGTTTGATGTTCTCCCACGTCAACGACTCCGGCTTCTGGATGGCCAAGGAGTACTTCAACCTGTCGTTGAAGGAGACGCTCAAGAGCTGGACGCTCATGGAAGGCATCGTGGGCATCGTCGGCATCATTGGCGTGCTGATACTCGAAGCGGTGATCAGCTAGCGCCGCTCGACCTACTTGAGCGCGGCCTCGATCGCCGAGAGTTCGGTCGCCGAGAACTCGAGATTGTTGAGCGCGCCCACGGCCTCTTCCACATGCGCCACCTTGCTGGCGCCGATCAACGAAGACGTGACCTGCTTGTGCCGCAGCGTCCAGGCCACGGCCATCTGCGCCAGCGATTGACGGCGGCTCTTCGCGAGCTCATTGAGCTTCTTCACCTTCTCTACTTTGGCCGGCGTGATGGCGTCGGGGTCCAGCGAGGTGTGTTTCGCGGCGCGTGAGTCTTCGGGAATGCCGTTCAGAGTACTTGTTGGTCAGCAGGCCCTGCGCCAGCGGTGAGAACACGATGCAACCCATCTTCTGCTTCTCGAGCTCGGCGATGAGGCCGTCCTCGATCCAGCGATTGAACATGTTGTAGCTGGGCTGGTGGATGAGACACGGAGTGCCGAGCTCCTTCAGCAGCTTTGCCGCCTTCGCGGTTTGCTCGGGGTTGTAGCTCGAGATGCCGGCGTACAGCGCGCGGCCCGACCGCACGATGTAATCCAGCGCGCCCATGGTCTCTTCCAGCGGCGTCTCCGGGTCGAAGCGGTGACTGTAGAAGATGTCGACGTACTTCAGGCCCATGCGCGCCAGCGACTGGTCGCAGCTCGCCACGAGATACTTGCGCGAACCCCACTCGCCGTACGGACCCGGCCACATGAGGTAGCCGGCCTTTGACGAGATGATCATCTCGTCGCGATACGGATGAAAATCCTTGCGCATGAGGGCGCCGAAAGTTTCTTCCGCAGAACCCGGCGACGGGCCGTAGTTGTTAGCCAGGTCGAAATGCGTGATGCCGAGGTCGAACGCGCGGCGCGCGATGGTTCGGCCGTTCTGGAACACATCGACGTCACCGAAGTTGTGCCACAGACCCAGAGAGATGGCCGGCAGGCGCACGCCACTGACCCCGACGCGGTTGTATTTCATCGACTGGTAACGCGCGTCGGACGGCTGGTAATCCATGAAACGGTCTCTCTATGAAGGGGTTTTCCGGCGGGCGCGTAACATCGCCAACCCCGCCAACAAAATCAAGAGCGCGGGATCCACGGTTCCACCGCCTCCGCCACCACCACTCGCCCGCGGCGGATCCGGATTGCTGACCACCGGCGGCGGGGGCGGTGGCAAGGTCTCGTTCTTGCGCAACAGGAACATGCCGTTCTCGATGTCGCTGACGAGCAAGGTGCCCGAGGTCAGGAATGGATAGACACCCCAGGCGCCATCCGTGCCCGCGGAATTGGCCTGCGGCGACAGGTACGTGTCGAACGAGCCTATTTCCTGCAGCGAGCGCGGATTGGTGACATCGAAGATCACCAGGCCACGCTTGTAATGCGACACGTAGTAGCGATTGCCGATGGTATAGCCATTGTGATCGGTGGAGGTGACGCCGCCGGTGTACGAGGTGGTGAGAGTTGGCGTTCGCAGGTCGGCGACGTCGAGCGTATAGATATGAGTGGTGAGGCCGCGCTGCAGCTCGTCGAGCTCGTCATGGACCACGATGAACATGTTGTCCGCCGTCGGCCAGCCCGAGTGCACGTACGTCGCGGTAGGGTACGTGGTGGTGCTCAGGCGCACGGGTGCGGCCTTGTCTGTGACGTCCCAGAGGTCCACGGACGTTTCGTTGAAGTCCACCAGCACCTGGCAGGGGTTGTGGGCGTTCGCGCACTGCGTGGTGCGGTTGTCGGTGATGAGCATCGACGTGGAGTCGTGCATGTAGCCGGTGCCAGCAGGGGGCGGCGTCACCAGCGTCGGCGCTGTCGGATTCGTGAGATCGTAGATACGGAATGCGCCACCGCCGATATTGGCGCCGGCGATGAATAGATAGGGTGTGGCGCCCGGCAGCGCGGCGTTGGTGGCGTAGTCGATGTTGGAAATGTACAGCGTGTGCGAGGTGCTGAACTGCGTGAGCGTGTTCGCGAGCGTCACGGTATTTGGCAGATTGGTGAGATCGAAGATCTGCAGGCCGCCGCCAGCGGCTTCGGTGGTCGCGTAGGCATAGGCGCGATGCCGGCCGAGCGCAGGGTCAAAAACCTGGTAGGCCTTCACTTCGCGCCACAGCGACGGATTGCCCGGGATATTGGCGACGAGCACCGGGGTCGCCGGATTGGTCACGTCGTAGAACGCCGTACCGTTGCGATGGCCCGAGGATGGCGTACTCACGGCCGTCGTCGAGATCGACGAGGCCCCATATCTCGCTGCCGCTGGTGGGCGCGGTGGGAATCTCCTGCAGTTGCACCTGCGCGAGATAGTCGATGTTGTGACAAGGAAAGGTGCCCGCCATGCCGTTGGTGCAGGCGGTTGGCGCGGCAAGTTTCGGCATGATGATGCGTGGCAGCGGATCACCATTGGCGTCCACGACCGTGAAGCCGTGCGCGATGAAGTTGTTGCGGTATGCGTCGGCGAGGCCAGAGACACGCGTGGGATTGGTCTCCGCGTTCTGGATGGCGAAGTGATCTTCCGCCGAGTACCCGCCGCGCACGCCTTCTTTGCCGATGAGCAGATTTTCGACGTCGATGCCCGAGACGTCGTAGCTGCCGGCTGCGAGCTTGATGGCATTGCCCGGCGCCACCTGCGTCAGCGCGTAGTTCAGCGTGCGACAGGGATGATGGTTGTCATCGCAGTCCCCGGTATCTGTGCCGGTGGTTGGCGACACGAACCGCGTGCCGAGTGCATCGGGATGGCTGTATCCGATGGCCGCGGGGAGAAGCACCGCCGCGATCGCCAACGCGGGCGCGAACACCTTCCAGGAACGTTTGTGAGCTCGCATAGGCCCTCCTTACGGTGGTTAGTGGCCTACTGATGCGCTTAAGTTCGCAACCATTCTCAGCGCGAGACCAGCCACACACCGACACCCAGCAGCGCGACGCCCGCCAGGCGAGTAAGGGTAATCGGATGTTCAGGCAGCCCGAGCCAGCCGAAGTGATCGACCACGAGCGCCATGGCCAGCTGGCCCGACAACGCGAGTCCTAACAGGCTGGCCGTACCGAGCTGCGATGCGACAACCGTGGAAATGGCGACGTAGAAGGCGCCCATCAGCCCGCCGAACCAGGCCCACGCCGGCACCGACGCCAGCGTATCGCGCGCAGGCATCGGTGTGCGGGTGACGGCGAGCAGCACGATGAGCCCCGTCGTGCCAACGAGGAAACTGATGAGCGCCGCGGTGTTCGCGTTCTGCAGCACCGTGCGCAGTTTCGAATTCATCCCGATCTGCAGGGTGAGTCCGAATCCGGAAGCGATGCCGAGGAAGTAAGCCAGACCGCGCACTAACTACCTCGCAGACGCTTCAGCAGGGAGAGGCCCGCGGGGAACCGCGCCAGGAACAGCACCACGCGCCAGAACGCGCGCTTGCCCAGCGAGGCGCGCCGCTGCGGCACCGCGGCGAATACCTCGGCGCGCACGTCGCGGTGCCGGGCGTCGCCCCGGGCGGCGTCGACGGGAAGGAGTGGAGCTGACATGGCGGACGCCAAGGATACCGCGCGCGCGTCAGATTGCGGCGGTTTCCATTTCCCAGGTGGTCAGCGGCGCGCCGCGCCGCACCCAGAAACCGACGCCGCTCGGGCGGAAATGCTTGCGCAAACGCGTGGAGTACCACTTGGCGTCGCGCAGGAAGACGTTGCGATCGGTGCGGGTACGGTCACAGTTGTCTCGCCAGTCACGCGCGGTGAGCGCGGACAGATACAGCACACCGCGGGTGAGCCTGCCAAGGTTGGCGATGGCGCGCGCTGCCGTGCGGTCGTCGAGATACTGGAGCACGTCGTAGCAGACGGTGAGATCGAATGGATCGGCGGACCAGTCCGCCAGCGAACCCTGGGTCCATCCGAAGCGTTCGCAAAGGTATTCGCTGTATTCGAGGCCCGTGTATTGCGCGCGCGGAAATGCGCGAGTGAGCGGAGAACGCAACATGCCGATGCCACAGCCGGCATCGAGCATGCGCCGCACCGGCAAGCCGATGTGATTCGCGTACGCGGCGATCAGCGCCGGCGCGCGCCTTCATCTCGGCGCGCGACACCACGGCGGTGCGCGTAGTCGAAATAGAAGCGCCGGTAATACTCCTTGTCGAATCGCGTACTCATGCGCCGGATTTGGCCAGCTCACGGCGAACGGAACGCCGCACCAGGAATCCGCCGGCCAGTCCCACGAGACCGACCAGCGCCGCGATGCAGGGGCCTATCCAGTTGTCGACGAACAGCGCGACGCGCGCCTCGTTCGGCTTCTCCAGCCGGTAGAGCATGGGAACCTTGGAGCCGATCGCAAAACGCTGTGTGCCGGTAAAGAACTGCCCTTCGACCGTGACGATTTCGCCTGTCAACGTCTTGAAGCGAATGCGCGGTCGATAGCGCGTGTCCTTCCCGTCAGGAATCTCGCGGTAACTAACCACTTCTCCGGTGGCGCTCTCGGTACCGGCGGAAAAGGTCAGGGTGCGCCAGGACAGGTAGCCTGCCAGCAACAGACAACCCACGCCCAGTGCGAGCAGCAGCCGGGCTGCGAGGTCGAGGATTCGGAATGCCATTTGCACGATTCATGGAATCACAATAGATTCGCGAGTCTATTCGATGTGGGGAGCACGATGAGCGAGCCGGAGAAGAAAGGGTCCAAGTGGCCGTGGATATTGGTACCCATAGCTGCGTTCAGCGTGTTCTTCGGGTTGCGCGAGTGCCAGCACCGGTTGCCGCCTGCCGAACATGCGGCGCCGGCCGAGCCGGCGCCGCATTAGCCTCGCTTTCTAACGCTGCGTATTCAGCTTGAAGGTCACGCGCAGTCGGTGCCACTGCGCGAAGGGCACGCCGTCGCGGGTCGCCGGTGTCAGTCGCCACTTCCGCTTCGCCTCATCCAGCGCTGACTGGTCCAGTGCCGGGAATCCCGTGCTCTTGACGA
This sequence comes from uncultured Pseudomonadota bacterium, assembly GCA_963736955.1. Lineage (GTDB taxonomy): Bacteria > Pseudomonadota > Gammaproteobacteria > Steroidobacterales > Steroidobacteraceae > CADEED01. The sequence continues at coordinate 371,454 of CAVTQT010000001.1, forward strand.
TGCGTGCGTCGCCGACGCGGCCATTCGGCAATACGTAGATCTCGATGTCGGCCGTGCCCGTGTTGCCTGCGCGGATTTCGGCGGGTGGATACGGTGGCTGCGACAGCGGGTGTCGCGAGTCCACCTGCACGCCGACGATAAGCGGCTGCACGACGGCGCTTCCGCCCGTCTGGCTCCTGTCGATCGATGATCTCGGGTGGCGGGCCGATGATGGCGTCGTCCAGTTCGAACTCGCAGCGGAGGCGGTTCATCCGGAAGAACCACGGTGTCGGACGCGCGTGCAGATCCACGGCTCGGGCAGTGGTAGCAGTTCGTCGGACGGCGGCGTCTCGTCGATGATCGTGGCTTCGGTTTTGTTTTCGAGGATCGAAGGCACCATGCCCCAGGCTGTTAGCGATCAGATACAGCAGGCCCACGTGCAGGCCGCGACCACGCCCATTCGACCTAATGCGCCCAAGGGGCGCCGTTCCGCTGTGTGAGTACTCATGAAGATCTCCGCATAGCACCCGGCGTGGGTGTCTGAAGAGGTGAACGTGGGGGAAACGGCGCGGGGTTATCCAGCCAGCTCACGATAGTGCGCAACTGGCATAACTGGTGAATGACGGTTCATTCTCGTGGCGCGGCGGGCTGGCGGATGGACCATAAACGTCAGCGTGAAATCTGAATACGATGCCGCAAGTCCAGCGGAAATCTCTCGCACCATCGTCGTGTTACGCAGCCAGCGCGTCATCCTCGATCGAGATCTCGCTGCTCTCTATGGCGTATCGACCAAACGCCTGAACGAGGCCGTCAAACGGAATGCCCGAAGATTTCCCGCGGATTTCGTGTTTCGGCTCACGCGAGCCGAAGTTGAGATTCTCAACCGGTCGCAGATTGCGACCACTTCCTCCAAGCATCGAAATCCGCGATTCCCACCATTTGCCTTCACCGAGCACGGCGCCATACAGGCGGCCAATGTCTTGAACAGCTCCCGAGCGATTGAGATGGGTGTGCATGTGGTGCGCGCGTTCGTAAGGTTGCGCGAACTGCTGGCGTCGAACAAAGCGCTTGCCCAGAAGCTCGATGAGCTTGAACGCAAATACCGGCACCACGACAAGGCCATCGCCGCGATGCTCGCCGCGATCCGCGAGCTCATGAACCCCTCGCCCATAAAACGCCGGGGCATCGGCTTCACGGCAAAGGTCGATTGACGCGCAATTCGAGGCGTTTGGACGTCTATACAGACACCTACTCCGTTACCCAGCCCGGTAATTGCCATAAATCAGCACCGCGTCGCGCCGCATCACTCCCGCGTGTACCATTGCGCCCCCTCATGAGCCGCCGCCAGCCAAAAGTCGGGTTTGTCAGCCTCGGGTGCCCCAAAGCGCTCGTGGACTCTGAACGCATCATCACGCAGTTGCGGGCCGAGGGTTACCAGGTTGCGCCTAGCTACGACTCGGCCGACGTGGTCGTCGTGAACACCTGCGGGTTCATCGACTCGGCGGTGGATGAATCGCTCGATGCGATTGGCGAAGCGCTGGAGCAGAACGGCAAGGTCATCGTCACCGGCTGCCTCGGCGCGCGTCCAGAGAAGATTCTCGATCGGCATCCGCGAGTGCTGAAGGTCACCGGTCCGCAGGCCTATGAAGATGTGATGAACGCGGTGCACGAACACCTGCCGCCGAAACACGATCCGTTCGTCGACCTGGTGCCGCCGCAGGGCATCCGCCTCACGCCGCGCCACTACGCGTATCTCAAGATCTCCGAGGGCTGCAACAACAAGTGCAGCTTCTGCATCATCCCGTCGATGCGCGGGTTGTTAGCCAGCCGGCCCATCGACGACGTGCTGCGCGAGGGCGAGAAACTGGCGCGCGCGGGCGTCCGCGAGCTGCTGGTGATATCGCAGGACACGTCGGCCTACGGCGTGGACGTCCGCTACCGCGAAGGCGAATGGCGCGGGCAGAAATACGAAACGCGATTCCTGGATCTGGCGCGAGGTCTGGGCGAGCTTGGGATCTGGGTGCGCATGCACTACGTGTATCCGTATCCGCACGTCGATGACGTGATCCCGCTCATGGCCGAGCGCAAGGTTCTGCCCTATCTCGACATCCCGTTCCAGCATGGCAGTCCTTCCGTGTTGAAGCGCATGAAGCGTCCGGGTCAGGTCGAGAAGACGCTGGCACGCATCAAGGCGTGGCGCGACGTTTGCCCGGATCTCACGATTCGTTCGACCTTCATCGTCGGCTTTCCGGGCGAGACGGAAGCCGAGTTCGAAGAGTTGTTAGCCTGGCTGGATGAGGCGCAGCTCGATCGCGTGGGTGCCTTCAAGTATTCGCCGGTGGAAGGCGCCGCCGCGAACGACGTAGCCCCGCACGTGGCGCCCGAAATTCAGGAAGAACGACTCGCGCGCTTCATGCAGAAGTCGGCGGGCATCAGCGCGGCAAAGCTCGCGGCCAAGGTCGGCCGCCGCATGAAGGTGCTGGTGGACTCGATCGACGGAAACACCGCGATCGCGCGCAGCGAAGGCGACGCGCCCGAAATCGATGGCGTGGTGAAGATCGTGAAGGGCGGCAAGCTGCCCCTCGGCGAGTTCGTCGACGTGGAGATCACGGGCTCGAGCGATCACGATCTCGAGGCGAAGATCGCCAAGGCTCATTAGCAGGCGCGCGCTTCTGGCCTGACAGGCTCGACAGCGGCACGCGCGGTCAAAATTCCATGATCAGATCGCGAGGTACTTGAAGTTGCGGAAACGGACCTTGCCCTCGCCCGCCGCGTAGAGGCCCGGCCGCACGCTCAGGAAGTCGTAGGCGGTGTTGTGGTGGTATCCCGAGATTTCCATCTGCGGTTCGTACTTGGTCCAGGTCACGCCGTCGGGCGACGTGTGGAACGTCACGATGTGGCGGTTGTTCTCGAAGCGGATGAAGAGTCGCCGTTCGATACCTTTCGGTTTGGCGCGCGGCGCGTCGAGCGCCGTGCGATGACGCACGAGCTGGCGATCGTTGAAGCCCAGCCCGGCGTACATGCGTTTGTTGTAGAAGAAGAGCACGCCACCGGTCGCGGCACCCTCCACTTCGATTTCCACTTCGCAGCGATACGCCTGGTCACCGGTGATGCAGGTGATCGGTGAGCAGTTAGACGGACTGTCGCCCTTTCCGGTGAGGATCAGCGCACCCTCTTCGTAGGCCACGCGCGCGCGTTCGTTGTCACCCGGCGAGTAAAACGCCCACTGGATGCCGAACTTGTCCTTGCTGAAGTCGTCTGATAGCGCGATGCCGTGAGTCTGGTTCGCGAGCTTCGCGGGCTTCGGGATGGCGCTCGAAAGATCCTTGCCCTCGAATCTGAACCAGCCGTCATCGGTCCAGGAAATGCGGTCGAGCAGCGTCTGGCGGCCGAGCGTCCAGTACGAGTTTTCGTAGCCGTGATAGACGCTCCACCAGTCGCCCTTCGGCCCTTCGACCAGCGTGGCGTGGCCGCGCGACCACCATTTTTCGCGCGCGTCCGTGGTGCGCACCAGCGGGTTGTGAGGGCAGTTTTCCCACGGGCCGTGGATCGACTTCGAGCGCGCGGCGATCACCATGTGGCCGGTGGGCGGACCCGCGGTGCCGCCGACGGCGGTGACCATGTAGAAAAAGTCGTCCGTGGCGCATGACCTTCGGGCCTTCGGGCGAGAACCCTTCGACTACCCAGTCGTCGGGATAACGCCACGGATCGTAGACATGCTCCACCGCGCCGTCCGTCGAAAGGCCATCGTCCTTGAGCTTCACGCGATCGCCGCCCGAGAGGAACAAATAGCGCTTGCCGTCCTCGCCAACGATGTGTCCCGGGTCGATGTGTGCCGGCAGGTTGAGATCGATGGGGTCGCTCCACGGACCGTGCATGGACTTCGCGTGTACCACGTAGTTGGAGCGCTTCGCGGCGGTTCGGGCCGGAAAGTAGATGAAGTAGCGCCCGCCATGTCTGGCGATGTCGCAGGCCCACACAGACCCGACGGGCTTGGTCAGCGCGGGGCCCACGGGATTCCAATTCACGAGGTCGCGCGAGTGCCAGACGACGATGCCGGGATACGCGTCGAACGACGAGAACGTCATCCAGTAGTCGTCGCCGTCCTTGAGGATGGTGGGGTCGGGACGATCGCCTGCGAACACCGGGTTGAGAAACGTGCCGTCGCCGAGATCGGCGATGCGCTGGCCTTCGAAGCCTTTGCCCCAGCGCATGTCGGACCAGTCGGTGCGAAGGCGCGAAGAGCAGGAGGCTTGTGTTTCGGCGGCAGGCGCGGCAACCGCGGGTGCCACTGCGGCAGCAGCGCCGCCCACCATCAGTGATTTCAGCGCGTCGCGCCGCGATGTTCTTTTCATCAACCGCCCCCCTGAACGTCCGGGGCAGTATATCGCTGTCTACCGGTGTCAGGCCGGGGAAACGCGGGCCTGGCGGTCGCGCCTGGCCGCGGGATCAGTTCCGCGATGCCTTGGAGAAATCGGGGTCGGGCTCCGCCGCGTGATCGGCGTCATCGTCAGCAGGCTTGAGGTCCGGATACTCGCGCGCGATGAGATCGATGACCTCCGTGTCGAACGTGTTGATGACCTTGGCGATGCCACGCTTGTAGGCCGCGAACTCTTGCGGTGAAACGGCTTCTTCGACAGGGCCGAGCGTGGCGATCAACTGATCGATGCTGCCGTTGACGAGGGCCACGATCTGCTCGGCAATCTTGCGGTCCATCAGGTGCGGCCCCTTTTCCAGATGGTCTATCAACTGGGGGAGCTCCCCCAATTACTCGACGGTGACGGACTTCGCCAGATTGCGCGGCTGGTCGACGTCAGTGCCCTTCAGGATGGCGACGTGGTACGCCAGCAACTGCAACGGCACGGTGTACACGGCCGGCGCCTGGAAGTAGCTCACGTGCTTGGGCATCTGGATGACGGTCACGCCGTCCGATGACACGAAGCCCGAATCCGGGTCAGCGAACACGATGAGCTCGCCGCCGCGCGCGCGCACTTCCATGAGGTTGCTCTTGAGCTTCTCGAGCAGGTCGTTGTTGGGCGCGACGGTGATGACGGGCATGTCGGCATCCACGAGCGCCAGCGGGCCGTGCTTGAGCTCGCCGGCGGGATAGGCCTCGGCATGGATGTACGAGATTTCCTTGAGCTTGAGCGCACCTTCCATCGCAATGGGATGCAGCGCACCACGGCCGAGGAACAGCGCGTGCTGCTTGTCGGCGAAGCGCTTGGCAAGGTCGTAGATGACGGAGTCGAGTGTCAGCGTCTTTTCGATGAGCGCCGGAATCTCGATCAGGCGTTGCACCAGGCTGCGCTCGCGTTCGGCATCGGCGGTGTGATGCTTGGCAAGTGCGATCACCAGCATGCTGAGCGCGGTCAGCTGGGTGGTGAAGGCCTTGGTCGACGCCACACCGATCTCCGGGCCCGCACGCGTGAGCATCACGAGCTCGGATTCGCGCACCAGCGAACTCTCCGGCACGTTGCAGATGGCCAGCGACGACAGGTAGCCCGCCTGCTTGGCCAGTCGCAGCGCGGCGAGCGTGTCGGCGGTTTCGCCGGACTGCGAGATGGTGACGAACAGGGAATTCTTCGGCACCACGGGATTGCGATAGCGGTATTCGCTCGCGATCTCCACCGTGCAGGGCATCTTGCAGATCTGTTCGATGAAGTAACGCGCAACGACGCCGGAGTGGTAGCTGGTGCCGCACGCGATGATGTGCACGTGCTCGGTGCGCTTGAAGATTTCCGTCGCGGCGGGCCCGAATGCGGCCTCTAACAACCGTCCATTGGCCACGCGTTCGGCCAGCGTGTCAGCCACCGCGCGCGGTTGCTCGTGGATCTCCTTGAGCATGAAGTGCCGGTACTGGCCCTTCTCGGCCGCATCGGCCGACAGCTCGCTCTCGCGAATCGGGCGTTCGGCGGTGTCACCGTGCTTGTCGAGCACCTTGATCGAGGTGCGGCGAATGTCGGCGACGTCGCCTTCTTCGAGGAACATGAAACGGCGGGTCACCGGCAACAGGGCCGCGACGTCCGAGGCGACGAAGTTCTCGTCGACGCCGAGACCCACGACCACCGGACAACCTTCGCGCGCGAGGATGATGCGCTCGGGCTCCGTCTCACTGACTACCGCCAGTGCATAGGCACCTTCGAGCTCGGCCACCGTGGCTCGCACGGCCTTGAACAGATCTTTCTGCGAAGTGAGGTGGAAGTGCACGCGATGCGCGATCACTTCGGTGTCGGTTTCCGACGTGAAGGTGTAACCGGCCCTGGTGCAGCTCTTCGCGCAGCTCTTCGTGATTTTCGATGATGCCGTTGTGAACGATCGCGAGGCCGCCGAGCGAGATGTGCGGGTGGGCGTTCCGTTCCGAAGGGACGCCGTGTGTAGCCCAGCGCGTGTGCGCGATGCCTACCTTGCCATGCGTGGGGTCCGCTTCGATTGCATCCTGAAGCACCTTGACCTTGCCCACCGTGCGCAAGCGCTTGAGCTTGGCGGTGCCGTTGAGTACGGCGATGCCGGCCGAGTCGTAACCGCGGTATTCGAGGCGGCGCAGTCCCTCCATCAGGATGGGGACGACGTTACGCTCAGCGATGGCTCCGACGATGCCGCACATTTATAAGGTGTCCGGGGACTTCAGGGGGGCGCTAGTTTGCCTGAGTGCGAAGGCGGAACGCAGTAGGAAACCCGGTCTCCGGAGCCCTTCTGATACCTCACTCACATTAGGTCGCCAGCCAGCCCATTGGGTATTGAAAATCAACACCTTACGAGTGGGCTTACAGCAGATAAAGCAGCCAGGCGGCGCCAAGACAGGCGGTGGCAGCTGCGGTGCCGAGGATAGGGATGCGAAACCAGTACTGCGCTGCCAGCAGCAGGTACAGCGCGCTGATGCCAGCGAGCACCAGCAGCACCCACGGCGAAAACGCGAAACGCCGAAGACAGGCCGCCACGATGAAGCACGCCGCCGAGAACATGAGAGCGCCCAGGCTGTGGCTGAGGTTGAAGCCGACCCAGCCCTGCCAGACGCTGGATTCGCCGCGCGTGAGACGGATCTTCGACGTCTGCATGGCCGTAATGACGGCCGGATCGTCCGGCACGATGCGACGAGGCGAACGCAGATCGGCCAGCGTGTATACGGCGTGCAGTGCGCCTAGCAACCCATAGATGGCGCCGGCGATCCCCAGGAATGCGCCGACCATCACGGGACGTGCGGATCGACGTGTGCGCGAAAGGCGGGCCGGACCGACAAACGCTGGTAGTAGCCATGCACGGCATCGAGCGGTGGCCGCTCGATTGGGCTGTGGAGCCAGCGATGGGTAGACAGACCCAGCACCACGTCCGCGAGCGTGAAAAACTCGCCGGTGATGAACTGGCCGCCTTGCTCGAAATGCTCGTTGAGGATGCGCATGTGTTGGTTCCAGGCTTCGACACTCGCGGCGATCGCAGCCGGGTCGGCGTGCGCCGGGCTCTTGCGCACCAGACCGTTGAAGGCGTAGCGCCAGGAGGTATTGAGCTCCGTGGCCTGCCAGTCCATCCACTGTTCTACCAGCGCACGCGCCGCGGAGTCGTCAGGCAACAACGTACTGCGCGGTTGCCTGCCCACGAGATAGCGGCAGATGGCGTTCGACTCCCACAAGACGAACTCGCCGTCCTGGATCACGGGAACCTGGCGGTTGGGATTGCGCGCGAGCAGGCCTGAGTCCGATTCAACGTGCTCGAAATGGAGGTCCAGTTCGGCGCAGGTCCACAGCACCTTGCGCACGTTGATGGATGAACTCCGACCCAGAACTTTGAGCGTCATGAATGGGGACTACTTCTGTCGGTCGATGCTCTTGATTTGGCCGTCGACGATGATAACGACCATGGCCGGGTTCGCTCCGCGTTCGTAAGTCCAGGTTTCCACCGTGGTCTCGCCCACTTTCATCATGAGCCCAACGTTGTTGTTGCGCGCCTTGACGTCCTCGGTCTTGCTTTCGCGCGAGGTGGGCTCGCCGCATTTCTCGGTGAGCTCTGCCACCGTCATGGCGCTGCTGGCTATCCACTTGCCGCAGCGAAAGGTTTCATCCGCGGATGCCGCAACCGGCAAGAGCAGCGCGGCGGCCAGAACCAAACTTTTCATGGAGCCGATGGTAGCACTCACCGATTCACGGGGCTGTCACCGATGACCGCACCACTGCCTTTCGCAGGGAACACCGTCGCCTCCGCCATCCATTTTGACGCCGGGACAATTTTGCAGAAAGAACGTCGCTTCCTCGCAGGAGGTCATCTCCGTGCAGCGCGTCCTGCCATCGCAATGAAAGCTTGGCGTCGAAGTGATGGTTTCGACCGCCAGACTCGCGGGTTGCTCGACGTTACCAGTCTCCGTCACTGGCTCCGGATGGTTGACGCGCTGCCAGGCAGACAACGCGAGCGCGCCAATGACGATGCCTAGCAAAATCTTTTTCATTGGCCCTAGCTACGCCAGTTTGGCCCCTCTTTCAACCAGGAGTTCGCGAAGTTGTGAACGATGGCAGCGCGACTCGTTCTCGCAGTAGCAGCCGACCGAGAAGTTGGCCTTCTGCGACAGGGCGGCCAGGACATCGAGCGCCTGGCTCGCTGCCGGAGCCGCCATTTCGCGACGGTATTTCCGGACAAATGTTGCCCATTGCCGGTCTGACTCCGCGGCGAGCCCGATTTTCATGATGGCGACACTCGGTGCCAGCAACGGGAACCACACGTCATACCAGTCGAGCCGCGCAAAATCCTTCTTCGGCACACCACGTGGCGGGCGACGCACAGTTCCAAGCCGCAAGCCTTCGTCCAATGCGCGCGGCGAGCCGAGCCGCACGATGCGCACGCTCATCGCCGTTTCTCCAGGAATACCAGGGTGACTGACTGCGACAGGACCTGTTCGCGATTGCGCAGATAACCGAGTCGCTCGTAGAGCCTCAAGTTGCCTTCGCTGCGGCTGCCGGTGAAAAGCTCGAAGCTCGATGCGCCCGGAAACTCCGCCTCGATATGCCGCATGAGCATGGTGCCCACACCGTGGCCCTGCTGTTCGGGGTGAACGATGAGCCGCCCGACCTGACACACGCCATTTGCCTCGCGGGCACGCACCGAACCGACCAGCCTTCCGACCTCGGTCGCTTTCAGAGTCACCGAAGCTGCGAATTCCTCGCGCAGAGCTACCAGCGTCTGGGTGAGCGGCGGCAGCGTCCAGTCATCGTACAAACGCGCCTCGGATTGATAGGCGAGTTTCTGCAGCTCGAGGATCGCTGGCGCATCATCAAGTGAGGCCCGTTCGATGCGAAAGCGCGGTGGTGCCGCTTCCTTCGACATGGGTACAAAGGGAATGGCGACGCCCTCGCCCACGGGCCATTCGATACGAGAACCCGCCTGGTAGCCGCGTGCCGCATACAGGCGAACGCCCGGCAGGGTTGCCATCAATTCGAACCGGCGGAATCCATGTGCGACGGCAGCCTGTTCGCAGCGGTCGAGCAGCAGTGTGCCGAGGCCGCGGCGCGCAAACTCCGGGTGGATGAAAAAGGCGCGGATCTTCGCGGCGTCGACGGCCGGATCGAGCTCGGTGGAATCGCGATCGCTGCGTGCGTCACTGCCAAACAGGGTGCGCCGCCGGCTCCATCCGCCGCAACCCGCGAGCCGGCCGCCGGCTTCGATGACGAAGTAGGTGCCGTCGCGGATCAATTGCGTGTCCGTGCCGAATGCACCGCGTAGCGCGCCTTCGACCTGCTCCGGCGCATAGTCGTCCTTGCTGAGTTCGCGCGCGGATGCGGCGATCAGCGGCCCCAGCAATGGCAGATCCGCAAGTGAGGCGCGTCGCAATCTGATGTCTGTGCCGTGCATCTTCACCTAACTACCGATCGGCAGGCACAGCTCACAGGCGAACACTCCGGTCTTCGCATCGAAGAGGGCACCGCGCGGGTAGTGCTCGAACGGATGGCGCTGATCATCCAGCCTGTTCGGGGCGTCCGCCAGCGTCACCGCGACGAACGCGCCCCAAGCCGCGCCTATCTCCGCGCCCGTACCTTTGAAGCGCGTGACGGCATAGCTGCCACCGGCAATGGTGGTCTGCTCTGCGTCGGGAATGTCGAGGCCGCGCGGAAGTTCGACGCAGGCGTCGTAGCGACACATCTCCGGGGGCGTTTCCCGGGGATTGTCGAGTGATACGCCGTAGCGCGGGCAGTCGAGCAAGCCGTGGTCCGCAAGCCAGGGCGTCACGGTGGCGCGCCAGAATCGCCCGATGCCAACTCCTGCGGGACCGATGTAACGGAGGTAGGCAACTTTGACGGGCTGCCGCTCGACGATCTCGATCTTCACGCGGCGGAGTTTACACGGCGCGCTCGCGAATCAATGGCGTTTGAAATACTGCACGGCGCGTTCGTGTCGCTCGGCCGCTGCACGTGTGCCAAAGGTTCCAAGATTGCGCCGCTTGCCGGTCTTGCGATCGAGCTTGCGCGAGTACAGGCGGTATTTTCCGGTGCTCAGCTTGCGGATCATGCACGACATTCCAATACGAACCGGCTGCCTCGCCTGCCGCCGCCCGCCGGTGCTCGCTGTCGGATATCTACGACGACCCAAGCCGGAAGACGTGCATCTGCTCCCAGCGTCCACTCGAGTTCTCGATGAGCACCAGTTCGGAACATCGCGCCCGCACACCCGCGCCTGAGAGCGCGATGCGCAATTCCACTTCAATCTCGCACAGCAACGGCTCGTCGCCATGCGCGACGGTGACGTGAGGCACCACGGTTTCGAACTTCCCTTCGAAGGGCGGAAACTCCGGGAAGGCGCTAAAGACGCGGTCTGTGAGCGCCGCGAACGATTCTTCGGGATCCGGCGCCAGATACAGCGCCACCGGAAAGCGCCGTGTTTCAGCCATGCGGTAATTGAAACAGGGTACTGAATCCGCGATGCCCTGCAGTGTCGCGAGCACGCCCGCGTCTATGAGTGGCGGCGCCATGAAAGGATAAAGGATGGTGACGTGAGCCGGCACGTTGCGCCGCGCGGAAGGATCGAATCGCTGCCGGTAGTGCGCGATGTAGCGCTCCGCTTCCGGGACCCGGCAGATGAGTGCAGTTTCAGGCAACGCGATTTCCGCAACCTTCGGGCTTGTAGACCCGCTCCGTCGAGGCGGGATACTTCTGCAGTTTGTCGAGCGCGCGCGTCGGGCGCCGCAATAGCTCCCCGCCGCAGTTCGGGCATCTGCCCTCGAGAGTCTCGTTGGCGCAGCGAGCGCAGAACGTGCATTCGAACGAGCAGATGAAGGCCTCGCGCGAATCACCGGCAAGATCGGTGTTGCAGCATTCGCAGTTGGGTCGCAGTTGCAGCATGTGCTTCTCCCGGATCGATCTTAACCGCAGCCTTCGACGTAGTTCAGGTGCTCCCACGGTCCGGCCTGGATCGCCGTCACCTTGCCGCCGGAGGTTTCGAAACGCAGACCGTAGTCGCCGCCCGATGATTTCAGCGTGATGGTGTGACCGCCGGCATCGTATTTGTGCGGCTGCACGTCGAGCCGCGAGCCGTACAGGTCCTGAAGTCCGGCCTCGGTGGTGCCAATGCGCGCACCCGCAAAAGTGCCGAGCTTTGAGGCACCCTGCAGTTCCACTCTCGCGACCTTGCCATCGATGATCATCAGGGCGAAATCGGATCCATAGCGCAAGTACCAGCACTCGCCCGAAGGCTTCTGGCGCTCGAGGCCGGAGAAGTCCGCGAGGGCCAATACCTGTTCCACGGTCATGCCGGCGCGAACGGGACCGAGCCCGCCCATTCCGAGACACCAGCTCGAGGCTGCAAACGACGAGGCGGACAGCACCAGCCCGACAGCCACGGCCAATATCCTGGTGTGCTTCACGTGTCCCGGCTCACAGCGTCGATCTTGCCTAGCAACCACTGAAGACCTGACAGATGCTGCTGATCGTGGCTGCACAGGTAGTGAACCAGTCCGCGCAAAGTCACCGGGCCATATCCTTCGAACACCGCCGGCCGCGAGAAGCGGGCCTCATCCAGGTCGCGCAGCATGCGCAAAGTGTTCGCGCGCGCCGCGCGGAAGTCCGCGAACACTTTCGTCGCGTCCGCAGTGCCGTAGCCGCGCTCTTTCGCCACCGCTTCGCTGTCAATCGAAGGAAGCAAGGGTGAGTTCTCGTCGAGAGTGCGCCGGAAACGCACCTGGTAACCCTCGACCTCGATGTCGAGCACGTGGCAAATCTGCTCGATGGCGGTGAAGGGCTCGCTCGGTACGCCGTTCCAGGAAGGCGGCGCCCAATGCACGAAGTGCGCGGGAAACGCGGCGTAGTGTTTCTCGAGCTCGCGCGGAAACGCCTCGAGCGCGGCAAAGGTGATGGAATGCATGCGCGTCATTGTGCCAGTTCAGGCGAATCGGTCGAGTAGCGCGGAGTCGGTCGCACCCAGCGGCGCAAGGCGAGCGCCGCGTCGCCAGTACGCAATGCCAGCAATTTCCTCGTTCTGTACCGCCGCGGGCACATCGTCGACTTCGCAGCGGTACACGGCTCCGAAATGCGTCGCGCCGTCGCTGATTTCGACCAGCCCCAGCCAATGGAAGGCCTGCCCTCGGCATTCGGCTTCTTCGAACAGTTCACGCCGCGCGGCCTCACCGGGCGACTCGCCGGGGTCGATGAATCCGCCTGGCAGCTCCCACACTTTGCGAAACCGATTGAACACCAGCACCGCACCGCCCGCACTTCGAGCAATCACCACCGCGAACGTGGGCACAGCGAGGCGTGTGGACTGCGCTTCGGAGACCTCGTGCAGCGCGACCATTTCTGCGAGTGGCATGGCGTTCCGCGGACAGCGCGCCTACTTCGGCTTTTTCACCGGGCGTTTCCAGCCGTCGAGAGTCATCTGCTTCGCGCGGGTCAACGTGAGCTGACCATCGGGAGCATCCTTGGTGATGGTGCTGCCCGCGCCCGTCGTCGCGTCCTTGCCGATACGCACCGGCGCCACCAGCATGTTGCCCGAGCCGATGAACGCGCCGTCTTCGATCGTGGTGGTGGATTTATTCACGCCATCGTAATTGCAGGTGATGGTGCCCGCGCCCACATTGACGCCCTTGCCGATGACGGCATCGCCGAGATAGGTGAGGTGGTTGGCTTTGCTACCGTCGTCGATTTCGGTTTTCTTGAGCTCGACGAAGTTGCCGATGTGGACGTTGGCGCCCAGCTTCGAGCCGGGTCGCACGCGTGCGTACGGACCAATGATGCAGCCCGCGCCGAGAACGCTTTGCTCCAGCACCGAGTTCGGGTGAATCACGCAGTCCGATCCGATGGTCACGTCACGCAGCACCACGTTCGGTCCGACGCGCACGCGATCACCCAGCGTGACTTTGCCTTCCAGCAGCACGTTGGCATCGAGGAACACATCGCGGCCCACGCTGATGTCGCCACGGATATCGATGCGTGAAGGATCGATGAGCGTCGCACCCGCAACCATCAGTTCGCGCGCGCGCTCCGCACGATGCATGGCTTCGAGCTCCGCGAGCTGCGCCTTGTCGTTCACACCGAGCACTTCGGCGACGGTGGGCGCGATCAGCGGCGTGACCTTGACCTTGTCTTTCACTGCCATGGCGATGATGTCGGTGAGGTAGTACTCGCCCTGCGCGTTGCTGTTCCCGAGCTTGCCGAGCCACTTGCGAAGTAGTTTGGCAGGCACCGCCATGATGCCGCTGTTGCCTTCGCGAATCTTCAATTGCGCTTTCGTGGCGTCTTTCTGTTCGACGATCTTCTGTATGGCTCCCGACTTGCGCACGATGCGACCGTATCCGGTCGGGTTGTCGAGCATCACCGTGAGCAGGCTCATGGCCTTCGCGCCCGCGGCAGCGATGAGCTGCCGCAACGTCCCGGCATCGATGAGCGGCACGTCACCGTACAACACCAGCACCAGCTCATCGTCGGCAACGTTGGGCATGGCCTGCATGACGGCGTGCCCGGTGCCGAGCTGCTCGCCCTGCAATGCCCATTGAAGCTTTTCCTTCACGAGTGCTTCGCGGACCGCGTCACCGCCATGGCCATACACCACGTGGATGGACGAAGGGTTCAGCGCACGCGCGCGGCTAACAACGTGGCCCAGCAAAGGCCTGCCTGCGAGCGGCTGCAGAACCTTGGGGAGATCGGATTTCATTCGCTTGCCCTGACCGGCAGCGAGAATGACGACAGCGAGCTTCATGAGCCCGCAAGTTTAGCCGGTCAGCGGCGGAACTGCCTGCCGGTCGCGTTGTAGGGATCGCTGCCGCCAGCATCGATGGCCGAGAGCTTGTTCTCCCCCAGCAGCGTGTCCATGACATCGCGCTTGGATTTGGGCTCGACTCGCGGCTTGGCCCGGCGTGAAAGGCTGGTGACGACACCCTCGTGCGGGGTGGTGGCAGCGGTCCAGTCCACCTGGTTGTCATTTCCGGAGCTCATGAGGCGCAAATATACGCCGCGAATCTTTGCAGGGGGATGTCCGTGGTCGGCTGCCCCACGCCGTTGGTCGGACTCCCGACCGGCCGTCGGCTGCTATCTACCGCCCGTCCTGGCTAGCTGTCCTTGTCCATGAGCGCGTGGATTTTGTTCAGCGTGGTCCAGTTGCGCGTTGTGCCGGAGCCCTTGAGTCCCTTGAGCAATGCTTCCAGCGCCTCGCTCTCGAGGACCCCTTTGGCGCACCACAGATAGGCGGCGTGCCTGCCCACATGAATCCTGTCGTCACCCCAAGCGGCACCTGCCAGCGCTTCGACCGGTTTGAGCGACTTGTTGTCGTTGGTGATCGCCACTAACAACCGCGACGGATCGGTAGCCACCTTTCCGAGCTCGTTGCCGGCGACGATTGCGGCCAGGTCTTTCGAGGACTTGACGATCACCAGCGCGTCAACGCCAGTTCCGGTGTGCACCGCCTGGCGAATCTGTTCGGCGAGTTTGAGGGCCGATTCGGCGGCCGCGGTAAACACCGCGTTGCCACTGTTCAGCAAGGTCTGCACGTCGGTAAATCCCAGTTTGCCGAGCAGCACGCGCAGATCGTCCATGGCAATGCGCTTCGCCTTGCCGACATTGATTCCTTTGAAGAGCGCGACGTAGCGCGGCACGTCAGTCCCGATTGAGCGTTTATCGAAGGGGGTATCCGCGGATCATCTCGCCTTGCGACGGTGGAAACGATCGGTATTGAGGCGATTGGCGCCGGACTTCAGCCTGACGTGCCAGCAGCCGACTCTTACTGCGCAATAGTCAAACCAGCGTCCCATTCGCGAATTCCCGGAGGAAGTTGCCTATCACCAGTGCCATTCCCGCAACCCACAGGGCGCGCGAACCCGCATAGACGAGGATCACTGACGGCCTCTGCCCGACGATAAAGACCGGATAAACAAAGGTCCGGAGGGCCGTCACCAAATCCCTGGCCAGCATCCTGGCGCCCACGGAGAACGACGTGAAGAACAATACCGCGCCGAGGATTTCGAGAAGCGTCGTCATTTCCATGGCCAGGCCGATCTCAGGTCCGGCCGCCAGCCCGATAAGCAGCAGCGCGAGCAGTCGCAATGTGGAGTTGCTGATATTCACGTTCTCTCGCTAGGCAGCTGAGTGTCTGTCGAAGTCGCGGCATGCCGCGACGATGGCCGCGGCGATTTCCGCGTCCGTAGCCGGCTTGTCCAGGAATACCTGGTAACTCTTTACCGCGAGCACCGCAATCTCGCTGGCTCGGGACGGCACGTGACCACCCGGGAAGCGGATGGGATGTTGCCGGATGAAGTTCGCCGCCGCGGTAACAGCCCCATGCTCTTCGTGATCGCGGGGGCTCGAATATTCGAATCTCCAGCTCGCGATTCGCTCATTGATCACGGACTTGTCGGGGCCGGCGTTCATGCCTGCCGCGGTGAACACCCGGCAATCGTAGGTTCGGCAGGTCTCGGGGCGATGCGGGTAGATAGAGCATCCGCCGTTCGCGAACATCAGGCAATGACCCTGGGCGTCGAATCCCATATGCAGGCTGCCGTTGCGGGCGCCCGGCACCGGACTCAGATTGTCCGCGCCGATGTGCTCGATGGTCGCGGTTTCGTGTGCGCGAACCTTGATGAAATACGACGAGGTGCAGCAGCCGACGCAGTCAGCACAGGCCACGTCCATGCCGGCGTGCCCAGCGAGCGCGGCGCGCATGGCACGCAGCCAGTCTGAGAATGGGCCCGCCGCGTGAATCAAGCGCCGACCTCAACCAGCAACCCGCCCGGTGCACTCACGTAGAACGAATCTCTCATGGCCGCATGCTCGCGCGTGACACGCGGCCGCGCAACGGAAGTTGCAATGCGGCGCGGCGCGCCCAAGGGGGCTCAAGGAGTAGCGGCAGACCCGCCGCTGCGCGCATCGAGCCAGGCCAGTGCCGCGGCCTCGGTAGCAAATACATCTCCGGTAGCACCGCGGTTTTGCGCCATCAGCACGCCGATCTTTTCCGGATCGATGAGCTCGGGCCGCGCCACCATCGCCACGATCAGCCCGGAACCTGCGCTCTCTGCCCATCTGACCGCGAGCGTGTGCCGCGCGAAGATGCTCGGCGCCGGAAAGCCCGTGAAGCCCGTGGTGTTCACCAGCAGATCACTCAGCCCGAGCGAGCGGGCCAGGCGCATCGCTTCGGCGACCATGTCGAGGGCGCGCTCAAAGGTAACGGTACTGGTTGGCCGGTAAAAGCCGCGTTTCCCAACCTGTTCGAAATTGGCCAGTGTGTTCATGAGTCCGCGGCAAGTGTGCACCGTGCCGACCACTGTCGACAACGGCAAGTTGAGTGGTTAGTTGTCCCTGCACTGCGGGACACCGGAAGGAAAGTGTCGAAGCGGGCTACTTGCCCTTGCGAAGCTTCTGGATCATCCGAAGCTGCTCGTTCATGCGGGTGAGTTCCCTGAGGGTTTCCGCCTGTTCGAGCTTGTCGATGCTGCCGCGCAATGCATCTTCTGCGCGTTGCTTGGCGGACAGGGCCGCGGCTTCGTCCAGATCCTTGGCGCGCAGTGCGGTGTCTGCGAGCACCGTGACTTTGTTGGGCTGGATTTCGAGCGCACCGCCACCGACGAAGAAATGCTGTTCACTCCCATCGGGGGTCTGCACGCGCACTTCGCCCGCCTTGAGGAGAGTCAGTAGTGGCGCGTGGCGCGGTGCAATACCCAGCTCACCCTGGCTGCCTGGCGCGAACACCATGGTCGCCGCACCCGAGAAGATTTCTCCCTCGGCGCTGACGATGTCGACGTGAATGGTGTTCGGGGTTGCCATGTCTATCTACCTTAGTTGAGCGTCTTCGCCTTCTCGACGGCTTCTTCGATGTTGCCCACCATGTAGAACGCCTGCTCGGGCAGGTGATCGTATTCGCCGGCGAGAATGCCCTTGAAACCCTTGATGGTGTCGGCCAGCGAGACGATCTTGCCGTCCTGGCCGGTGAAGATCTTCGCCACGTTGAACGGCTGCGACAGGAAGCGCTGCACCTTGCGCGCGCGGAACACGAGCTTCTTGTCTTCTTCCGACAGCTCGTCCATGCCGAGGATGGCGATGATGTCCTGCAGTTCCTTGTAACGCTGCAGCACGGCCTGTACGCCGCGCGCGGTGTTGTAGTGTTCTTCGCCGACGACCAGCGGATCGAGCTGACGGCTGCTGGAGTCGAGCGGATCGACGGCCGGGTAGATGCCCAGCGCCGCGATCTGGCGCGACAGCACGATGGTCGCGTCCAGGTGGGCGAACGTCGTCGCGGGTGAAGGATCGGTCAAGTCGTCCGCGGGCACGTACACCGCCTGGATGGACGTGATCGAGCCCTTCTTGGTCGAAGTGATGCGTTCCTGCAGCACGCCCATTTCTTCGGCGAGCGTCGGCTGATAACCCACCGCCGAAGGCATGCGGCCTAACAACGCGGACACTTCGGTGCCGGCGAGCGTATAGCGATAGATGTTGTCGACGAAGAACAGCACGTCGCGGCCCTTGCCGGTGTTGCCCTGTTCCTCATCGCGGAAGAATTCGGCCATCGTCAGGCCGGAGAGCGCGACGCGCAGGCGATTGCCCGGCGGCTCGTTCATCTGGCCGTACACCATGGCCACCTTCGAATTCGAGAGCGTGTCCTTGTCGATGACGCCGGATTCGATCATCTCGTGGTAGAAGTCGTTACCTTCGCGGGTGCGCTCACCCACGCCGGCGAACACTGACAAGCCGCTGTACTGCTTGGCGATGTTGTTGATCAGCTCGAGCATGTTCACGGTCTTGCCTACGCCGGCGCCGCCGAACAGGCCGACCTTGCCGCCCTTGGCGAAAGGCATGAGCAGGTCCATGACCTTGATGCCGGTGACCAGCAGTTCCTGGCCGCCCGTCTGCTCCGCGAACGACGGCGCGGGCCGGTGGATCGGCAGGCGATCCTTGGAATCGACGGGGCCACGGTTGTCCTGCGGCGCTCCGAGAACATCCATGATCCGGCCGAGGGTCGCGGCACCGACAGGCACGCTGATCGGGCCGCCAGTGGTTTCCACGGCGAGACCGCGCTTGAGGCCTTCGGAGGCGCCCATGGCGATCGTGCGCACGACGCCGTCGCCGAGCTGCTGCTGCACCTCGAGCGTGAGATCGGCGTCCTTGAGCTTCAGCGCTTCATAGACTTTGGGAATCGAATCGCGCGGAAACTCCACGTCGATGACGGCGCCGATGATCTGGGTAATCTTGCCTGTGGCCATGTTCTTGAACCTCTAACTAAACTTTTCTCAAACAGCTGCCGCGCCGCCGACGATCTCAGCCAATTCCTTGGTGATCGCGGCCTGGCGGGCCTTGTTGTAAACGAGCTGGAGCTCGCCGATGAGCTTGCCGGCGTTGTCCGTTGCCGCCTTCATGGCGACCATGCGGGCGGCCATTTCGCTGGCGACGTTTTCGACCAGGCCGCGATAAACCAGCGCCTCGATGTAGCGCCGCAGAACGGCGTCGAGAATGTCACTGGCCTCGGGCTCGTAGATGTAGTCCCAATGCTCCTGCAGACCGGCGTCTTCGACCGGCTCGACGGGCAGCAGCTGCACCACTTCGGGCTTCTGCGTCATGGTGTTGACGAAGGTCGTATGCACCAGCAGCAGCCGGTCCAGCTTGCCCTCGCGATAGGCGTCGAGCATGACCTTGATCGTGCCGACCAGTTGGCTGACGCGCGGGAAATCGCCGATGCCCTGGATCTGCGAGAGAACCGGGTTCGGCAGCCGGCGGAAGAACGCGGTGGCCTTGGAGCCGATCACGCTCATCGAAATGCTGGCGCCCTTGGCCTGCCAGTCGCGCATGGCCATCAGCGCCGCCTTGAACGTGGTGGCGTTGAGCGAACCGCACAGTCCGCGATCGGACGAAATCACGATGATGCCGACGTTCTTCACTTCGCTGCGTTCCTCGAGGAACGGGTTGCGATAGTCGGGATTGGCCTGCGTGAGGTTGCCGATGACCGCGCGGATCTTCGCGGCATAGGGACGCGCCAGACGCATGCGTTCCTGGGCGCGACGCATCTTGCTGGTCGCCACCATCTGCATCGCCTTGGTGATCTTCTGCGTGCTCTTGACGCTGGCGATCTTGACGCGGATTTCTTTGGTACCGGGCATCTAACTTTTCCGTCAGGCGACGTTGTTCTTCACGAATTCATCGCAGATGGCCTTGAGCGCCGCCTCGTGCTTCTTGAGCACGGGCTCGGCATTGACGGCATCGACGAGTTGCCTTGTGGCTGCTCTTCGCGAAGTTCTGCAGCGCGGTTTCGACTTCGACCACCTTCTTGCTGTCGACCTTGTCGAAGTAGCCGTTGTTCACCGCGTAGATGGACAGCGCCATTTCCGCCACCGACATCGGGGCGTATTGCTTCTGCTTCATCAGTTCGGTGACGCGCACGCCGCGGTCGAGCTGTTTGCGGGTCGCCTCGTCGAGGTCGGACGCGAACTGCGAGAACGCCGCGAGCTCGCGGTACTGCGCGAGCGAGCCAGGCGGATACCGCCGCCCAGCTTCTTGATGATGTCGGTCTGCGCGGCGCCACCGACGCGCGACACCGAGATGCCGGCGTTCATGGCCGGGCGGACGCCGGCGTTGAACAGGTCGGTCTCGAGGAAGATCTGGCCGTCGGTGATGGAGATGACGTTCGTCGGAACGAACGCGGTCACGTCACCAGCCTGGGTCTCGATGATGGGCAGACCCGTGAGCGAACCGGTCTTGCCCTTCACGGCGCCCTTGGTCGCCTGCTCCACGTACTCTTCGTTGACGCGGGCGGAACGCTCGAGAAGGCGGCTGTGCAAATAGAACACGTCGCCGGGGAACGCTTCGCGGCCCGGGGGACGGCGCAGCAGCAGCGAGATCTGGCGATAGGCCACGGCCTGCTTCGACAGATCGTCATAGATGATGAGCGCGTCTTCACCGTTGTCCATGAAGAATTCGCCCATCGTGCAGCCCGAGTACGCGCTGATGTACTGCATGGCGGCCGGCGTCGACGCGGACGCGGCCACGACGATGGTGTGAGCCAGGGCGCCGTGCTCTTCGAGCTTGCGCACCACGTTGGCGATGGTCGACTGCTTCTGGCCGATGGCGACGTACACGCACTTAATGCCGGAAGACTTCTGGTTGATGATGGTGTCGATGGCCATCGCGGTCTTGCCGGTCTGGCGGTCGCCGATGATCAGTTCGCGCTGGCCGCGGCCGATCGGGACCATCGAGTCGACGGCCTTGTAACCGGTCTGCACCGGCTGGCCGACGCTCTTGCGGTAGATGACGCCCGGCGCCACGCGCTCGATGGGAGCGGACTTGGTCGCCTTGATCGGGCCCTTGCCGTCGATCGGCTGGCCGAGCGCGTCGACCACGCGGCCTAACAACTCACGGCCCACCGGCACTTCGAGGATGCGGCCCGTGGTCTTCACGGTGTCGCCTTCGCGGATGCCCTTGTAGTCGCCGAGCACCACGGCGCCCACCGAATCCTGCTCGAGGTTCAGCGCGAGGCCGAAGAGGTTGCCCGGGAACTCGATCATTTCGCCGGCTTTAACGTCCGCAAGCCCGTGGATGCGGCAGATGCCGTCGGTCACCGTGACGACGGTGCCCACGTTGCGCGCTTCGGCCGCGGACTTGAAGTTCTCGATGCGTGACTTGATGAGGTCACTGATTTCGGATGCTTTCACGGACATAGTTCGTAAACCTCTACTTATGCGGTCATTTCAACGGCCAGGCGGTCGAGCCGGCCCTTGACGGAGCCGTCGATCACCAGATCGCCGGCCTTGAGGACGGCGCCGCCAATGAGGCTGCCATCGACCCTGGTATGCAGGCGCACGCTGCGCCCTAACTTCTTCTGCAATGCAGCCGCATAGCGGCTTTCCTGGTCGGGCGTCAGCTTCGACGCCGCGATCACTTCGACATCCACAGCGTTTTCCAGCTCGGACTTCATCAGTTCGAACAGCGCCGCGATCTCGGGGAGGAATCCGAGACGGCGGTTCGCCGCCAACAACGAGACGAAGTTGCGGCTGTGTTCATCCAGCCCCGCACCGACCACGCCAGTGACGATTTCGGCGAGCTGCGCCGGCGTCACGTGCGGGCTGCCGAGCAGCGCATGGACACGCGGATCAGCGACCACTTCAGCGGCACGCGTGAGGCCCGCGGACGTTTCCGCGAGCGTGTTGCCCTTGCGCGCGAGCGAAAAGATCGCTTTCGCGTACGGACGTGCGGTGGTGATGCGTTCTGCCATGACCTACAGCTTCGCAGCCAGCTGATCGAGAAGTTCGCCGTGCGTCTTCGCGTCGATCTCTTTCTCGAGCACGCGCTTGGCACCGGCAACGGCGAGGCTTACCACCTGGCCGCGGAGCTGGTCCCGCGCACGATTGCTCTCGAGGTCGATCTGCGTCTTGGCCAGGCCCAGGGCCTTTTCGCCCTCGAGGCTCGCGGCCTTGCGCGCTTCTTCCATGATCTGGTTGGCTCGCGCCTGTGCCTGTGACTCGATGGTCTGGGCACGGACACGGGCTTCCTTGATCACTTCATCGGCGCGGCTCTTCGCTTCGGACAGGTCCTTCTGACCCTGCTCCGCGGCGGCGAGCCCGGCGGCGATCTTCTTCTCGCGCTCGTTCATGGCGCCGAGAATGATCGGCCAGATAAAGGTCATCACCACCCAGATGAAGATGGCGAACACCAGCATCTGGACGATGAGTGTGACGGTGATATTCACGCGCGTCTCCTCGACGAGCTTGCAGGTCGCTTAGTGACCAGCAGCCTGGGTGATCGGGCCCAGGAAGGGGTTCGCGAACGTGAAGAACAGCGCGAAGCCGATGCCTACGAACGCGACTGCGTCCAGGAGGCCGGCGACGATGAACATCTTCACCTGCAGCGCCGGGGTCAGCTCCGGTTGGCGCGCGGCGCCTTCCAGGAACTTGCCGCCGAGCAGGCCGAAGCCAATGGCGGTACCGAGAGCACCGAGGCCGAAGATCAGGCCGACGCCGAGGGCGGTGAAGCTCTGAATTTGGGCAATACTTGCGAGATTTTCCATTTTTCCTCCGAAAGAACCGACTAACTAAATGTAAAGATCAGTGATGAGTTTCGTGCGCTTGCGCGAGATACACGATCGTCAGCACCGTGAAGATGAAAGCCTGCAGCGGAATCACCAGGATGTGGAACACCGCCCACACCGTGCCGAACAGGAGCTGGCCGACTGCGCCGCCCACACCAGCGAAAGAATTGATTGCGAAGCTGCCGCCGAGCACGGCGAGCAGCAGGAAGATGACTTCGCCCGCATACAGGTTGCCGAACAGACGCAGCGCCAGGGATACCGGACGCGCCAGATGCTCGATGAGATTCAGCAGCAGGTTGAAAGGCATCATCCACTTGCCAAATGGATGTGTGAGCAGCTCCCAGCCGAAGCCGCGGAAGCCCTTGATCTTGAAGCTGTAGAACATCACGAGCAGGAACACGGTGAGTGACATGCCGAGAGTGATGTTCAGGTCGGTCGTGGGCACGACCTTGAGGTGCTCGATGCCGGCCTTGTGACCGATCACCGGCAGCAGATCCACCGGGACGACGTCCATGAAATTCATCAACAGGATCCAGCAGAAAATCGTCAGCGCCAGCGGTGCGATCAGCTTGCTGGTGCCGTGGAAGGTGTCGCGTACCTGCGTGTCGATGAAATCGACCATCACTTCGACAGAAGAGCTGGAATCTTCCGGGCACGCCGGACGTGGCCTTGCGCGCCGCCAGGTAGAACGAGACCACGAACACCAGGCCGAGCACCACGGCGAAGAAGATGCTGTCGACGTTGTACGTCCAGAAACCTTCGCCACGCTGGAGATTGAGCAGATGGTGGCCGATGTACTCGTTCGGCGTTGGACCCTGTCCCGCTGCGGCTTCTAGTTCTGCTGACATCTATCTCTAGTTCCTAACGCTTCGCCGCGGGCGCGGTGCCGCCCAGGGGCGGCAATGCATTCGCGAGTGCAACCCAGTACACGAACAGGGTGGCGATGTAGGCGCCGAACAGTGCGGCAAACGAAACCTTCATCGTCACGAAAACCAGCACGAACAGCGCGACCGTCACGGCCAGCTTCGTGGCTTCACCCACATAGAACGCTCGCGCCACTCGTTCGGCCGCAGCTCCCGCCGGCGCCGCAAAACCGATGAGCGCAAGCGCGGCGCTGGCGATGGCGGAAATGCCACCGCCCACGAGGGCACTCAAACCGGAGGTACGGCCCCACACCGCAAAACAAATTGCCGCGGCCAAAACGGTGACGACGACCTGGCCGAGCACTACGCTCGCTGCCAGTCGCCTCGCTTGGGGCAACTCAAGGGTGACCACGACACTCCTACTGCAAGTCGACAATCCGCGAACACAACTTCAGGCCCACAAAGGACGCAGGCTGGGTAAGCGATGTTCGAAAATTGTTTGGCTTGGCAACGACTTACGTGTGCCTTTGGCCAGGGGCGCGCATTATATACGCCGACCCTGTGCCCTTCAACACAAAAAGCCCGCGAAAGACGCGATTTTTCCTGGGGTGTTTACGTATTCGAAAGCGCGCGACTGCGATTCTTTCACCTAGTATCCGGCGCACCCCCTGGCAGGAAAAATTCATGCTCCAAACCCTCAGCGCCCGCATCGTCTTCCTCGTTTCCGCATTGACGATGGCCTCCATGGTCATGGCGGCCGACTCGAAATCACGTGCCGGCGAGGCCGAGTTCCGCGAGGTCTACAAGGAGCTCGTCGAAACCAACACCGCGCTGTCCAACGGAAGCTGCACCCTGGCGGCGGAACGCATGGCGGCTCGCCTCAAATCCGCGGGGCTCGAGCAGGTGCAGGTCTTCACCGCGCCTGACCATCCCAAGGAAGGCGGGCTGTTCGCGGTATTCCCGGGCAGCGATTCGAAGGCCAAGGCCATTCTGCTGCTGGCGCACATCGACGTGGTGGAAGCGAAGCGCGAGGACTGGACGCGCGACCCGTTCGTGCTGGTGGAAGAGAACGGTTCGTTCTATGCGCGCGGCGCGGTGGACGACAAGGCCGAGGCGGCCATCTGGGTCGATACCCTCGTGCGTTACGCGCAGGAGAAGTTCAAACCGCGGCGGACTATCAAAATTGCGCTGACCTGCGGTGAAGAGACGGCCGGCGCGTTCAACGGCGCGCAATGGCTGGCGCAGAATCATCGCGACTGGATCGATGCCGAGTTCGCGATCAACGAGGGTGCGTGGGGCGAAATGGACGAGCAGGGCGTGAAGCTCGTCATGAACGTGCAGGCGGGCGAAAAGGCCGCGCAGAACTATCGCCTCGAGGTCACGAATCCGGGTGGCCACAGCTCGCGGCCCCGGAAGGACAACGCCATCTACCAGCTGGCCGGCGCGCTGTCGCGCATCGAGGCTTATGAATTCCCGGCGCAGTTCACCGACGCGAGCCGCGCCTACTTCCGCGGCATGGCGAAGATCCAGGCCACGAAGAACAACGCCGAGGTGGCCGCGGCGATGAATGCGATGGTCAAGGATCCGGCTGACGCGAACGCAATCGCCCTGGTGTCCTCGAAGGATCCGAGCTGGAATGCCACTCTGCGCACGACCTGCGTCGCCACCATGCTGGAGGGCGGCCACGCCACCAATGCATTGCCGCAGCGTGCGCGCGCCAACGTCAATTGCCGCATTTTCCCGGGCGTCAGTGGCGAGTCCGTGCGCGACCAGCTCGAGAAGCTGGTGGCGAACCCGAACGTGACGGTCACCATGCTCGAGGTGCGCGGACCGGCTTCACCGCCGCCGCCCCTCAGTTCGAAGATCATGGCGCCGCTCGAGAAACTCACCGCGCAGTATTTTCCCGGCGTACCCGTGTTGCCCATTTTGCAGGCGGGCGCCACCGATGGTTTGTATCTGAACGGCGTCGGGATTCCGACCTACGGCATCGAGCCGCTATTCATGAAGCCTGATCTCGGCCACATCCACGGCCTCAATGAATACGTGAGCGTGCAGTCGCTGCTCGATGCGCGCGCATTTCTCTACGACCTCGTGAAGATCTACTCGACGCAGAAGTAGCTAGGGCAAGCGGCGGATGCGCAGGTGCGAGATGCGCAGGTGGCTGTACGTCGTGCGCAGCGCGAACCAGCCGTTCTCGTAAGGCGCGGCATCCTCCATGGAGAAGATGCGTGTGCCGTCGCGCCAGTATTCGATGATCCTGCCGTTGGCCACGAGCCGGATTGTTCGCCGCTGGTTGGGCACGAGCATGTATGGGTCGCCCGCGAGGTCGTCTCCAGGGCGCAGCGGCCGGAGCACCGGATCGCCGACGTAACGGCGCATGCGGGTCGTCGTGTTGCGATTGCCGCCAAGGCCGACGTAGTAGGTCAGCAGCGCGTTGTAATCCTCGAACTTGCCGCTGCGGACATGCGCGAACACGGGCTGATGCCCGTCGACGTTGTTAGCCATCCAGAAGACGTTGAGGTCGCTGACCTGGTCGTTGGGCCCGCCTTCAGCCACAGCCGTGGCTTCGAATTCGATGGACAGCGGACCTTCGAGACGTGGCTTGAACCACAGCGTGACGCCGGCGGGAACATCGATGTCGAGCACGCCGTTCGCAGCGCGGATTTGGCCAGGCTTCTCGGCTTCAATGTGCCAGTTCTCGAGGCTACGGAAATCGTCTTTGAAGAGCAGCCCGCTCCGAGGGCCGTGGAGGCGCACCCCGCGAGAATCAGCAGCGCGAGCGCGCTAACGAATGTGCGCGAGGATGCCGTCGAGCTCATCGAGCGAGTGATAGCTGACGACGACCTTCCCTGCGCCCGAGCCCGAGTGCTGGATCTGCACCGGCGCACCGAGCTTTTCCGATGAGCTCGTCCTGCAGACGCTGCACGTTGGGATCGAGGCCTTTCTCCACCCTGGGCGCGCTGCCGCCCGAAGCCCGGGCCAACATGCTGCGCACCAGCGCTTCGGTCTCGCGAACCGACAGACCCTTCTTCGCGACCAGCGAGCCGACTTCGATCTGCTGCCGCCGTTGCGTGAGCCCTAACAACGCGCGCGCATGGCCCATCTCGAGCTCGCGGCGCTCGACGAAGGCGGTGATCTCGGGCGCGAGTTCCAGCAGTCGCAGCAGGTTCGACACGGCCGCGCGTGAGCGACCCACCGCGTCCGCCGCCTGCTGGTGCGTGATGCCGAATTCGCTGATGAGGCGTTCGAGGGCGCGCGCTTCTTCCAGCGGGTTGAGATTTTCGCGCTGAATGTTTTCGATGAGCGCCATCGCGATGGCGGCTTCGTCGGGCACGCGGCGAATGACGGCCGGAATGGTGGGGAGCCCCGCGATTTGCGCGGCACGCCAGCGCCGTTCGCCGGCGATGATCTCGTAGCGCTGCGATTCGCCGGGCGCGGCGCCATCGACGGCGCGAACCACGATGGGCTGGATGATTCCCTGCGACTTGATCGATGCCGCCAGCTCTTCGAGCGATTCCTGGCGCATGTCCACGCGGGGCTGGTACTTGCCTCGCTGCAGAAGGTCGAGCGGAAGGTTGGCGAGCTCGTCACCGGCAAGCTTGGCGGCGGGTACGGCGGGCGCTGGAGTGTCGGA
This sequence comes from uncultured Pseudomonadota bacterium, assembly GCA_963736955.1. Classification (GTDB taxonomy): domain Bacteria; phylum Pseudomonadota; class Gammaproteobacteria; order Steroidobacterales; family Steroidobacteraceae; genus CADEED01. The sequence goes on from CAVTQT010000001.1 coordinate 398,391, forward strand.
GGGTGGTGCCGGAGGCGCCGGCCGGCTGGACATCTGACCGAGCAGTGCTTCGAGTCCACGCCCCATCACCGGTTTCTTGGTGCTCATGGGGGCGGATGATAGCGGCGTCGCGGGAAGAATGGGGTCAGGCACCATTTTCCGCGGACGGAAAATGGAGCCAGACCCCTTAGTTCAGCGGGTGCTCGCCGTCGACGGCCGTTTCCGTGCGGCGGCGCGACGACGATTCGTTGGCCGCCGCGTCGTCGTCCTTGCGCAGCATCTCCCCGGCGAGCGCCAGGTACGCCAGCGCACCGCGCGAGTCCTTGTCGTGCTGCAGGACCGGTTTGCCGAAAGACGGCGCTTCGGCGAGCCGCACGTTGCGCGGCACGATGGTGCGAAACACCTTGTCGCCGAAATGCGCGATGAGCTGGCTCGACACTTCGTTGGAGAGATTGTTTCGCGGATCGAACATCGTGCGCAGGATGCCTTCGATCTCGAGAGACGGACTCACCGACGCCTTGATCTGCTCGATGGTGCCGACCAGCGCCGAGAGGCCCTCGAGCGCGTAGTACTCGCACTGCATCGGGATGAGCACGCTTTGCGCGGCGACCAGCGCGTTCAGCGTCAGCATGTTGAGCGCCGGCGGGCAGTCGATGAGGATCACTTCGAACTTGTCGTAGATGGGCTTGAGCGCGTTGCGCAGCTTGAGCTCACGACCCGCCATGGTAGTTAGGAGGCGAACCTCCGCGGCGGTCAGGTCCTGGTTCGACGGCATGAGCGACAGGCCGGGCGTCGACTCGAGCGCGATGATGACCGAGGCAGCGTCCGCCTCGCCTAACAACACGTCGCCGGTGCCGCGCGTGATCTGCGATTTCTCCACACCGCAACCCATGGTGGCGTTGCCCTGCGGATCGATATCGATGAGCAGCACCCGGCGGCGAGTCGCGGCGAACGATGCCGCGAGATTCACGGCGGTGGTGGTCTTGCCGACGCCGCCCTTCTGGTTCGCCACCGCGATGATGCGCTTCATGGCGGCATCTTACTCCGCGAATCGCGGCACCCGTGCCTCTATTTATTTGGGCCGTTTCTGACGCGAGAGAGCGACAACGTGACGCTCGGCGTCGAGGCCCGGGACACGCAGCACGGAAACTTTCGCACGCCAGCCGCGAGGCACGGCGCTCAACTCCTCGGCGGGGTGACGACCCTTCATCGCGATCAGCCAGCCCTCGGGCGCGACCAGGTGGCCGGCGTTATGTAGAACATTGGCGAGATTGCCGACTGCGCGCACGATCACCGCGTCGTACTTCGGCTCGTCGAGGTCTTCCGCGCGCACGGCGACGGCTTTCGCATTCGTGATGCCAAGCTGCTCGATCGCTTCATTCACGAAGCGGATCTTCTTCTGTGTGCCGTCGATGAGCATGAACTCACGCTGGGGACAGGCGACCGCGAGCGGCAGCCCGGGAAAGCCACCGCCCGTGCCCACGTCGAGCACCGTCGACGCGTCGCGCAGGTCCGGCACGATGGAGAGGCTGTCGAGCATGTGCAATGTGAGGATGCCCTCGGGCGACACGATCGAGGTGAGATTCACATGCTCGTTGCGTTCGCGCAGCAGCAATCCCAGACGCCAGAGCTTGTCGAGCTGCGCGTCGTCGAGCGGGACCGACAGCTCCGCGGCGCCCGCGGCCAGTTTCGCTTTCCAGCCGGCTTCGTCCAGGTTGTTAGCGTCGGCCATCAGTTCGCAACCAGCGCAGCCATGAACTCATTCACCGGCATGGCGTCGAAATCCTTGCGGGCGAATACGGCCTTGATCGCCTCGGCTTGTTTGGCGGGAAAGTGCGCGGCGACGGAAGCTTCGAACTTCTGCACCAGAAGCGGCATGCCTTCCGCGCGGCGTTTGCGATGGCCGACCGGAAAGTCGACGCGCATCTCGAGCTTCGGACTGCCGTCGCTGAAGGAGATCTGCAACGCGTTGCCGATGTGCCGTTTGTCGCGTTCGTAGTATTCCTTGGTGAACGTGGGGTTTTCACGCACCGTCATCTTGGCGCGCAACACATCGATCCGCGGATCGTTCGCCACCGACATCTTCGTAGTCTGCCGCGGTCAGGCGGCCGAGGATCAGCGGCACCGCCACCATGTACTGGATGCAATGATCGCGATCGGCGGGATTCGCGAGCGGCCCGGTCTTGTCGATGATGCGTACGCCGGGCTCCTGGGTTTCGATGACGATGCGATCGATGAGCGAGATCCTGTCCTTGACCCTCGCGTGCAGCGCCATGGCGCACTCCACCGCGGTCTGCGCGTGGAATTCGGCCGGGAAGCTGATCTTGAACAACACATTTTCCATGACGTAGCTGCCGAGCGATTGGGCAAGCGTGAGCGTTTTGCCCTTGAACAGCACATCCTGGAAGCCCCAGGTCTTCGCGCTCAAGGCAGACGGATAGCCCATCTCGCCTTTCAGCGCGAACAACGCGTGGCGCACCGCACGGCTGGTGGCGTCACCGGCTGCCCAGCTCTTGCGCGAGCCGGTGTTCGGCGCGTGGCGATAGGTGCGCAACGCGCCGCCGTCGATCCAGGCATTCGACAGCGCATTCACGATCTGCTCCAGCGAGCCACCCAACATCGCGGTCGCCACCGCCGTCGAGGCAACGCGCACCAGCAGCACGTGATCGAGCCCGACCCGGTTGAAGCTGTTTTCCAGCGCCAGCACGCCCTGGATTTCGTGCGCCTTGATCATGGCCGTCAGCACGTCGCGCATCGTCAGCGGCTTTTCACCCAGCAGGATGGCGCGACGCGATAGATAGTCGGCGAGCGCGAGGATTGCGCCGAGGTTGTCGGAAGGGTGGCCCCACTCGGCGGCGAGCCAGGTGTCGTTGAAATCGAGCCAGCGCACCATGGCGCCGATGCTGAACGCGCCCATGACGGGATCCAGCTCGTAACTCGTGCCGGGTACGCGCGCAGCCGCCGGGCATCGTGGCCCCCGGCACCACCGGTCCTAACAATCGCGTGCATGCCGGATACTTGAGCGCCTGGAACCCGCAGGCCAGCGTGTCCATGAGGCAGTAGCGTGCGGTCTCGTAGGCCTGCGGGCTATCTACCTGGTAGTTCTTGGTGTAGTCGGCGATCGCAACCAGCAGCTCATCCGGGCTCGGCCGCTGAGCGGACTTGTAATCGTGTGAGGACATGGTTCTTAAGGCCGCTGCGCGATCGGCACGAACTTGCGGTTCTCCGGCCCCACGTAGTTGGCCGCGGGACGAATGATCTTGCCATCTTCGCGCTGCTCGATGACATGCGCGCTCCAGCCGGTGACTCGCGCCATCACGAACAGCGGCGTGAACATGGCGGTCGGAACCCCCATCAGGTGGTAGCTGACTGCGCTGTACCAGTCGAGATTCGGGAACATGCGCTTCAGCTCCATCATGAGCGTTTCGATGCGCTCGGCGATGCCGTACAGCTTCATGTCGCCGGCTTCACGAGCCAACTTCTCCGCGACGCGCTTGATGATCACGTTGCGCGGGTCGGACACGGTGTACACCGGGTGCCCGAAGCCGATCACGATCTCCTTGTTGGCCACGCGTCGGCGGATGTCTGCGTCGGCCTCGTCGGTCGTGTCATAGCGCTCCTGAATCTCGAGCGCGACTTCGTTCGCGCCGCCGTGCTTCGGGCCGCGCAACGCGCCAATGGCGCCGGTGATGCAGGAATAGATGTCGGAGCCGGTGCCGGCGATCACGCGTGCGGTGAAGGTCGACGAGTTGAATTCGTGCTCGGCATAGAGAATGAGCGAGGTGTGCATGGCGCGTACCCAGCTCGCGCTCGGGGGCCGACGATGCAGCAGATGCAGGAAGTGCCCGGCCACCGAGTCGTCGTCGGTCTCGACGTGGATGCGGCGACTGCTGTGCGAGAAGTGATACCAGTAGCAGAGCATGGAACCGAAACTCGCCACCAGGTGATCGGCGATCTCGCGCGCGCCCGCAGCGTTGTGATCATTGGCTTCGGGCAGCACGCAACCGAGCGCCGACGCGCCCGTGCGCATGACGTCCATCGGGTGAGTTGCCGGTGGAAGCTGCTCGAGGATGGCGCGCACCGGCGCCGGGATGCCGCGCAGGTTCTTGAGCTTGCTCTTGTAGGCGGCAAGCTCATGGGTATTCGGAAGCTTGCCGTGGATCAGTAGATAGGCAATCTCCTCGAACTCGCAGGTGTCCGCCACTTCGAGGATGTCGTAGCCGCGATAGTGCAGGTCGTTGCCGGTCTGGCCGACACTGCTCAACGCGGTGTTGCCGGCTGCGACACCGGAGAGTGCCACCGATTTCTTCATTTCTTCTCCTTCTCCGCCCCGCTTCTTTCAGACAAGAACAGCTCATCGAGCTTTTGTTCGTAGGCGTGATAGTCGAGAAACTTGTAGAGGTCGTCGCGCGTCTGCATGAGATTGACGACGTTCTTCTGCGTGCCGTCGCGGCGAATCGCTTCGAGGACTTTCAGCGCCGCCAGGTTCATGGCGCGATAGGCCGAGCAGCAGTGCAGCACGATATCGACGCCGACGCCTCCGAGTTCCTCGCGCGTATACAGAGGTGTCTTGCCGAACTCGGTGATGTTGGCGAGCACCGGCACGCGCACTGCATCGCGCACCTGTCGATACATCGGCAGTTCCGTGATGGCTTCGGGGAAGATTGCGTCCGCACCCGCCTCGACGCACTTCACCAGGCGCTCGATGGTGCGCTCGAGCCCCTCGCTCGCGAGCGCGTCACTGCGCGCCATGATCACGAACGTGGAATCTGTACGCGCGTCCACGGCCGCCTTCACGCGATCGACCATCTCCTGTGCGGGCACAACTTCTTTGCCCGGCCGATGACCACAGCGCTTCGACTGCACCTGGTCTTCAATGTGCATGCCGGCGGCGCCCGCCTTGGTGAATGACTTCACGGTACGCGCGATGTTGAACGCGCCGCCCCAGCCGGTGTCCGCGTCGACCAACAGGGGCAGCGTACTGGCCTCGGTGATGCGGCGGATATCGATGAGCACGTCGTCCATGGTGCTGATGCCGAGATCCGGAAGGCCTAGTGAGTTTGCCGCAACGCCGCCGCCGGATAGATAGAGTGCGCGGAATCCGGTGGCTTCCGCCATGCGCGCTACGTAGGCGTTGATGGCGCCGACCACTTGCAGGGGTTTTTCGGCCGCGAGGGCCGCACGGAACTTGGCGCCCGCGGAAAGCTGGGCTGGCGTGGGTCGGCTCATAGGCCGCGAAGTTTACGGCTGTGAGCCGATCTTTACGACCGTGCGACCGGTAACTTTTCCGTCAATGTAGGCCCGGAACGCGCCCGGCAGCTCGGCGAACGGAATCGTACGGTGCGCGATGCGCTCGAGATGGCGCGGCGCCAGGTCGGTGGCGATGCGCTGCCAGACTTCGAGACGTTCTGCGCGTGGCGTCGCGGAGGAATTGATGCCGAGCAGATTCACGCCGCGCAGGATGAACGGCAACACCGTGGTCTTGAGTTCCATGCCGCCCGCGAGTCCCACGCTTGCGATATTCCCCCAGAAATCCATCTGGCGAGTGAGCCCCGCGAGCATGTCGCCGCCGACGCTGTCGATGGCGCCCGCGTAACGCGTGGCTTCGAGCGGCCGGCTGCCGAGTTGAAAATCGCCGCGCGGCACGATCTTGCTAGCGCCTAACGACTCGAGATATCCAGACGACTCCGGTTTGCCGGAAACCGCGATCACTTCATAACCGCGCGCGGCGAGCATGTCGATGGCGAGGCTGCCGACGCCGCCGGTGGCGCCCGTCACGACAATGGGACCGCGGCCTGGAGTCTGGCCGTTGCGCTCCATGCGATGAATGGCCAGCGCCGCGGTGAATCCCGCAGTGCCGAGCGCCATCGCGCGAAATGTATCGAGACCGGCGGGCATCGGGATCACGCTCTCGGCCGCAACCCGCGCGACCTCGGCGTATCCGCCATCGACGGTTTCCGAGAGACCGCAACCGGTGACCAGCACCGCGTCGCCGCGCTGATAGCGCGCATCGCCGGAGGATTGCACGATGCCCGCCAGATCGATGCCGCCGACGAGTGGATAGCGGCGCAGGATCCTGCCGACACCGGTGGCCGCGAGTGCGTCCTTGTAGTTGATGTCGGAGAACTGCACGTCGATGACGACTTCACCGGGCGTCAGCGCGTCGAGCGTGAGGTCTTCGAATTGCGGTGAAATCTTTCCTGCCGTTTCATGAATGCGAAAGGCCTTGAATGTGCTCATGAGATATCCACCCCGGAGGCATAGAACCCGCAGCAGTCGAGCCCGCGACTCTGACAGGCTAGTATCCTGCCATGAAACACGACTACGACCTGTTCGTGATCGGCGCGGGCTCCGGCGGCGTGCGCGCCGCGCGCATCGCATCACTCGCGGGCGCGAAGGTCGCGATTGCCGAGGAGTACCGCATTGGCGGCACCTGCGTGATCCGCGGATGCGTGCCGAAGAAGTTCCTGGTGTACGGCGCGGAGTTTTCGCAGATGCTGGCCGACGCCCCGGGCTACGGCTGGACGCTGGGTGAAGCCTCGTTCAACTGGCCCACGCTGCGCGACAACGTGCAGAAAGAAGTCGCGCAGGCTTTCGGGTATCTACACTTCCAACCTCGCGAAGGCAGGTGTCACGGCATTCGAAGAGCGCGCCGAGATCGTCGACGCGCACACGATCCGGCTCAAGAAATCCGGCAGCGAATTCACCGCGGAAAGAATCCTGATCGCCACCGGCGGCCGACCCTATCTACCCGAGGGACTGCCGGGTCTCGAACTTGGCATCACCTCGAACGAAGCCTTCCTGCTCGACAAGCTTCCCGGACGCGTGCTCATCGTCGGCGGTGGTTATGTGGCGCTCGAGTTCGCGAATATCTTTCACGGGCTCGGCTCGAAGGTGCGCATTCTCCATCGCAGTGACAAGCTGCTGCGCGGCTTCGATGATGATCTGCGCACGCACATGCACATCGAATTGGAGCGCGGCGGCACACAGCTCACGATGAAGACCACGCTGACGAAGCTGGAGAAGGACCGCGGAGCCATCCGTGCCACGCTGTCGACCGGCGAGAAGGCCGAGGCCGACGTCGTGTTATTCGCCATCGGTCGCGAGCCGAACACCGAAGGTCTTGGACTCGATCGGGCCGGCGTGAAGCTGGACGAAGCCGGGGCGGTCATCGTCGACGCGTTCTCGAAGAGCTGCGTGGAGTCCATCTACGCCATCGGCGACGTGACCAACCGCATGAATCTCACGCCGGTCGCGATTCGCGACGGCCATGCCTTCGCCAACACCGTCTACAACAACCTGCCGACGCCGGTCGACCATGGTTCCGTGCCGAGCGCGGTGTTTGGCCGTCCGCCCATCGGCACCGTCGGTCTGTCAGAGTCCGACGCACGAAACTTCATCGAGTCGGTGGACATCTACCGCACGAGCTTCCGGCCCATGCGCAACATGCTTTCCGGCAACCAGGAGCGCACGCTCATGAAGATGGTGGTCGACGGCAAGTCCGGCAAGTTGTTAGGTGTGCACATTGCGGGCGAGGATGCGCCGGAAATGATCCAGCTCGCCGCGGTTGCCGTGAAGGCCGGCCTCACCAAGCAGCAATGGGACAGCACCATGGCGCTGCATCCCACGGCTGCTGAAGAACTGATGCTGATGCGCGAGAAGATCGCAGCGCCGGGCAGCGCGGCCTAGAGTGCGAACTGGGACAGCTTGAGCTCGAGCGCCTCGGTGAATGCGAGGTGGGCAGCGGCCAGGTCGATCAGCCTCGGGTCGGCCGCGCGCAATGCCGCTGCGTGGATGGAGAGGTAATAGCGCCAGCTTCGCGCGACGGCGAGCTCCAGCTCCCGCTGGGTCACAAACTCGGCGTCCTCGAAATCCGCGGTGTTGTAAATGCGTGATGTCACGTCGCGCCAACGCGTCTCGAGCGCCTCCAGGCCCTCGGCGGTGGGTTGAACGCGCATGGACTGATAGTCAGAACGCAGTGCGTTGCTTTCCGCCTGGAAGCGCTCGAATTCCCGGCGGGCTATCGGGTTCCGGAGGTCGGATCCGCTGGCCAGGATGCGTTCTTGGGATTCGGAAGTTCGGGTTTCAGTGCTCACTGTGGGCGGAGCCACGGGCACAGGTATCGGAGCGGCGGTCACCGAAGGAGGCGTGGCGCGCCCCGCAGAGAAATATTGCTGCAGCATCAGAGCGCCGGCCCCGAGCGTCACGACGCCGATCAACAATAGCGCGACGAGAGTGCGATCGAATCGATACCTGCGAGTGGATTGGGGCTCGCCATCTTCAATCTCCACCGAGCGCTGCGTCGGCAACAACGTGACGATTTGCGCCGCGGCGTCGCGATCGCCGACCCAGATCGGCAGCACGGTACGTGCGGATTCCTGCGTACTGAATTCCAGTCGAAGCGCATTTCCCTCGCGATACACCTCGATGAGATCGTTCGTGGGGATCCGGCGCGTGGTGGCGCGCGCGAACAGCGACAGCAGACCACGCCGCACGGCGATGCTGATGCCGGTGGGGTCGATGCTCAGGCGCCCGGCGCCCTTCCATCGATATTCGTTTGCCGGCGCTTCAAACAGGCCCGCGAGACCGGCAGATTTCGCAAATCGGATATCGAACGTCTGCGCCATGACTTTCGCTCCCCTGATTTACCGTCGGGTCCGTCTAGCGCACAAAGCGCCGTGCGCGTGCCCTCATCTCTTGCGCGCGCGCCACTTCAGCGAGGGGACCCGCGATCATTACCTGATCACGGCTACGAAGGCCCTCGGCATATTCGCTGAGAAAGTTCCGCCATCGTCGCGCCGCTCCCAGCATGACTCTGCGCAGCTCGAGCAGCGCCGGATCCTCGAGCTGCTTGCTGTCGTAGATGCGAAAGGTGACCTTCCACCAACGCATCTCGAACTCCTCGAGTCTCTCGGCGAAATCGTCCGGGGACATCTCGCCAGTCATGAGCTGTTTGTGGGCCAGGCGATAGTCAGATTCCAGCGAGGCGGCGTCGCGCTCGAACGCGGCAAGTTCCCTGACCGCGATGTCATGGCTCAGCGTGCCGCGCGAGATCGGGATGACAGCAACCTCGGAGCTCGTTACCTCCGGAATTGAATCGAACGCCTCGACCGGCATCGCGGCGCCTGGCGGCGCCATCGCGGCGGCGCTTGACGGCGGGGCGGTGCCAGCAACGGGTGGCGGCAGCGGTTTTTCAACCTGCTGCGCGTCGGCGCCTTCCACCGGCGGTGTTGTACGTAAAGAGGTGGTCCATAAGGCGGCAATGCCGGCAGCCAACGTGACGCCGATTGTCAGCAGCACGCGCCGGTCGGCGCGTGGCTTCCTGGCGCCTGGCGCCTCGGTGCTGTGTTCGATTTCGACCGTCTGATTTGTGGGCAGCAACCGGACGATTTGCGCAGCCGTGCCGGAATCTCCGGCCCAGAAAGGCAGAACGATGCGCTTGCTCTCCGCGGTGTCGTATTCGACGCGCAGCGCCTCGCCTTCGCGATACACCGCTCGCAGGTTTTCATTGGAAATGCGCTGAGTGTGCCCCGCGCCGAACAAGGCCAGGATGCCGCGCTTTACCCCAATGCTGATGCCCTTGGCATCAATCCTGAGATGGCCTCCACCCTTCCATCGGAATCGATTCAACGGCACTTCCAGCAGTGCCGTGAGGCCGACCGACCTGGCAAACCGGATGTCGAACGTCTGCGCCATGACTTTCGCCCCTGACCTTCCGTCCGCGCTGAATATGCTCCAACTCAGGCGCTTAGGGTAGTGAGGGCGCGTCTCAGCCGCGCGTCATCGAGCGGCTGCGTGAACTGACTCGTTCCCGCCGCGCGGTTCCAGAATTCCGGGTTGTTGGGCGCCTCCACGGAAGCGCTTTGTCACTCAGACGTCGGAGCTGGAGACCGGCACACGACGCAATCGATTCGGCCAGTATTGGCACTGCCAGACGGGTTCGTGGCTGCAATTGGACCTGGGCGGCGCCCGGAGTCCCAACGGACGCCGTTTGACCTTGCGACGGCTCTTGGTTTTGCAGGCGACGGCCGGTCGGGTCTTCAAAGCGTCTTGCCGAGGAAACGAGCCACGCAGTTATCGCAGCCGCGAACCGCAATCACGATGCCGAGCAGCGCGATGATGTTGAGAATGGCGGAAACGGTCGCGAAGAACGTGCCGTCGGTGCGTTCCCAGGCGAAGCGCAGCGCGAGCACGGTGCACACCGTGAGCGCGATTCCGGCCACCAGCAATACCGGCCGCTTCCACTTGGTGACGGGCGGCGGGTCGCCGGCCGTCATGTAGTTGACGAGGCCGCAGTACAGGCAGGATTTGCAGCGCGAGTGCATGAGTTGAATTTGCCATCGCGAAGCTGAACGTGACGGTAACGGCGCACAGTTTTTTGTAGGAGTGATTTGATTGGGCGGCGAGTAGTCGTTGTCGGCCAGTAAAACTCGCACTGGTCGAGATTCCGGGCCCGTAATGGACACCGCATCAGCCCGGATCGCGGGAATCAGTCGATGAAGATCGTCGCCGGCTGTTCGAGGGAGTCCTTGAGCGCCTGGATCATCGAGGCGGCGTCGAAGCCGTCGACGAAGCGGTGATCGAACGAGGACGACAGATTCATCATGAGCCGCACGGCGATCTGGCCGTCGACCACCACGGCGCGCTCGATCGCCTTGTTGATGCCGATGATGGATACCTCGGGCATGTTGATCATGGGCGTCGAGGCGATGCCGCCGAGCTTTCCGAGACTGGTGATCGTGATCGTGGAGCCGGTGAGCTCTTCGCGCGGCGACTTGTTGTTGCGCGCGGCTTCGGCGACGCGGCGGATTTCCGCGGCGAGATCGTGCAACGCGCGCGACTCGACGTTGCGCACCACCGGCACTTTCAGGCCCTGCGGTGTCTGCGTGGCGATACCCACGTGTACGGCCTTGTGTTTCACGAGCACGCCGCGCGCCGAGTCGTACAGCGCATTGCACTGCGGGAACTTGTCCAAAACCCGCGCGAGAGCGGCCACGATGAACGGCAGAAACGTGAGCGGCGGAGCGGCAGGCGGCCGGCGGTCGTTGAGATGTTTGCGCAGGCCTTCGAGGCGCGTGAGATCGCACTCTTCTACATAGGAGTACTGCGGGATGCTGCGCGCCGATTCGGTGAGGCGTTCGGCAATGACACGGCGAAGCCCGATGATCTTCACTTCTTCGGTGCCGTTGCGCGGCGCGTGCGGGGCATTGGCGCGAGCGTTGATTGAAGGCGGCGCATCGCGCGCAGCGCCGGCGGCCAGCGCGGAATCGATGTCACCCGGCTCGATGCGGCCCGCGGGCCCGGTGCCCGTGACGGTAGATAGATCGAGCCCGGCCTCGACGGCGCGGCGGCGTGATGCCGGCGACACCATGACTCGCGACGATTTGCCTTCGCCGTTGGCGTGAGCGCCATTGGCCGCGGCGGCCGCAGCGTTTCCCTGTTTTTCTCCGGCCTGTTTGTCGGTGGCGCGGCGATGCGGCGTCAGCGGCTCGGCTGGCGCCGGCGGCGGTGTTTTCGCGGCGGGCGCGTCACCCGCGGCAGCGGAGGTGGCATCGGTGTCAAACACCACGAGCTCGGAGCCCACGGCCACCATGTCGCCCGGCTCACCCTGGATGGAGAGAATGCGTCCCGTGACCGGCGCAGGCATTTCCACCGCGGCCTTTTCGGTCATGACTTCGCACATGACCTGGTCTTCCTGGACGAGATCGCCGGGCTTCACATGCCAGGCCACGACTTCCGCGGAAACCGTGCCTTCGCCCAAGTCCGGCATCTTGAAAACGTAGCGGCTCATTATTGTTCCCCTCTTCCCGGCCTCATTCCTGGCCCATGGCGGCGCGCAGCGCGAGCGCCACGCGCGCCTGCCCGGGAAAATACTCCCATTCGAAGGCGTGCGGGTATGGCGTGTCCCAGCCGGCGACGCGTTGAATCGGCGCCTCGAGATACCAGAAGCACTCTTCCTGAATGCTCGCCGAGAGTTCCGCGCCGAAGCCGGAAAACCGCGTGGCTTCGTGCGCGACCACGCAGCGGCCGGTCTTTTTGACAGAAGAACAGATCGGATCGATGTCGAGCGGCGACATGGTGCGCACGTCGATGATCTCGGCGTCGATGTTGAGCTTCTTCGCCGCCGCTTCGCACACGTAGACCATCGTGCCGTAAGTGACGATGGTGACCTGCTCGCCCGGCCGCACGATGTCGCACTTGCCGATGGGCACCTTGTAGTGGCCTTCAGGCACCGCCCCTTTTGGATGAGTGCTCCACGGCACCGCGGGTTTGTTAGGGTCGCCGTCGAAGGGTCCGTTGTAGATGCGTTTCGGCTCGAAGAAGATGATCGGGTCATCGTCTTCGATGGCCGCGATCAGCAGGCCCTTGGCGTCGTAGGGGTTGCTCGGCATCACCACTTTCACGCCGCAGATGTGCGTGAAGATGGCTTCGGGGCTCTGCGAATGAGTCTGGCCGCCGCGGATACCGCCGCCGCAGGGCGCGCGGATCACGACGGGCGACGAGAAATCGCCCGCGCTGCGATAGCGGATGCGTGCGAGCTCGCTCGCGATCTGATCCACCGCCGGGTAGATGTAGTCGGCGAACTGGATTTCGGCGACGGGCTTCAGGCCATTCACGGCCATGCCGATGGCCGTGGCGACGATGCCGCCTTCGGAGATCGGCGAGTCGAGCACGCGGTGTTCGCCGTATTTTCGCTGCAGGCCGTCGGTGACGCGGAACACGCCGCCGAAGTAGCCCACGTCTTCGCCCATCACGACCACCGACGGATCGCGCGCCATCATCACGTCCATGGCGGAGTTCAGGGCCTGGATCATGTTCATTTGTGCCACGGTCAATCTACCTTGGCCGCGAGCCCGAGCTCGGCGTTGAGCTTGATCTCCTCGGCGAGCTGCTCGCTCTGCCGCCGCAGGTTTTCCGGAAAGTCCTTGTAGACGTCCTCGAACATGAGATGGCGGTCGAGGCGCGGGCCTTCATTGAGCGCTCCGAACGACACGGCTTCCTTCCAGGCGGTGACCACCTGCGAGTCGAGCTCGGCGTGCAATTCCTTGTGCTGCTTCTCGCTCCACTCGCCGCGCGCGATCAGGTGATTCTTCAATCTATCTACCGGATCGCCGAGCGGCCAGTGCTCGTAATCGTCCTTGGGGCGATAGCGCGACGGGTCGTCGCTGGTGGAATGCGCGGACGCGCGATAGGTGACGAGTTCGATGAGTGTCGGTCCGCCGCCGGTGCGCGCGCGCTGCGCGGCCCATTGCGTGACCGAGTACACCGCGAGGAAGTCGTTGCCGTCGACGCGGACACCGGCGATGCCATAGCCAGGGCCGCGCGCCGCGAACGAGCGCTGCTCGCCACCGGCCGTGCCCTGGAACGTGGAGATCGCCCACTGGTTGTTGACGATGTTCATGATGACCGGCGCCTGGTGCACGGCCGCGAAGATAATGCCGTGGTGAAAGTCAGCCTCGGCGCTCGAGCCTTCGCCGATCCAGGTGCAGGCAATGTGGTCTTCGTTGCGGATGGCCGCGGCCATGGCCCAGCCGACCGCCTGGGGAAACTGGGTGGTCAGGTTGCCGGAAATCGAGAAGATGCGGCCGGCATTCCAGTGATACATGACGGGCAGCTGGCGGCCCTTGCACATGTCGCGCGTGTTGGAGAGCAGCTGGCACATGAGTTCGACCAGCGGTTTGCCGCGCACCATGTAGATGCCCTGCTGGCGATAGGACGGAAACAGCATGTCGCCGGGCTGCAGCGCCATGGCTTGCGCCACGGCCACGGCCTCCTCACCGAAGGAGCGCATATAGAAGGAGATCTTTCCCTGGCGCTGCGTGCGCTGCATGCGGTCATCGAAGATGCGCGTGAGCAGCATGTGGCGCAGGCCCACCTGCAGGTCTTCGGCTTCGAGGCGCGGATTCCACTGACCCACGGCTTCGTGCTTGTCATCGAGCACACGCACCAGGCCGACGGACACCTCTTCCATGTCGCGTGCGCGCGCATTGACGTCGGGTTTGTTGATGGCGCCCGCGGGCGACAGTTCTACGTAGCTGAAGTCGGGCTTGTCGCCCGGCCGAGTCGGGGGCTGCGGTACGTGAAGTCTGGGCATAGGTCGGGATGATAGCGCGGGCGGGAAGTGAGGGAAGGCGCGCCCGGCCCATCATCCAGTCTTACGCCGGCTTCATCACCATGAGGAACAGCGCGATGACTGGCGCCGCGGTGGCGACGATTCCCCAGATTCCCCATGAGCGCGACAACGCGTTGTACTGGGTCTCATCCCAATTGCCCGAGAGGCCCGCGCGCACATTGGTCAGCAGCTTCTTCTGCAGCGGCCCGACCGCGAGACCGAACGCCAGGCCCGAAACGCCGAACAGCGCGAGTGATGCGCCGATCCAGAGGGTGCTCAGCATGGGCAGATGCGCGAGCAGCGCCATCGAGACTCCGGTCGCGACGATGAGCAGCACACCGGGCACCGTGAACCAGCGGTCGGCCTTGATGATGCCGTCGAGCGCCTGAGCCCGCGCGCGCAGATCATTGGTGCGATCTGCGTGCACTTTCCAGAACACGCCCGTGATGATGTTTCCGAGGAACAGCACCACGCTCAGGATGTGCAGCGCCTTCAGTGCCAGGTAAAGCATCTCTAGTTAGCCTCGCGCTTGAGCCAGGCGATCAGCCCGGCGGCATTGAGCTCGAAGTCCTTGCCGAGGATCGCGTCGATCGCCGCCTCGCTCATGCTGCAACCATGCTCACGCAGCGACTCGTGTGCCAGCCGCCGCAGGTCGAAGCGAATGCGCGCCGTGTCATGCGGGCCGGCTGCCCGAGCGATCCTCACGAATTCGTCGACGGCGTCGACCATGTCGTTGGCCAGCCGCGCGCAGTCACCGACCTCGCTGTAGTGAGTCAGGTAGATCTTGCGCGGGCGGAACTGCATCAGCCGGATGATGGATGCCTTGAGCTGGCCCGGATCGAATTGCGTGGGCGTGGTGGTCGGCATGATCCACGCGCCACGTGCCGTGTCGAACTCGCGGTAGGAGACGCCGAAAGTGTCGCCCGTGAAGATGCTGTTGGCATCGTGGTCGACGATGGCCTGGTGATGCAGCGCGTGGCCAGGCGTGTGCACACACTCGAAGGCGCGGCCGGCCAGCGTGAACCGAGACCCGTCCTGCGTGATCGCGACGCGCTCGCGCTGGATGGGCAGGATTTCGCCGTACAACTTCGAGTACAGCTCATCGCCATACACGGCGCGGGTGCCGGCGATGAGCCTGGCGGGATCGATCATGTGAGGCGCGCCTCGCGGATGAACGACGCAGGTGGCGCGAGGCAGGGCGCGCATCAGCTCTCCCGCGCCACCGGCATGGTCAAGATGAACATGCGTGAGAAACAGGAAGTCCACCTGGTCGGGCGCCAGCTGCAATTGCCCGAGCGCCGCGAGTATCAGCGGCACGGCGGTATTGGGGCCGGTATCGATGACCGCCGCCCGGCCGCCGGACACCACGATGTGTGCGGCGTCCATCTGGGGCCGAACATATTCCGTGTCGACGGCGGTGATGCCGTTTTCGAACATTGTCAGTCGTGGCATGACTGCATTCATGGCTTGCGGCAACATAGCAGCATGAATCGAAAATTACTCCTGACGATAGTCATGATCGGCTTGGGTCCGTGGTCACACGGCGCGGTGGAAGAACGCGGCAACCTGGTGCTCGACAACATTCCGGCCGTGGATACGCCGTTGACGGTGCGTCTCGACGACTACCTGAACTCACGTGGTGCAAGTTTCGTCGACTGGCTACCCGATGGTGGCCTGCTGATCGCCACGCGCTTCGGCGATGTCGAGCAGCTGCATCGTGTGACGAGTCCGCTGGGAGCGCGCGAACAACTCACGTTCTATCGCGAGCCGGTGACCGTGGCACGGTCGCCGCAGTCGGCCGTGGCAACGGGCTTCGCGTTCCTCAGGGACGTGGGCGGCAATGAGAATGCGCAGCTCTACTGGTATGACACGGCCACTCGTGTCGTGCGCATGCTCACTGACGGCAAGGGTCTGCACGGCGGCGTGGTCTTCAGCCATGACGGCAGGCGTGTCGCCTTCCACGGCACGGGTCGCGACGGCGTCAGTTACGATCTCTACATCGGCGAGCCGGCTAACAATGTGCCGCCGCGCCTGGTGTACAACGGCTTTCGGAAGAACTGGTCGGTGCTCGACTGGTCTCCCGACGACACCAAACTACTGGTACGGAATTTCGTCTCGGCGAACGAGTCGCACCTCTACGTGCTGGACATCGCCACCGCGGCACTCACTCCGGTCAGCGAAGGCAGCGAACCCGCGAGCGTGTCGCAGGCCCTGTTCACGGCTGAAGGGCGCGGCGTCTACCTCATTACCAACCGCGACAGCGAGTTCGAGCAGCTGCGGCGGGTAGATCTCAGCAGCGGCGCGGTAGAGATTCTGACGTCGCACATATCCTGGGATATCGAAAACCTCGCACGCAGCGACGACGGCCGCTATCTCGCCTGGGTGGCTAACGTCGATGGTCTGAGCCGGCTCACGGTGATCAACCTGTCCACGCACAGCGAGATCCTGCCGCCGCTGCCCGACGGACAGATCGGCCGCATTGCTTTCGATCGCACCGGCAAGCGCCTCGCGCTGTCGCAGGAGAGCCCGCAGTCGCCGCGCGACGTGTTCGTGCTCGAACTCGAACGCAACTCGCTGGTGCGCTACACGAAGAGCGAGGCAGGGCCGGTCGACCCGCTTCAGTTCGTGCCGGCGGAGCTGATTCGCTATCCAACCTTCGATCGCGCCAATGGAAAGAACCGGCAGATTGCCGCGTTTGTATTCCGCCCGCGTACGCCGGGGCCCCACCCGGTCTACATCGACATTCATGGCGGCCCCGAATCCCAATACACACCGGGCTTCAATGCATTCACGCAATTCCTGGTGCGCGAGCTGGGCTTCACCGTGATCGCGCCCAATGTTCGCGGTTCGACCGGCTACGGCAAGAACTTCATGAACCTCGACAACGGCGAGGATCGCGAAGATTCGGTCAAGGACATTGGCGCACTGCTGGTGTGGATAGGCTTGCAGAAAGACCTGAACGCCAAGAGCGTCTTCGTCGCGGGTGGCTCTTACGGCGGCTACATGTCGCTGGCGTCGATGGTGAATTTCAGCGACCGGCTGCGCGGCGGCATCGACGTCGTCGGCATCTCCAACTTCGTGACCTTCCTCGAGAGCACCTCGGCCTATCGCCGTGACCTGCGCCGCCCCGAATACGGCGACGAGCGTCTGCCTCGCATGCGCGGCTATCTGCAGCGGATATCACCGCTGACCAACGCGCAGCGGATCGCCAAACCATTGCTGGTGGTGCAGGGTCTCAACGACCCGCGCGTACCCGCGACCGAATCGCAGCAGATGGTGGCGAAGATCCGCGCGCGGGGAGGCGAGGTCTGGTACCTCGCCGCGAAGGATGAAGGCCACGGGTTCCGCAAGAAGTCGAACCGCGACTTCTACCAGCGGACCATCGTCACGTTCCTGGAGAAGCAGCTCGCCGCGAAATAGTTATTTCGCCGGACTGCCCGAAAAGAAGAACACCTTCTTCGGAACCACCGACAGCGCGGGCGTCTGGCTCGAGTAGTAAGCCGCGAGCTCTTCGATGTCCTGCTTGGTGAGCGTCGCCACCATGGGCGCCATGACGGCGTTCTTGCGCGCGCCCTTCTGGTAATCGGTGAGCGCGCGCTCGATGTAGTCGCTGTGCTGGCCAGAGATGGTCGGATAGTCGGCGGTGATGCCGACGCCATTGGTGCCATGGCAGGCGAGGCAGACTTCGCTGGCCTTCGGGCGATCGGAGGGCTTCACGTCGGTCTTCGAATTCGTGAGCACGTTCGGGCCGGCAAGATACGTGGCCACGTCGGCCATATCCTGCTCGCTCATCGAGGCTGCCTGCGAGTGCATCGTGCCGTGCGAGCGATCGCCGCTCTTGTACTCTTTGAGCGCGGCCGCGAGGTATTGCGCGCGCTGACCATGCAGCTTGGGCACGGAGTACGTGGGGTACACGTTCTTGTAGTTAGGGATGGCGTGACAGCCGCTGCAGGTGTAGGCCAGTGCCTGGCCACGCGTGGCGTCCCCGACGACCGGCGCCTGGGCAAGTGCCGCGAGTGGTGCGACCAACAACAAGACGGTGAGCGAAATACGCGATGCCATACTCAATTTTTGCCCCGGGGCTCCCAAAAAATCAGGCCGCGATATTAAGGACTTGGGCGCGCAATTGCCACCGGGCACAATCTGCAGGCTTTCGAGCATGGGAGTGCGGGATTGATAGCACTGATACAGCGGGTCAGCGGTGCGGCGGTAACGGTCGAAGGCCGGACCGTGGGCTCCATCGGCCGCGGCATCCTCGCACTCATCGGGATCGAGCGCGGCGATGGTGCCGCACAGGCCGAGCGACTGCTCGAGCGGATTCTCAGCTATCGCATCTTCGAAGATTCAGCCGGCCGCATGAATCACTCACTGAGCGACGTCGGCGGTGGCTTGCTGCTGGTGCCCCAATTCACGCTCGCCGCCGATACCCACAAGGGCACGCGGCCTGGATTCAGCACCGCCGCCGAGCCCGCGGTCGCCCGGGCTTTGTTCGATGGGCTGCTGGCGGCGGCTCGCGCGTGCCACGCCGAAGTCGCAGCGGGCGAATTCGGCGCACACATGCAGGTCTCGCTGGTGAACGATGGGCCGGTTACTTTCTGGCTCAGAACCGCCCCGGATGACAAGGACTTAACAGACATGCCTTAGTCGTGATGTGAGTCTCTACTTATGCCGAACTTTCTTAGGTTTGGCGCCTCTGTTGACTTATCATCCCCCCACTTTAATTACTGGCATTTTCAGGGCGTCCCGACGCCCACAGGAGCGGCTCATGGGCCCCATAGGTTTCAAAGAACTTCTAGTCATTCTCGTCGTGGTGCTGCTGGTTTTCGGGGCGAAGAAGCTGAAGACGATCGGTTCTGATCTCGGCTCCGCGGTTCGTGGCTTCAAGAAATCGATGAATGACGGCGATGCCGAAGAGTCGGTCAAGCAGCTCAAGGCCGATGCTGAATTTTCCGAGTCCGCGAAATCCCAGAACGCGGAAAAGAGCGAGACCAAGGTCTGAAGCCTTAGGCGCTCTCGCCTTCGTCCTTCGATACTGACCACCGCCGCGCGGCGGAGCATCCCATGTTCGAGGTTGGATTTTCTGAACTGCTGGTGATCTTCGCTCTCGCACTCATCGTGCTGGGGCCGGAGAAGCTTCCCAAACTCGCCCAGCAAGTGGGGCGGTGGGTTGGGCGCGCACGCGCCATGGCGCGCCAGTTCCGCGATCAGCTCGAAGAGGAAGCGCACAACCTCGAGTCCAAGGTGAACATCGATCCCGGCATCGACACCTCGCTCGATCCGAAACCCGCACCTCCGCCCGCAGCCGCTTCGCCGTACGCCGCGCCTCCCGCGCCCGTGGTGGAACCGGAGGAGGAGTTCTATCCGCCGGACCATCACATGCATCCCTCGCAACGCGCGGCGGACACGCCTGACAATGAACCCGTTGCCGAATCCGCGGGCGACCAGGCGGAGCTCGACCTAACTAGCCCGCGCGACGACGACTCGCGTCCTGCGCCGTGAGCGACGAAGCGAAGAAAGGCGAGGATCTGGCTGAAGGCACGCTGATGTCGCACCTTCTCGAGCTGCGCAACCGGCTCATGAAGGCAATGCTCGGCCTGCTGATCGCCTTCATTCCCTGTGCGATATATGCCAACGAGCTGTTCACGCTCATCGCGCAACCGCTGCTCGACAAACTACCGAAAGGCACATCGCTGATCGCGACCAGCGTCGTGTCGCCGTTCATGACGCCGTTCAAGGTGGCGTTCTACGTCGGTTTGTTCTTGGCCATGCCGATCGTGATCTACCAGATCTGGGCGTTCGTCGCGCCGGGGCTGTACCGTCGCGAGAAGCGCTTCGCCGTGCCGCTGCTGGTTTCTTCAGTGATCCTGTTCTACGCGGGCGCGGTCTTCGCGTACTACGCCGTGTTTCCCGTCATGTTCAGCTACCTGGTCGGCACGGCGCCCACGGGCGTGAGCTACATGCCCGACATGGCGAGTTACCTCGACTTCGTGCTCACGCTGTTCTTCGCCTTCGGAGTGGCGTTCGAGATGCCGGTGGCCGTGGTGCTGCTGGTGATCACCGGCCTCGTGAACGTGGAAACGCTCGGCAAGAATCGTGGCTACGTGATCATCGGCATCTTCGTGGTCGCCGCATTCCTCACCCCGCCGGACGCGATCTCGCAAACCATCATGGCCGCGCCCATGTACCTGCTTTACGAGGGCGGGCTGGTGATGGCACGCATCATGCTGAAGATGCGCGGTAACGCCGACGCCGCAGAGAAAGAAGAAGCCAAGGCGAGCTGAAGCGCATCTCTGGCGCGCCGAGCCGCCAGCACTGTAAAACGCCCCGCCCGCGACGCAGCCCCGCCTTGCTGGCGCCGGTACGCATGAGTCAGACTCGGCGCCATCACGGCGCAGCAGCGCCCATAAAAATTCGGGGCGAAAAATATAATGAGTGAACCGACCACGACGACCCCAGGGTCGCCGGACTATAGCCGCAGCTTTTTCGGTCATCCGCGTGGACTCGCCACGCTGTTCATGACCGAGTTCTTCGAGCGCTTCACCTACTACGGCGTGCGCACGATGCTGGTCCTGTTTCTCGCGGCTTCCACGACCGCCGCGAATCCTGGTTATGGCATCGACAACGAAACCGCCGGCGCCGTGTACGCGTTGTTTGCCGGCTGCGCCTATCTCGTGACCGTGCCCGGGGGCTGGATCGCCGATCAGCTCATCGGTCAGCGCAATGCGGTGTTCTCCGGTGGCGTCCTGATCGCCATTGGCAACTTCGTCTGCGCCATCCCCGCGACTCCGGCGATCCTCTACATCGGCCTGGCATTCACGGTCCTCGGCATCGGACTTTTGAAGCCGAACGTGTCGAGCGTGGTCGG
The DNA here is from genome assembly GCA_963736955.1 of uncultured Pseudomonadota bacterium. Taxonomy (GTDB): domain Bacteria; phylum Pseudomonadota; class Gammaproteobacteria; order Steroidobacterales; family Steroidobacteraceae; genus CADEED01. Next base: position 419,348 of record CAVTQT010000001.1, read on the forward strand.
CGCGCTCTATGAAGGTCAGCCCGGAGCACGACGTGACGCCGGTTTCTCGATCTTCTACATGGGCATCAACCTGGGCGCCGCGCTCGGCCCCATCATCGCGGCCGGACTCGGCGAGGACATCAACTGGCGCCTGGGGTTCGGCATCTGCGGGGTGGCGATGCTCATCGGCCTGGTGCAGTTCAAGCTGACCGAGAAATATCTCGGCACGTCGGGCCTGGCCCCGGTGGTCGCGCCCGAGCAGCGCAAGCGGACGTGGATCCTGGTCGCCGGCGTTCTCGTGCTCGCGCTGATTGGTGCCGCGGTGTTGTTCCTCGGCCAGAACGTTCCTTCCGAGGCGACTCTGGCCCGCGGTCTCTTCATCTTCGAAGTAGCGCTCGCAGTCGCTTTCTTCGGATACGTCCTCTTCTTCGGCGGCCTGACCTCGCTCGAAAAGAAGCGCGTGGGCGTCATCATCATCTTCTTCCTGTGTGCGGCGCTGTTCTGGGGCGGCTTCGAACAGCAGGCGACGACCTTCAACATCTTCGCGCTCGACTACACCGATCGTTCTCTGTTCGGAAACCTCTACAACGAAGGCATGCACCCGGCGGCTTACTACCAGGCCATCAATCCGATCGGCATCATCCTGTTCGCGCCGTTCTTTGCATGGATCTGGGTTTCGCTCGGTGCGCGCAATCTCGATCCGTCCGCGCCGTTCAAGATGGGCTTCGGTCTCATCATGTTAGGTCTGGGTTTTCTCGTGATGGTCGGCGCGGCCAAGCTGGTGGTTTCGACCGGCGGCAAGGTCGGCCCGGTCTGGCTGTTCATGGCCTATCTCATCCATACATTCGGTGAGTTGTGCCTCTCGCCCGTCGGGCTCTCCAACGTCACGAAGCTTTCGCCGCCGCGGTTCGTGAGCCGCATGATGGGCACGTGGTTCCTCGGCGCCGCCATCGGCAATACGGTCGCCGGCCTGGTTGGCGGTCACACCTCTTCGCTCACGTCGAGCGAACTTCCACATCAGTTCTGGATCATGACTCTCATCGGAGGCGGCGCCGGCGTGTTCATCATGCTGCTGGCGCGTCCGTTGCGGAGCTGGATTGGAGACAGGAAATGAGCACGTCTAACTATCTGCGCGGCGCCGCCGCCATCACGACCTCCGTGGCCGCTGCCTGCCTGCTCGCCTCCTGCGGCGGACCCAAAGGGGTCACACCGCCGCCGAAACTCGAAGCGACCGCCTTCGTGGCGCAGGTCAACACCGACCTCGTCGAGCTCGCGAAGGAAGGAAACGCCGCGGGCTGGACGCAGCAGACGTACATCACGCCCGATACGCAGTACCTGAATGCGCGCGTCACGGATCACTACCTCGAATACTTCAGCCGTACGGCGGCCGCCGCTGCGAAGTACGACAAGGCCAAGGACAAGCTCGATGCGTCGACGGAGCGATCGCTCCTGCTCATCAAACTCGGAGTGAGTGCGCCGGCACCGTCGGATCCCGCCAAGCGCGCGGAGCTTGCGAATCTCACCACCGAACTCGATGCCATGTATGGCGAAGGCAAGTACTGCCCGCCGGGTACCAACAAGGACGGCAAGAAGACCGACTGCAGGATTTACGACGATCTTGCCGAAACCATCGCCACCAGCCGCAACTACGCGGATCTCACCGAGGCGTGGGTGGGCTGGCATTCGATCGCCAAGCCCATGCGCCCGAAATACCAGCGATTCGTCGAGCTCGCGAACGAAGGTGCCAAGGAACTCGGCTTCGACGACGTCGGCGTGTTGTGGCGCGCGCGTTACGACATGCCCGTCGCGGATTTCGAAAAGGAAGGCGACCGGCTCTTTGCACAGGTGAAGCCGCTGTACCAGGGCCTCCACTGCTACGCGCGCAAGCGTCTCCAGCAGCGTTACGGCAAGGACAAGGTTCCGGACGGCAAGCCGATTCCGGCGCAGTTGTTAGGCAACATGTGGGCGCAGCAGTGGAATCGCGTCTATGACGACCTGCTGAAGCCCTATCCGGCGGCGAGCATCGAATCCGCTGATCGGCTGTTGCAGAAGTTCAAGTGGGACGCGGTCAAGATGACCAAGTCGGCCGAGAACTTCTACACCTCGATCGGCTTCCCGGCGTTGCCGCAGAAATTCTGGGAACGTTCGATGCTCACACGGCCGCGCGATCGCGAAGTGGTGTGCCACGCCAGCGCGTGGGACATGGACAACACCGACGATGTGCGCATCAAGATGTGCATGAAGCCGGTCGAGGAAGACCTGTTCACCGTCTACCACGAGCTCGGCCACGTCTATTACTACCTCTGGTACAAAGACCAGCCCATGCTGTTCCAGGACGGAGCGCACGACGGCTTCCACGAAGCCATCGGCGACGCCATCAACCTGTCGGTGACGCCTGCCTATCTACGCAAGATCGGCCTGGTCGGTGACGTGACGCCGTCGAAGGAAGCCATCATCAATCAACAGATGAAGATGGCGCTCGACAAGATCGCGTTCCTGCCGTTCGGCAAACTCATCGATCAGTGGCGCTGGGGCGTGTTCAGCGGAAAGATCAAGCCGGCCGACTACAACAAGGCCTGGTGGGAGCTGCGTGAGAAATACCAGGGCGTGTCCGCCCCGGTTCCGCGCAGCGAAGAGGACTTCGACCCGGGTGCGAAATATCACATCCCCGGCAACACGCCTTACACGCGTTACTTTCTGTCGTACATCCTGCAGTTCCAGTTCCACAAGGCGCTGTGCGATGCGTCCGGGTACAAAGGTCCCCTCAACGAATGCTCGATCTTCGGCAGCACCGAGGCCGGCAAGAAGTACGGCGCCATGCTGACGCAGGGTGCGTCCCAGCCGTGGCAGGACACCCTGCAGCAGTTGACCGGCACACGCGAGATGGACGCGTCGGCCATCATCGATTACTTCAAGCCTCTCGAGGCCTGGCTTGAAGAAGAGAACAAGGGCCAGGACTGCGGCTGGGATTGATCCGATGAATTCAAACCTGGCTCCAGCGCCGCAGCTGACCGCGCGCGCCATCGTCCTGGCGGTGGTGCTCGCCGTGATCCTGGCCGCCGCGAACACCTACCTCGGGTTGTTTGCCGGCATGACCATCGCCTCGGCGATTCCCGCGGCGGTGGTCTCGATGGCCGTGCTGCGCGCGCTCGGCGGCGGCGGCATCCTCGAGAACAACATCGTGCAGACCGGCGCTTCGGCCGGTACGTCGATCGCTTCGGGCGTCATCTTCACGATCCCCGCACTCGTACTCATGGGCTACTGGCCGGACTTCAAGTACTGGTGGGTGGTGGCGATCGCCGGGCTCGGCGGCTTGTTAGGCGTGCTGTTTTCGGTGCCGCTCAGGCGATCACTGATCGTCGATCAGCAGATGGCCTTCCCGGAGGGCAAGGCCGCCGCCGAGGTGCTGCGTGCCGGCGAGAACCCCAAGGAAGGCGTCAGGGTTCTGGGTGTTTCCGCGCTGGCGGGTGGCGTGGGCAAGCTCATTGCCGCGAGCGGTCTGCGGTTCATTCCAGACAGCGCGCTGGCCAGCGGCTTCGTAGGCAAGTATCTCGGCTACATGGGCACCAACATTTCGCCCGCGTTGCTGGGCGTGGGGTACATCGTCGGGTTCAACATCGGCGCGGTGGTCGTCTCGGGTAGTTTGCTGTCGTTCAACATCGCGATCCCGCTGTACCACACGTATTTCCTCGCCGATAACCCGGAGCTGGCCGCGCGCATCGCGCAGACCTGCGCGGCGCTGACCAGCGGCGAGTGCGCGGAAGCCACGGCGCAGATCCTGCGCGGCGCGCAGATCCGCTACCTCGGCGTGGGTGCCATGCTGGTGGGCGGCATCTGGGCTCTCATCAATCTGCGCCACTCCATCGTCTCCGGCGTGAAGAGCGGCCTGGCCGCGGCACGCGCCGGCAGCAACGCGAACATTGCGCACACCGACCGCGACTTGCCGATGAAGTGGGTGCTGATCGGCATCGTCCTGTTCACCATTCCACTGGCCATTCTCTACTACAGCATCGTGGGCAGCGTCAGCGTGGGCGCCGCCATGTCCGTGATCATGGTGGTGGCAGGATTCCTGTTCTGCTCGGTGTCAGCGTACATGGCGGGTCTCGTGGGTTCGTCCAACAACCCTGTGTCCGGCATCACCATCGCGACCATCCTGTTCGCGGCGCTGGTGTTGTTGGGCTTCCTCGGCAAGACCTCGACTATCGGCCCGGTGGCCGCGGTCATGATCGGCGCCGTGGTGTGCTGCGCGGCCTGTGTCGCCGGCGACAACCTGCAGGACCTCAAGGCTGGCTACCTCGTCGGCGCCACTCCGTGGCGCCAGCAGGTCATGCTCGCGATAGGGTCCATTTCCTGCGCCATGGTCATGGCGCCGACGCTCAACCTGCTCGCCAAGGCCTATGGCATCGGCGTCGCCACGGCCGAGCATCCGAATCCGCTCGAAGCCGCGCAGGCCAATCTCATGGCGTCGGTAGCCAAGGGTCTGTTCGGCGGCCACCTGCCCTGGAACATGATCGGCATCGGCGCGCTCATCGGCGTGGCCGTGATCATCTTCGACCAGGTTCTGAAGGCGAAGAAGGCGCCGTTCCGCGTGCCCGTGCTGGCCGCGGCCATCGGCATCTATCTGCCTCTCGAGACCATGGTTCCCATCTTCATCGGCGGTCTCCTCAACTACTTGGTCACGAAGACCTTCGGCAAAGGCCTGAGCGAAGAAGAAGCCGAGAAGCGCAACCGCAAGGGCATGCTGTTTTCGGCCGGACTCATCACTGGCGAAGCGCTGATGGGCATTCTCATGGCGATCCCGATCGTGGTCATGAGCCGCGGCGATGCGTTGGCGCTGCCGGCGGGGATGCAGCTGGGCGGCTCCGTCGGCGAAATCACCGGTCTCGCGATTCTCGCCGGCATCGGCTGGTGGCTGTACCGCGTCGGCGTGAACGGCGGCAAGGCGGCCTGAGGCTCGCAAAAATGGGGACATTCCTCATTTTGCTGTAACAAATGACGAGGTCTGCGATGCGGCAGGCAAGTTTGGATTTGTTACAGCAAAATGAGGAATGTCCCCATTTTCCCGCCGCGCGAAGCTGATCCTCTGCTTCGCGATCGTCTACGTCGTCTGGGGCTCGACCTACCTCGTGGCCAGCATCGGCGTGCACGCGCTGCCGCCCATCCTGTTCGGCGGCATCCGTTTCATCTGCGCGGGCATCTTGTTAGGCATCACTGCGCTCGCGCTGGGTCGCCGGTTCCCGCTCGACGCCACCGAGTGGCGTCACCTCGTCATCGTCGCCGTCGGCAGCGTGCTGGTCCCCAACGCCTGCACCAACTGGGCGATGCAGTACGTGGCTTCCAGCCAGACCGCCATTCTCAATGCCTCGGCCGCGTTGTGGATCGCATTGTTCGCGACGCGCGGTCGGCGCGCGCATGCGCTCGACCGGCGCACGTTCACGGGCCTCGTGATCGGTTTCGCCGGTGCGGCACTCATCGTCTGGCCACGAGGCAGTCTTTCGACTGGCCATTTCGGCATGCAACTCCTGATCCTGCTCGCGGTGTTCGTGTGGTCAGCAACCACGGTCTACATCCGCAACGTGCACTCGAAGCTCGACCTCTTGTCGTTCTCGGCCGTGCAGATGTCGTTAGGTGGGCTCATGATGACCGGCGTCGGACTCGCGATGGGTGAGGCCGGCAACTGGACCTGGTCGAAGCCGGGACTCATCGCGATGGCCTACCTCACCATCGCGAGCTCCTGCCTTGCCTATACGGCATTCGCGTGGCTGGCAAAGAACACCACGCCCGCGATGGTCGGCACATACAGCTATGTGAACCCGGCGATCGCCGCGATCCTCGGCTGGTGGTTCCTCGATGAGCAACTTGGCGGAAACCAGCTCATCGGAATGGCGATCATGTTCGCGGGAGTCGCGCTCGTGAACTGGCCGCAGAAAGATGTGAAGCGGCTCGACGAGGATCAGCAGAAGGATCCGTCGACAGCTGGATGTGGCTAGTACCAGCTCTGGCCCCGTTTTCTAGGAAACGGGGCCTGACCCCATTTCCAGCTTCAATCGTGGCGCGGGCGAATGATCTCGACGCGGCCACGCGGGCCGATGAACCAGGACGCGATCCAGCTCACGAGACTCACGACGATCGAACCGCCGACAGCGGTCCAGAAGCCGGCGATATGGAATCCCGGAAGAATCAGTGCCACCAACCCGAGCATGGCGGCGTTGATCACCAGCAGGAACAATCCCACCGTCAACAGCAAAGCCGGCAGCGCCAGCACGACGGCGATGGGCCGCACGATGGCGTTCACCACGCCTAACAACAGGCCGGCGAAGATGAGCGTCCAGGGCGTGTCGATGACGATGCCGCCCTTGAAGATTTCGGTTGCTGCCCAGAGCCCGAGCGCGGCGACCAGGCCGCGAAGAATGAAACCCGCCATGACTCAATACCTCGGTGGTGGCTGTTCCAGATCCAGACCCTTTTCAAGAAGCACCTTGAGCCGGGCAAGCGCCATCTCCCAGTGGCGGCGCTTGGCGAGATAGTACGTCACCCAGCCCTGAACGGACGGAACTCCGCTGCTGAGCAAACGGACCACGCTACTGGGGGCGGTGCGCTCGAACAGAAAGTCTTCGATGATGACCGCATCGGAGGTCGGCATACCGCGGGTCGGGAGCAGGATCAGGCGCAGCCGTTGCGCGGTCACCAGCACGTCGATGTGCGCGTCGCACTCCATGCCGCTGCCGAAGATCACGTGCAGTCGACCCTTTTCGCGCGGCGTGACGGTGGCGCCGGCAGCGGTCCAGAGCGCCAGCACGCGGCTGTCGGTGAAAGCGCGCCACACGCGTTCGACCGGCGCGCCGATTTCAACGCGATGGGCGAAGCTGCGGTACGCCGTGCTCACTTTTTAAGTGCCACCCAGGCCACGGGGATCAGTGACACCACGATGATGCCGATCGTCACGAGGCCAAAGTTCTGTTTGACGAAAGGGATATTGCCGAAGAAGAAACCCGCCCAGGTCATCAGCAACACCCAGGCCGCGCCGCCGAGGACATTGTAGGCCTGGAAGCGCGCGTACGGCATGTGGCCGATGCCCGCTACGAACGGGGCGCAGGTGCGCAGGATCGGCACGAAGCGCGACGACACGATGGCGACCGAGCCGTACTTGAGGAAGAACGCCTCCGTGCGCCGCAGGTAGTCGACCTTGAGAAAACGGATCTTGCCACTGAAGGCCGCGGGGCCGATCCATCGGCCGATGTGGTAGTTAGTCGTGTTGCCGGCGACGGCCGCGATGATCAGCGTCAGCGACAGCAATGGCGCCGACAGGGTGCCGCTGGTGTCCACCGCGGCGAGCGCCCCGGCGGCGAACAGCAGCGAGTCACCAGGGAGAAACGGCGTCACCACCAGCCCGGTCTCGGCGAACACGATCGCAAAGAGGATCAGGTAGACCCAGAAACCGTAGTCGCGAAGCAGTTCGACGAGGTGCGCATCGAGATGCAGGACGATGTCGATGAACCAATGGATGAACTCGGGGATCCAGTTGATCAGCTCCATGCGCGCGTCATTTCCACGGCGCAGAGCCCGCGCTCGCGGTCATGCCGGAGGCCGCCTTCGGTTTGTTGCCCTTGAGCAATTCGAGCGCCGCGTGGATTCCGGCATCGCGCACGCCCAGCGTCTGACGCACGCGCGGATCGTCGAGATCGAGTGGCACGCCGTCGACGTTGTCGAAGGCGTGATCCGGGTCGATGCCATGGCCCTGGATGGAGCGTCCGGAAGGCGTGAAGTAGCGCGACGTGGTGAGCTTGATGGCCCGGCCTTCGATGAGCGGCATCACGGTCTGCACCGATCCCTTGCCGAAGGTGCGCCGCCCTAACAACAACGCGCGATGATGATCCTGCAATGCGCCGGCCAGGATCTCCGCCGCCGATGCGGTCGAGCCGTTCACGAGCACCACGACAGGCACTCCGGGCAACACCTCGCCCGGCGTTGCCTCCATCGAAAAGCGCGCGGCGGGAGTGCGGCCGTCGGCGGTGACGATGACCCCGCTCTCGAGCAATTGATCGGCAACTTCGACCGCAGATTCGAGCACGCCGCCCGGGTTGTTGCGCAGATCGAGCACGAAACCGCGCGGCTTGGCGGGCATGTCGCGGCGAAGACGCGCGATGTTCGCCACGAAGTCTTCCGCCGTCGTGTCGCTGAACGCGGTGATGCGCGCATAGACATATCCACCGTCGATATTCGCCATGGCCACGCTGTGCACGTCGACCTGCGCACGTTCCACGGTGAATTCCAGCGGGAGCGTCTGCCCCACGCGCGTCACCGCCAGCTTCACCGTCGAGCCGCGTGGGCCGCGCATGTGCGCCATGGCGGCATCGAGGTCGACGCCGACTGGAGTTCCGTCGATGGCGGAAATCAGATCGCCGCTCTGGATTCCCGCGGCGGCCGCGGGCGAATCGCGGAACGGCCGCACCACGCGCAGCGCGCGATCCGCGGTCGACACTTCGATGCCGATGCCCGCGTACGTGCCGGCGGTGCTGACACGCAGATCGGCGTATTCCTCCGCATCGAGATATGAAGAATAGGGATCGAGCCCGCTGACCATGCCACGCAACGCGTCGTCGACGAGTTCCGGATGCGACACGGTGTCCACGTATTCACGCTGCACGCGTTCGATGACTTCCGAGAGCTGCGCGGATTCGGCCGGTGTGAGCGGTGATTTCCCGCTGGCCGGAACGGCGGCGCGGATTTCCTGCGGCGGCGCGGCATCGTGCGGTGTGGCAACGTAGGCGCCGAGGGCGATCAGGAAGCCGAGGACGACGCCGGTAAGCAGAAGCTTCATGGGCGTGAATCCTAACTCAGATTAATGAGTTAGCTCACCCGGCTTGCGCCGGCAACTCGTCGATCAGGAAGGCCCCGGGAGTGGCCGCCGCGAGCACCGGAAGCACGTCGAGTACTTCACTCACAGGCACTGGTCTCGCGATCGCGAAGCCTTGGCCGTAATCGACCCCGAGCATGCGCACCCGCGTGCGGATCTCCTCGGTCTCGACGTATTCGGCCACCGTGGTGATATCCATGGCGCGCGCCAGCTGCGCGATTGCGCGCACCATCGATTCGGCGCGTTCGTCGCGCAGGATGTCGCGCACGAAGCTGCCATCGATCTTGAGCATCGACACCGGCATCGAACGCAAGTAAGACAGCGACGACAAGCCCGTGCCGAAATCGTCGAGCGCCACGCCACAACCCAGCTTGCGCAGTCGCGACATCAGCGCCTGCGCATCTTTCATGCTGGCGACCGCGGCACTTTCCGTGAGCTCGAAGCAGAACACCGCCGGGTTGATGCGGCTGCTCTCGATGCTGCGGATCACGTAGTCCGGAAATTCTTCGTCGGTGAGCGACTGGCCGGAGAAGTTGATGGTGAACACCACCGGCGCGTTAGAGAGCAACTCACGGTGCGGGCGCAACATCTCGACGACAGTCGAGATCACCCAGCGGTCGATGGTCGGCATCATCTGGTAGCGCAGCGCGGCGGACAGGAAACGATCGGGCCCGATCGTGTTGCCCTCCGGGTCGAGCATGCGCAGCAGCAATTCGTAGTGCGGCTTGGCGTGCCCGTCATCGACGAACGGCAGGATCATCTGCGCTTCGAGGCGCAGGCGATTCTCGGCAAGCGCGGCACGCACATCAGTGGCGACGTTGATGTCGGTGAAGCGGCGAATGATGCTGACGTCGTTTTCCTGGAAGGACTCGAGGCGATTTCGGCCACGGTCCTTGGCCGCCTTGCAGGCCGATTCCGCTTCGGCGAGCGAACGTCCGAGATCGACTTCGCGACCGCTGAATGGCGTGACGCCGAGGCTGATCGACAGCCGGAAACGCGCGTCGACACCGACGGTGTGCAGGCGCGTGACGCCCTCGCGCAGTCCTTCGCCAAACATCGCCGCCTCGTCGATCTCCGAGGGCATGACCACGGCAAAGCGGTCGCCGGAAATACGCGCGGCCACGGAATTCGGCGGCAGATGTTTGCGCAACAGGTCGCCGATCTGCGCGATGGCCTGGTCGCCCACGTGCATGCCGAAGTTTTCGTTGATGACGTGCAGTTCGTCGATGTCGACGTACAGCAGGCTCCAGCGCTGACCGCGCGGCTCGCCTTCGATGAACATGAGCTTGACGCGCTGTTCGAGCGCGGCGCGCGTGAGCAACCCCGAGAGGGTGTCGTAGCTGGTCTCGATGCTGGCGGCGACGCGTCGCGCCAGCAGGTCGGCGAGATGCACGTCGCGGCCGATGAACTCCGGGGCCTCGAGCTTGCGGAACAGCGCGAGCACGCCCGAGGTGCGTCCACTGCCCTGTCGCAGCGGGCAGGCGAGGATACGGTAGGGAATCGCCACCTGGCCGGCCTGCGTCGCGATGCGGTTGATGACCAGCGGATCGCGGCGTGTCTGCGTGATGGCTAACAACTGTTTCTGCGTACGCGTGAGGATGCTCGAGTCACCGCTTTCCGGGTACGTGAGCACCAGGCCCTTGTCGGGCACCACGATGCCGGCGAGCACGCACTTCAGGTGGCTGGCGGCGTTGGCCAGCAGGCTCTGAAGATCGTCGGCGCCGGAAGCCGCAGGGTGACTGCCGGTCACCGACAACAGCAACTCGAGATCCTTGTCGCGCGCGCTCAGCGACTCGTTGAGCATGTCGATGTCGGCGCGCGCCAGCAGGTCACGGCGCAGGAGCTCGAGCGCCGGCTTCAGGTGATCGCGCACGTAGGAAAAGGGCAGCACGTCGGCATCGACCTTGATGCGGTTGCAGACCACGGCAACGATGGCGGCGATGCTGCCGGCGCCGTCACGCAGCCAGAATAGATAGGCCGGCCCGTCATCGGGCAAGGAGCAGTGCTGCCCGTCGACTTCGCCCTTCTTTCCAAGAGGGCCCTCGAGCTGCGCGATCGCCTGCAGCACCAGGGCGAACAGATCCGGATTCGCGCTGGGGGCGCTGCTCCACAGTAGCTTGCCGGTGTTTTCGAACAGGCTGATCGATGCCGCGCGCGGCAGCAGCGAACGGACCAGCTGCGCGTACGGCGCCATGGAGTTTTCGAAGGACATCGGTGGGACAATCGCTGAAAGACGCCCGTAGGACGTTGATGCAGTTGGCGTTTCTGGCCCCTTAAGGCTTAAGGCGCGGCGCTCTTGAACCAGGGTTTGGGGTCGATGGGGCGTCCTGCCTTGCGAATCTCGAAATACAGCGCTGGCGTCGAGCGGCCGCCCGAGTCGCCGACCGTCGCAATGGTGTCACCGGCGGTGACGCGCTCGCCCACTTCCTTGTAGAGCCTTTCGTTGTGTCCGTAGAGACTGAGGTACCCGTCACCATGGTCGATGATGGTCAACAACCCCAGGCCCGAGAGCCAGTCCGCGTACACCACGCGGCCGTGATAGACGGCGCGCACTGCCGAGCCTTGGGCTCCCGAGAGCAGCACCCCATCCCATTTCACGCCGCCGGCGCGCGTCTGCCCGAATGAAGCAATCAGCTTTCCGGCCACCGGCCAGGACAACTTGCCACGCAGTTTCGCGAACGCGTCCTTGCTGTCGGTGGGGAACTTGTCGATGCGCTCGAGCGCGCGCCGCAATTCGCGCACCAGTTTTTCGATGCCCTCCTGCTGCTCCTTGAGGCGCGTGAGTTCTCGCGCGCGGTTCTTCGATTCGGCTTCGAGTGACACCAGCGCTCGGCCGCGGCGTTCGCGCGCCGACTGCAGCCGTGACAATTCGCTTTTCTGCTGTTCCTCGAGTGCGATGAGCCGCGCCTCTTCCTCGGCCAGCGCCGCATCGAGCGTGGCGATCTCGGCCAGGTGCGAGTTGATAGCGGAGATCTGGTCTGCACGTGCGCGGCCGAAATACTGGTAGTAGGTAAGTACCCGTCCGGTCTGGCCGGGATCGCGCTGGTTGAGCAGTAGTTTGATGGGTTCCTGTTGTCCGATCATGGAGGCGGCGCGGAGCTGTCCGGCGAGAGCTGCGCGGCGCTCGACGAGCACCGACTCTTCGCCGCGACGCTGTTCGGCAAGCTCGGCGCGCCTGGCGGTGTGCACGACGCGCTCGCGCTTGAGCTTTTCGAGCGCGCTGCGCGCGCCAGCCACGGTCTGCTCGGATTCTTCGATTTCGCGCGCGAGCAAGTCGCGCCGCCCGGCATCGCGCTCCATCTCCGCGCGCACTTTGTCGATCTGCGTGCGAACGGCCTTGAGCTCAGCCTCGGCCTTGGCAGGGTTTGGAGCGTCGGCGGCAGGCGCGGCGGCACCGGCCAACGCGAGCGCCAGCAAGAGCGGCCCGCAAATTGCCCGGCGGAGCCCTCTGGAGAGAATCTTCATGGGCATATTCTAGATATCTGGAGTGCTGAAAATCGGCGAAAACATGGGGTGCCGCTATAATGCGCTCCCTTTTTCGCCCCCCGGCCGGACTCCGAGCACTCATGGAACGACTGATCGAATACGTGACTCACCACCCTTTGATGGCGGCCGCCGTGGTGCTGGCGCTGGTAGTGGTAGTCACCTTTGAGTCGCGGATACGCGCGAGCGGTGTCGGCGCGATCTCCACGCAGGATCTCATCCGTCTCATGAACCAGGGCGCCCTGGTGCTCGACATACGCAAGCCCGAGGAATTTGCCGCCGGCCACGTGAATGGCGCGAAGCAGTTGCCGTCGGACCAGATCCTGACCGCCGGCGAGAGCTTCAAGCGCTTCAAGGAAAAGCCCGTGGTCGTTTATTGCCAGTCAGGTTCTCTGGCCGCCGCCGCGGTGCGCCAGCTCAACCTGCAAGGCTTCACCAAGGCGTTCTCGCTGCGCGGCGGCTTTGCCGGCTGGCGCGCGGAAAACCTGCCTGTCACCAAGGCGGCCTGATGAGTCAGCCCGCGGTGGTCATGTACACCACGAATTGGTGTCCGTATTGCGAGCGAGCACGAAGGCTGCTCGCCGCCAAGAACGTGTCGATCGAGGAGATCGACGTCGAATCGTCGGCGGACAAACGCGCGGAGATGCGCACCCGAAGCGGCCAGCGCACAGTGCCGCAGATTTTTATCGGCGACCACCACGTGGGCGGCAGCGACGAACTGCTGGCTCTCGAGGCGGCGGGCGAGCTCGATGGCTTGTTAGGCCGCTGAATTCTTTCAACACCGGCCAGATTCAAGTTTTGGCCAGATTTCATCTAGGAAATATCATCATGGAAAATCAGACCGCTCCGGCGGCGACCGAAAACCCGACCGGCCCGATGCTCGCCATCCAGTCCGTCTATCTCAAGGACTGCTCGTACGAGGCCCCGAAGGGACCGCGCATCGACGGCAACTGGAACCCGCAGATCTCGCTCGACATCAACACCACGGCCAGCGTCGTTGCGCCGGAGTTGAATGAAGTGGTGTTGACGGTGACCGTGGGCGCCAAGCAGGGCGAAGCCACCGCGTTCCTCGTCGAGGTCAAACAGGCCGGCCTGTTCGCCATGCGTGGCCTCAACGCCGACGACCAGCGCCGCGCCATCGGCACCATTTGCCCGAACGTGCTGTTCCCTTATGCGCGCGTCGCGGTGTCGAACCTCGTGACGCAGGGTGGCTTCCCGAACTTCGTGCTGCCGCCCGTGGATTTCGACCAGTTGTTCGCGCGCGGACTCGCGCAGCAGCAGGCCGCAGCCGCCGCGCAAGGCCCGGCGAACTGACGCGCCAGCGCGCGAACGCGGCCCACCGCGTTCGTGCGCATGCCCGTGACCAACTCCGGCAACGACATCGCGCGGGAACCCGTCGCCGTACTCGGCGCTGGTTCCTGGGGCACGGCGCTCGCCATCCAGTTCGCGCGGGCAGGTCATCCAACTCGTCTGTGGTGTCGCAACGAGGCGGACGCCGCGCAGATGATTGCCGAGCGGCACAACCGTCGCTATCTGCCCGAAGCACGGTTTCCCGATCGAATCGAGATTCATCGCGAGCTGGCGGCCGCGGTGAAAGACGCAGTGGCGATCATCGTCGCCGTGCCCAGTCACTCGCTGCGAGCGCTGCTCACCCAGCTCAAGCCCATGCTGGCGCGCAATGCTCGCCTCGCCTGGGCGACCAAGGGCTTCGAACTCGACACGGGCAAACTACCGCACCAGGTCGCCTACGACGTGCTCGGTGACCGCTACCCGGTTGCCGTGCTCTCGGGTCCGACCTTCGCGCGAGAGGTGGGCATGGGCCTGCCCACCGCCATGACCATCGCGTCGCCCGACGCGGACTTCGCCGCGCAGCTTGCGAAGAGCCTGCACGCGTCCAACTTCCGCGCCTACACGTCCACCGACATCATTGGCGTGGAAGTCGGCGGCGCCGTGAAGAATGTTCTCGCGGTGGGTGCGGGTCTCTCCGACGGGTTGGGGTTCGGCGCCAACACGCGCATCGCCTTGATCACGCGCGGCCTTTCCGAAGTGATGCGCCTGGGCGTGGCGCTCGGCGCGCAAGCAGAAACCTTCATGGGCCTGGCGGGCCTGGGAGATCTCGTGCTGACCAGCACCGACAACCAATCGCGCAACCGGCGTTTCGGACTCGCGCTGGCTTCCGGCAAGACTGTGGATGAAGCGCTGAAGGAAATCGGCCAGGTGGTCGAGGGTTACAGTGCGGCTCGCGCCGTGCACCGGGTCGCATTGCGCGAGAAGGTGGACATGCCGATCGTTGCCGGCATTTATCGCGTTCTGTATGAACAGGAGCCGGCGAAGGACGTGGTGAAAGAGCTGATGACTCGTCCGATCCGCTCTGAGCTTTCGTAGCCCGCCGATTCAGCGCGCGCTGGCGAATCCGATCTGGCGCCAGGCTTCGTACACGGCAATGGCGGCGGCATTCGAGAGATTCAGGCTTCGATTGCCGGCGAGCATCGGCAGCGACAACACATTCTCGGGCGGGATCGTAGCCAGTACTTCGGGTGGAAGCCCGCGCCGCTCGGAACCAAACAGAAGCACATCACCGGATGCGAACTGCGCGTCCACGTGCCGCCGGGTGCTGCCCGTTTCGATCGCGAACCAATTCCCCGGCAGCGCGGCGCGTGCCGCCGGGTAATTGTCGTGCACGCGCACCGTCGCGAGCTCGTCGTAGTCGAGCCCGGCGCGGCGCACCGATTTTCGATCGAGCCTGAAGCCGATCGGTTTGATCAGATGCAACTCGGCGCCGGTGTTGGCGGACAGGCGTATGAGGTTGCCCGTGTTAGGCGGGATCTCCGGCTCGTAGATGACGATGTGGAACATCGCGCGGTAGTCAGTCCTGCAGCTTGAAAGCGATGCGGATGCTGCCGAGACCGTAGTCGCAGTCGCTCTTGAAGTGTCCGCTGCGAATCGTGTCGATTGCCGCGGCGTCGAGTGCCGGATAGCCACTGGAGCGCACGATTTCGGCGTCGGTGGGTGTGCCGCTGCCCGTGGTGACCCAGTAGCGCACGACGGCATCTCCCTCGATGCCCTGCCGCTTGGCGGACGCCGGATAGAACTGCTGCGCGTCGATGGTTCCTTCGAGTCGCGCGCGACACTTTGCCGGCCGCAGCGTTCTCGGCGAGCTTGGGGATGACCTTGCAGTTCACCGACAGCGCGGCTTTGTCCTGCGCCTGGTACACGTCGCCCAGGATCAACCGCCGAGTAACTTTGGGTCCGACGAGCACCTCGCGCGCAAGGCTGTCCGCCTTTTGGGTCACGAAGTCCTTCGCGCGCAGTTCTGCCTTGCAGCCCATGAAGTCCTGCTCGTTGTTCGACACATCGACGAACGCCAGTCGCTGCGTACCCCGACAGTTGGCGACGAGGTTCCACGCGCATTCGTGGTGGTAGTCGACCGTCGAGGCCGCGAATCCCCAGCCCTTGGACGATTTGGCATTCTGGCCGCCGCGCGCGAACTCCTGTGGTGCCTGGGGCTTGAATCGGTCGTGGCGCTTCAGCATCTGCGTGAGGATCGAAGTCGCCTCAGTCTCGGCGCGCTTGCGGTCGGGTGCCGCGAGTTCCTTTTCCATCTCCTGCAGCGCGGTCGCGTCGAAACCTGCACGGCTGCTGCCGCTTTTGTCGTTGGGATAAACCGCTTCCCAATATCCGCCTGCAACTCGTGCGTATACATAGCGCTGCACGGGGTCACTGCGCGCGCCGGCGGGTGAATACAGGGCGATCAGCCGCTGCGCGGCGACCAGGTAGTCGAGAGTGACTGCCTTCTTGAGCCAGCGCTCGAGCACGGCGACATCGGTTTCACCGCAGCTGCTGTTTTCGGAGAGCTGTGCGAGCTTCCATGCGGCCTGGTCGCTGCCCAGTTCGTCGGCCCGACCCAGCGCGTCGCGCGCTGCCGCGCAATCGCTGGCGGTGAGCGCGAGGTAGGCCAGATGGCTTCCGACCAATGTGCCCGCACGAGCGCGCCCGGCTTTGAGTTCGTCGTGCCAGCGCGTGATCTGATCGGCTTCGCTCAAAGGTTGGCCGCCCACTTTGATTTCGTAGAGCGCGAAGGCGTCTTCGTAGCCCGGACTTTCGGGGACTACGTCCGATTCGTTGAACTGCGGAGTCGGGGCGCCGCTCGGAGTCGGGGGGCTGCTCGGCGTGGGGGCGGTGGGTGGAGGTACCTGGGCGGCAACTGACGATGCCGCAAGGATGGCAATCAGGAGAATTGGATTTTTCATGGGGCGCGCATCCTACCGCCGGAGGGCCGCGGAACCCAATTTCGCCCTGCGCACACCGCCGCGCGCTCGGGCCGAGCCACTCTCTGAATGTGACGAAGTGCGTCGTACAATGCGCGCCATGGCCGCTGCCCCGGAAAATGTCGACAACCCGCTGCTGACCGAGTTTTGCGGCATGCAGCTCAACTCGCCCATCGTGCTGCTGTCGGGTTGCGTGGGTTTTGGCGAGGAATACACGCGTGTCGAGGGTTTCTCGAACCGCGATGTGGGCGCCATCGTGCTCAAGGGCACCACTGGAGCCCCAAGGCTCGGCAATCGTCCGCATCGAGTCTACGAAACCCCGTCCGGGATGCTGAATGCCATTGGCCTGCAGAATCCCGGGGCCGAGCACGTGGTGAAGAAGATCCTGCCGACGCTCGATTTCAGCGAGACGCGTTTTTTCGCGAACGTGTCGGGCTCGACCATCGAGGAGTACGCCGAAGTCACCCGGCGCTTCGACGATTCACCCATCGACGCGATCGAGATCAACATCTCGTGCCCGAACGTGAAGGAAGGTGGCGTCGCGTTCGGCAACTACCCGGACATGTCGGCGAAAGTGGTGGAAGCCTGCCGCAAGGCGACTAACAAACCCATCATCACCAAGCTCTCGCCCAACCAGACCGACATCAAGGAAAACGCCCGCCGCTGCATCGAGGCCGGCTCGGATGGTCTCGCGGTGATCAACACCATCATGGGCATGGCCATCGACGTGAAGTCGCGGCGACCGGTGATCGGCAACGTGCAGGGTGGTTTGTCGGGACCTGCGATCAAACCGATCGCGCTGCTGAAGGTTCACCAGGTGTACGAGGTGGCGAAGAAGCACAACGTGCCGATCATCGGCCAGGGTGGTATCACCACGGTGAACGATGCGCTCGAGTTCATGATTGCCGGCGCCACGACCGTGGGCCTGGGGACTGCGCTTTTTTACGATCCGCTTCTGTGCCGCAAGATCAATGCCGGCGTGGCGGACTATCTCAAGCTCAACAACCTGCGCGGAATCAGCGCGCTGGTAGGCTCACTGCGCACGGACTGACGGGACATTCAGTCCGTACGCAGCGAGTGATTAGCAGTCAATCCTTACCCCGGCGCGTAACCGAGTAGCGCCAGATGATTGCAGCGGCAGCGAGGACTCCCACGACGATCAGAACGATGTCTGACGTGTAGTCATAGCGCGTGCCCTGAACCACGATCTCGGGATACTTCGTAGCCTGAACGACTATTTCTTGCATGTTTCCTCTCTTCGCCGGACCGTGGAAATTTGTCCGGAACCCTGATGGGACAAAGAATGGAACAAGCACGAGACACTGGAAACAAAGGCGTATCCGAATCGCGACGGCAATCACGCGCAACTTCGGTTATGTCACCCGCTAAGACAAAACCCGGGAAAAAAGCGGAATAAATGCCGCAAAGGTAGCGCTATCAATCTCGCAACCGCCGGCGCTAACAATGTGATGTCGCTCGCGGAAGTGTCTTGTCCCGCGACCTTGTTGTGAGCGTTTCCTGAGTGGGGAGAGGTTGAAGCAACCAGTCCCGAGGGAGTGTAGGGACAGGTTGCGGCAACCTGTCCCTACCCGATCATGACTACGGCAGCGACTCGTCGTCCGCCATCCCGAGTTCCTTGAGCTTGCGGGTCAAGGTGTTACGACCCCAGCCGAGCACACGCGCAGCTTCCTGGCGATGACCGTGCGTGCGATTGAGCGCGACTCGAATGAGAACGCGTTCGAATTCCGGCAGCGCCTGGTCGAGCCACGCCACGGTGCCGTCATGCGGCTGCGCCTTGGCCCACAAGGTGAGCGCGGCAGCCCAATCGGTCTGCGCCGCCGGCGTCACGATGTGCATTTCTGAAGGCAGATCTTCCAGGTGGATTTCACTGCCCGGCGCGAGCGCCGTGAGTCGCCGGCACAGGTTGACCAGTTCGCGCACGTTGCCAGGCCAGCGATATCCCTGCAGGCGCTCGAGGGTGATCGGCGCCAGCGACTTGGTCTCCGTGCCGAGCTCGTTGGCCGCCTGGCGCAGGTAGTGGGCTAACAAGTCGGGAACGTCTTCGGTGCGCGAGCGCAGCGGCGGCAGCTCGATGCGGATCACATTGAGGCGGTGATAGAGGTCTTCGCGGAAGATGCCTCGCTCGACGCGCTCTTCCAGGTTCTGGTGAGTGGCGGCGATCACGCGGACGTCGACCTTGATAGGCGTCTGGCCACCGACGCGATAGAACTCACCTTCGGCGAGCACGCGCAGCAGGCGCGTCTGCAATGGCGTCGACATGTCGCCGATTTCATCGAGGAACAATGTTCCGAGGTTGGCCTGCTCGAAGCGACCGCGGCGCTGCGTGTCAGCGCCTGTGAACGAGCCTTTCTCGTGTCCGAACAACTCCGACTCGAGCAGCTCGGCGGGAATGGCCGAGGTGTTCAGCGCCACGAAGGGCTTGGCTGCGCGCGGACTGTGTTCGTGCAGCGCACGTGCGACCAGCTCTTTGCCGGTTCCGGATTCACCGGTGATGAGCACGGCAACACTGGAGCGCGACAGGCGGCCGATGGCGCGGAACACCTGCTGCATCGCCGGCGCCTTGCCTAACAACTCGGGGATTTCGGGCGTCTGCGCTGGAGTTTCATCACCGCGCCGCGCCGTCTGGCCGGCGCGGCGCACCAGCTCGACGGCCTGGTCGATGTCGAACGGCTTGGGCAGGTATTCGAACGCGCCGCCTTCGTAGGCCGAGACGGCGCTCGGCAAATCCGAGTGCGCCGTCATGACGATGACGGGCAGTGTGGGGTGCGCGACGCGAACCTCGCGCAGCAGATCGATGCCAGAGCTGCCCGGCATGCGGATGTCCGTCAGCAGCACGTCGGGTGCATCGGCGCGCAGTGCGGCCAACGCGGGCTCGGCGGAGTCGAAGGCGCGCGGCACCATTCCGCTGGCGCGCAGTGCGCGTTCGAGTACCCAGCGGATCGAGGCATCATCTTCCACCAGCCACACTCGCAGGGCGGGCTGAGTGCTCGGAGGAGGAGTGGCGTTGTGCATATATGTGGGATCGACGCTCATGCGTTCTCCGGTAGGGGCAGCAGAATGGTGAAGACCGTGCGCCCGGGCTTGCTTTCAAATTCGATGAGGCCGCCGTGTCGCGTCACGAGGTCCTGTGAAACCGCCAGGCCGAGGCCCGTGCCGTTGGCGCGACCGGTAACCAGCGGGAAGAAAATGGTGTCGGCAATGTCGGGGGGTACACCCGGGCCGTTGTCTTCGACTGACAGGCTGGCCGCGAGCTTGTGACGCGCGGTGCCGATGTTGACGTTCGCGGCCACGCGCGTGCGAATCACGATGCGGCCGCGCTCGCCGATCGCCAGCAACGCGTTGCGGCCGATATTGAGCAGCGCCTGGATGATCTGGTTCGCATCCACTTCTGCATTCGGCAGGCTCGGATCGTAGTCGCGTTCGACCAGCACGCCGCCGCGCGCTTCACTGCGCAACAGCCGGTAAACGTGTTCACAGAGCTCGTGCACGTTGATCAGCGCTTTCTGCGGCGCGCGCGCCGGCCCGATCATGGAATCGACCAGCGCGGTGAGGCGATCCGCTTCACTGATGATGACGCCGGTGTATTCGCGCAAGTGCTCGTGGAGTTCACGCTCGAGCAGCTGCGCAGCACCGCGCAGGCCACCGAGCGGATTCTTGATCTCATGCGCGAGCTGCCGAACCATCTGGCGGCTGCTGTCGAGTCGCGAGATGAGCTCGTTCTCGCGCGTGATGCGCTGGCGCTGCGTGGCGTCGGCGATTTCCAGAAGAAGGTATTTGCGGTCGAATTCGCTGTCGAGCGGCGTCATCGTGACGTCGATGACGCGATGCTCGCGACCAAGCGGACCGGCCTGCACGGAGAGTTCGCGCTCGGAGAGAGTCTCGCCAGTGTCGACGGCGCGACGCATGAGAGCGCCCAGCGAATCGGCTTCGAGTACCAGCGAGAGAAATGGCTTGCCGCGCGCCTGGTTGACGCTGGCGGCGAGCAGATCCTGGGCGGCCACGTTGGCGTAGACCACGCACAGGTCCGAATCGAGCATGACGATGCCGGTGGTCAGCGCGCCGATGAGATCGGCGGGCTCGAAATGCGCTATCGCGGACGGGAGGAAGTGTTCAACCGCCATGCTGGCCCCCGGCCGTGCATGCGGTAGTTAGTGTGGCGTGGGACGCGGTGGTGGGCGCGGTGGACGCGCGTCGGTTCGGAGCGGCCGGGGAGTTCAGCCCCGGATGCATGACATGGAACGACGAACTCACGCTGCACACACGTTCTGCCGAACTGGTCGGTGATGGTTACCGACACGGTATGCGTGCCGCGATTCACCGGCGCGGCCATCGTGTAGCTGACGGTGCCTGGCTGCCCCACGGATTGACCGTCGACCGTCATGATCACGGTATCGAAAGGACGCACACTGGGGTTCGTCACCAGCGAGATGGGCACCGTTTCGGGATTGGTGAATGTCGAATCGTTCTCGGGCGTAACCGCGCAGCTCTGGTAGCTGGAATTCGTCCGGCTTCCTGCTGCTGGCGGCCGGCTCGAGATTCCCGATGAAGCGGGCGCCGAGTAGCCCTGCGCGGGTTTCACGTCGATGGGCTCGCCGCCGGGAATTGGCCGGTCGGAATAGGTCTTGGTGCCGTCCTTTTCCACTCGCATGTAGGTCGTCGCCTGTGCAATCGAAACGACGCACAGCGATCCGAGCACAAGCAATGGGCAACGAGCGTCTCATGGGGCTGGAGCATAAACCCTTGACATGAACCGGACCAAAACCTGAGACCACAAAAGCGAGCGGCGGCGCCCAAGAGACGCCGCCGCCCACATCAACGGACGAGGATTCCGTGAGACTTCAGGGCTGGCGGGCGCGATCGTCGGGTTTCTACCCGCTTCTGCCACTTTCGAGGCCAACCTTCGCCTCACGTGACGCCTCAACAGCTGTAGTACATGTCGAACTCGATCGGATGAGTGGACATGCGGAAGCGCGTGACTTCCTGTGTCTTCAATCCGATGTAAGCATCGATCACGTCGTTGGTGAATACGCCGCCCCGGGTCAGGAACTCGCGATCCTTGTCGAGGTGCTCGAGCGCCATGTCGAGCGAGTGGCACACCGTCGGGATGTGCTTCGCTTCTTCGGGCTCGAGGTCGTACAGATCCTTGTCCGCCGGATCGCCGGGGTGGATCTTGTTCTGAATGCCGTCGAGGCCCGCCATCATCATGGCGGCGAAAGCGAAGTACGGGTTCGCAGCTGAATCCGGGAAGCGCACTTCGATGCGCCGCGCCTTCGGGTTCGACACCCACGGAATGCGGATCGACGCCGACCGGTTGCGCGCGGAGTACGCGAGCATCACGGGAGCTTCGAAGCCGGGGACCAGGCGCTTGTAGCTGTTGGTGCCAGGGTTGGTGAACGCGTTGATGGCCTTGGCGTGCTTGATGATGCCGCCGATGTAGTAGAGCGCCGTGTCGGAGAGACCGCCGTACTTGTCGCCCGCGAACAGCGCGACGCCGGCTTTCTGCAGCGACTGGTGCACGTGCATGCCCGAACCGTTGTCGCCAACCAGCGGCTTCGGCATGAATGTGGCCGTTTTGCCGTAGCTGTGCGCCACGTTGTGGATGGCGTATTTCAGGATCTGTACTTCGTCGGCCTTCTTCACCAGGCCGCCGGGACCGACACCGATTTCGCACTGGCCGCCGGTCGCCACTTCATGGTGATGAACTTCGACCTTGAGACCCATCTCTTCGAGTGCGTCGCACATCGCAGAGCGGATGTCCTGGAACGCATCGACCGGGGGAACCGGGAAGTAGCCGCCCTTGACGGTGGGGCGATGACCCTTGTTGCCGTCGGCGAGAACGGTGTTGCTGTTCCACGCGCCTTGCACGGAATCGATGGCGTACGAAGATTCGTTGATACCGCTGTTCCAGCGGACGCTGTCGAAGATGAAGAACTCGTTTTCGGGTCCGAACAACGCCCCGTCGGCGATGCCCGTGGATTTGAGATAAGCCTCGGCGCGGCGGCCGAGCGAGCGCGGATCGCGCTCATAGCCCTGCATGGTGGCCGGTTCGATGATGTCGCAGCGAATGTTGACCGTGGTCTGCTCGAAGAACGGATCGATGACCGCCGTGGTCGGATCGAGCGCCAGGATCATGTCCGACTCGTTGATGCCCTTCCAACCCGAGATCGACGAGCCGTCGAACATCTTGCCGTCGCGGAAAAGGTCTTCATCAACCAGGTTCGCGGGAATCGTTACGTGTTGTTCTTTGCCACGCGTGTCGGTGAAGCGGAGATCGGCGTATCTGACCTCCTTGTCCTTGATCAACTTGATTACATCTGCGGGTTTCATTGTTAGAGATCCTCTCGGAAGGGGTTTAAGCCTCGGTCTCAATGCATTCGGTGTGCCAGCCATTGAATCCTTTTGAATCAATGACTTACGTAGATCTGCGCCTGAGGCGCGCACACTATTGGTGCGTGCGCGATGCATTTTGCCCCAAGTTCTGTCAGAAAAATGCCCTGTGTTTGCACTGCGCACTCGCATGATGCGGGAAAATGTTTCTATATGTATCTCTGGCTGATATAGTCTATTTATAGACTTCTGGAGAACACTATGAGTCTGACGATCGCCAACCCACGGCCGAACCCGAATTCCGGCACCTCATCTCCCGGTGGCCCGGGAATGCGGGCATTCGTGAACATCGCCGAGGCGTGGGGCCTGAGCGTCGCCGAACAGCTCAAGTTGTTAGGCATCGCTTCCCGCTCCACCTTTTTCAAATGGCGGCGAGAACGCGATCCCAGGCTGCCGGGCGACACTCTCGAACGTCTCTCTTATCTGCTCGGCATCTACAAGTCGCTGCAGATCCTGCTCCCGGATCCCAAGGCGGCCGACGCCTGGATTCGCCAACCCAATTCCGCCGCGCCTTTTGGTGGCCGATCGGCCCTCGAACGCATGTTGTCCGGCAGGGTGGCCGATCTCTACGTGGTGCGGGAATACCTCGACGCCGAGCGTGGATAAGGGTCGCTGACCCGAGCGGAGACCAAGGATGGTGGAAATCACACACACCGCACGGGCGGTGAGGTTCGCGCCGTGCCATCGCATTGTCGCGAGCCGGCTGCCGACGATTCATCTGTTCGAGCGGGTCGCGGATCCGGCCGACTGGGACGCGCTCTACGAGCTCGAGTCCAGAACCAATCCTCGCATCCGCACTCAACTCGGCGAGTTGCATCTGGTCCCCGTCGCCGACCGCGTCAGTGGGCCCAACGCGTCCATTGTCATGGCGCCGTTCACTCATCTTTCACCGCCCGGCACGCGGTTCACCGATGGTCATTTCGGCGCCTACTACGCGGCCGAATCGGTTGACACGGCCATCGCCGAAACGCGTTTTCACCGCGAGAATTTCCTGCGCGCCACCAGTCAGCCTCCCATCGAACTCGAGATGCGCTGTTACCTGGCCGATGTCGCCTGCGAATTGCATGACCTGCGCGGGCGGCGCATGGAATTGCCCGACATCTACGACCCGGCGAGTTATGCCGCTTCGCAGAAGCTAGGACGCGAGCTGCGCGAGGCCGGATCGAATGGCATCGCCTTCGACAGCGTGCGGCGCAATGGAGGTCGAGTGCGTGGCGCTCTTTCGACCGCGCCTCGTGCAGAACGTGCGCCAGAGCGTGCATCTGCGCTACGCGTGGGACGGCAACGCCATCTCCGAGGTCTACGAGATCCGTGTGGTCAATCTGTAGCGCCCAAGACCTTGGTTTTCAGTCGCTTCCGGGGGTCCCCCGCTATACTGCGCGCCGGCCAAAACGCGACTGAATCATGCCTTCGACACTTGCCGACATGCCGCTGGGCACCCCGCCCCGCACCTTTCAGGAACTGATCTTCGCGCTCCAGAAATACTGGGCCGATCAAGGCTGCATCATCCTTCAGCCTTACGACATGGAGATGGGCGCCGGCACGTTTCACACCGCCACGTTTCTCCGGTCCATCGGTCCCGAGCCCTGGTCGGCAGCGTACGTGCAGCCCTCACGGCGTCCCACCGACGGCCGGTATGGCGACAATCCGTTTCGCCTGCAGCACTACTACCAATTCCAGGTAGTCATCAAACCTTCGCCGCTGCCGATTCTCGATCTGTATCTCGGATCACTGCGCGCGCTGGGCTTCGACACTCTCGTACACGACGTGCGATTCGTGGAGGACAACTGGGAATCGCCCACTCTCGGCGCGTGGGGCTTGGGGTGGGAAGTCTGGTTGAACGGAATGGAAGTCACGCAGTTCACCTACTTCCAGCAGGTCGGTGGCCTCGACTGCAAACCCGTGACCGGCGAAATCACCTACGGTCTCGAGCGCCTCGCGATGTACCTCCAGGGTGTCGAGAGCATTTTCGACATCGTCTGGACTGACGGACCGCTTGGCCGCGTCACCTATCGCGACGTGTTCCACCAGAACGAGGTCGAGCAGTCGGCGTACAACTTCGAGTACGCCGATACCGCCGTCTTGCTGCGTCACTTCGACGAACATGAAGCCGCCTGCGGCAAGTTGCTCGAGGCGAAGCTCGCCTTGCCGGCATACGAGCAGGTGATGAAGGCGTCGCACACATTCAATCTGCTGGATGCGCGCAAGGCGATTTCCGTGACCGAACGTCAGCGCTACATCCTGCGCGTGCGCACGTTGGCACGAGCCGTGGCGCAGGCCTACTACGACAGTCGCGAAGCGCTCGGCTTTCCGATGCTCAAGTCCAATGACAAGCCGGTGTCGCCATGAACGCGCGTGCCAGCGATTTTCTCGTGGAGTTGGGCACCGAAGAGTTGCCGCCGCTCGCACTGCCGGAACTCGAAAAGGCTTTTGCCGCCGGAATCCGTCAGGGGCTCGCCGAAGCTGGCCTGCCGCACGGCGAGCTGCGGTCGTTTGCCACACCGCGGCGACTGGCAGTGCTGGTGCGCGACCTCGCCGTGATGCAGCCGGCCCAGGCCATCAAGCTCAAGGGTCCGCCGGTGAGTGCCGCCTTCGACAAGGAGGGCAAGCCCACGGCGGCCGCCACGAAGTTCGCGGAAAAGTGCGGAACCGACGTAAGTACGCTCACGCGGGTTTCCGAAGGCAAGGGTGAATTCCTTTTCTTCGCCGGTTCAAAGCCAGGTCTTGCGACGTCAGGCCTGTTGCCAGGCATCGTGCAGCGCTCACTCGATCAGCTGCCGATCCCCAAACGCATGCGTTGGGGCGCATCCGCCGCGGAGTTCGTGCGGCCAGTGCACTGGCTGACGTTGCTGTTCGGCGTGGATGTCATACCCGCGCGCATCCTGGACACCGATGCGGGACGAACGACGCGCGGGCATCGATTCATGGCGCCGCAGGAATTCGCGCTCGACGAACGCCTGCGACTACGAGACCGTGCTGCGCGAGAAGGGCAAGGTCGATCCCGGATTTCGGCGAGCGCCGCACGCGAATCGGTGCGCAAGTCCTGGCCGCAGCGGAGTCGCTGTCCGGCGAGGCTTTGCTGAGTGATTCGCTGCTCGATGAAGTGACCGCACTGGTCGAATGGCCGAGCGCAGTTGCGGGTTCGTTCGAACCGCGATTCCTCGAACTGCCGCGCGAGGTACTGATCTCGACGCTGCAACAGCACCAGCGTTACTTCCCGCTCCAGGACGCGGGCGGCAAACTACTTCCGCACTTCATCACGGTCAGCAACATCGAGAGCCGGGATCCTTCCAGGGTGCGAGCTGGCAACGAGCGCGTCGTGCGCCCGCGCCTGTCCGACGCCGCCTTCTTCTGGAGTCAGGATCGCAAGCAACCGCTGGCGGCGCGCCTTCCCGGCCTCGACGCCGTGACATTCCAGGCGAAGCTCGGCTCCATCGGCGACAAAGTCCGGCGAGTCGTGACCCTCGCGGGAGAGATCGCCCTGCTGATCGACGCGGATCGCGCCAAGGCGGAACGTGCTGCGCAGCTCGCGAAGTGCGACCTGCTGTCATCCATGGTCGGCGAATTCCCCGAGCTTCAGGGAATCATGGGCCGTTACTACGCACTCGCCGACGGCGAACCCGCCGATGTGGCGGCGGCCATCGATGAGCACTATCTACCGCGCGGCGCCGGCGGCGCGCTGCCCGCGACGGGTGCCGGTGTGGCCGTGGCTCTCGCCGACAAGCTCGACACGCTGGCCGGTATCTTTGCCATCGGCCAGAAGCCAAGCGGCACCAAGGATCCGTTCGGTCTGCGTCGGGCAGCCATTGGCGCCCTGCGCATCGTCACCGAGAAGAAGCTTCCGATCGACCTTCGCGCGCTCGTGACGCGCGCCTGCGCGCTGCAGCCCGTGCAGAATGCCGGTGCAGCCGAAGAGCTCTGGGAATACATGATCGAACGCCTGCGCGCGTACTTCCTGGACAGCGAAAGCGCCGGCGGGGTCGCAGGCGTGACCACCGAAATGTTCGACGCGGTGCGCGCCAGCTCGCCGGTATCACCGCCGGATTTCGCAGCCCGGCTCGCGGCGCTCGCGAAATTCCTCAAGCTGGCCGAAGCAACCAGTCTCACCGCCGCCAACAAGCGCATCTCCAACATCCTGAAGAAGGCGGACGCCGGTACGGCGGGCGACGTCGATGTCGCGGCGCTGCGCGAGCCTGCCGAGAAGGCATTGCACGAAGCACTGGCGGGCATCGTCGTCGAGGTCGAGCGCGCCCTCGCCAGGCGCGACTACACCGAAGCGCTCGCGCGTCTCGCGACCCTGCGCCCCGCAGTCGACGGCTTTTTCGACAACGTCATGGTCAATGCCGAAGACCTGGTACTGCGCCGCAATCGCCTCGCATTGCTGGCGCAGCTGCGCCACCACTTTGCACGGATCGCGGACCTGTCCTGCCTGCCGGGTTGATGACGAGCGACTAAAACATGCAGATGCTCGGGTCGCTGATCTTCAACGTGTTCCTGTACCTGTGGATGCTGGTATTCGGATTCAGCTACTGCGTGATCACTCCGTTCCTGTCGTTTCGCGGCCGCTTCTGGTTGGCAGGAGTGATGACGCACGTGGTGTTCTTCGCCGCGCGGATTTTGTGCGGCATCCGTTACACGGTCGAGGGCCGCGAGAATCTTCCGCCCGGCAATCACGTCATTTTCATGAAGCACTCTTCGACCTGGGAGACCTTCGGAATCATGATCCTGTTCCCACCGCTGGTGTGGGTCATGAAGCGCGAGATCCTCTGGATCCCCTTCGTCGGCTGGGGCTGTCTGCTCGCGAGCTGCATCGCCATCGATCGCAAGGCCGGCGCTTCGGCCGTCAACCAGGTGCTCGCGCAGGGCAAGGACCGAATGGCACACGGGGCCTGGATACTGGTGTTTCCCGAAGGCACGCGCATGGCCGCGGGCGAGACGCGCCGCTATGGCTCGAGTGGAACTTTGTTAGCCGCGCAGGAAAATCGCAAGATCGTTCCGGTGGCCCACAACGCGGGATATTTCTGGCCACGCCGTGGCGTGCTCAAGAAGCGCGGCACCATTCGCGTCATCATCGGCCCGCCGATCGAGGCCGCCGGACGCGATGCACGCGAAGTGAACAATGAAGCGCAGGCCTGGATAGAGAGTCACGTGATGCCACCGGACGGCAAGGCCGACTGAGCATTTCCGGCCGCTCTCAGACAGCGGCATGCATGCAGTCGAACTCCACCAGCAGATCGGAGCGGCACACGTCGCCCTGCAGGACCAGCCATGAAACGCCATCCGGCAGAAGCGTGCGCAGCCTGTCTTCGACGACTTGCAGGTCCACGCGGTTTCGCAGATACACCTTGAACAGCGAGCCGCGGCCAAAGGTCGCCGGCAGTACCGGTGACTGTGCATGCGCGCCCTGCAGGAGACTGCCGAGGTTGGCGACGATCTCGTCGACCTGCGCCGCGACGCTATCGGCGTGTTGCGAAGCGTGACCCACGATGCTGGCGGTGCCGGAGATCATCAGCGAGTCAGGCGTCACGAGCATCGCGCGCGAAAAGCTCGGGGGTGTTTGCCCATACTGCCTCGGGTAGTGATACGCGGAGAGTTGCCGCGGATTTTCCAGCGCGATGCCAGGGCATCGGCCCGCGAGCCAGTACACCTGCAACCTCGAGTCGCCGTCGCGCCTGCCGATTACTGTGGCCGCTGGATACTGCGCCTGCGTCTTGCCGTCGAATCCCGCCACGCGTCCCGAACAGAACTCGCGATAACGTTCCGAGTCGCCTTCACCGCGATTGATGGCGTCGAAGTAGTTCCAGGTGCGCAGCAAATGCGGGAACCTCGAGTTCGCCTGGAAGCGCGCGATGGATCGATAGGCAAACGCGGTGGCGGCCAGGATGCCGCCATGTTCGCGTTCGTCGACTTCGATGACGGCCGACAGGAAATGCTCGTCGGCGGCATGACGAATTGCGCCATCGACGCCGCTCACCACGTCGCCGTTGGCGTACCAGACCTCCACGAGATCAGCGCCGGACAGCATTTCGAGATTCACCCGTACGGCGCGCTGCGAAGCGATCGGTGGCCGATCCCCGAAAGTCACTGCAAACAGCACGTTTGCGGGCAGCTCGTTGCCCGGCGGCACGCGGATGTATGAGGTGCGCGGCGCAACGGGATTCAAAGATGTATTTGAACGGGGGTCGTGCGCGGCGATTGCTGATGTCGTCATGTGGAGATGCTGGCGGTTCGCAGTGGCAATCATATATGCCTCGTTCGCCGGGCAGGATCTGCGCGAAAAAAAGGGCCGGAAATCCTTCCGGCCCTTTTTGATCGGTCGTAGTTAGTCCGCAACGATGAAAGCCACCCCTCCTGCAAGAGAGTCTGCTGCCGAAACACGCTGTTCGCGCGTCGTGAGCCGCAAGTCGTTCTGTTTCCTGGACGGCCGGAGCATAACAATCGCAACAAAAAATGGAACCGCCGGCCGGATTGTCAGTCCGACTGACGCTGGCCCGATTTAGGACTGTCGCCGAAAGGCAAATGGTTGCCGTTGCAGCGCTGTGCGAGGAACATGCATCGTCCGATGGGGAAATGGCCGCCGCCGCCGGGGGTCCGAAATAAAGCGCCCCCTGGTCGGGTCTGGATACCCGGTTGATCACATATTTTCAAAGACAACAACTCCGGAGGAGTCTCATGAACCTGAAGACCATCGCCATTGCTTCGGCAGTCGGCAGCCTGCTGGCGCTCGGCAGCGCAACCGTTTCCGCTGAAGACGCCCCCAAGGAAAAGTGCATGGGAATCGCCGAAGCCGGCAAGAACGATTGCGGCACGGCCAAACATTCCTGCGCTGGGCAAGCGACCGTGGACAAGTCGCCAGACGACTGGAAGTACGTACCGAAAGGCCAGTGCGAGAAGATGGGCGGCAAGCTGCCCGAAAAGAAGCCGACCTAACGACCGATGTCGCGCCTCGAGTCACGAGGTATGCGGCCTGGGCCGATTCCGGCATGTGCCGGGATCGGTCTTCGGGCTATTCACCATGACGCCCTCGTCAACGAGCGCCCGGCCGTCGGCTGGATCGAAGCGCACACAGAAAACTATTTTCACGAGGGTGGCGCCGCGGTGCGCGCGCTCGAGCGTGCCCGCGCTATCCTATCCACTGAGCCTGCATGGTGTCGGCCTTTCCCTTGGATCCGCCGACGGCGTCGATCGCGAGCATCTCGCGCGCGTAAAGCACGCAATTACTCGCTTTGAACCCGCGCTCGTTTCCGAGCACGCCTGCTGGGGTCATTCCGGCGGTGAGTTCTTCAATGACCTGCTGCCGTTGCCCTACACCGACGAAGCCGTCGAGCTGCTCGCGCGCCAGGTCGGTGAAGCCCAGGACGCACTTGGCATGCGGCTGCTCATAGAGAATGTGTCGGCGTACGTGGCTTTCGAACACTCCCACCTGCACGAATGGGAATTTCTCGCCGGGGTGGCAGACCTTTCCGGCTGCGGTCTGCTGCTCGATGTGAACAATGTGTATGTGAGCTCGAAGAATCTGGGGCTGGACGCCCGTGCCTTCATCGAAGGTCTGCCCGCGGGAAGCGTCGGCGAGATTCATCTTGCGGGGCACGCCCGCAACGGCTCGGTGCTCATCGATGATCACGGATCGCACGTATGCGAAGAGGTCTGGCAGCTGTACCGCCACGCGATCGCGCGTTTCGGCGCCGTCCCCACGCTCATCGAATGGGACACGAACATACCGTCGCTCGCGACGCTGGTCGCCGAGAGTCAGCGCGCCGATCGGCTGCTGGGGGAATTGCGTGGCCTCGCTGCGTGAGCTGCAGGCGTCCTTTGCCGCGGCGCTGCGCGACGATGCGGCGGCCTGCGCCGTGCTGCCGCGCGAAAACCTCTCTATCTACCGCAACAATGCCGCCATCAGTTTTCGCAGCGCTCTGTCCTTGAGTTTCCCGGTGGTGCGCAGGCGCGTCGGCGACGACTATTTCCGGCAGCTCGCGATGCGGTACCGGCAACACCATCCTTCGCGCAGTGGTGATCTGCACTGGGTCGGGAAAGGCTTTGCGGCATTTCTTGCCGAAGACCTGCAGGGCGGTGAGTACGCGTGGCTGGCAGATCTCGCGCGCCTCGAGTGGTCACGAGAACAAGCCGCGGTGACGACGACGCATGCGGCGATCAGCGTGGATGCACTCGCGCGTTTCGCGCCCGAGCAACTCGAACACCTGGTGTTCACGCTTCAGCCGTCGCTCCGGCTGCACGCATCGGATTACCCGATCTTCACGATCTGGGCCGCCAATCAGGTGGAGAATGCGCCGCCGGTGGATCAATCCATGCCTGGAGAGTGTGGGTTGGTCCGTGCGCGCATCGATGGCACCGAAGTGCGTACTCTTGAGCCGGGTGTCTTCTCTTATCTATCGGCGCTGGCCGCCGGCGCTCCGCTCGGCGAAGCCGTCACCGTCGCCGGTCTCGATCAGTCCGCGCTCGTGCATGCCCTGGGTTTCGTATTTCAGGAAGCGCTCGTCTGTGCCGTGACATTGAAGGTCGGCCACTCCGCGCATTGAGCGTTTATCGCGTTGCCTATACTCGCACCGCCATGCGCTTCCACCTTCTTTTGTTCCTGCTGATCACGTCGTTGGCGAATGCCCAGCCGGTAATTTTCGACACCGACATTGGCACTGATATCGATGATGCCTATGCGCTGGCGGCGCTCATGCACCGGCCGGAACTTCGTGTGCTTGGGATCACCACCGTCTCGGGCGACGCCGTCGCTCGCGCACGCCTGGCGGCGAAGCTGCTGCACGTTGCGGGCGGCAAGTGGACCAAGGTTCCCGTGTATGCAGGGACCTCAGGCTCCACGCAGTACATGAAGCAGGTGGAGTGGGCCGATGGCTTCACGTCGCCCAGCCTGCACAATTCCGGCGGCGTGGATTTCATGCGCCGCCAGATCGACGCGCATCCCGGCGAGATCACGCTCATCGCCGTGGGTGAGCTCACGAATATCGCCGCGTTGCTGAAATCAGAGCCGGGCATTGGAGGCAAGATCCGCGCGATCTCGCTGATGGGCGGGTCTATCTACCGTGGTTATGCGCCGGGCTCGAAGCCGGAGCCGGAGTGGAATATCAAATCCAATGCCGACGCCGCGCGCACCGTGTTCACTTCGGGCGTGCCGCTGCTGATCGCGCCGCTCGATTCCACCGCGGACCTGAAGCTCACGCCGGAGATGCGCGTGCGCTTGTTTGCGCGCGGCATACCACTCAACGACGCGCTCGCGTCTCTCGACCAGATGTGGCGCTACACGAACCACTGGAAGGGCGACATGCCGACGCTTTTCGATGTGCTGGCAGTCGACCTGGTGAATCCGCGCAAGCCCTATCGGCTCAAGGCCCTGAACATCGAAGTGGCCGCGGACGGATTAACGCGACCGGTTGAAGGCGCGAATCCCAACGCCCAGGTGGCGCTCGACGTGGATGTCGCAACCTTCATGAACGACTTCGTCGAACTGCTGATCCACTGACCCTCAATCGGGAACGTCGTACATCGGGGCCTTTTCCCGGCGTCCGACTTCACTGATGGCAGTGGCCACATCCTCGCGTGTCACGAGTTTTTCCCACCGCGCCAGTGCTTCGGCCTGTTTCGGCAGGCGCGGCAGCGGCAGGTATTCCTGCACTTCTCCGAGCGCCTCGTAACGTTTTTCCGGATCCCGCAGACGCGCGATGAGCAGCGCTGCCGCCCCGTCGAAGTCGCCGGCGTCGAGCATCGCCAGTTGCCAGGTGTCTTCCGCGTCCTCGCGATGCTGGCGCAGGTACGCGAGCACGTTGTCCGCTTCCTGCGACGTTGGCGAGCTGTAGATAGGCGCGATAACGGACGTACTGGAGCTGCATGCGTCCGTAGGGGCTCAGCGAATGGGCCCAGTCGATACCGTCGAGTGCCTTGAGCGCATTCTCCGGCTTGCCGAAATCGACGTAGTGCCAGCCGAGGTTGATCGCCTGGCTGACGTTGACCGACCCTTCATCCGGCTGGAGGCGCGCGGCTTCCATGACCACAAGCGCCTCATCCCAGCGCCCCAGCGCACGCAGCGATGCCGCCTTGTGGTTGTAGATCCAGTTGAACTGATCATCGATGTCATCGAAAGGAGCCTCGTCCGAACGCGCCGCCGTGACGCGCCCGATGATTTCGTCGGTGAGCGCCAGCAACTCCGCGAACCGGCCGGCTTCCAGCAGCGCATAGCCGTACTGCACGCGAACACCCAATGAACGCGGATTGGCGGCGGAGGTTTTTTCGAGGCGCTTGCACTCGCGTTTCACCGCGCGGCGAATGTTGAACGCACGCTTCTCCGCCTTGACCAGCGCATCGAATCGGCGATCCGCGCGCATGTGCAACAGCGTCGAGGCGCCCTGGATACGCTTGGCGATCTCGCGCGCGCGCCGCAGGTTGTGATGCTCCAGCGCATCGACAACCAGGTCGTGCCAGAGGCCATCCGGCTGACTGCCGCCTTCGAGCACGAAATTCGCCGCGAACAGGGCTTTCAGCAGTTCGATCTTTTCGGCCTTGTGCTTGCCGTCGTCGTTGGCGCGGAAGGCAATCCTGCTGATCAATTTGTCGTCGGCATCGGCGATGAATTCGGGCCACCGCTTGGCGATGGTGGTGACCGCGAGCGCCGCGTCGGGCCAGGCATCGACCCACGAGGCATATTGGGCGCGCATGAGCCAGTGCTCGGCGTTGGCGTCCGGATATCCGGTCGCGAGCATCATGAATTCATGGGCGCCGAGATAATCCTCGCGGCCGCGGTCAGCAAACGCAGCGAGGAGAAAGACGCGGAACTGCGCCGACTGCTCCAGCGTGAGGAACTCCGGCATCGTGAGCGCTTCTTCGATGGCGTCGGCGGCCTCCTGGAATTTGTCCGCCAGCAAGGCCAGTCGGCCGCGCTCGATGACTTCGTACACATCGCGTGTGGCGGGCGCCACAGGTTCGGCGGCGAGCGCGGATAGCGGTGTCCACGGGCTCGCAGCCAGGAGGATGAGGAGCAGAGTGGCGATTGGGCGAGTCATCGGCCGCGATCGTCTCACGGCCGATGACGTGAGCTCACTGCAACTTGATTTCGGTCACGTAGAACTTGGGCAAGTCTGCCGCCGAGGCGTTCTGCACCCAGAGTCCGTCGATCACCTTGTCTTCAGCGCCGAGAACGGAGAGTGGCTGTTCCACCTGTTTCCAACCGGTATTGCTGAGCCTGACGAGATACCCCTCACCGATGATCTTGCCGTCCGCGAGTGCGAAAACGCGAACTTCGCCCTCGGGCGCCGAGCCCTGTATCAGCAGACTCAGCTTCTTGAGGCCAGCGGTATTGAATGGCTCATGATGCAGGTACAGCGCCTGCCAGGGACCGGCGGTGACCCTGATAGGTTTTCGAGCACTGCCGCTGAGCTCGACGCTCAGATCGGCTTTCGCCCAACTCCAGTTTTGCCAGCCGTCGGCGAGTGCGGTGTCGTAGACCAGCATTTCCTTCGGAGCGGCGCTGGCTGCGGCAGCTTCGGGCGTTTGAGCAAGGACCTCCGCGGCAAACAGGACCATCGCGATCGATGTCATGAAAGTCAGCAGACTGCGCATGTTTCCCCCTTATCGTTATTCGCGCGGCGACTAGTGTAATTTCGTTGTTCACAAGAACAAGCAATGCATCCCGCTCATTCGAAGCCCATCTTGTCCGCGTGGCAGGTCTGCAAGATCTGCCTGGGTGCGTTTGGCATCCAGTTCGGATTCGCGCTGCCGCAGGCAAACGCCACGCGCATTTTCCAGAATCTCGGCGCCAGTCTCGACTCCGTTCCGCTGCTCTGGCTGGCGGGGCCGATCACCGGACTGCTCGTTCAGCCACTCGTCGGCTACTACTCGGATCGGACCTGGACGCGCTTCGGCCGGCGTCGACCCTACTTTCTGGCCGGCGCGGCGCTGGCAGCCATGACGCTGATCGCGATGCCGAATGCCATGACACTGTGGATGGCGGCGCTGTCGCTGTGGATTCTCGACGCGCTCGCTCAATCTCACCATGGGGCCGTTTCGCGCTTTCGTGGCCGACCAGATGTCGGCCGAGCAACGCTCCAACGGCTATCTCATGTACATGTTCTTCGCGAGTGTCGGCGCCGTGGTCGGCAGCCTGCTGCCGTGGGCGATGGCGTCGATTGGCGTGTCATCGATCGCCCCTTCGGGGGAAGTCAGCGATTCGGTCAAGTACGCGTTCTACGTCGGCGCAACCTTGCTCATTTCCGCAGTGTGCTGGTCCGCGTTCACCAATCGCGAGTTTGCGCCCGAGGTGCTCGACAGGTTCGATGGCTCCGCCATCGAGAATTCGA
Organism: uncultured Pseudomonadota bacterium; assembly: GCA_963736955.1. Lineage (GTDB taxonomy): Bacteria > Pseudomonadota > Gammaproteobacteria > Steroidobacterales > Steroidobacteraceae > CADEED01. The sequence continues at coordinate 454,660 of CAVTQT010000001.1, forward strand.
TGGACAGGTCGCCCGACAAGATGCGGCGCCACGCGTGGGTCTGGCTCGGTCTGGGAACCGCGGGCCTCGCGGCCGCGTATCTCGCCCACGTGCGCGCCGCGCTCTACGTGCTCGTGTTCTGCTCTCTCTTATATGGCGTGTTCCTGCTGACGGCGAGCCGCCTGCGCAGCGAGAACGCGTTCACGACCATTCTCGGCGAACTCGACTCGATGTCGGCGTCGATGCGCCGGCTCGCGCTCGTGCAGTTCTGCTCCTGGTTCACGCTGTTCACGATCTTTATCTACACAACGCCCGCCGTCGCCAAGCTGCACTTCGGATCCAGTAGTCCCGGATCCCCGACCTACGAAGCTGCGGGCAATTGGGTCGGCGTGCTGTTCGCCGCCTACAACGGCGTGGCGTTGCTCGCCGCGCTGATCATCCCTTATTTCGTCAGGCGCTTTGGAATGCGCGTGGCGCACCGGATCAATCTGTGGATGGGAGCTGCCGGCCTGCTTGTCGATGCTGTTGATACGCGATCCGGAATGGCTGCTGCTATCCATGATCGGCGTCGGGTTCGCATGGGCGTCGATCATCTCGCTGCCGTACGCGATGCTCGCCAACAACCTTCCGTCGCGAAAGATGGGCGTCAACATCGGCATCTTCAACATCTTCATCGTGATCCCGCAGCTGCTCGCCGTGGGCGTGCTGGCCATGCTGCTCGACGTCTTCTTCGACGGAGATTCTTCCTACGCGCTCCTCATCGGCGCCGTCGGCTGGTTCCTGGCCGGACTGGTCGTCCAGCGTATTCGAGGCAACACTTAAGCCTTCCATCACATTCAAGTACGCCGCCGCTTCGGCGGCGTTTTCCGATGTGGCCGTCAGGCCTCACAAAGCCCGGAAGCGCACCGCCAGTCCGCCGCCTGCCGCCAGTGATGCTTCAATCCGATCCTTCGAGGACACGCGGCGCTTTTCGATGACCAGCGACGTCGGGTTGGTCAGATAGTCGGCGTCAGGCGCCGTCGCGATAGATCTGCGCTTCGTAATTCTTGCCGCGCTCGAGGAAGTCGAGCGGGATGGTCAGCTTGCGCGCGTTCTCGTCGGTGGTGGCGCCCAGGTACCAGTCAGCCGCGCCGCGCTTTTGCCGCGCGATCACGACATAGTCGCCGATCATTCCCTGCAACGTGCGTGAAGTTTCCCAGTCGGTGGGTACGTCGCGGATGAACTGCAATGCGTCGGGTCGTTTCTCGTAGTTTTCCGGCAGGTCCGCCGCCATCTGCACGGGGCTGTAGATGAGCACGTACAGCGCGAGCTGCGTCGCGAGCGTCGACTGCACGCGCTCGTTGACGTTGGACTTGCCGAAGGTGATGTCGAAAATGCCGGGTGTGAAATCCATGGGTCCCGCGAGCAAGCGCGTGAACGGCAGGATGGTCAGATGCTCGGGCGGATTCGTGGGCCGGCCCCAGGCGTTGAACTCCTGCCCGCGCGCGCCTTCACGACTCAGCATGTTAGGCCAGGTGCGCCGCAGCCCCGTGTCCTTGACGGGCTCGTGGGCCACGATCGAGATCTGATTCCTGGCCGCGACCTCGGCCACTTTCAACTCGTGATTGACGCGATACTGGCCCGCGAACCACTCGTGTCCCACGCTGCCGTCTTCGAGCGTGCGCTCGATCGAACCGCTGGGTTTCACGTAGCCAGTCTTGACCACGCTGACGCCATTGGCCGCGTACAGCGTCATGGCCGCATCGAGCTGGCGCTCGTAGTTCTCGACTGCGCCGGCGGTTTCGTTGTGGCCAATGAGTCGCACGCCGCGCTCGCGCGCATAAGCCGAAAGCTGCGGCAGATCGAAATCCGGATATGACTCGGTGAAGCTGAAATGCTTGCCATTGGCGATCCAGTCTCCGTCCCAGCCGCGATTCCAGCCTTCGACCAGCACGCCGCCGAAGCCGTTCTTCGCCGCGAAATCGATGTAGCGCTTCACGTTGGCGTTCGTCGCGCCGTGTTGCGCGCCGCTCGCCCAGGTCGAGCGGTTGAGATGCATTTCCCACCAGACGCCGACGTACTTGCCGGTGTGGATCCAGGACGTATCGCGCAGAAGGGCGGGCTCATTGAGGTTGAGCTCGATGCGCGAATCCGCGAGCGCCATCGGTGTCTCGCCGATCAGCACCGTGCGCCAGGGTGTCACGAACGATCCGCGCTTGCGCACCAGCACGCCGTCGGACCATGGCATGAGGTCGGCCTTCAGAGTGCGCTCCGCGGTGCGCCGCAGATTCATGCTGGCGAAGTCGACGAGCGCGGCCTCGTGGATGGATAGATAGAGACCCGGTGACTGCAGCGTCAACGGCGTTTCCGCCAGGTTCACCTCGAAGAGGGGGCCGCGATGGTAGAGATACTCGTCGCGGTCGGATTGGCGCGCCGGATACCACCACGCGTCCCAGTCTCCGGCGAGGCTGAACTCGGTGAGCTCGTCGACAATCGCGACGTCGCGTGCGGCCGCGATCTGATTGAATTCGTATCGAAAGCCGAAGCCGTCGTCGAAGACGCGCACCGTGAGATCGAACGGCTCGGTGCGCTTCGCATCGGCGCCCGACAAGGTCACGCGAAGTTCGGTGTGCCTGTCCGGGATCACGCGCTGCTCGCCCCAGGGTTGTTCCCAACGCTGATCCACCGCGTTTCGGCGTGCGTTCGCGACGCGATTGGCCGGATCGTTGCCGAAGCCATCGAGCACAAGTCCCAGGCGGGCATGCGTGATGACCTGGCGCTCACCGCGATACACCTCGTAGTAAGGCCCGCGTGCATCGGCGGCCACGCATACCGTGAGCACCGCCTGCGGCGAATCGGCGCATACGCCGGCGCGCGTCGGCGCCGCGGCAGAAGCCTGGCCCATGGTGACGGCAAAAATGAGACCGCAGGTCGCGGCCGTGGACAACTTCGGCATGATCAGTTCCATGGTCTAACTATATTTGAATGCGTGCGGCTCAATCGACGCGGCGCTCACGATGCGGCGCGGCTGACGCGGCACTGGCGCTTTGCAGGTACTCGGCATGCGAGCGCTGTTCTTCGACCTTCCGGCGTATGAATCCCAGGATTCGCCGCAACTCGCTTTTCAGCAGGTCGGGCGGCGTGCGATCGACAGCCGGATCCCAGGTCTCCGGCAGCACGCCATGACCGAGCATCAATGCCTGCCAGTCGTCGATCGAGAAGGATTCATCTTCGTAGTGAACGACTTCGCCGCGCGCCCGGAATACGCCGATCCTGCGCAGGAGGTCACTGCTGACGGGCGTAAGCCTCGCCCGCTCCCAGAAGGCGCCGCCATAACGGTTGAGCACGTAGTGAGCCGACTGGAAATCGCGGATGCGTTCGAAGGCCGACTGCAGGTTCTTGTTGTACTCGTCGCGTTCGACGGCGTAGTCGGAATCCACCGGGAACAACGGGAGCAGATGAACCAGCCCTAACTGCACGGCCTGCAGGTCGACACCATGAATCGGATCGAACGTGCAGGCGGCCTCGCCGATGGCCGACGCAGTTGCGCTGCCAGGCGAGGAGACGGCGGCCTGGATCGTGGGCGCGAATTTCGACGCCCTGCAATTCGAGCCGCGCGAGGCGTTCTGCGTTCTCGATGGCGCGATGGTTTGGAGTTTCGCTCGAGAATGAGTGGATGACATGCGTGCAGGCCTGGCTCGGATGCAGCGCGAGCCAGCCGTTCTCGCCGGCGCGTACGTCGGCATAAATGGGCTGGGACGAGACCGGCGGAGCGTGTGCGACGAGGATGCGATCCGCGGGGAACGAGTCGCGCCAGCTCTCGCGCGCCACCGCCAATCTACCGGCGAGCAGCAATGAGCCAGCGCCGGTGGCATCGATGAAGAAGTCGCCCATGACGCGCCGGCCATCATCGAGCCTCACGCCCGCAATGTCGGAACCGCCCGGCGTCATCAGGACTTCCAGCTCCTGTGATTCGTGCCGCACGACGCCTCGATGCAGCGCCAGCTGCCTGAGCCAGGCGGCGTATGGAATTGCCGGAAGGTGATAGCCGTAGTCGGTGAACCCATGGCGCTCGATTTCCGCGTCCGGCAACAGCATGCGACCGTGCGTCGCCGCGGCGGCCGTCAGGCAGAAATCCTCGAACGCGACCGGCAAACCGTAGTGCCGCGCCTTGATCCAGTTCGGCAGGAACTCGGTATTGTCGATACGCGCGCCCGTGGAGCCGTACGCGTGGAAAAACGCCGCCGCCTGTCCGGTCGTGTCCTGGAAGCGTTTGCCGAGCGTGAAAGCACCGCGTGTTGCCGAAATGAGGCGCGCTTCCTCGATGCGCAGCCGGGCGTGCAGCGGTTCGAGCGCAGGTAAGGTCGCGTAGACGTCTGCCGCGCCCAGAGCGTCCGGCAGTTCCACCACCGTCACGCGCAAACCCGCGGGCCCCAGCGCCGATTGCATGACGCAGGCTGCGAGCCACACGGGCGCGTCGCGGCCAACGATGACGAGATCCTGAACGGCGCCGTTCATGTCATCGCCACCTGGCGCAGCGGCTCCGTTTCGCCGCAGTAGCGCGCGATCACGTCGGCGTGCGAAGGCATGTCGTCCACATGCGTGGCGACTCGTGTATGCAAAACGCGCAGCTGCGCGTCGAGCTCTTCGAGTGGAATGAAGTCGGCGAGCCGGTCATAGGCACGCGGCATCAGGCCCTGTCCGAACAGCACCGCGAGCCAGCTGTCGCGCGAGAAGAAGCCGTCCTTGAAGTAGGGCACATGGCCGCGCGACGCGAAAAGCTCGAGCTTGTGTTGCGAGACTCTCGGGCAACGCGTAGCTGCGCACATGGTCCCAGAGCGGCTCGCCATGCCGCCGGTTGGCGACGTAGTGCAGGATGAGGAAGTCGCGGATGCGCTCGTACAGCGCATCGGAGCGACGATTGAATTCGCCCGCGAGGCGTTCGTCGATGCCGCGGGCTTCCGGAGTGGGCAACAGGCGCAGCATGTCCTGGATGCCCTGCTGAATGAGGAACAGGCTGGTTGATTCCAGTGGCTCGAGGAAGCCGCTCGCGAGCCCGATACCCACACAATTGCGTTTCCAGGTCTCGACCCGGCGACCCGCGCGAAAGCGCAGCAGCCTGGGTTCTCCCATTGCCTGACCGTCGAGCTGGCCTAACAAGGTGGCGCACGCTTCGTCCTCGCTGATGAAGCGGCTGGCGAACACGTGGCCATTGCCGGTGCGGTGCTGCAGCGGGATGCGCCAGATCCAGCCCGCGCGTTGCGCAATCGAGCGCGTGAACGGCGTGAAGTCGGCGCTGCGTTCGCAGGGCACGGCGAGCGCCCGATCGCAGGGAAGCCAGTGCGTCCAGTCTTCCCAGGCGCTGCCGAGCTTGTCGCCGAGCAGCAGCGAGCGGAAGCCGCTGGCGTCCACGAAGAAGTCACCCTGGATCGTCGCGCCTGACTTGAGCGTGAGGCCTGCGATGTCACCGGACTGGCCATTGAGCGCGACGTCGATCACCTGGCCTTCGATGCGCTTCACTCCACGGGCAATCGCCCAGCGCCGCAGAAATTGCGCGTAGAGACCGGCGTCAAAGTGATACGCGTAGCCGTAGAAAGTCGAGCGCGTCGATTTGAGATCCGGGAAGTCGAACGCGTTGCGGCGGCAGGCGCGCACCGCGCAGGAATATTCCTCGAGCGGCGCGGGATTGAGTCCGCGCTGACGCGCGCGCATCCAGTGATGCTGAAACTCCACGCCGCCCCACAGTTGTCCGAACGAGCCGAAGGGATGCACGTAGTGTTCGCCGGGACGGTCCCAGTTGCGAAACTCGATGCCGAGCTTGAACGTGGCCTGCGTCTCGCGCATGAACTGCGCCTCGTCGATTCGCAGCAACGTGTTGAAGTCGCGCAAGGCGGGCAACGTGGCCTCGCCCACACCCACGGTGCCGATGTCATCGGATTCGACGAGCGTGAGGCGGTAGCGATCCGGATGCAGCACCTGGGCGCAGGCAGCAGCGCACATCCAGCCGGCGGAACCACCGCCGACAATCACGATGTGCAGGGGCGAATGCGCCACGGGTTCTCCTGAAAATCGTGGGCGCCGTGGGGGGCACGGCGCCCACGAACGCGGTCAGTATTTGAAACGCACGCCGAGCTGATAGCGGCGGTCGTTCCTGACCCAACCCGAATCCAGCATCACGGGATTCGCACCGGGCGTCAGCGTCGAATCGCCGAATACCTGCTGCTGTGTGACCGCAGTGGTATTCAGGATGTTCGACACATCGAGCGACAGCTCCACGTTGTCGTTGACGCCGAAACGGACCGATCCATCCAGATAGCCGTTCGCCTTCTGCCAGACCGGAAGTCCGATGCAGCAGTCGAGATTTGCGGTAAGGAACTCCGAGCGCCAGCTGTAGGCCAGTCGTGCGCCGAACTTCCCGAACTCGTACAGGCCCACCACGTTGAACGAGTCATCCGAGATGCCTGCGAGGCGATGCGAATCGATGACGTTGCTCGTGAACGAGAGCGGATTGCCGGCGCTGCCCTGGCCGCCCGTGGAGGTGTTGTTGCCACCACCGAAGGCCGTGGTGCTGCCCGGCAGATAGCCCGCCTGCACCGCGAGATTGCTGTTGTTGATGTCGTCCTGATCGGTGAACGTGTAGTTCGCCTGCAGGCCCAGGCCCGCCCACGCACCCGGCAGATTGTCGAAGAACGTCTGAAAGGCGATTTCGAAACCCTGCAACGTGCCGCCATTGCCGGGGTCGTTGGAGGGTCCGCGAATCGTCACGCTCTGCGTCGAGCCGTTGTTGGTGATATCACGCACCGCGCGGCCGTAGGCGATCGTGTTTTCGAGCTTCTTGTAGAAGAGACCCAACGTGAACGAGGTGCTCGGCGATAGATAGGCCTCGTACGACAGGTCGAAGTTGTCCGCTTCGACCGGCTCGAGGCCGGCATACCCGGCTTCCGCGGCGAACACGAAGTTGTAGCCCGTGACGTTGCCCGATGCGTCCTTGATCAGATACGGCGAGCTGTTGCTGGTGTCGATCGGCGGCCCGTTGATGGCCACCGAGTTGCGCAGCAGGCCGAAATCCGGGCGCGACATGCCTTTCGAATAGCCGAAACGCATGAACTGCTTGTCCGTGAAGCCGAAGCGCACGTTCAGGCTTGGCAACACGTTGGTGTAGTCCCCATCGAGCGTGTTGGCTTCACCCGTGCCGGTGCTGAAGGCCTGCAGCGCAGGCGTGAGCCAGCACTGGATGTCAGTCGCCTGATTGGTACCGTTGTCGGCCGCATTGCAGGTGCCCTGACCCGAGGCGAGCGCATCGTTGTACCACTGCGCGGTGGGATAACCGACGTTGCCGTGACTCTCGATCGTCGTCTTGACGAAGCGGACGCCGACATTGCCTTGCACATTGACGTTGCCGAGCTTCGTCTCTTCTCCGCCGAAGCGAAGCATCAGGTAGGCCGCTTCGCTCTTCTCGCGAACATCGAGAATTTCAGGAGCCGTGAAGCACTCTTCGACGTTGGCGGTGCGGTCGCACAGCGGGTTCCAGCCTTGCGGCGCGTTCACATTGCGATCCGCGAGGCCTTCGGTGTGCAGGTTGTAATCGTTCAGCGTCGCGCGGTTGAGGAACACCATCGGCGAGTTCGGGAACACGCTGCCGTCGTAGTGGCCCGACATGTCGGTGGATTCCCAGATGCCGGCCGGGTAACCGTTGAACGGGTTCGCATTGCCGCAGGCCGCCGGGTAGGGCGCGGGAGTGGTGTTATCGACATTGAAGCCCGGGCCGTTGCAGTTCCAGGACGGCGCGATCGGCGCCCAGTTGTACGACGAGTAGCGAACTTTCTGCTCGCGATCGGCGAAGCGAACACCAGCCTTCAGCGAGTTCAGCCAGCCGCCGCTGCCAAGGTCGTATTCCACATCGGCGCGCGCTGCTTTCTCGTCCGCATCGTTGTGTTCCCAGTGATCCTGGATGAACTGCATCCAGTAGTTATGCGGATTGGCGAGGAAGCCCGAGGCGTAGTTGACGTTCGGTGCTTCGGACAGTGCCACCTTCGGCGTGCCATTGCTGTCGGTGGTGTAGTCGACTCGCGCGAAGCTGTTGGCCGCGACCAGGATGTCGTAGTTCTTGGTCTCCGCCTTGATGTACTGAAAGTCGAAGCTCGTGTGCAGGTTTTCGGTGATGTCCCATCGGACGTTGAACGACAGGTCCTGCGTCTCTTCTTCATGATCGAAGATGCGCGCCTCGTCGCTCACGTTCGATCCGGTCAGGCAGGGTCCGCCGCAGGCTTCCGCGCCGTTGACGAACGGCAGTCCCGGAACTGCGGAGCCGTGATTGATGTTCGCGGCGTTCGTTCCTTCGTAGAAGCCCGCGACATCCGCAGGCTGCCCGATGCTGCCGGACTCGAACATGCCATTCGGTGCGAAGCTGAAATTGCCGTCGATCGGCCGCCAGGCGGGAGCGCCGAACGGCGCCCACACGGGCGTGCCGAAGCCTGCGCCCGTGGGCCAGCTGATGTTCGCGCTGCGTTCCAGCCACGGATTTTCGTAGCGTGAATCGATGCCGGTAAACGTCAGCTGCAGATTCTTGGCGTCGTTCTCATATTGAAGTGCGAGCGCGGCGCCGTAGCGCGTGCGGTCGTAGTCCACCTGCGAGAAATTCACCTGGCCCGGCGCGTAGCGCCAGCCCGTTCCGCCGTAGGGATTCGCGTTGCACTGGACGTCACCGTCGGCGTTCACCACTGCATTCGGAAACGCGCCGCCCACTTGCGGGTAGTCGGAGCAGAACGTGGTGATGCGCGTCATGTTGACGGCTTCGGTGCGCGTCAGGATGTTCGAGTACGCGGCATTCACCAGCACACCGAAGCGGCCCGAATCGGTATCCCAGGTTTTGTTGTAAACACCCGAGGCTTCGTAGGTGGGCTCTTCCGATAGCGTGCCGTAGTTCATGCGACCGGTCAGCGCGATCGTTTCGGTGTTGCCATCGAAGGGCATGCGCGTGCGCAGGTTCACCGTGCCCGCGATGCCGCCCTCGATCATCTCCGCGGTCTGGTTCTTGTAAGAGTCGACGCCGGCCATGAGCTCGGGTGACACGTCATTGAAGTTGAGGCCGCGATAGCCATCGGCCGAGAAGCTGTCGCGGCCGTTGAACTGCGTTCTCACGAAGGTGAGGCCGCGGATCAGGACCGTGGCGGGCTCCGCCGAGAAGTGATTGCTGTCGTCGTTCGACTGCAGGCGCGACACCGTGATGCCGGGTACACGCTGCAGCGCTTCGGCGACCGACTTGTCGGGAAACGCCCCGATGTCCTGCGCGGTGATCGAATCGACAAACGTATCGGCCTGCATTTTGATGCTCTGTGCCGATTCGAGCGATGCGCGCATGCCGGTGACGATCACCTCGGGCACTTCGTCCGCAGCCTGCTCCTGCGCGAACGCGGGATTGATGAGCACGCTGCCACCCACGAGAGTGAACAACGCACGTGAGCCGAGCCTGGCAAGGTTGAAGTTCGGGATCGCGAGCGCGTCCCGGCCGTGATCGAGCCGTCTGCGCGGCAGATTCTCTGGAATTTTCATGAGCCCCCTACTGCAGTTTGCGTATATTTGCGTTCGCTATTACTGCGGAATAAGCGACGCGGTGCAAATAAACTACGCGCGTTGCAGAAAGTTGCGCAATACCTTGTAGCGATTTTGCGTAAATTTGCGTGAACCGGTATGGTGATGCGGTGCGACTTGAAGGGGCTTATGTCGCCGTTAACGCTAACAATCAGTGAGTGAAGGATTTCATCGAATGCGTCCGACAAAAGAGGAAGGCAACGGATCGGTCACGCTCGAGAAGCTTGCGCGCCTGGCAAAGGTCTCGATTTCCACCGTCTCGCGCGCGCTCAACGATCATCCGTCGATCAGCAGTTCGACGAAGAAGCAGCTGTGGGCACTGGCGCGCAAACACGGCTACGAATTCCGGCGTCACATGCCAGCGAGCCCGATTGGCGCTGAAGGCGCGGTCACCATCGTGACACCGCGCGTGCGCGGACGACCGCTGCCGTTGTCGCATCCGTTCTTCCTCGAATTGCTCGCCAGCATCGGTGAGGCTGCGCGCGATCGCGGCTGCGACTTCACCGTCAGCCACCTGACGCCGGCTAACTACGAAGACCTGGTGCATGCCACCACCACCGGCCGCGCGAACGGCGTGATCTTCCTGGGGCAAGGCACTTTGCACGAGGAATTCAATCGGCTGGCGAGAACCGAAAGCCGATTCGTCGTCTGGGGCGCACAGATTCCCGGCCAGAAATACTGCACGATCGGCACGGACAACATGCTGGGCGGAAAGCGGGCCACTCAGCATTTGCTGAAGCTCGGGCGCAGGCGACTCCTGTTCCTGGGCGGCAGCGATCCGGAGGCTACGCAGCGTTATCGTGGCTATGCCGAGGCTTTGCAGGATGCGGGAATTCCGATTGACGACACACTGATCGGTCGCGTGGAGTTCGAAGCCGAGTCCGCGGAAGCTGCAGTCGACACACTCGTCCGGCGCAAGGTCCGGTTCGACGGAATCGTGGCAGCCAGCGATCTCATTGCGCTGGGCGCAATACGCGCGCTGCATCGCTCGTCGATTGCCGTGCCACAGGATGTGTCAGTGGTGGGCTACGACAACAACCTGCTGAGCCGACTGAGCACACCGACCTTGAGCACCGTGCAACAGGACATTCCCAAGGCCGGCCGCATGCTGGTGTCCAAGCTACTCGAATGGTCGGGCGACACGCGTCCGGAGTTGTTGTCGACCGAGCTCATCATTCGCGAGTCCTGCGGGGCGTGAATTAGCCGCCACTTCCCCCTTTTCCCACCCCATGCCAAAGTGGCGCCGTCGCGGTTTCACCGCGCAATTGAAGCCCTTATTGCATGCGCTCGCGATACGGTGCACTGGCCATCTACTCGATGCTGCTCGCCTGCGTAGCAGGCGGTACGCTTTTGCTGGCGTTGCGTGGCGTCGATTTTCCGGCGTGGTGGGTGATCCTGCTCTGCATTGGAGCTTGCCTGTTCGTGTGGCAGTTCGGTCTGCGCGCTCCACGCCTTGGCCTGATTTCGATGGAGCGTCTGCCACAGATCGGACTGTTGTTGGTATTCGACCCTGCCGTCGCCGCGAGTATCTGCGCGGCGGCATCGCTGACCTGGCCGCTGGTCAGCCGCCGCTACAGCCAGGGCTCGGGCACGGTGGCCGTGCTACGCGGAATCCACAACGCCTCGATGACCGCGCTCATGCTCATGCTCGCGGGCTATGTCTACCTCGCCTGTGGCGGCCGCCACCCGCTCACAGGATTGCTCGCGACGGACCTTGCGCCGCTCATCGCGATGGCGTTGACCGCGCAGGCCGTCAACATCGTTCTGATGATGCTGTTCTTCCGCTTCGATGGACGTGAAGTCCGGCGCATCGTCACGCCGAGTTATGCGCTCTCGGATCTGATCTTCGTGCCGGCGGGCATTCTCGCGGCGGTGCTCTACAACACCGGCAATATGGCGGTGTTCTGGCTGTTCGCAGGCCTGATGTTGCTGTTCGTGCTGAGCTTCAACAGCATCGGTTGGCATCGTGATCCGGTGCAAGCCGAGCGCGGGCCCCTCACGCGCGTGTTCCAGGCCGGCATCAAGCTTCAGGGTGCGCGGCGCGTGGACGATCTCGCCGAGCGCATCCTCGCGGAGACCCGTGCGTTGTTCCGTTTCGATGAGCTGTATCTCGTGCTCGTCGATCGCGAGCGTGGCCTGCTGGATATCCGCTTGCACGAACGCCAGCAAGTCCGCATGCCTCCGCGACTGAAGTCTATCGATACCGGCCTGTTCGGCTGGCTGATCGCCCGCGCCGAACCGCTGCTCGTCGAGGACTGCCGGCGCGCGCCGCCCGAGTTGCTGCAACGAGCGGAGCCAACGGAGAAAGACACCGGCTCATTGTTAGCCGTGCCGCTCGTCAACGACGGTATCGTGCTCGGCCTGTTGAGCGTTCAGCACACGCAAGCAGGCATTTATGCGCCGGCCGATTTGCATCTGATGGGGCAGCTGGGCGAGCAGGTCGCGGGCGCGCTCGCCGACGCGCGCGCATTCGAGGATCTGCAGAGTTACCGCCGGCATCTCGAAGAGCGCGTTGCAGAGCGCACTGAAGAGCTCGAGAAGGCGAACACCGAGAAGGAGCGACTGATTTCGGTGCTGCGCGAGCGCAGCCATGTGCTGGAGCGCGAGACCCAGGAGGATGCGCTGACCGGTGTCGCCAACCGCCGTTGTTTCATGCAGCGGCTCGCGGCCGAGATCGATGTCGCGCTCGCCATCGGCCGTCCGCTCAGCATCGCGATCGCCGATCTCGACCACTTCAAGGTGGTGAACGACGAGCTCGGTCACCCGGTGGGCGACCTGGCCCTGCGGCAGTGCGCGGCATTGATGCGTCGCGGCTGTCGGCAAAGCGATCTGGTGGCGCGTATCGGAGGTGAAGAGTTCGCGTTGATCTTGCCCGGCATGAGGCAGGCCGACGCAATCGAATTCTGCGAGACGCTTCGAGCTACGGTTGCGATGCACGACTGGCAGGCGACCCATCGCGAACTCAGCATCTCTATCAGCATTGGAGTCGCGCAATGGGACGGATCCGCCGAGCTCGAGGAACTGATGCATACGGCCGATGCCCGCCTGTACACGGCCAAGCGCGCGGGCCGGAACCAGGTGGCGTAGTTAGTTCGTTCGCGCGAGAGCTCATTCGGCCGATCGGTTGACCATTCGTCGTCGATGCGACCTGCCGCACAATATTGCCGCGTGCCGCAAAATATACTTTTGGCCATCTTGAGCCGCTGGGCTCGGCCTTTGGAGTTGTCATATGCGTGGCAGGATCCTGTTGGTTTCGCTCGCCTTGGTCGTGCTAGGCGGCTGCTCGGTGAGCAAGGCCGTTCATCAACCCAAGGCGAAGGATCTGAGCGTGCTCGACGCAGGCAAGTCGCGCGATCTGGTGCTCGTTGAGCTGGGCCAGCCTGTTGTTAGCGAGAAGGATGCCACCGGCAATCAGATCGACTACTTCAAATTCATCCAGGGGCAGAATGGTGCCGCGAAAGCCGGAAAGGGAATTCTCTACGGTGCATTGGCTGTAACTACCCTGGGCCTGTCAGAGGTCGTCACGAACCCGGTGGAAGGAACGGCGGGTGCTGGCAAAGAAATGCAAATCAAGGTCGCCTACGATGCGCAAAACAAAGTGGAGCACGTCGAGGTGCTGAAGGATGACCGCTGGCTTCACCTGCAGAAGGTCGGTGAAGCGTTGGCGCCGGTCGAAACGAAAAAGTAGCGCGCCGGAAGGGCCCGACCTGAATTGCAGGCCATTCAATGCCGAGTGCTCTTAAGCACCGGCGCGGTCACTTCCGAGCAGTTTCTCCAGCAGATTGATATCTCCGGGCTTGACCAGGTGCACATCGAAACCAGCGTCGAGGCACGAGTCGCGGATGTCCGCATCGGCATAGCCTGTGAACGCGATCAGATAGAGCTGCGCGGGTGGGAACCGCTGACGCAGGCGACGAGCGAGTTCAATGCCGTTCATCCCCGGCAGTGAGAGATCGACGACAGCGCAATCGGGCTTGAATTCGTCCGCAAGCAAGAGCGCGGTCGGGCCGTCGTTGGCAAGGGCGACCTCGTGACCCCAGCTGCGGACCAGGCGTGCGACCGAATTCCTGACCAGTTTGTGATCGTCGACGATCATCACCCGCCGCAGTCGATCCGTCACGAGCGGTACCGGCGAAGTTGCGCGCTTCCCTGATCCCGGATCGTACCGCGTGGCACGTGGTAGCCGAACTCTGGCATCGCCAAAGTATGCGGCTGCTGATTTCAGATGTCTGCCTGACGCGGGGACGCCAGGCCGCGAGTCGAACGCGAGGCAGGTGTGCTCTGCTAAACCTGCCCTACAAAAATCGGGCAGTTAGGCGGCCGGTTCAGTTCCACGCGAACTGAGACCCTATCAATCTCGCTAGACGTCGAGGTTCGACACCGCCAGCGCGTTCTTCTCGATGAACTCCCGCCGTGGCTCCACCTGGTCGCCCATGAGCGTGGTGAAGATCTCGTCCGACGCGAGGATGTCCTCGATGCGCACCTGCATGAGCCGGCGTGTCGCCGGATTGATCGTGGTGTCCCAAAGCTGCTCGGGGTTCATTTCGCCCAGACCCTTGTAGCGCTGGATCGATTGGCCCTTGCGCGCCTGGTCGAGCAGCCACTGCATGACCTGCTTGAAGGATCCGATGTCCTCGCGCACGTCGCCGCGCTTGATATACGCGCCATCGCCGATCAGGCCGGCCAGAGTCTTGCCGAGATCGACGATGCGTTTGTATTCCGCCGACTCGAAGAATTCCTTCGGTAGTGCCTTTTCTGTAACAGAACCGTGCTCTGTCTTGCTTACTGTTACACGGGCGGGATGACCGTCGACGTGTTTGAGCTCGACGCGATAGCTGCGCGGGCTGTCCGACAAGCCGTTCAGATGCAGCGCGAGGTCACGGGTCCAGTCGCGCATCCAGTCGGCGCGCTCGAACTCGGCGGCGCTGACGGCCGGCATGTAGATGAGCTGATCGAGCAGGCGCTCGTCATAGCGCCGTGCCCAGCGTTTGATGATGGCCTGCACTTCCATGTACTGGCGCGCGAGCGCCTGGAGGCCAGGACCTGAAAGCGGCGGCGCGGCGTTGTTGACGTGCAGCTCCGCGTCGTCGAGAGCCGAAGCCAGCAACATCGTGTTTAGCTCGAGGTCGTCTTTGACGTACACCTCTTGTTTGCCACGCTTCACTTTGTACAACGGCGGCTGTGCGATGTAGATATGGCCGCGCTCGATGAGCAGCGGAATCTGCCGATAGAAGAACGTGAGCAGCAGCGTGCGGATGTGCGAACCGTCGACGTCCGCGTCCGTCATGATGATGATGCGGTGGTAACGCAGCTTGTCGATGTCGAAGTCGTCGCGGCCGATGCCGCAGCCGAGCGCTGTGATGAGCGTGCCGACTTCCGCCGACTGCAGCATCTTGTCGAAGCGCGCCTTCTCGACGTTCAGGATCTTGCCCTTGAGCGGAAGGATGGCCTGGGTCCGGCGATCGCGACCCTGCTTGGCGGATCCACCGGCCGAATCACCCTCGACGATGAAGATTTCGCAGAGCGCCGGATCTTTCTCCTGGCAGTCCGCGAGTTTTCCCGGCAATCCCGCGATGTCGAGCGCGCCTTTGCGGCGTGTCATTTCGCGCGCCTTTCGCGCCGCTTCGCGCGCACGCGCGGCGTCGATGATCTTGCCGACGATCGCCTTCGCTTCGTTCGGGTGCTCTAACAAGAATTCGGAAAGCTTCGCCGCGACCGCGGATTCGACCACGCCCTTCACTTCCGACGAGACCAGTTTTTCCTTGGTCTGCGAGGAAAATTTGGGATCGGGTAGTTTGACCGAGAGGATGGCGGTGAGACCTTCGCGCGAATCGTCGCCCGTGGTCGGCACCTTCTCCTTCTTCGCCGCCATCTCTTTTTCGATGTAGTCGTTCAGCGTGCGCGTGAGCGCCGCACGGAAACCCGACAGATGGGTACCGCCGTCTTTCTGCGGAATGTTGTTCGTGTAACAGAACATCGACTCGGTGTACGAGTCGTTCCACTGCATGGCGACTTCCACGCCAATGGGGCCTTCCTGCGTCCGGAACCAGAACACCGAAGGATGGATGCCAGAGCGCGAGCGGTTCAGGTGTTTGACGAACTCCTGCAGACCGCCTTCATGCTGGAACACGTCGCTCTTGGCTTCGCGCTCGTCGATGAGCTCGATGCGTACGCCGGAGTTGAGGAACGAGAGTTCGCGAAGTCGCTTGGCGAGGATTTCGTAGTCGAAGGTGATGTTGGTGAAGATCGTCGGGCTGGCCTTGAAGCGCACGACCGTGCCCTTCTCGGTGGTGTCCCCGGCGATCGCCAGCGGCGCCACGGGGTCGCCCAGGCGAAATTCCATCTTGTGAGCTTTGCCGTCACGATTGACGGTCAGCCACAGGTGGTCCGACAGCGCATTGACGACCGACACGCCGACGCCATGTAAACCGCCCGAGACCTTGTACGAGCTGTCATCGAACTTACCGCCTGCATGCAGGACGGTCATGATGACTTCGGCTGCTGAGCGCCCTTCTTCGGGGTGGATGTCGGTGGGAATGCCGCGGCCGTTGTCCGAAACGGTGACGGATTCATCGGCATGGATCGTTACGACGATGCGGTCGCAATGGCCCGCCAACGCCTCATCGATGGCGTTATCCACAACCTCGAAAACCATGTGGTGAAGACCTGTGCCGTCATCGGTGTCACCGATGTACATGCCGGGTCTTTTGCGCACTGCATCAAGACCCTTTAAGACCTTGATTTTACTGGAGTCGTAGACGTCGTCGTTGGCCATGACTGACTCGGAAAAACGGGCCTGAATTATAGCCGGTTTACCCTCCCCTGTTCCACGTGAAACGTCGCTTTAGGTGCTTGAAAAAGCGCGGTTTCTTGGGTGAGCGAGGTGGCGATCATTTGGCATCGAAGTGCCTGACAATTCGTCGAAAAGTCGCTGCAGATTTTTGCCATCGAGCTCCGCGGCCGGATCGTCCAGAAGCAAGACGGCGCGCAGTTTCAGCTCGTCCTGGAGCAGGCGCAGCTGCGACACGATCATTGCCACGGCCGTTAGCTTTTGCTGCCCGCGTGACAGAGTCTCTCGCGCAACACGGTGGTTTCGCCGAAGGGTCACGTCGGCTCGATGCGGTCCGGCGGTGGTTGTCCCGCGGGTTCGATCGCGCTCCGCGTTTGTTCGCAACGCCTCCTCGAAGGACGTCCCTGCCAACCAGCCGGTCGTGAACCCAACCGCGACGTCCAAGCCCCCGAAACGCTCAAAGGTTTGCGCGAGACACGGGATCAGTCGTTCAAGCGTCCGCTGGCGCGCTTCGGTTATGGCCACACCGTTCTGGACGAGTTCGCCGTCCCAAGCCGAGACCTCACGAGCGCCCGTACGCAGCGCGGCGTTCCGTTGCTTCAAGGCTCGGTTGTATCGAGCCCAATGCAAGCCAAAGGTTGGTTCCACGTGGAACACCAGCCAGTCCAGCCAGCGACGACGCCGTTCCGGACCTTGGTCGACGAGCTTATGGACCTCGGGATCGATTGCTTGCACGGGTAATACGCCGGTGAGCTCGAGCAATGAGATGGCGTTCGCACCGTCGATCCTGGCGCGGGTGCCGCCATCAGCGCCGACCTCGACGCCAGCGCGCTTGGGCGGCGAATCGTCTGTGTAGCCAAATACGGTGAGTTTCGGTTGGTGGTACCGGATAAGCCGCTCGGTACTGCGCGTCCTGAAGGAACGGCCTCGACCCAAGAGGAAGATCGCCTCGAGGATGGAGGTCTTGCCCGCCCCGTTCTCGCCCGCAATCAGATTGAGCTCAGGCGAAAATTCGAGCACCGCTGATTCGATGCAGCGCAGGTTCTCGACGCGCAGCTCGGCCAGTGACATCGGAGCCGCGACAAAGAGCCGGCGGCTTAAAGCCGCATCGGCATCACGACGTACTTGCAGTTCGTTGTGCCAGCCGCGCGAACCAGGCAACTACTGTTGCCATCCGTCAGACCCAGAATGACCTTGTCGGATTCAACGGCGGCTAAAGCATCGAGCAAATAGGTGACATTGAAGCCGATCTCGACTTCATCGCCCTTGTACGTGACCTCGACCTGGTCCTCGGCTTCTTCTTGTTCAGGGTTATGTGCCTGGATCGTGACGAGATCTGACTTCAAGTTGATGCGAACTCCGCGATACTTCTCATTGGAGAGAATCGCGGTACGCTGCAGCGCCTGGCGCAGCCCTTCGCGGTCGGCTTCGACTTGTTTCGTGGGATTCGCGGGAATTACACGACCATATTCAGGGAAACGGCCGTCAATGAGCTTCGAAGTGAAGCGAATATCGCCGATCTGGGCGCGAACATGGCTGGTACCGATTGCAAGGTCTACGCTGCCATCTCCGCCTAAAATGCGCTGAAGTTCGAGGACTCCCTTGCGCGGCAGGATGACCTGCTGATTGTTCTTGGCCTTTGTTTCGAGCTCGGCCTCGCAAAGCGCCAGGCGGTGACCATCGGTCGCCACTGCACGCAACAGCTTTCCATCGGTTTCGAGCAGAAGTCCGTTCAAATAGTAGCGAACGTCTTGCTGTGCCATCGAAAAGTGCGTCTTATCGATCAAACGTCTGAAATCTCCCTGCGACAGGGTCAGCGTTTGCTGTGCGTTGATTTCGTCGACGATTGGAAACTCAGCCGCCGGTAACGTTGACAACGTGAAGCGCGATTTTCCCGCCTTGATAGAGACACGTTCGCCGTCAGTCGCGATCGTTACCGCCGTTTTCTCGGGAATCGCCCGGAAGATATCGAGCAACTTACGGCCCGGAACGGTGATATCGCCTGGCTGCTGAACCGTGGCGTCGCCAGTGGCAACGAGTTCCACCTCGAGGTCCGTACCGGTCACGCTGACTCGATTGTTCCGCGCAGCCAGCAACACGTTGGAGAGCACCGGCATTGTCTGCCGACGTTCGACGACTCCAATGACGCTTTGCAGGGGGGTGAGGATTTGCTCACGGGTCGCGGAGAGCTTCATGCGATTGCCTTCTGTTCTTAAAGATTTAAAGCCAGTAGTAGTAGCAGTAGAGCCTGTGGACAGTTGGGATAACCCCAAATGTGTGCTCTGCATCAATCCCTTATCGTCGTCTCGGTCGCTGGATCAAGTTACTCACACCCTGATGATCCCCTGTGCATGAACTGTGGACTGTTTTATCCACAATTCTATCCACAGGCACTCCACAGTCATCCAGTCAGGGTTCTCAACAGGTTTTGATAATCCTCACCGACTCGTTGCTCAGCGACGCGCAATTCCCGGATTCGTCCGCAGGCATGCAACACGGTGGTGTGATCACGCCCACCAAATGCATCGCCAATTTCCGGAAGGCTGTGCGTCGTCAATTCTTTCGCGAGCGCCATCGCAACCTGGCGTGGACGCGCGATGGAACGACTGCGTCGTTTTGAAAGCAGATCTGCCACGCGCACTTTGTAGTAGTCGGCAACCGTCTTCTGAATATTTTCGATAGTGATCAATTTCGCCTGCAATGTCAGCAGGTCTTTCAACGCTTCTTTCGTGAAATCGAGCGTGATGGCTTTGCCGGTGAACCGCGAGTTGGCGATCACGCGTTTCAATGCGCCCTCGAGCTCGCGCACGTTCGAGCGGATGCGCTTCGCGATGAAGAACGCGACTTCCTCGGGCAGCAGTCACGTTCGCCGCTTGTGCTTTGCCGATGAGAATCGCCACGCAGGTCTCGAGTTCAGGCGGTTCGATCGCAACCGTGAGACCCCATCCGAAGCGGGATTTCAAGCGTTCTTCGAGGCCTGACACTTCTTTGGGATAACGGTCCGCGGTGACGATGACCTGCTGCTGCCCTTCGAGCAGCGCGTTGAACGTATGAAAAAACTCTTCCTGCGAGCGATCCTTGTTCGCGAAGAATTGAATGTCGTCGATGAGCAGCGCATCGAGCGAGCGATACGCTGTCTTGAACTCGTTCATCTTGTTGTGCTGAAGCGCGATGACCATGTCACTCACGAATCTCTCGGAGTGTATGTACGCGACGCGAGCATCCGGATCACGCGCCTTGATGGTGTGACCCACAGCCTGCATGAGATGTGTCTTGCCAAGACCGACGCCGCCGTAGATGAACAGCGGGTTGTACGCGCGCCCAGGATTCTCCGCGACCTGAACCGCGGCGGCTTTCGCGAGCTGGTTGCTCTTGCCCTCGACGAAGCCGTTGAACGTGAAGTCCGGATTCAGCCGAACGCCTACGACAATGCCTTCGCTGCGCTTGGGTCGTACATTGCCGTGGGCATCGACGGGGACCGGCCTCACCGGTTCGGGTCCTCGCGAGCCAACCTCCACCGTCACGATCGGCGCATCGCCCTCGACGAAGCGGCGCACGATCTCACCGAGACGCGACAATAAGTGCGCGTTCACCCAGTCGACCGCGAATCTGTTGGGAGCCAGGAGTTTCAGGGCGCCATTGCTTTCCACGGCCTGCAGCGGGCGCACCCACATGTTGAAGTGCTCACCTGGCAGTTCGTCCTCCAGGGCGCGCATGCAGCGCGTCCAGAGCGTTCCGCCATCCAGCTGTGAAGTATCGCGAGTCGCTGCAGACACAGATGGATCCGTTTGGGAGTCGGGCCGGAAAAAAGGGTGCGAAGTCTAGCCTTTCCTGACCGGATTGTATTGACACCCGGACTGCCCGCTGCGTAACCTTCCCGCCCTTTTTTCCGGGATATCAGCGGCTTCGGGCCGATCACCATGAAACGCACTTATCAGCCGAGCAAGATCAAGCGCAAACGCGCCACGGGTTTCCGCGCCCGCATGAAGACCACGGGCGGGAAAAAGGTTCTTGCGCGCCGCCGCTCCAAGGGACGCAAGAAGATCGTTCCCTAAAGACCGGGAGCTCGTCTTCAAGCGGGCCGCATGCAGCCCACTCCACGCCGGTTAGGTTTTGGTCCGCAGCTGCGCCTGCGCAGCAAGCTGCAGTTCGACGCGATCTACGCCGGCGGACGGCGCATCGATGACCGCTTCTTTGCGCTCCGCGTGAAACCCAATGGTCTTGCGCATCCCCGGATCGGGCTGGCAGTCGCGGTGAAAACCGCAGGCAACGCCGTTGCGCGCAATCGGCTTCGGCGCCAGATCCGCGAGAGCTTTCGCCTCGCGCAATTCGATCTTCCGGCGGTCGACATCGTGGTGGCCGCAAAATTTTCCGCGCGTGAGGCACCAGCGACAACGCTGCGTGCTAGCCTCGCGACCCTTTGGCAACGCGTCGCAACGACATGCGCTACGTCCTGAAATATCTGATTCGCGGGTACCAGCTCGCCATCAGCCCATTGCTGGGGCCGAGCTGCCGCTTCTATCCGTCGTGTTCGCAGTACGCGATCGAGGCCATCGAAGCACACGGCTCCCTGCACGGCACGCTGGCTCACGATGAAGCGCATTTCCCGTTGTCACCCCTGGCATGAAGGCGGATTCGATCCGGTACCCGGTTGTTCAAAACATTCGCATGACTAACAACATTCGCGTCTTTCTGTGGCTGGGACTCGCGCTCGCCCTCTGGATCAACTATTCGCAGTGGCAGATCGATTACGGCCCGAAGGCGACCTCTGTCGCTGGCCAAACATGCCGGTCAGACTAGTGACAGCAGCGCCCAAAGCCGCCCTCATTAGAGGAAACTGTTCCGCAGGCGGCTCAAACGACGCCACAAGCCGCTGTTCCGGCGGCAGGCTCCGTGCCCGTCGCCGCGCCCGATGCCGCGGCGCCTGCAGCTGTCGAAACCGCCGGAATCGTGCGCGTCACCACCGATGTGCTGGTGCTCGACATCGACCTCAAAGGCGGCACGCTGGTGTACGCCGAGCTGCCTGGTTATCCGGTCGTCAAAGGCGAACCGGCGCCGATGGTCCTTTTCAATCGCGACTCGGCAGCCACTAACTACGTTCTGCAGACCGGCCTGAGTGGCGCCACGTCAACGGACCGTCGGCCGACGCACATCGAGATCTTTACCGCAGCTGCCCAAAAGTACGAGCTCGCGCCCGGCCAGGACGAACTGCGAGTGCCGCTCACGTGGACCGACGGCAATGGCGTCACCGTCACCAAGACCTACGTGTTTCGCCGCGGAATGTTCGCCATCGGCATCGAGTACTCCATCGCGAACCAGTCAGCGGGTCCGTGGGTCGTTCATTCGTACGCGCGCATCGCGCGCACCGACGCCCCGGTCGAGCGCTCGATGTTCCATGTGGAGAGCTACGCGTTCCGCGGTCCGGCGATGTGGGCCGTGCAAAAGAACGAGCCCGGTCAGAAGAATCACTACCGCCGGCTGAAGATCGACAAGGCTGACGATCAGCGCCCGGTCGATGTGAAGGACGGCTGGCTGGCCGGCATGCAGCACCATTTCGTGAGTGCGATCGTTCCTGACCCCTCGAAGACCTACACGTATTCGCTCGAAGCGCGCGACCGTCTCTACATCCTTGGCGCGCTGGGTCCGGCAGAAGTCGTGGCGCCTGGCACCACGGGCGTACTCAAGGAAACGTGTTTTCGTCGGACCGAAACTGCAGAAGCAGTTGGAATCGGTGCATGAGGAACTGAGCCGCGTCGCCGACTACGGCGTGCTCACGCTGCTGTCGAAGCCGCTGTTCGCGATGCTCGAGTTCGCGCATTCGTTCGTGCGCAACTGGGGCCTGGCCATCATCCTGGTCACCTTCCTGCTGAAACTGCTGTTCTATCCGCTGTCCGAGAAAGCCGGACGCTCGATGGCACGCATGCGCGCGCTCGCGCCGCGCATGAAGACGCTGCAGGAAACCTACAAGGACGACCGCACCAAGCTCGGCCAGGCAACCATGGAGTTGTACAAGACCGAGAAGGTCAATCCGGTCGCCGGCTGTCTGCCCATGATCATCCAGATGCCGGTGTTCCTGGCGTTCTACTGGGTGCTGCTCGAAAGCGTGGAAATGCGCCAGGCTCCGTTCTTCGGCTGGATCAACGATCTGTCGGCGCGTGATCCCTACTTCATTCTTCCGCTGCTCAATGGTCTTGCGATGTGGGGCCAGTCGAAGCTGAACCCGCCGCCGCCGGATCCGATGCAGGCCAGAATCTTCCAGCTGATGCCCATCGTATTCACGGTCATGTTCTCGTTGTTCCCCGCGGGACTGGTGCTCTACTGGGTGACGAACACGGGTCTTTCGATCCTTCAGCAATGGAACATCAACCGGAAAAACGCGCTCGAGGATTCGGCGCGTAAAAAGCGCGGCTGACGTGCGCCTAACTCGTAGGAAGTAGCCCGATTCGCTGACGGCCACTCCTTCGGTCGTGCCGCGCCGCAGCGCGCGGCAACGGGCGTAGACTCGAACTACGCGGCGATCAGCCGCGTTTGCATGAGTCATCCCGACACCATAGTGGCAGCGGCATCACCACCCGGACGCGGCGGCATCGGGGTCGTGCGCGTTTCGGGTCCGAGAGCGCCGCAGATCGCGGCGACGTTGGTCGGTGAACTGCCAGTCGCGCGCCATGCCACCTTGTCCCGATTTCTCGATCGCGAAGGCAATCCGATCGACATCGGAATCGCGCTGTTCTTTCCCGGCCCGCTTTCCTATACCGGCGAGCACGTGGTCGAGCTGCAGGGCCACGGCGGCCCGGTGATCGTCGAACAGCTCATCGAACGTTGCCTCGAGCTCGGAGCGCGCCGCGCCCGGCCGGGAGAATTCACCGAGCGTGCATTTCACAACGACAAGATCGACCTGGCGCAGGCCGAGGCCGTCGCTGACCTCATCGACGCGGGATCGCGCGACGCGGCACGCGCCGCCATGCGTTCCCTGCAGGGCGAATTCTCGAGCATGGTGCAGGGCCTCACCGACGCACTGATAGATCTGCGGACCTATGTCGAAGCGGCCATCGATTTCCCCGAGGAAGAGGTCGACTTTCTCGGCGATGACGAGTTGCGCGAGCGCCTAGCTACTGTGCGCGGCCATTTCGATGGCATTGTAAAGGCAGCGAGCCAGGGCCGGCTGCTGCGCGATGGCATGACGGTGGTGCTCGCCGGCCGCCCGAATTCCGGCAAATCCAGCCTGCTCAACCGCCTGGCCGGCTACGACGCGGCCATCGTCACTGCCATTCCAGGTACCACGCGCGACGTGCTGCGTGAGCGCATCGACATCGACGGCCTGCCGCTGCATGTGCTCGACACCGCCGGCCTGCGTGACTCGGACGACGTGGTCGAACGAGAAGGTGTGAGGCGTGCGTCGGCCGAAATGTCGCGCGCCGATCGGGTGCTGTTCGTCATCGACACGGCCGATGATCCCGACGGCCGCGCGTTCCACGGTGAAAAAATGCGCCTGCCGGCGGATGTCCCGGTGACGCTGGTATTCAACAAGATAGACCTGGCCGCGGGGCTACCCGTCGCCGACACCATTTCGGGTCCGCCGCGCCTTCATGTCTCCGCGACCACGGGCGCGGGCCTCGATCTGCTGCGTGCGCACCTGAAAGACAGCGTCAGCTTTCAAACCGCGGGCAACGGCAGCATCTCCGCGCGGCGACGGCATCTCGAGGCGCTGGCGCTCGCGCGCGACTGCGTCGAGACCGCGGCGCGCAAGCTCGAGGAGCACCGCGCCGGTGAACTCATTGCCGAAGATTTGCGCCAGGGTCAGAAGGCGCTCGAGCAAATTACCGGAATATTTACCGCGGATGACTTGTTAGGCCGCATCTTCGGTTCGTTCTGCATAGGTAAATGACATGTGGGTAGGTAACCGCTGTTTCCCGCCAAAAGACGTGCAGCTCGCACTGGAGAGCCTGTTCGGCTACCCCGTGAGCCAGATCAAGGTCATCCAATACAGCATCTTTGTTCGCTTCCACTGGCGGGCGATCGCCACCACGCGGACGAACCGCATTTACCTGCGCGGCAGCGGCAAAGAATTCTTCTCCGACGGCCCGCTGGTGCTGCACGAATACTTCCACGTCATTCGCCAGTGGGCGACCGGCGATCTCACCGTCCCGCGCTACCTGCTGGAATGTTTCCGCCGCGGTTACTGGGACAATCGCTACGAAGTGGAAGCGCGCGACTTCACGTCAACCGAGATCTTCCGCTACCGCGCGCTGCTCGCGCAGCACCGCACGTCGACCCTGCCGCCGGGCGTGCATCCCATCAGGAAGAAGTCGGCCTAGCCCAACAGGGCTTCGCGCCGGTAGAGCCGGCCGGCGATGTAGGTGAGGATCGCGCCGAACACCAGCGTGCTGCCCGCCGACACCATCATGTGCAGCGGCTCGATTTCCTCGGCGCGCACCACCGTGGTCATCAACAAATGCTGGCTCAGGAAAGGCACGAACATGAGTCCGAGCTTGGGCTGCAGCCCTAACAAGCCGGCAAATATCAGCGGCAGCGTCGGCACGGTGATCACGAGCTGCAGGTAGGTCTGCGCCTCGCGGTAAGTTTTGGCGAAGGCAGAGATGATCGTGAGATAGGCAGACCCGAAGAGAATGAGCGGCGCGCAACACGCCACCATTTGCGCGGCAGCCGCGGGGCCGAGATTCGCCGTGATACCGAGTTGCTCGAGCCCCACGAAGCTCATGGCTACGGCGAACATCGTCACCGTGAGCACCAGCGAGATGAGCATGTACGCGCCGGCGGCCGCGATCTTGCCGTAGATCAGATGTTCGCGGGGTATGGGCGACGTCAACAGCACTTCGAGCGAACCGCGCTCACGTTCGCCGGCGGTGGCGTCGATGGCGAGATAGAGGCCGCCGAACAACATCGACAGCAGCACCAGGTAGGTCATCATGTTGAGCACCAGCGCCGAACGGCCGCTGGGTGTCGACACATCGATCTCCTGCACTGAAATCGGCAGCACGGAGATCGGGTCGATGCCGCGCGCCAGGAAACGCAGCTGCGCGATCTCGATGCCGTAGTTCGATACCAGTGCGCGTACGCGGCCAACGCCGCGCCGCTCGAAGCCGCGCGAACTGTCTGAATAGAGAATCACCGGCGCCGGCTGGCCCTCCTGCAGGCGCTCGCCGAAATCCGCGGGGATCTCCAGGATGATCTTGTGCGTCTGCGACATCACCGAGCTGCGTGCCGCGGCCTCGTCGAGATCCACCTTCACAATGTCGACGCCGCGAGCGCTCAGGTAGTCGATGAGATTGGGCGCGTTCTCTGAATGCGTCACTGCCACGACGATGTTCTCGTCCGACTGCGTCTCGGCATGCGAGATGCTGAACTGCACCAGCCCCGCGACCAGGATGGGACTGATGACCGGCCCGAACACCAGCGCCGACATCAGCGTGCGTTTGTCGCGCAGATTCTCGCGGAACTCCTTGCGAAACACCGCCCAGATGCCGCGAAGATTCATTTGCCTCCACCATCATCGCCATTCATCAGGCCCACGAAGGCGTCTTCGAGCTGGCTGTTGGCGGACATGGCGCGGATATCGGCCAGCGCGCCGGCGGCCACCACCTTTCCGCCGTTGATCACCACGACCTCGTCGCAGAGCTGATCCACTTCCTGCATGACGTGGCTCGAGAACAGCACGCAATGACCGGCGTCGCGAAGCTGGCCCAGCAATTTGCGCAGGTTGCGCACGGCCATCACGTCCAAGCCCATTGGTGGGTTCGTCGAGCAACACATTGCGCGGCCGGTGCACCAGCGCACGCGCCAGCGCGGTCTTGAGTTTCTGGCCCTGTGAGAACCCCTTCGCGAGGCGATCGGCGAACGGCTGCATCTCCAGCATCTCGATGAGCTCGGCCGCGCGCGCAGCGCGCTCTTCCCGGCTCAGGCCATGCAACTCACCGAAATAGGTGATGTTCTCGCGCGCCGTGAGATTGCTGTAGACGCCCGCGCCGTGGGACAGCACACCGATCGCGCGGCGCGCGGCGAGGGGATCGGCCGCCACGCTCTTGCCGTCGATGAAGGCATCGCCGGCGTCCGGCTTCAGCACCGTGTACAGCATGCGCAGCGTGGTGGACTTGCCGGCGCCATTCGGACCTAACAACCCCGTGATCTGGCCATCGCGCGCGCTGAAACTCACGTCACGCACCGCCGCGATTTTGCCGAATGACTTGACGAGACCTCGAGCTTCTAACATGGCGCTTCCAGCTCGTTCAGGGCGCCGGCCCGGCCAGCGTGATGAAGAACGGCATGGGTTTGAGTTTTTCCGTGCAATTCGTGTCGAGCGCTTTCGCGCTGCCCGCGGCCACAAAATTCCCGATGATGCGGTCGATGCAGGGAGTGCTGAGTTGCCCGTGACCGTGGCCGGCGACGATCACGTGTTTGCTGTCGGCGAACGCGCGCTGCGCCAGCGCGGCGTATGCGGGCGGTGTCACCGGGTCGTCAGCCCCGGAGAGCAGCAGCGCCGCCGCGTCACTCTTGAATGGTGCATGCAGATCCTGGTCGACCACGCCTTTCGGCCAGTCCTTGCAGGCTTCGACCAGCTGCTGGACCTGCTCGGCTCCCATATGCGTGGCGTTGAGCGCGGGCAGATCGAGTTTCGAGGTATCGATGAGTGGGGCGTCCTCGCTGCAGGCGACGCTGTTGTGCATGCCGTAGGCGAAGGATGCCTCGAGCGAATGCGCGAACACACGGAACTGGCTCGCCAGCGGAGTGAAGTTGCCTTCGTGCGTCGCCAGGTGCAGTGACAGTGGCAACAGCGCTGCCTGGTCATCGTTGTAGCTGGCAAATCTCAACACGGCGGACAAATGCCGCGTAGTGAAGTCGAAATTGATGGGCCGCCCCGTGGCGACATCGCTGACCATGGTCTTCGCCGGCCTGGCGTTGAGCTGCGCGCGCAATGCACGGTAGTCGGCGGACGGATCTGTGAACGCCTTGGCGCACGCCGCATCGCGCGCGCAGCGCGCGAGGATTCGCTCCAGCGCACGCTCTGCATCGACGGCGATCGCCGGTCCGAGCACCACTTCGGGATTCACCACACCATCGAGGATTACGGCTCGCGTGGCCTTCGGAAAGCGGCGCGCATAGTGCTGCGCCACGCGCGTTCCGTAGGAGTTGCCATATAGGTTGATGCGTTCGTAGCCAAGCAATTGCCGCACCTGATCGAGATCACGCACTGCCACGCTGGTGGTGTACATGCGCAGGTCGGATTTCTTCGTGAGCTCGTCGCGGCATTTGAGGTTGGCGGGCCCCACTTCCACTTCGTCGATGCGCTCGAAAAGATTCTGGTCGCCGTAGTCGCAATCGAGGCGGTGCGAGCGGCCAGTGCCGCGCTGGTCCACGAGAATGATGTCCCGATCGCGGCGCACGCGTTCGAATGAGCCGGCGGAAGAGGTGTACAGGTCGACCGACGAGGTACCTGGACCCCCCGCGATCAGGAACAGGGGATCGGGCTTCTTGTTGAGGCTGATGGCCGGGACACGCGCGACGAATAGTTCGATGGTGCGCCCTTTGGGATCATCCGGATTTTCGGCGACGCTGACGCTCGCGCATTCGGCGCTCAACGCCAGCATGCGTGCCGGGTGTTCCAGACGACAGGGTTTGAGCGCGGGCTGCGGCGGGAGCGCCTCGGCCGCGGCCAGCGCGGCGAAGCCGAGAAATCCTGCCAGGGCACAAAGTCGCATCATGCGGCGCGCAGGATACACGAGCCTCGTGCGCGCACCCCCGACGGAGTCGGCGGTTTGCCGCGCCAATGAAAAGGGCGCGGCCCACTTTCGTGAACCGCGCCCCTTGTCAGGTGATCAGGTTCGATCCTGAGCGTCGTGCTTCTGCCGATAGATGCGACGCGACTGCTGGTTCGTCTCGTGCTGCAGATGAGCACGTTCGCGCGCGGTCACGACGCCATCGGCCTTGGCGCGATTTTCCACTCGAACCACGTGCGCCTGGCCGGCAACGAGGCGGCGCGTCTCGGGGCGCGTGAGTTCGCCACTCGCCACGCCGTTGTGAATGCGCGCGCGCTGGTTGTGTTCGCGCTGGTCGATGCGCGGCGTGCCCGCCGAAACGGAGCCTGCCATTGCCATCGAGAGGGCCAGACCGATGCCAGCCAAGAGGGTCGACTTCTTCATGCTCATCTCCTGTGAAGAGAAACCGTGTGCTTGCCAGTAACAACGGGCCGGCTCGGGTGGCGTTGACAGGCCGGGCGAGCTACTATTCGTCGCCTTTTGGGGCGCCTTAACCCTTTGATCTCGAATGACTTCCTTGGCTACAGCAGCAGCAACATTTGACGTAATCGTCGTGGGTGGCGGGCACGCGGGCACCGAAGCCGCGCTCGCAGCCGCCCGCATGGGTGCGCGCACGCTGCTGCTCACGCAGTCCATCGAGACGCTGGGTCAGATGAGCTGCAACCCCGCCATCGGTGGAATCGGCAAGGGCCACCTCGTCAAAGAAATCGACGCGATGGGCGGCGTCATGGCGCGCTCGGCGGATGCCGCCGCTATCCAGTCGCGCACGCTCAACGCCAGCAAGGGCCCCGCAGTTCGCGCGACGCGCGTGCAGGCGGATCGCGCGCTGTACAAGGCATTCATCCGGCGCACGCTCGAGAACCAGGCGAACCTCACGCTGTTCCAGCAGGAATGTGGTGATCTGATCGTCGAGAACGGCATCGTGAGTGGTGTCGTCACCGTCACCGGCATCGAATTTCGCGCGCGCGCGGTGGTGCTCACGGTGGGCACATTCCTCGGCGGACGCATTCATGTGGGGCTCGACAACTATTCCGGTGGACGCGCCGGCGATCCGCCGTCTAACAAACTCAGTGAACGACTGCGTGCGCTGCCGTTTCGTGTTGGCCGTCTCAAGACGGGCACGCCGCCGCG
This sequence comes from uncultured Pseudomonadota bacterium, assembly GCA_963736955.1. Taxonomy (GTDB): domain Bacteria; phylum Pseudomonadota; class Gammaproteobacteria; order Steroidobacterales; family Steroidobacteraceae; genus CADEED01. The sequence continues at coordinate 483,901 of CAVTQT010000001.1, forward strand.
CATCGACGGCCGCACCATCGACTACTCACAACTCGCGACGCAGTTTTCCGATGAGCCGCGCCCGGTATTCAGCTATCTCGGGCGCGAGAGCGATCATCCGGCGCAGTTGCCCTGTCACATCACGGCGACCACCGAGCGCACGCACGCCATCATTCGCGCCGCGACGGATCGCTCGCCGATGTTCACCGGCAAGATCGAAGGCGTGGGCCCGCGCTACTGCCCGTCGGTGGAAGACAAGGTAGTGCGGTTCGCGGACAAGACCTCGCACCAGATTTTCATCGAGCCCGAAGGCCTCAACACCCACGAGGTGTATCCGAACGGCATCTCCACCAGTCTGCCGTACGACGTGCAGTTCGAATTCGTGCGCACCATCAAGGGCTTTGAGAACGCACACATCACGCGTCCCGGTTACGCCATCGAATACGACTTCTTCGATCCGCGCGATCTCAAGCCCTCGCTGGAAACCAAGCCGCTCGCCGGGCTCTTCTTCGCGGGGCAGATCAACGGCACCACCGGCTACGAAGAAGCCGCGGCGCAGGGGCTGATCGCCGGCATCAATGCCGCGCGCGCTGCCGCGGGCAAAGAAGCCTTTGTCCCGAAGCGCAGCGAAAGCTACGTCGGCGTGCTCATCGACGACCTCGTGACCAGCGGCACGCGCGAGCCCTATCGCATGTTCACCAGCCGCGCCGAGCATCGCCTGCTGCTGCGCGAAGACAATGCGGATCTGCGGCTCACGCCCGCCGCGCGCGCCATGGGCCTGGTCGACGACGAGCGCTGGGAGTTCTTCGAAGCGAAGCGCGCGGGCAGTGAGCGCGAGCTCGCGCGGTTCCGCGACACTCGCATCAAGGCGGCAGAAATTCCGGCGGAGTGGTCGGCACGTGTGCTCGGTGACACTGCGTCGCGCGATGCATTGCCGGCGTTCGACCTGCTGCGCCGTCCCGAAGTCTCGTATGAACATGTGATCGAGCTCATCGGTGCGATGCCGAATCCGGAAGACGATCGGCTGGCGGCCGCAAATCCGCGTGCAACTCGAAGTCGCCGCGAAATATTCCGGCTACATCGAGCGTCAGGAAGAGGAGATCGCGCGTCACCGGCGTAACGAGGAAACGCGCCTGCCCTCGGATCTCGACTACGCACGCGTGGCGGGGCTCTCCAACGAAGTGCGACAGAAGCTCGAGCAGATTCGTCCCGCCACGGTGGGACAAGCCGCCCGCGTCTCCGGCGTGACACCCGCGGCGGTATCCATCCTGTTAGTGCATCTCAAGAAATCCCGCGCCGCCTGATGGCAAACGTCACGCGACGCCGGATGCTCGCCGCGCCGCTCGCGCTGGCACTGAGCGCCTGCGGCCAGCGGGACAAAGCCGGCGGAAAACAGTCCGGCATCCTGATGCGAGGCAACGGCCCCGATCCCGACTCGCTCGATCCCCACAAGGCCCGCGCCAACGAAGCGATGGTGGTGCTGCGCGATCTGTTCGAGGGTCTCACGCGACTCGACAAAAACGCGGCGACGGTGCCGGCCGCCGCCGAGAGCTGGTCGGTCAGCGACGACGGCCGCGTTTACACCTTCAAGTTGCGGCCCAACCTGCGCTGGTCCAGCGGCGAACCGCTGGTGGCTGAAGATTTCGCCGCCGGCCTCAGGCGCCTGGTGGATCCGGTCACCGCCTCGCAGTACGCGCAGGTCGTCGATGTGATTCTCAACGCGCCCGATATCGTCGCGGGCAAGAAGCCCGTCGATTCGCTGGGTGTGGCCGCGCCCGATACACAGACCTTCGTGATTACCCTCAGCAACCCGGCACCTTATCTTCCCGGCCTCATGGCGCACCCTTCGACGGCACCGCTGCATCGCCCGTCGTTCGAAAAATTCGGTGAGCGCTTTGCGCGGCCGGGCGATCAGGTGTCGAACGGCGCTTTTGTGCTCACCGAATGGTTGCAGGGCAGCTATATCCGCACCGCGCGCAACACTCACTACTGGAACAACGCCTCCAACAAACTCGACGGCGTGAAATTCCTGCAGATCACCGACGAGAATGCAGAGCTGCGCGCCTATCGCGCCGGTGAGCTGCACTCCACTCGGGCCGTGCCGCGCGGACAGTTCGGCTGGATCAAGGAAAACCTGTCAGCGGAGTTGCACATCGCCCCGCAGATCAGCACCTACTACTACGGCTTCAATCTCGATCGCCAGTTGTTTGGAAATCCCAAGCTGCGCCAGGCGCTGTCGATGGCCATCGATCGCGAACTGCTCGCGAGCTCCGTGCTGCGCGTCGGTGAGTTGCCGGCCTACGGCTGGGTGCCGCCAGGCATGAACAATTACGGCTCGCAGGCGTTCGAATACGCCACGACGCCCGCGGCCGAACGCATCGAGATCGCGCGCAAATTGCTCGCCGAAGCGGGCTACACGCGCGAAAAACCGCTGCGATTCGAGCTGCAGTTCAATTCCGGCGAGGTGCACACCAAGGTCGCGGTGGCAGTCTCGTCCATGTGGAAGGAAGCGCTCGGAGTCGAAGCACGCCTGGCCGCGGTGGAGTTCAAGTCCTTGTTCGACGCCATCGATCGGCGCGAAGTCGACATGTACCGGTTGTCCTGGGTGGGGGATTACAACGACCCGTACACCTTCCTCCAATATTTGAAAGGTGGGTTCGGGATTAATCTTCCGCACTACGCGAACGCCTCATACGACGCGCTGCTCGAAGAGGCCTCACATCAGACCGACGTCGCCGCGCGTCGCGCGCTGCTCGAAAAGGCTGAACGCACGATGCTGGCGGACCATCCGCTGATCCCGCTCTACTTTTATGTCAACAAGCACCTGGTGAAGCCTGAGCTCCAGGGCTGGTACGACAACGTCATGGATGTCGTGTATTCGCAGGATCTGGAGCTCGCATCCAGCCCGATGTCGCTCCGCGAAGACGCTCCCACGACGCCACATCCCGGAGTCTGACAACGTCGCGGCGGTGATCCGAACGCCAATGCGAACGCGCACCGACATCGGGCCGACACATCAATTCGCGATTATTTCCGCACCCCGCCACACAGACGGACGGGGAACAGGAGTAGTCGTGGCAAATTCTTCAGTGATTGGTGGCTACACGCCGAGCGCGTACCTCCCCACGCAATTTCAGGAAGACATCGACGTCGCGGCATGCGCGCTCGATGAACAGCTCGAGCAGCTGCAACGCCACTATGCCGCGGCCTGCCGCGCTTCAGCGCGCGCGCGCATCGAGATCGAGTATCTCGAAAAGCGCGACGACATCCCCGCACACATGCTGGATCATGCAAGGCGTCAGCACGCCGCAGCGGAAACCCGCTGCGCGCGCCTGCTGAGCGCCATCGAAGGACTCGAAGAGCGATTGGAGAAAGAGTGATGAGACGCCAGATCGACGATTACCGCCGTGCACTCTGCGCGGCAATCCAGGCCCGCATTTCCACGTCGAGCACGGACAACGGCAACGGGCCCATACCGAGGAGCTGGTCGTGGAATGCACGGATATCGAAACGCGCACCGAGCGCTTTTTCGGCCTCGGCACGCAGCGCCTGGATTCTCAGCTGACCTAGCTTGTACGCCAGCGCCTGGCCCGGCCAGGAAATGTAGCGATCCACTTCGTTTTCGATGTCCTGACGATTCTTCCCGGTGTTCTGCTGGAAGTAGTAGATAGCCTGGTCGCGAGTCCACTTGAACTGGTGCATGCCGGTGTCGACCACGAGCCGCACCGCGCGCCACATGTCGTAGTTCAGCTGGCCGATCTTCGAGAAATCGTCTTTGTAGAGACCGAGGTCGTAACCGAGGCTCTCCGCGTACAGCGCCCAGCCTTCGATGAAGGCGGTGTAGTTGGCGTTGCGGCGGAATTCCGGCAGACCGGTCAGCTCGTACGACAACGCAATCTGCAGGTGATGGCCGGGCACCGACTCGTGCGCGGTCAGCGCCTCCACTTCCCAGGTCGGACGCGTCTCGGGCTTGTACAGATTCACGTAGTAGTTGCCCGGCCGCGATCCGTCGAGTGACGGCGGCTGGTAATACGCCGTGGTGGTGGTCGGTGCGCTGGCTGCGGGAATCGGGCGGATGCCAAAGCCGGTCTTTGGCAGACGGCCGAACAGCTTCGGCAACTGCGGCTCGATGCCGCGCGCTGTTTTCTCGTATGCCGCGAACAGCTCTTCCGAGGTCTTGAAGTAGAACCGCGGGTCGTTGCGGATGAAACTCAGGAACTGGTCGAGCGTGCCCAGGAAGTTGATGCCTTCGAGAGTCTTCTCCATCTCGGCACGGATGCGCTTCACTTCCTCGAGCCCGATGTTGTGGATACGCGCCGCATCGGGGTTGTCGATGGTGGTGTAGTACTTCATGCGATTCTTGTAGTACAGCTCGCCGTCGGGCGTGTCGTAGACGCCGACGGTGTCGCGCGACGCCGGTAGATAGACTTCGCGGAAGAACTTGTCGAAACGCTGGAACGCCGGCACGGCCACGGCCTGTACCGCGAGCTTGCCCGCGGCGATGAGCCGGTCCTTGTTGGCGGCGTCGATGCTGGCAGGCATCTTCTTGAACGGCGCGAAGAAGGGACTGGCTTCCGGGTCGGTGACGAGCTGCGGCTTGATCTGCTCGAGCACCTTCGCAATCGTGATGCGCGGCTGCGTGCGGTGCTCAGCGGCGCCCTGGCCTAACAACACAATCCATTGGTCGATGTACATGCCGCTGGAGTTGATGCGCGAAATCCAGTTGTCGTAGTCCTTGACGGTCTGGAACGGGTGAACCTCGGCGAGCTCGGGCAGGAGCTGTGGGCCATCGATGCTGCGGATGGCGTACAGATAGGGCTTGAACTGTCCCTCGTCGATGCGGATGCGGGTTTCGCGTTCGAAGAGGTCGTAGTTGAGCTGGTCGGCCTTCTCGAGTTTTTCTTTCGGAATCTTGCGCAGCGCGGCCAGCCGTGTGTAGCCGAGCTGGTTGCGCTTGGCGATGGCTTCCGGCGACATGTCGGTGAGCAGGTTGTCGAAACGATGGTCACCGAGTGCGGTGGCGGCCATGGGGTCGTCCGCCAGGTCCTCCTGCCAGCTGGTTTCGAACAGCTTCAGCAGAGGGGCGTTAGCGGCCTTCTTGGCAGCGAACGCGGCATCGACGGTGAGCAACCCCACGAGGGGGACCAGGAGAGCAGCTATTTTTCGGCGCATGGCGCCGATTTTCAGCTACCGAGGCGCTGAGCGGCAAGGGGCTCGCTGCGAACATGTCCCATTGATGGGCGAAATCGCAGTAATTGAACGTGATCCACGTGTGTATCGAAGGAAACCACCTTCACGTTGGCGTCGGCGAGGAACGCCATGAGAAAACTCTGGATACCGTCGAATCGCTCGCGCGCGCCGGGGAGGTCCTGAACCTGGCCTACGACTTTCGCCTGCCAGTGCTGCGCGCGGGGCTCGCACTTGCGCAGCTCGATGAAGCAGCGATCGAGCAGCAGCAGGTCGGTGGATAACGTGGTGTCGGTGAGATTGGGATCCTGCACACGGCCCGGCGGCGCCACGCGCAGATGAATGAGCGCACCGGATTCGAGCACCGCGTCGTACAGACATAACGCAAAGGTGGACTCGAGTCGTGCAACCAGCACGACGTCGTTCGTCACGACATCGAAGTGATCGGGCTCAACGGTGATTTCCGGAACGGGGGCTTCTGACACGACGACCTGATACTAAGACTGTTATCCCCGACGCGCGCGACAGCTTCTATCGGCTGGCGTCTCGCGGCCTTCCTTGACGCTCGGATCATCGCAGAGTCGGGGGCGCATTCCCATGTCGCAGGCAGGCTACGTGCGGAATCGGCGACCCTAAGCGTATGATTCGTGGGCATAGAGTGCGAAGAACGTTAGAGGGGAAGTCCACATGTTTGAGTCCGGCACCATCTGGGTCGTTCTTGTCGTCGCAGGCATCGTCATCGTCGCGATCAAGACGCTGGTCATCGTGCCCCAGGGTTTCGAATACACGCGGGAACGGCTCGGAAAATTCGATCACGCCATGCCACCCGGCCCGCACTGGCTCATCCCGTTCTTCGACAACGTCGGTCAGAAGATCAACATGATGGAGCAGGTGCTCGACGTTCCCCGCCAGGAAGTCATCACCAAGGACAACGCCATGGTGGCCATCGACGCGGTGGTGTTCTACCAGGTGCTCGATGCGCCGAAAGCCGCCTACGAGGTGGCCAACCTGCGGCTCGCCATGGTCAACCTGACCATGACAAATATTCGCACCGTGGTCGGCTCGATGGACCTCGATGAAACGTTGTCCAAGCGCGACGAGATCAACCACCGGCTGCTCAAGGTCGTCGACGATGCCACCACGCCCTGGGGCGTGAAGTGCACGCGCATCGAGATCAAGGACATCACGCCGCCGGCGAATCTCATCGAAGCCATGGGCCGCCAGATGAAGGCCGAGCGTGAAAAGCGCGCCAACATCCTCGACGCTGAAGGGTTCCGACAGGCGGCCATCCTCAAGGCCGAAGGCGAAAAGCAGGCCGTGGTGCTGGCCGCCGAGGGCAACAAGGAAGCCGCGTTCCGTGAAGCCGAAGCACGCGAGCGCCTGGCCCAGGCCGAAGCGCGCGCCACCGCCATGGTGTCGCAGGCCATCGCGCAGGGCGACGTGCAGGCCATCAACTACTTCGTCGCGCAGAAATACGTCGAGGCGCTGAAAGAGTTCGCCGCATCGCCCAACCAGAAAGTCTTCATGATGCCGATGGAATCCGCCGGATTGTTAGGCGCGCTGGGCGGCATCGCCGAGCTGGCGAAGGACGCGATGCAGCGTCAGCCGAGCAGCCTGCCGCCGGGTTCGCCGGGCTCCGTCCGCACACCTCCGCGAGGGCAGCAGCCGTGAGCGAATTCCTACAGAACCTTCAGTGGTGGCATTGGATGGTGCTGGCGGTGTTGCTGGCCGCGGCGGAAACCCTGGTGCCCGGCGCCGTCATCATCTGGTTCGCCGCCTCCGCGGCCTTCATCGGGTTGCTGCTCATCGCCATTCCGATTCCCTGGCAATACCAGCTCATCGGCTTTGCGCTGCTGGGCGTTGCCGCTTTGCTGCTGTATCGCAGCTATCGCAAGAAGAATCCTGGCACCTTCGAGCAGCCCAACCTCAATCAGCGCGGCCTGCAGTACGTCGGCAGCGAGCTGGTGCTGGTCGAACCCATCGAGCAGGGCTCGGGCAAGGCCAAACTCGGCGATGGCGTGTGGAAAGTTTCCGGGCCCGAGCTGCCCGCCGGCGCGCGTGTGCGCGTCACTGGCGTCAATGGCACTATTCTCACGGTGATTCCCGCCTGATCTTGAAATAAGCGTCCGGACGATACGGAGGTCGCAATGCTTTCAGTGCAGCAACTGCTGGATCAGAAGCCCAAGGGCATTTTCTCGGTCGCACCGACCGACCCCGTGCTCACGGCCATCAAGAAGATGGCCGAGCACCACGTCGGCGCGCTGCTGGTGATGACCGGTGACAAGCTCGTCGGCATCATCTCCGAGCGCGACTACGCGCGCAAAGTCGTGTTGTTAGGCCGCTCGTCCGAAGAGACGCGGGTCGAGTCCATCATGACCTCCAGGGTGATCACCGTCACCGCGAAGCAGGACGCGCATGACTGCATGCGCCTCATGACCGACATGCGCATCCGTCATCTGCCCGTGGTTTCCGGCGACCGCGTGATCGGCGTGTTGTCCATCGGCGACCTGGTGCGCGCCGTCATCGAAGAGCAGGAACGCACGATTGCGGACCTGGAGAGCTACATCCGCAGTTAGAGCGGGCTACTTCCGCCAGAAGTGCGCGGTGAACAGCACCAGCACGCTGAAGATTTCCAGGCGGCCGATGAGCATCGCCGCCGTGCAGATCCAGGTCTGCGCGTCGGTCAGTGCCGAGAAGTTGGTCGACGGACCCACGGCGCCGAGACCCGGCCCCACGTTGTTGATCGACCCAACCACCGCGGAGAACGACGACACGAGGTCGAGACCGGTGGCGAGCAGCGCGAACGTGAGCACGAGCATCGTGCCGAAATACAGGAAGATGAATGCCAGCACGGAGTACACCACGCGTTCCGGAATCGCCTGGCCGCCGATGCGTATCGGGAATCACGGCGCTCGGGTGCACGAGTAGTTTGAGCTCGCGGCGCGCCTGGCGAACCAGCAGCAGCGTGCGAAACATCTTGATGCCGCCGCCGGTCGAGCCGGTGCTGCAGGTGATGCAGCTCAGGAACAGCAGCCACACCGGCAGGAATGCCGGCCATTTCTCATAGTCTTCGGTGACGAAGCCCGTGGTGGTGGCGATGGACACCACGTTGAACACCGAGTGCCGGAACCCTTCCGTCATCGTCGGGTAGGTGCCGTCGATCGCACAGCAGCGCCGACAACCAGCACCACCGAACCGCCGAGCACGATGAGCACGGCCTTGCCTTCCGAGTCCGTCGCATACGGCTTGAAAGACATGCTGCGGAACGCGAGGAAATGCCGCGAGAAGTTCAGTGCCGCGACGATCATGATGACGATGAGCACCAGCTCGACCGCGAAGGAATCGAAGAAGCCCACGCTCACGTCGTGCGTGGAGAAGCCGCCGAGCCCAATGGCCGAGAAGCAGTGGCAGATGGCGTCGAACCAGCTCATGCCGGCCACGCGCAGCGCGATGACGCCGGCCACCGTGATGCGCAAGGTAGGTGAACCACAGCGCTTTGGCCGTTTCGGTGATGCGCGGCGTCAGCTTCTCGTCCTTCACCGGGCCCGGGCGTCTCCGCCTTGTAGAGCTGCATGCCGCCGACGCCCAACAATGGCAGCACGGCGACCGCGAGCACGATGATGCCGATGCCGCCGATCCAGTGCAGCGTGCAGCGCCACAGGTTGATCGACTGCGGCAGACCGTCCAGGTGATTGAGCACCGTCGAGCCGGTGGTGGTCAGGCCCGACATTGCTTCGAAATAGGCGTCGGTGAAACTGAGATCCGGCAGCGCCAGCATCAGCGGAACGGCCGCCGATGCCGACATGAGCACCCACGAGAGCGTCACGAGCAGAAATCCGTCGCGCGGCTTCAGTTCGCGCCGGAATCGGCGCGTCGCAGCGGCTACCGCCAGGCCCACGAACGCGTTGATGAACGCAGCGGTGACGAAATCGATGACCGCGCCGTCCTGAACGGCCAGCGACCAGGCGATGGGCAGCAGGTAGAGCAGGCCAAAGAAGGCCATCATCAAGCCGAGGACGTGCGCGACTGCTAACAAGTCTTGCGCTCGCGCCAGCGCCCGCCGGGTCCGGAGAACAGGCGCTCCACCTGCTCGACGTGCCGCCGGTCGGACAGAAACACGATCACGTGATCGTCGTTGTTAATCATGGTGTCGTGGTGCGCGATCATCACCGCGTCGCCGCGCACCACTGCGCCGATGGCGGCGCCGTCGGGCAGCGGAATGTCGCCGACGCGCCTGCCGACCACGCGCGAGGTCTTGTCGGTGCCGTGCACGACGGCCTCGAGCGCCTCGGCCGCGCCGCGGCGCAGGGAGTGCACGCGCACCACGTCGCCGCGTCGCACGTGCGCCAGCAGCGATCCGATGGTGATGGTCTGCGGCGAAATCGCGATGTCGATATTGCCGCTCTCCATGAGATCGGCGTACGAAGGTTTGTTGATCAAGGCCATCACCTTCCGCGCGCCCAGTCGCTTGGCGAGCATGGCCGACAGGATGTTGGCTTCTTCGGAGTTCGTCAGCGAGGCGAACACGTCGCAGCTGTCGATGTTCTCCTCGATCAGCAGCTCTTCATCGGCGGCATCGCCGTTCAGCACGATGGTGTTGAGCAGCATCTCGGAGATGCGGCGCGCGCGCTTCGGATCGCGCTCGATGAGCTTCACGTGATGAACCTCTTCGAGTCGGCGGGCCAGCGACAGGCCGATGTTGCCGCCGCCGGCGATCACCACGCGCTTCGCCGGCGCCTCTTCCTTGCGGATCTCGCTCATGAACTTGCGGATGTCGTCGCGCGCGGCGATGAAGAAGACCTCGTCGTTCTCCTCGATGACGGTCTCGCCCTCGGGCTTGATGCTGCGGCCCGCGCGGTAGATAGCCACCACGCGCGCTTCGGTGTTCGGATGATGTTCCTTGAGCGCCGCCAGCTTCTGGCCGACGAGCAGGCCGCCCTTGCGCGCGCGAATGCCCACGAGACGCACGCGGCCATCGGCGAAATCCAGCACCTGCAACGCGCCCGGGAACTTGATGAGCTGCTCGATGTATTCGGTGACCAGCTGCTCGGGGCTGATCCACACGTCCACCGACAGCGCTTCGTCGGCAAACAGCTTCGGATGCTTGGTGTATTCGGAGGAGCGGATGCGCGCGATCTTCGTGCGCGTGCGATACAGCGTGTAGGCCACTTCGCAGGCCATCATGTTGACCTCGTCGCTCGAGGTCAGCGCCACCACGATGTCGGCGGTTGCGCAGCCCGCGGCCTCGAGCACGGTGGGATAGGCGGCGTTGCCGGCGACGGTGCGGATGTCGAGGCGATCCTGCAGATCGCGCAGCACCTCTTCATTGGTGTCGACGACCGTGACTTCGTTGGCTTCTTCGCGCGACAGGTGGTATGCCGCCGTGCGCCCGACTTGGCCGGCGCCGAGTATCACGATCTTCATGGGGCCGGTATTGTACGGGCCTCGCGTACGAGCTAACCACGGGCAATCTTGAGAAAAATGACTTGAGCACTGGTACTTCCGAGCCTCGCACCACGCGGCAATTCCGCGTGCGCTACACCACCGGCCAGCCGGCACGTTCCGGGCAGCCCGTCAGCAACACCTTCGGGCTGACCGGCGAGGGCGTGCTGACCTTCGACGCGGACACGCTCGTTTTCGAAGGCAAGCGCAGCGGCGTCCTCGACAGCCTGCGCGCAGCACCGCGAATCCGCGCTCGCCGACGTCGCCAATGTCGACTACAACGCCGCGAGCTCGGCCTTCCTCATCCGTACGCGCAACGGCAAACACTACGTGATCATCTGGGCCGCTTCGCACGAGGACGCGGAAGCCATCTGGGCGCTGCTGCCACAAGAGAAAACGCCGGAGTTCGTCGAAGACCAGGCCGCGCACGAGCGCTTCGGCAAGGTCATGTCGATGCTCGGCAAGCGCGCCTACGTGACGCCGAGCATCATCGCCATCAACGTCGCCGTGTTCCTCATCATGCTCGCCGCCGGGGCGGACCTGATGAATCCCAACCCCGCGATACACATCCGCTTCGGATCCAACTTTGGTCCGCTGACCTGGACCGGAGAGGAGTGGCGGCTGCTCACCTCGGCGTTCCTGCATTTCGGGCTGCTCCATATCGCGTTGAACATGTTTGCGCTCTACCAGGCCGGTGGGCTGGTCGAGCGGCTGTTTGGCAGCACGCGCTTCGCACTCATCTATCTGTTGTCGGCGCTATCGGGCAGCGTTGCGAGCGGCTGGTGGGACCCGCTGCGCAACAGCGCCGGCGCTTCAGGCGCCATCTTCGGCGTGTACGGCGCGCTGCTCGCTTTCATGGCCGTGCGCCGCGTCGACATTCCGCCCAGCATGCTCAAGAGCATCAGCAACAGCGCGCTGCTGTTCTGCCTGTACTCGCTGGTGATCGGTGCGGCACATCCGCTGATCGACAATGCCTGCCACGTCGGCGGGTTGTTAGGCGGCTTCGTCGCGGGCGCGATCCTGGCGCGGCCGTTCAACATCGAAGCGCGTGCGGCGCCGCAGCCCGCGAGATTGCTCCTCGCGGTGCTCGCCATCGGATTGCCACTGACGTGGATGGCGCAGTCGCTGGTCGCGCCTGGTGGTCGCCACGCCGCCAGCCTGCACTTCAACCGTGAGCTCATGGACTTCGGTCCGATCGAAGGCCGGCTGGTGCGCAAGCAGGCCGACATCCTCACGGTCCGGCCGGATGTCCGCGTCGATCGGCAGGAGATCGCGAAGCGCCTGCGCGACGAGGTGCTGTTGCCCTGGCGCGAGGCGTCTAAGCCGATTCTGCAGTCGCCCGACGATTTCCGCGGACGACCCGAAAGCCGCGCGCTTGCAGAGCCGCGTGGCGCGACTACCTGCTTGCCCGGGAGCGAGCCGTAGCGCTGCGAGTGCTGGCGCTCCAGACCGGCGACGTCTCGGACGAGGCCCGGGCCATTTCCGCGGACCAGCGTCTGGGTCAGGCTTTGAATGCCGTCAATGCGCTGATGAGCGAGTAGAGACAGGGAGTAAATGGGGACACTCCCCATTTCCTAGCAAAAGGGGCCGCACCTGAAACTCCTGTCGAACTAAGCAGCGCGGCGAAGGTCGCACTCTTACGAGAAGGAGGCATTGTGATGAAGCGTGTGGGGCTGGGTGTTGCACTCGCAGCTTGCGCGGCGGTTGAAGCCGCCGAGCCCACAGCCATCGCGCCGGCGCAGGCCTCGTCGACTCCCGCTGCCGCTCCGCCACCCGCTAGCGCGCCTGCACCCGCCGTCCCGAACCCGAAACCCGCGCTACGGAAGCCGCTCGATCTGCGCATAGGCGACGTGCGCAAGTACATGATGCCGAATGAATTCCGTGCAGCCCTCGACGAGCCGGACGCCGAAAAGAACACCGTCGTGGTCGAAGCACAGCGCGAGTTGCTACCGGTGCAATACGAAAAGCCGATTCCGGTCGGCCCGTTGGTGCCGTTGTTCTGGGGACTCATGCATCCCACACAGAGCTGGCGGATTCTTTTGCCCGATCTCAATCGCGCGCCAGACGGCCCGCCCGACGTCGTGCCGCCGCCTATCTTCCGCTGGGGCCCATAGCGCCTAGTACTCCGGCGCGCCGCCGAAGTAGTGATCGAACAGCATCGACAGCAACAGCGACGCGTTCACCGCCAGCGCGGCCCAGAACAGATACTTCAGCCACTTCAGCCATCCCGGCGGAAGCACGGCGCGATCACTGCCAGGCAAGCGCCACCAGCAGCAGGTTCACGATCGGCATCCACACGGCGATCGTCGTGAAAAACATCAGCATTCGCGTCATGAACGGCACATACCGCCCGCCGCTCATGCCTAACAAGGTGTGGATGTCAGCCTGTTCGATGTCGTTCTTGTTGTGCGCCTTTACGCGAAACTGCGCCTTGCAGGCATCGCAGATCAGGAAATTCTTTCGGTCTTTCTGCGAGATGACCCAGTACAACGACACAGTGCGCACGCGCTCCACCAGCCGCACCCAGGCATAGGCGTCACACTCCTTGCAGAAGGTCTGCGTGCGGCGGAGCTCGTGATCGACGGTGTCTTCGCTGACGTGGAAGAACACGCGCAGTCAGGCGCGATGCGCGTTGATGCTGTCCCGCAATTCCGTCGCGGCCTTACGCGCTGCCTCGGCGAAGTTATCCCCGGAGCTCGCGTAGAGAATCGCGCGCGACGAGCTGATCACGAGTCCCGTCCCCGCCGCCGTCTTGCCGGCCGCCATCACCTTCGCAACGTCGCCGCCTTGCGCGCCGACGCCCGGCACCAGGAATGGCAGATCTCCGACGCGCGAACGGATATCGGCGAGCTCTTCCGGATACGTGGCGCCCACCACCAGCATGCAATTGCCATTCGTGTTCCATTCCTTCGCCACCTGCTCGGCGACGTGGTGAAACAACTTCTTTCCGGGCCCGACATTCAGATCCTGGAAATCCTTCGCGCCCGGATTGCTGGTGCGGCAAAGAATGATGACGCCCTTGTCGCCGTGCTTGAGGAAGGGCTCCACCGAATCACGGCCGAGATACGGATTCACCGTCACGGCATCCGCGTCGTAACGCTCGAAGGCTTCGTGCGCGTATTGCTCGGCCGTGCTGCCGATGTCGCCGCGCTTGGAATCCAGGATGACGATGGCGTTCGGGCAGGTCGACTTGATGTAGTCGATCGTGTGCTCGAGCTGATTCTCCGCCGCGTGCGCCGCGTAGTGCGCGAACTGCGGCTTGTACGCGCACACGAGATCCCGCGTGGCATCAACAATAGCCTTGTTGAATTCGAAGATGGAGCCCGGCTTGTCGCGGAAGCGGTCCGGAAACTTCTTCGGCTCCGGGTCCAGGCCCACGCACACCAGCGAGTTCGTGGCCTTCCAGGACGCGGCCAGCTTGTCTGAAAAGATTTCACCTAACCACCTCGAGATATTCCAGCATCATGATCTTGACGCCTAACGAGGCGAAGTTCACCTGGATATTGGCCTGCGGGCCGTGGCCTTCGACCTTCAGGATCACGCCTTCGCCGAACTTCTTGTGACGCACGCGCGCGCCGAGCTTCACGCCGGGCGCCAGTTCTTCCACCGGTGCGCGGAAGCGTCCCGCCGCCACCGGCCGCGAAATCTGGATGCGCGGCCGCACCTCTTCGATCAGGTCTTCGGGGATCTCCGAAATGAATCGCGACGGCGTGCCGAAATTGTCCTGGCCATGCAGCCGACGCTGATCGGCATACGTCATGAAGAGCTGCTTCATCGCGCGCGTCGTGCCCACGTAGCAGAGCCGGCGCTCTTCTTCGAGACCCTCCGCGTCGTTCAGCGACCGCTGGTGCGGGAACAATCCGTCTTCCAGGCCGCAGAGGAACACCACCGGGAACTCGAGTCCCTTGGCCGTGTGCAGCGTCATCATCTGGATGCAGTCTTCCCAGGCTTCCGCCTGGCCTTCGCCGGATTCGAGCACCGCGTGCGAGAGGAACGCATCCAGCGGCGGCAGCGCCTCATCGTCGGTGTTCAACCCGTCCGGCTCGAAGCCGCGCGCCGCCGACACGAGTTCGTTCAGGTTCTCGACGCGCGCTTCGCCGCGGTCCGCCTTCTCTTTCTTATGGTGCTCGACCAGCCCCGAGTTGTTGATCACGTGATCGACCTGCTCGTGCAGCTCGAGGCCGGCGATATCGCGACCGAGTTGCTCGATGAGCTTCAGGAATCCGCCCACGGCCGCTTCGGCTTTCGGCCCCAGCGTGCCGTTCGCCACCGAAAGCGTGGCCGCATCCCACAAGGAGATGTTTCCCGCCTTGGCCTGCTCGCGCACCACATCGAGCGATCGCGCGCCGATGCCGCGCGTGGGCAGATTCACGACGCGCTCGAACGACGCATCGTCGGAATGGTTCGTGATGATGCGCAGGTAGGCCAGCGCATCCTTGATTTCCGCACGTTCGAAGAACCGCAGGCCGCCGTACACCTTGTACGGAATGCGCGCCGACATGAAGATTTCTTCGAACACACGCGACTGCGCGTTACTGCGATAAAGAATCGCCACGTCGCGCCGCGCGCCGCCCTGGTTGGTCCACTCACGGATGCGGTGCATGACGAACTCGGCTTCGTCGCGCTCGTTGAACGCCGCGTACAGCTTGATGCGCTCGCCATCCGAGCCTTGCGTCCAGAGATTCTTGCCGAGCCGCCCGGTGTTGTGGGCGATCAGCGCGTTCGCCGCTTTCAGGATGTTGCCCGTGGAGCGGTAGTTCTGCTCGAGGCGGAACAGCTTCGCGGCCGGGTAGTCCTTGGAGATAGCGCGTGAGGTTCTCGACGCGCGCACCACGCCAGCGGTAGATAGACTGGTCGTCGTCGCCGACCACGAACGGCGCGCCATTCTGGCCCGCGACCAGCAGCGACCAGGCGTACTGGATCGCGTTCGTGTCCTGGAACTCATCGATCAGCACGTGCCGGAAGCGATGCTGGTAATGCGCGAGGAGTCGAAGGATTCTTGAGCCACAGCTCGTACGCGCGCAGCAGCAGCTCCGCGAAATCCACCACGCCCGCGCGCTGGCACTGGGCTTCGTACTCGGCGTAGAGCTTGATCAACTGCCGGCGCGTCGGGTCGTTGCCGTCCTTCAGCGTCGCCGGGCGATGGCCTTCGTCCTTGTTGTGATTGATGAAGTACTGGATCTCGCGCGGCACCCAGCGGGCTTCGTCGAGCTCCATGGCCTTCACGATCTTCTTGATGAGCCGAAGCTGATCTTCGCCATCGAGAATCTGGAAGGTCTGCGGCAGGCCCGCGTCGCGCCAGTGCAGGCGCAGCAGCCGGTGCGCGATGCCGTGGAACGTGCCCACCCACATGCTGCTTCCCGGAATGCCCAGCAGCTTCTCGATGCGCGCGCGCATTTCATGCGCGGCCTTGTTCGTGAAAGTCACCGCGAGGATGGAGTGCGGCGAGGCGCCCTGCGTCTGGATGACCCAGGCGATGCGGTGCGTGAGCACGCGCGTCTTGCCGGAGCCCGCGCCGGCGAGCACCAGCACGGGACCTACGGGCGCGGTGACGGCCGCGCGCTGCGCGTCGTTCAGCGAGTCGAGAATCGGGGAGAGGTCATTCATGGGGGCGCGAATTTTAGGGGACATTCCTCATTTCCGCTGTCACATTTCTCAGCGAAAACGCGGCCCCGACGCGTCACAAAAATGTGACGCCGGAAATGAGAAATGACCCGCTGAAGGCCCCGATACACCACGACATCAGTACTCAAGGAAGAGAAGGCCTGTACACAACGCGCCGCCTTCGAACGCAGCGTGCGAGAGCTCGACCAATGGCCAAGGAGCCGCGCTCAAATCGCCGGAATTGCCTCTTCAACGACAATCGTAGTAGGGTAAGCCACAGCTGTAGTAACGAGGATGCAGGAATGAGTCACCGACCAATCTCCGTCTTCATTCTTTTCTCACTGCTGATTGCCGCATCGCCGTCCTTTGCCGGTGGGAATCATCTTCTGCTCGGCACATGGAACGTCGATGTATCCAGGTTGAACACGCCTGATCCACCTGCAAGCGTCACGATGGTTTTGGCGGAAGCCAGCAGCGGTTCCTACACGCTGACGATCGACATCGTGACCCGCGACGGCAAAACGATTCACACCGGAGGGGAATTCAAACCCGACGGAAGTCTGAACACCGTATCCGGCTCCGACGAACTCGACGTTGCGACCTTCGAGATGCCGAACAGGAGGAGTCTCGTGATGGGCGCAGCGCTCGCCGGTCATCCGAGCCATACGCGGGTCTGGATGCTGTCTGACGATGGAACCTACATGACGGAAACCATCGTCGGCCACATCGACGGCAAGACTCCGCACATTCGATCAGCCATCTGGAGACGAGCAAAACGAGACTGAATTCGCGCCGCGACTCGGCGCCATTCGATCACAGCCCCGGCATCGACGGCGGCTGCGCGTAAGCTCGTTCCATGAGCTCGATTCACTATTCCCGGCGGGGCGGCGCGGCCGTCGGAACCCGCTCCGCAACCTGGCCCTTCGGGAAGATCGAAATATCAGCGGATTCGGTCACCGTGAGCGTCATAGGCAAAGCCAAGACGCTTCGCGTTGCGGAAGTGCTACGCGTCGAACCGCTCGGATGGCTCCCGACTGAAGTGGGTCCCGGCGTACGAATTTTCTTCCGAGGCCAGCATTGGGAGGAATTCGTCGACTTCTACACGACGATTGGCCAAGGCGATGTGCTCGACGCGCTCCGAAACGCGGGTTTCAACGTCGTGGAGAAGCGCGGCTCATAGCCCCGGCATCGGCGGCGGCCGCTCGTTGTCCGCCTGCGCATCGAGACGGCGCTTGTTCGGCGCGATCACCTTCTCGTCGAAATATTCGATGATCGCCGCCACCAGTGCGAGAAACACCGGCCCCACCACGATGCCGATGGCGCCGAAGGCGCCGATGCCGCCCACCACGCCCACGAACACCGTGAACGCCGACACCGGCGCGTAGCGCGACACCAGTATCGGGCGCAGGAAATTGTCCGAGGTCGAGATGATGAAGCCCCAGATCAAAAGGAAAATGAACATTCCCCAGTGGCCAGCGGCCGCCAGGTACAGCACCGCCGGAATCCACACGATGGCCGCGCCGCCCGCGGGCAGCAGCGCGAGGATGCCGGCGAGCACGCCGAACACCACCGGCGACGGCATGCCCGAGATCCAGAAGCCGATGCCGACGAGGATGCCCTGGAAAATCGCCGTCAGGCCTATGCCGTAGAACACGCCGCGCGTGACGCTCGCGAGGTGATCGAAGAGCTGCTCGCGATGGTCTTCCGGCACGGGAATCAGCCGCTGCAGGCGGTCGAACATGCGCGTGCCATCGCGCAGGAAGAAGAACAGCAGGAACAGCATGAAGAAAAACGCCACCAGCGTGCCCAGCGCTCCCAGCACCACGCCGCTGCCGATGGACGCCACGCTGCGCAGCGCCGCTTCCGTGGCGCGCCCCAGCCACTCCTGGATGTCCGCTGCCGACACCGCCAGCTCTTCCCGGGCCATGCGCGCCAGCGGGCCGATCACCGGGTACTGCTCGAGGCGCATGAGAATGCTGCCATCCAGCTTGAAATCGCTGCCGCGAACGAAGTGCACCAGCGCGCGGGCCTGGTCCACGAACTGGAAGGCCAGCAGGGTGAGCGGCGTGAGCAGCGCGAAGGGTGTGAGGCCCGTGATCAGGCCTGCCGAAACGCTCGACTTGCCGCGCAGCTTGCGTGTCAGCCAGCGATGCAGCGGGTGGAGCAGGAAGGCCAGGAAGATGGCCCAGGCCATCGAGCCCGCGAAGGGTTGGAGGACCAGCAACATGCCGTAGCCCACCAGCACGGCGAGCGCCACGAAGAAGGCTTTTGTGTAGAACTCCACGTGCACCCTTAGAGGAGGAAGGTCCGAATGGGTGTCCTTATATATGTGTCAGGAGAGGCGGGTCTATAGCTGATGTGGAGAAGATGTTTGGCGATCGGGAGGCAGTTCTGCGCTGGCGTGCCCGCCCGTCGCGGAGCGCGCGGATCGAACGGAAGCATTCTGTTATACGACCTGTCGCATAACGCGTCGGAGTAGTTTGACGACAATGGCGAACGGTGCTGTAGTAAAAACAAGGATGTGAGGGAGCGGCGGAATGTTATGCGACCAATTTGTCATGTTTCATCGCGACCTTTCGGTCGCCTAAATAAGAGTTAGGTGTCAGGGTGCCAGTAGTAGAGCTTTTGCTAGAAACCGCACGTCAAGACGCAGATCTCTTGACCAAGAACGACGCGAAGGGGGATCACTTCTCGAGACCGCGCGCGGTCGACTTTCTGCTCAAGGCACCGACCAAGGAGAAGGCCGAGCTTGTGGCGAGTTTCGTGGACGACAATCGATACGGCGTCTCAAAGGTTCAAGAGGCTCAGGGTGAGTACGGCGTCCTCGTTACAATCCATATGCCGACAGAGCAGCACATCCTCTGCAGCGTTTCCGGCCTCATGGCGTGCATTTGCGCGCTCTTTGGTCTTGAATACGACGGCTGGGGCTGCGTTCTTCAGACTGACACCTAACAAATCGAACTTGATTCCATCTACCCGTATTCTCTGCGCCTCCGACGTCTTCGAATTGCGCTCTATGCTGGCGCTCTTTGGCACTGTCTTCGACGACCGAGAGACCTACCTGAGTGCTCAGCCGGACGATGACTACCTACGTCGTCTACTTGCTAGCGACACGTTCATCGCAGTCGCAACCTTCGATGGCACTACTCTCATCGGGGGCATTGCAGCGTACGTGCTGCCCAAGTTCGAGCAGGCCCGTAGCGAGATCTATATCTACGACCTCGCCGTGCATGAGCAGCACAGGCGAAAGGGCGTTGCTACCGCGCTTGTCACGGAACTCAAGAGGCTTGCGGCTGAGCGCGGTGTGTACGTCATCTACGTCCAGGCTGACTACGGCGACGCCGCCGCCATTGCGTTATATACAAAGCTCGGAACGAGAGAGGATGTCATGCACTTCGATATCCTCCCATCTGAAGGTGCCGCCTAACAACTCGCTGGAGCGCACGCATGAGGGATAAAGTGCCAAGCTCATACAGCAGCGCACGCGGCGCTCAGCTCAACCGTTAGCCGGCAGAATCATGCAGACAATTTACGAAGCAGTGGGGGGCGCCGAAGGGCTGTTGAAATTGGCCAGCGCATGGCATAGCCGGGTATTGGAGGACGAAGTGGTCAGCCATGCGTTCAGCCACGGTTACCACCCGCAGCATACCGAGCGCCTTGCGGCGTACTGGGCGGAGGCACTCGGCGGACCCACGACTTACTCCGAACAGTATGGCGATGAGACATCTGTGGTCCGGATTCACAGTGGCAACGGCCCGCACGAGGAGATGGACCAGCGTGCGATCGCATGCTTCGATCGGGCGCTGGAAGATATCGGACTCACGCGCGACGAGCGCCTCCGGGTCGTTCTACACGACTACTTCGCTTGGGCTACGACCAACACTATGGCTCGATACCACCGCAGTGCGGAGGATGTGCCTGATGGCTTGCACATACCGAAGTGGTCCTGGCATGGCCTCGTCAGCGGAGAGACTTTGCCGCCTAACCATTCGCTGGAGCGCACGCGTGGAGAATAAAGTGCCAAGCTCAAGCATCTGCGCGCTCGGCGCTCGGCTCAACCGTTAGAAGCCGCCTGGAGACATCTTTGCGCACCATTACTCGCATCTTTCTCGCTTCGACCCTGTTCCTCGGATGCGTCGGTTGCGACCAGGCCACTAAAGGTGTTGCCCGAGCCCACCTCGGGTTGGGTGAAGTCCATTCCTTCTTCCATGACACCGTCCGGCTGATCTACGTGGAGAACTCAGGCGCCTTTTTAAGTTTCGGCGAAGCTCTCCCGGAGCAAATCAGGTCAACCCTCTTTATTGTCGGGGTAGGAATGATAAGCATGGGGGCACTGTTGGCGGCGCTCTTTGCCCGGGGCCTCGGGCGCTGGCACGTTGTCGCCCTGTCGTTGATTGCCAGCGGCGGATTCGGCAACTGGATCGATAGGCTAACTAATGATGGGCGCGTCACGGATTTTCTTAATGTGGGCGCTGGAACTCTGAGAACTGGCATCTTCAACGTTGCGGACATCGTGCTAATGACAGGTGTTGCTCTTTTTTTCCTCGGTAGTAGCAGGTGGGCTACTTCTAACAAATCGCTGGAGCGCACGCGCTGAGTGTAGAGTGCCCAGTTCTTGCAACAGATTGCGCCGCTCAGCTCAACCGTTAGAGTCATGCAAGTACCGCCCCCGATACGCCTCGCGCAGGATCTTGCTCCCAGCCTGCGAGGCCTCGACTGGGGCATTGGTGGCAGCTCACTGCTTTGGAATCTGGGCCTTGCCGACGCGCCCCGCGATTTAGATCTGGTGACGACAGCCGAGCATTTCCCAGAAGTGCGTCGACTCATTTCGTTAAAACTCGGTGAAGGTGCCGACACGCCGCACCCGGTCTATCGATCGCGCTACTTCGCCCGGTTTGCCCCATTGGGGCCGGTGTCGGTCGATCTCTTCGCTGAGGTGAGGGTGGAAACCTCCAGCGGAATTCTTGAATGGGCGTTTGACCCCGCTGCGCTGGAGTTGCGAGACGGCCTTCCGTGGATGCGAGCGGAAGATTGGCTGCAGCTGTACAAGCTCTTCAACCGACCAGCGCGGGTGAAGGCCCTGACGGACTATCTTGCGGAAGAGTAAAGTGCCAAGTCCAAACTGGATTTTCAGAGGAGTCATTCGATGAACATCTGGACCTCTTGGCTCGACGCACTTCGAAGCCTGGTGGACGTTCTATCCACTGAAGCAGGATTGGGCCTGGGCCTGGCCATCATCACCGCGACGCTTCTGCTTCGCGTATTGCTGCTCCCGATATCCTGGTCCGCTGCCTATCGCGGCTGCGTCCGCCAGAAGAAAATGGCGAAGCTTCAGCCAGAGCTGCAGCAGCTCAAGGAGAAGTACGCGAACGACCCGAAGTTGTACATGCAGCAAATGACGATGTTGTATCGCAAGCACGACCTGTCGGTCCTCGATGGCAAGAGCCTTTTGGGCGGACTCGCTCAGATGCCGCTGTTTCTCGGCATGTTTCAGGCACTTCGAAGTGTGGGCGATGGGGCACGGTTTCTCTGGGTTCCCAATCTGTTCAAACCCGACGTTCTGTTTGCGCTCATCGCCGGCGTCACAACCGCGCTCATGATCACGGCGAATCCAGACCTTCCTGAGCAAATGCGCCTGTTCATGATCCTCGTGCCCAGTGTCATGGCGATTATGGCCGCCCTCCATTTCTGCTCTGCGCTATCGCTTTACTGGGTGGCGTCGAACAGTTTCTCGGCCGCTCAAACTGTAGCGTTGCACTTTGTCGTAGGGCGCAGGATTCGCGCCGGCACGCTGAAAATCTAACGAGTCGAGGAGACTCTAATGTCCCGAGGAAGATTGATCGCCGCGTTTGTGATCGCGCTTGGCGCCATCGCGTCTGGGTGCGCTTCAACTGGCAGCGGGACCTCGAAGCCGAACGTCGAACCGTATGGTCCGCTGACGTTCAATCGAGCAGACGCGGATTTCTATTTTTCTCAGGCCGGCCAGTTTGCTCGGACTGAACTAAGCAAGGATGGCGCGATAGAGGTCCATTTAAAGAATGCTCCATTTCAATTGGGCTACAACGGCAGACAGCTGAACCTTGCGCTGGCACAAACACCCATCTCCGAGATTTCGACAGACCCGAAGGGATTCAAGGCGTCACGTTTGTCTGGCCCGATGTCGGGCGGGCGTGAACCGAACAGCGACGAGCTGCTTGTGTACAGTGGTAGAGAGTGGAGCGATGGCAACACCGAATTTTCCGACCGCACGTCCAAGCAAGCGAGTCCGATGCAGGGGTTCCAACACGCCTATCAGATCAACAGGATCGCCTTTGTCGCCGACGAGCAATTGACTCTGGACAGCATCAAGGGCGTCCTCCACGGCTTCATCGTCGTGTACAAACAACCCGAGAGAAAAAACCGAGACATCATGCCGGTTCGCTTGATTTTCGACGGTCACGGGGCAGCTCACTAGCCACAGGCAGCTTGAGACGGAGCGGCACAGGGTGTGACATGACCAGGGACGGAGAAAGCGGCGCGAGCGTTCACCGTTGGTACTCCCGACCGGTGCTATTTGTTTCGGACCTGAACCGTTCGCTGCGCTTCTATCTAGACCAACTTGGCTTCGTGAAGAAATGGCATTCCGACGACGGCGCGGGCACCGTTTGCCAGGTTAGCCGCAGCGACTGCGAAATCATCCTCTGTCAGGATGCCGCTCGACACGACAAGGCGCGCCTCTTCATCGAATTGACGGCGGATGGCCTCAAGGACTTTCAGCGCGAGCTGTCAGAACGATCCGTCCCCACGAAAGAAACCTGGTGGGGATACGACACGACTCAGGTCAATGATCCAGACGGCAACGAGTTGCTGTTTCCCAAGCCGGGATGAGCGATGCGTCTCTGGTCGTTGCATCCGCAATATCTCGATCCGCAAGGCCTCGTCGCGCTGTGGCGCGAAGCGCTGCTCGCGCAGGCCGTGTTACGTGGCAAGACCCGCGGCTACAAGCATCATCCTCAACTCGAGCGTTTCACTTCGCACAGTTCGCCACGACTCGCGATCAACTCCTATCTCGGTTCGATATTCGAGGAAGCGGAACGGCGTGGCTACTCTTTCGATCGCAGCAAGATTGGGCCGGTTCGCGCAGTGCCGCGCATTTCCGTGACCAAGGGGCAGCTCCTTCACGAGTGGCAACACTTGCTCGGCAAACTGTCCGCACGCAATCCAGCCTTGTACGCGCAGTGGCGAACGGTCACTGAGCCCGCACATCACCCGCTGTTTCGCACGCGACCAGGACCCATCGCGTCATGGGAACGGGCGCAGGCCTGACCGCTAGCCGATCGCCAGCGCTTTCACCTTCGCGTCGTCGCCGGCGCTCATGGCTGCTTCGACCTCGAGGCTCAGCAGGTCTTCGCCGAGCGTAACGACGGCGAGAATCCTGCCCTGGTGCTCGAAGGCCGCGACGTATTTGCGATCCGCGAGGCTGCCGCGCTCGATGATGCGATCCCACTTCTCGGCATGGCCGACGTAATTCAACGTCACGTCGTAGTGAGCGCTCCAGAAGAACGGCACGTCGCGGTACGGCTCGCCGATGCCGAGCATGGCGCGCGCGACGGCGCGTCCGTGACGTTCGGCGACCTGCCAGTGCTCGATGCGCAGGCGCGATCCGGTGCGGAAGTCTGGAAACGACGCGACATCGCCCGCCGCATAAACTCCGTCGGCGCTTGCGCGGAATTGATCGTCGACGACGATGCCTCGTTCGACGCGGAGACCCGCGGCCTCAGCAAGTTGGGTACGCGGTGCAACGCCAACGCCGAGGACGACGAAGTCCGCAGGCAGCGCGGTTCCATCCTCGAGTTCGACGCCGCGTGCGCTGATCGCCTTGGGAGCAGGGCCGAGATGGAAACGGACGCCGTGCTCTTCGTGAAGCGTCCGGACGAAACCGCCGATCGCATCGCCGACCACTCGCGCGAGGGGTACTTTGTCCGTACTCACCACGTCCACTTCGACCTTCCTCGTACGAAGTGAAGCCGCCACTTCCAGGCCGATGAAGCTCGAGCCAATGACCACGGCGCGCGCGCCTTCTCGGGCCTTGCCGACTATGCCGCGCGAGTCGGCGAGCGTTCTCAGCACGTGGACGTTTTCGCCGTCCGCACCCGGAATTGGCAGCCTTCGTGGCTCTGCGCCAGTCGCGATCAGTAGCGCGCCGTAGCTTAGCTTTTTGCCGCTCTTCAGCGTCACGACGCGGCCGCCGGTGTCCACGCTGGCAGCGCCGTCGCCAACTGAAAACTCGATGTTCATTTCGCGATAGAACGCTTCGTCACGCAGTGGGATCCACTCCTCAGGCGCGTTGCCTGCGAGGTAATCCTTGGACAGGTTCGGCCTATCCACTGGTCCTGGGGGTTCGTCCGCGATCAACGCGATGGTGCCTTCGTAGCCGAAACGCCGCAGGTTTTCCGCACACGCAGCACCGGCGGCGCCGCCTCCGACGATGACGACGCTGGCCGGCGCCGATCGCGGCGCCTTTGGCTTCGCGACTTCGCGCTTCTGCGCGACCCGAATCATTTCCGTTCTCTTCGATGACGTCGAAGCAAGGGATGGGCGTCAGCGCGGGTCCGGCGGCGAGACCGGTTTCCAGATCGAAGCACGCATGATGCCAGGGGCATCGCACCGTCTTTCCAACCACCAGCCCTTCGGCGAGCGGCCCGCTGTAGTGAGTGCAAGTGGCACCGGTCGCGAATATCTTGCCGCTGCTTCGCACCATCATCACGGCTTCACCGTGCGCGTGCCCCAGGAACGGGCGGGCCTCGACGACATCCTGCGCAGACACGCCTAGCGTGAGATCAGGCCCTTTCAGTTCGGTCGCGCCGCCCATGGTTCGCTCTCCTGCCAGTCCCCACGATCACAATTCAGTATGCTCCAGTCAATGCGGCGAGGCAGCTTCACGTTCCACCCGTCCGAAGAACATGAATCAACACCAGGCCAATCTCGTGCGGCCAGCGACAGCGGCAGATGCGGAAGCGATTGCGCGCATCTATAACCACTACGTTGCCAACACGGTCATCACGTTCGAGGAAGAAGCGGTATCTGTAGCGGACATGGCAGCCCGGATCGCAGAGGCCCGGAGCCTCTCCCTGCCGTGGCTCGTCGCCGAAGTGGAGGGCGCGATCGTTGGCTACGCGTACGCGAGGCGATGGAGGCCACGAAGCGCCTATCGGTACTCCGCAGAGACCACTATCTACCTGGAGCGCGGCTATGTAGGTCGCCGCATCGGTACGACGCTGTATTCCGCGCTGCTGCCCCTGCTGCGCGAGCGCGGTATGCATGTCGCCATTGGCGGCGTCGCGCTGCCGAACGACGCGAGCATTGCGCTCCATGAGAAGCTGGGATTCGAACGCGTGGCGACGTTTCGTCAGGTAGGCTTCAAGCACGACCGATGGGTCGATGTTACCTACTTGCAGCTCATACTCTCCCATGCCTGAAATCGAATACACGATCGACATCTCGGCATCCGCCGCGCGGGTTTGGGAAATCCTGTCCGACTTCCCGGCTTATCCGTCGTGGAATCCGTTCATCCGATCCATCAGCGGCACGCAGTCCGCCGGGAGTCGCTTGAACGTGACGATTCAACCGCAGGGTGGAAGGCCGATGGCAATAGCGCCAACGCTTCTGAACTTCTCGCCTTCGAAGGAACTTCGCTGGAAGGGACAACTACTCGTACCGGGTGTGTTTGACGGCGAGCACTACTTCCAGCTCAGCGAGCGAGCACATGGCAGCGTATGCCTCACGCATGGTGAGGTGTTCGGCGGAATGCTCGTTCCAATCTTCTTTCGCGGCGCACTCCGACGAGGTACCGAGCTGGGCTTCCAGGCGATGAATCAGGCGTTGAAGCAGCGCGCCGAGTCCAAGGACACGACATGACCGGCTGGAAGCGATGGCTGCCCGGATTGCAGATGCTCAGGCAATACGAAGCGGCCTGGCTGCCGCACGATCTGATGGCGGGCCTGGTACTAACTACCATGTTGGTGCCCGTCGGAATCGCGTACGCGGTGGCCTCGGGCGTCCCGGGAATCTATGGTTTGTACGCCACGATCGTCCCGCTGCTCGCCTACGCACTGTTCGGCCCGAGCCGCATCCTCGTGCTGGGACCGGATTCCGCGCTCGCCGCGGTGATTCTCGCGGTGGTGTTGCCTCTGTCTGCAGGCGATCCGGCGCGCGCCGTGATCGTGGCCAGCCTGATGGCACTGGTGTCGGGGCTGGTGTGCATTCTGATCGGGGTGATGCGCCTGGGGTTCGTCACCGAATTGCTGTCCAAGCCGATCCGCTACGGCTACATGAACGGCATCGCGCTCACCGTGCTGATCAGTCAGCTGCCCAAGCTCTTTGGATTTTCGATCGAAGGCGACGGGCCGATTCGCGACGTCGTTCAAATCGTCCAGTCGATCCTGGACGGCAAGGCCAACTGGGCGGCATTCGCCGTCGGCGCCAGCACGCTGGTGGCGATCCTGGTGCTCAAGCGCTGGGAGCGAATCCCCGGTCTCTTGATCGCGGTCGTCGGCGCCACGATCGCGGTCAGCGTGCTCGGCCTGGACGAGAGCGCTGGCGTAAAGGTGCTTGGCGCGTTGCCGCAAGGTTTGCCGTCGTTCGTGGTGCCATGGATCGGTCTCGCCGACCTCAGCCAAGTCGTGATCGGCGGGTGCGCCGTGGCCATGGTCGCGTTCGCCGACACCAGCGTCCTGTCACGCACCTATGCAGCCAAAACCCGCACGCACGTCGATCCGAACCAGGAAATGGTCGGACTGGGCGCCGCCAATCTTGCCGCGGGATTGTTCCAGGGCTTCCCGATCAGCAGCAGTTCCTCGCGCACGCCGGTCGCCGAAGCCGCGGGCTCGAAGACCCAGCTCACCGGCGTATTCGGCGCCGTCGCCGTCGCGCTGTTGGTGTTGTTAGCACCCACTCTGTTGCAGGACTTGCCGAACAGCGCACTGGCAGCCGTCGTGATTGCGTCGGCCATCGGCCTGTTCGAGTTCAACGATCTGCGCCGCATTTTCCGCATCCAGCGCTGGGAGTTCTGGCTGTCCATCGCCTGCTTCGTGGGCGTCGCCATGTTCGGCGCGATTCCCGGCATTGGTCTGGCGATCCTCATCGCGGTCCTGGAATTTCTGTGGGACGGCTGGCGGCCTC
Organism: uncultured Pseudomonadota bacterium; assembly: GCA_963736955.1. Lineage (GTDB taxonomy): Bacteria > Pseudomonadota > Gammaproteobacteria > Steroidobacterales > Steroidobacteraceae > CADEED01. Next base: position 511,273 of record CAVTQT010000001.1, read on the forward strand.
ACTACGCCGTGCTGGGGCGAGTCAGCGGCGTCCGCGGATATCACGACATCAAGCGGTATCCGGAGGCGCGGATCGTTCCCGGACTGGTGCTGTTCCGCTGGGATGCGCCGCTCTTCTTCGCCAATGCCGAGCTGTTCCACCAGCGCCTGCTCGAGGCCGTGGCGCAATCGCCGACGCCGGTGAAGCGAATCATCGTGACCGCCGAGCCGGTCACCAGCATCGACGTGACGTCGGCGGACATGCTCGCCGAGCTCGAACAGTCCCTGCGCGAATCAGGCATCGAGATTCGATTCGCGGAAATGAAAGACCCGGTCAAGGACAAGCTGAAGCGCTTCGAGCTGCTCGAACGATTCGGCGCAGCGAACTTCCATCCGACTATCGGCGCCGCTGTCGATGCCTACCTCGAAGAGCATTCGGTGGATTGGAAACCCTGAAGGCCGCCGCATCCGGCGAAATAGCGTTCAGGCGACCAGTGCCGCCTGAACGCTTCCGCGCAACCATCTTGCTTGCTTGGACGCATTCGCGGACAAGAAGTCCACGATGCCTTCCCTGGCCAAACCTGCGTCTCATCGAAGTTCGATGGAGGCCCAGACAGACCGGCTGTACCGGTTGTCGGATATTTCCACTATTGGCCGACGCGAACGCTCGCGATAGAGAAAACTGCGCCTTACACTGATGTCGCGGAGAGCCGACGGATGAAAGCATTACAAGCCATTTCTTCAACAAGAACGCTGTGAAAACTGCCGACGTTGCCGTTCGCCTCGCGAGAGCCGCCGATGCCGTAGACATCGCAGCGATGTCGCGTGACTACATCGAGGACGGGTTGCCGTGGACTTGGACAGCGGGCCGAGTCGAAGCGGCCATTCGCGAGGCGGATATCAACGTGGTGGTGGCGGGCGAGCGCCGGGCAATCAGCGCCTTCGGCATCATGTCGTATCCCGACGACGATGCGCATCTGCTCCTGTTTGCCGTGCGCCAGAATCAGCGGCGCCGCGGAGTCGGCAGCGCCATCCTGCGTTGGCTCGAAGAAGCCGCGGACACCGCGGGCGCGAAACGCATTCGCGTCGAGTGCCGCCGCGATAATGCCGCCGCGCGCAACTTCTATTGTGAGCACGGATACCAGGAGCTCAGCATCACCACGAAGTTCTATCGTGGTCTCAAGGACGGCATTCACCTGGTGAAGTGGCTGCGGCCAGACGAGGTTCAACCGCTGAACGAAATGCGGTAGCCCCACGAATCGAGGTGCGTCGGGATCGCGTTGAACGCCAGCGAGATGCGCCGCTCGCCGGGGTTGTGCGGCACGGCGTGCATCAGGTAGCTCGGGAACAGCACGACGTCGCCCGGGTTCGGCGCGCGGGCTGATCCACTTGTCCGCGTTGTACGGAGCCCGTGGCTACGCCGGCGTGATCGTTCTTGAAGGCGAAATCCGTGCCGCCCGGCGATTTCATGAACACCGTGCGCGCGTCCGGGTGCGTGCGCGTGAGGTAGACGACGCCGGAGATGAAGCTGTTGGCGTGGTTGTGCATGGCCTGGCGGCCGCCGGTGTCGAGCACGTTGACCCACATCTCCTTCAGCGACCAGCCCGAGGCGCTCGCCGAACAGCAGCGCGCCGAATTCGGCGAGCAGCGGCGTGATAGCAGCGCGGCCGCTTCGACCAGCAGCGGGCTGTCGCCCGGCTTGCAGCATCGCGGTGTGCGACGAGGTTCGGCGGACGAGTTGTTCGCCGAGCTCGACGCTCTTGCTGAAGTGCTCGACCAGCCCTGCGACGAGCGCGCTGCCGAGCGCGCCGGCACGCGCATGAAGGGCGTGGGGAAGAGTCCGATGACTTCGTGCATGCGACGTGCGAGCCGTCGCGACGCGCGCGAGCGATTGCAGTGACAGTTGTGCGACAGATTCGATGACGGTCGCACGCGCGCATGCGTGATCGACGAATTCTTCATCGGCCGGTCACATACGACGCTTCGGGTTCTTCCGCCACTCGTCGACCTCCAACAATCACAGGGAGAAGTTCTCAATGAAATTCGAGTTCAGGAACAAGCAGATCGCCATCGCCGTCGCGAGTGCACTCAGCGCCGCAGCCATGAGCGCGGCCTACGCCAATGGCGGCTCGCCAATCGTCGGCGAGTGTCGCCGGCACCTACGTCACCGGCGACTTCCACAACCACACGACCTGCTCCGACGGCTCGATCTCGATGCAGAAGCTGGTCAAGAAGGCGACCGACAAGACCGACACGCCCTGGGGCCTCGACTGGTTCGTGCAGGCCGGCCACGGCGGCAACGGCAATCGCAATTGCACGCTGGCCGAAGACGCGACGCTCGCGACGCCGGCGTATCCGCTGGTGTATGCCACCGACGGCACCACGCTGCTCGGGCCCGAACACGACGCTGGCAGAACATCGAACCCGCCGATGCAGCCGAAGGGCCTGCGTGTCGGGCAATCGCGCCCAACCAGAACATGTGGCGCTGGCAGTCGGTGCAGGAGTTCCAGTATCCGCATCGTCGAGTATCTCGCTGCGCTCAAGAGCAAGCCGCTGTTCATCGGCGTCGAGTCCGTCGTCGCCGGCCACGAGCACAGCTCGATGTCCGTGATCGCCGGCCAGATGCCGGCCTCCGATCTACACGCAGACGCTGCCGACGACCGCGGGCTACACGCCGCTCGGCAACGCCACGGCGCTCGCGCAAGTGGGAGTACTGCTTCGATCGCGGCGACACCGACACGAGCCGCGGCAACACCATCGGTCGGCGGCACCGACGGCAACAACTGGGACTGCTCGGTGACGGGCAGCGCTGAATTCCGCGGATCCGAGCTGGAACGCGGCCGCGCAGAAGCTGATTCCGGCCGGTGGCGCCGGCACCGGCATGCGCGGACACGCGAAGACCGTCGAAGCGATGAAGTGGATGACGCAGAACCACGCTGACACGCAGCTACTACGTGCCCGCGCATCTCGAGCGCGCCGGCCCGTTCAACCCGAACGGCAACAACGGCTACAACATCGAGCACCTGCGCAACTTCAACAACGCCGCGCCGACGGTCGCGTTCGGCTTCGAACGCAGCCGGGCCACGGCGCGTCGGATGCGCGCGGCGAATACACGGTCCGCCGCAACAACATCGGCGGCGCCATCGGAACGTCGACTCGCGTCGGCGGCACGACCTACGGCGGCACCGGCGTCTACGGCGCGCAGATCGGCGGCGTGTGGGACGCGCTGCTCGGCGAAGGCCGCAACTGGTGGTTCTTCGCGAGCTCCGACTGGCACAACCGCGGCATGTTCGGTCCCGACGATCGCCGCTCGTCGCAGGACTTCTTTCCGGGCGAATACCAGCGCGACCTACGTGATGGTGGCGCGACGGCGACCGCGTCGAGCAGAGACAAGGTTCTGACGCCGCAGGTCGATCGTCGATGGCCTGCGCACCGGCAACGGCTTCGCCGCCAGCGGCCAGCTGATCGACCGCCTGGCTTTCGTGGCCTGCGCGGACACGCGCATCAACGATGCAACTCGGCAACGCTGCTGGTGGAAGCGGCCGCAGTGGTCGCGGCGCAGAAGAACACCGACGTCGACGTCGACGCAATTGCGCGACGATGGGCGAGAAGCTCGTCGTGCGCCCGGGATCGGAAGTCGTGGTGGCGATCGTCGTGCGCGATCCGTCCGAGCACGAACTACTCGCCGTACACGTTCCCGAATCCGTCGCTGGCGCAGGTCGGCATCACGCAGCCGCTCAATAAGCCGGTGCTCGATCACGTCGACGTGATCCGCGGCATGGTGACCGGCTACAAGACGCCGGGCGCGGCGGACTACTCCGGTCAGTGGCCGAGCGACCTGGATCATCGAACCCCGATCTGGCACACGGTGCCGGCGGGGGCGAAGAACACGAGCGCGCACGTCGTGCGCACGTTCAGCCAGGCGCACCTGGACAGACGTGCCCGGCGACAAGCGAGTTCAAGGTCGATGACGTTCCGCATTCCGGCCGTGAACGCAGTCGCAGTACCTGCGCCTGCGCGGCACGAACCTGCCGGCCGCGGTGCCGTTCGAAACCGACGCCGACGGCAATCCGCTGGCGGATCTGTACACCAACGCCGCGGCAGTCAACCCGACGCTGCCGGGCGGCACGGATGGCGTGCCGGCGAACGCCAACCTGCGCATTCCGTGCACACGGTCGGGACGAACGTTCCGGCCACCGCGACGACCTACACCGGTACCACGATCGACGGCTGCCCGGCGCACCTGCCGGTCGTCGAACGGCGAGAAGTATGTCGGCGTACGACGTCGCGGCCTGGTCGGACCTGTGGTTCTACAGCAATCCGATCTACATCGAAGTGCAGGGCTCGACGCTGGTGGCCGGCGTCAAGTAAGCCGTCTGACAACACGATCGAGTCACGAGCGCCGCGCGGCAACGCGCGGCGCTTTCTCTCATCTGAAGCGTAAGACATATGTCCGTCACGACCGCGGAAGCCGACTTCCCACGCCTTGCCAGTATCTCGTCACAGTTTATTCCGCGCCGATGTGGCTGCGCGAGCCGCTGGTGCATTTCGTCGGTGCTCGGCGCGTTGCTGTTCGGCGCCGACGCACATGCTCGCCAGCCGCGAGCGGACGATCCGCGCGTCGATCGTCGTCGACGCGGCAGTCGATGCGCAGGCGCTCAAGGTCTTCAAGGACGCGCGCGGCCGCGATCCGAACGCGGACGAGCTGTACGCGCTGCGCACGCGTCTGGCTCGACAACGAGGTGCTGTATCGCGAAGGCCTCGCGCTGCAGCTCGACAAGGGCGACACCGCGATCCGCGAGCGCGTCATCTTCAAGGCGCTGAGCGTGATCGACGCGAGCGTCAAGCTGCCGCCCGTCGACGAGTCGACGCTGCGCGAGTGGTTCGAGAGAATCGCGTGAAGTACGACGAGCCCGCGCGCTACGACTTCCAGGAGGCGGTGCTTGCGGTGAGCGCAATCCGAAGCAACGGCGCGCAGCTTTCGCCGCGGCGCTGAACGCCGGCACGCCGGGCGAGGCGCAAGCGGGCCTGCGGGTATTCACGGGCCGACCGCACGACAACATCGTGCAGAGCTACGGCGCCGAGTTCGCGGCGGCGCTCGGCATCGGCGCCGGTGGGCGAGTGGCAGGCGCTGCCGAGCCACGACGGGCGTGCGCGTGATGCGACTCAAATCGATGACGCCTGCGAAGCCGGCCGTATTCGAGGACGTGCGCAGGCGCCGTGCTGCAGGACTGGACCGACGCGACGATGGCCGAGCAGCGCAGCGCCGCCGTGCGCGCGCTGGCGCAGAAGTACACCGTCAAGAGTCGACGGAACCCGGCGCAATGAGGCGCTGTGATGCGCGGTTGTCGCGTTGCTGCTGCTCGACGTTCGGCGGCTGACGCCGTCAGCGCGCACGAGATGACGATGGCGGAGATGGAGCTGCGCGAAACGCGCGCCCGGCGAGTTCCTGTGGCAATGGGCCGCGAGCGGCAGCGCGGCCGATCGCCGACGAGCTCACGCCGCTCGTGGCCGGAGGCGTGCCACAGCGATGCGAACCTCCTGCGGTGCGGCGAGCAGGGCCTCAGCGGCACGCTGTCGATCGATGGCGTGGCAAACGCTACTCGGCGGCGCTGGTGAAAGTGTTCTGGCTCGACGGCCAGAGCCGCGTCTACACGCTCACTGCACGCGCAGCCCGCGGTGCACCTGTACGGGTCGGCCGATGACAAGCGCGGCATGGGCGAGATCGCGCGGCGCCTACTCGGTGCTCGGCGTCGAGCACATCCTGAGCGGCGTCGATCACCTGCTGTTCGTGTCGTCGCTGCTGTTCCTGGTCGGTTTCAACCGCCAGCTGATCTGGACGATCACCGCGTTCACGCTTGCGCACAGCCTGACGCTCGCCAGCGCCGCGATGGGGTGGCTCACGCTGCGATCGCCGCCGGTGGAGGCGACGATCGCGCTGTCGATCGTGCTGGTCGCCGCCGAAGCGCTGCACAAGCGTGAAACGCTGTCGCGACGCCGGCCCGCGCTGGTCGCGTTCCTGTTCGGACTCGTTCATGGCCTCGGGTTCGCGGGCGCGCTGAAGGAGATCGGCTTGCCGCAGAATCACCTGGTCATCGCGCTGCTCACGTTCAACGTCGGTGTGGAGATCGGACAGCTCATGGCAGTCGCCGCAGCCTGGGGGCTATGGTTCGCACTGCGCAACACTCGCGTGGCAATTCGCAGCCGCGTTCCGTTGCTCTACGGCATCGGCTCGCTGGCCGCGTACTGGTCGTGGTTGCGCGTCGTCGCTATTTTTAGTTAGGCCAACATGCCGCGTCGCCTCTCATCGATTGTCCTTCTGGCCGCGGTCGTCGCCGCGGGAGCTGCGCTGGTGACGTGGTATCGCGCAGGTTCACCTGTGGCAACCACGCTGGCCCAGGTGGACGTGCCCACGCCTAAGCCGCGGGACTCATCCGCGGCGCCAGTGCGGATCGCGGACGCAGCGCCCGCATCATCGACTCCGACCGCGGAAACGGTATCGCAGTGGATAGCGGACACCATGAGCGGTGATGCGGCGAAACGCGCCACCGCGATCGCGGCGCTCGCCGACGCGCCGAAAGCCCAGGCCGTGCCGGTACTGCGCCGCCTGCTCATCGACGCCGAGCCGCAGGTGGATAGACCGCTGGCGCTGCGGTCGTTACGTGATCTCGCGCTGAACCAGGGCGATGCCGACGGGACCATTCGCGAGGCGGTGCGCAACGCCATCTATCACGGAGACGATCAGACGAAGGCGGACGACGTTCAGGAAGTGCTCGACATCATCGAGGAGTCGGAGCACCAGGGAAAAAACTGACGCCTACGATTCTGTCACCGACGTGGCCGATGGCGAGCTTCTCACGCGCATCGTGCCCAGGATCGAGCCCGCGATCACGAGAGGAAAGCCGATGGCCATGCCGATGGTCAACGGCTCGTGCAGAACCAGCGCACCCAGCGCGATGGCGACAGCGGGATTCACATACGTGATCACCGTGGCGCGCGCCGGCCCGACTTCCGCGATCAGCGCGAAGAACACGAGGAACGCGCCGGCCGTACACAACACGCCGAGGCCCAACACGGACCACGCCGCGGGCGCGCTGAACTGCTCGGGCCAGAGGAATGGCGCAAACGGCGCGTAGATGACGGTGGCCAGCATCAGCGACGCGGTGATGACGCCGATGGCGGGCACGTCGCTCAACTTGCGATCGATGATGATGGGCCCGATCGCGTAGCACACCGCCACGACGATGGTGGCGGCCACCGCGAGCAGGTCGGTGAAGTGGATGTCGAGGCCGACTAACAACGCGACACCCGCGAACCCCAGCCCGAGTCCCAGCATGCGACGCGGCTCCAGGCGCTCGTGACCGAGCCTCGTCACGATCACCGCGGCGAACAGCGGCACGACTGCGATGAGCAAACCGGCGGTGGAGCTGTTGAGGCGCGTTTCCGCATGCCCCAGCAACACCCAGGGGACGCTCATCTCGATCAGCGTGAAGGCGAGCAACCATTTCCACTGGCGAAACGCCGGCAACAGGGCTTTGCGATGCAACGCGACCGGCAGCAGCAGCATCGAGCCGATGAGCGTGCGCATGCCCGCCACCACCAGGGGGTCGATTTCCTGCACCGCGATGCGAATCAGCAAATAGGGCATGCCCCACAGCAAGCCCAGTGAGAGAAACAGGATCCAGCCGCGCTTAGACATCGCGCAATTGTAGAGAAGGAACGAGGCACACGGGGCAAGCAGACCTTGGCCTGGCACAAAGAAAACTAGGTTGACGCCATACCTGTGACGGTGATCGCGACTTCAAATTTGACGTCCTGTACAGTCCCGCGAATGCGAAATCTCTCGAAAATTTCAGCCTTGGCGCTGGCAATGGCCCTTTCCTGGACCGCGGCGATCGCGGCCGACGCGCCCGAGAAGAAGCCGTGGAAGCAAGGTTGGGATCGAAAGCAGGTCAAGGTGTTTGCCTATGCCTGCACCGACGGCCTGCTCGAGCCTGCGGTGCGTGACTACAATGCCGCCGCGCTGGCCGATGGCGTCACGATACACAAGCCATTTCCCGAGCAGGCCTTCCGTGATTCGGCGTTCCCGATGTGCCTGTGCATTTCGGAGCGCGTCGCCGAAACCTGGACTGTCGCCGAAATGAACAAGCAGGGCCTGCAGCGCTCGCGGCCGATGATCGACGAAGCCTTGAATGGCGGGCGATGCAAGCCCAGCGGATTGCTCGGCGACATTCTCAAGAACCGCAAGGAAATGAAGTAGCTAGTCTGCGCCGCTGCGCGATTCTTCCATCGCCCAGTCCACGAACGACCGAACGATGGGCCGCCGAAAGTGCGCGGCCGGCGCCATGAGGTAGTAGCTCCAGGGCGCCATCCAGGTTTCCTGCGTCACGCGCACCAGCTGACCGCGCGCCAGCAATGGCGCCACATGCGGCGACCGGCCAATGGCGATGCCGAGCCCGGCCACGGCCGCGCCGATCAGCACGATGGAATCACTGAACTGCGGTCCGCGTCCGACCGCCGCGGTCGACAGCCCGGCCCGTTCGAACCAGCCGCGCCAGCCCAGCCAGGGCTGCTCGGTGCCGGCATCGGTGTCGTGCAGCAGCGGATAGTCGGCCAGCGCCGCCAGGGTTCCCGGGACGCGTCCACCGCCGAAGAGCTGCGGGCTCGCCACGGGGAACAACTCCTCGCGGCACAGCAATTCGCCCTGCAGCCCACGGCCCGGTGACGGCGCGAAACGAATCGCCAGATCGATGGCATCGCGCCTGAAGTCCATGACCTGCCGCGAGGTTCGTAGCACCACGTCCACGCGCGGCGCGCGCTCCCGGAAGCGATGCAGACGCGGCAGCAGCCAGCCATTGGCGAAGGCGGCGAGCGTGGTGAGCGTGAGCACGCCGTCGGCGCGCTTGGTGCGCACTCGCGCGGTGGACTCCCCCAGCAGATCGAAACCGGCCGAGAGCTCGGGTAGATAGTCCCGGCCCTGCTCGGTGAGAGTGAGGCCGCGCGCCAGTCGCTGGAACAACGGGGTGTCGAGATATTGCTCGAGGCGGCGCACCTGTTGACTTACGGCGGCTGCCGACACGCGCAGCTCGGACGCGGCGGCCACGAAGCTGCCGTGCCGCGCCGAGGCTTCGAAAGCGCGGAGCGCGTTCAGGGGTGGAAGTCGTCGTGCCATGGCCAGAGCAAGAATAACTTAGCCTCAGGGAAAATCCTTGGTTGTCGCCTGCCAGATGCATTGGCGGGATACTCATGGGCCAAACAACCAGGGACGCGCCATGCATCTGTACGACTATCTCGACTCGGGCAACGGCTACAAAGTGCGACTGCTGCTGGCGCAGCTCGGCCAGAAATACGAGTGGACCCACGTGGACATCGACAAGGGCCTCACGCGCACGCCCGAGTTCCTCAAGCGCAATCCCAACGGACGCATCCCGACGCTCGAGCTCGACGACGGCACCTATCTCCCCGAGTCCAACGCCATCCTCTGGTATCTGGCGGAAGGGTCACGCTTTGTGCCGGCCACCCAGCTTGGCCGTGCGCAGGTGCTGCAGTGGATGTTCTTCGAGCAGTACAGCCACGAGCCGTATGTCGCCACCCCGCGATACATCTGCCGTCATTTCGCGGCCGACCATCCGCGCCGGGCAGAACTTCCGGATCGCCTGGCCAAGGGGCGCGCGGCGTTCGCGGTCATGGAGCAGCATCTGTCGTCGCGCCAGTTCTTCGTGAACGAGCGCTACAGCATCGCGGACATCGCGCTGTATGCCTACACGCATGTCGCCGAGGACGGCGGCCACGACCTGAAGCCTTACCCGAACCTGCGCGAATGGTTAGGACGGGTGGCGGCACAGCCGAACTACGTGCCGCTGCTCGCCAAGCCAAAATGAGCACCGCGGGATTCTCCAGTACGCCCCAGCCGCCACGCAGCTCTTGAGCGTCGCCACACGGCGACGTCTACCCAACTCTCACTGCCGCGGCGCCTATTGGTTGTCGCGCCGCAGAACGTTAGTCTTCGGGCCCGTTAAAGATTTGCCTGAGGGCACTCATGCGGAAGTTTCTGTTCCTGAGTTCCGCGCAGCGCTTTTCTGATATCGCACTCCTGCTCATGCGCGTGTTCGTCGGACTGTTCCTCATCTGGAGCGTGTGGGCCAACATCACCGACGGTGCCCGCATGCAGGAATACGCGTCGTTCCTCGCGAAACATGGGTTCCCGGCCCCTGGGATCCTGGCGCCCGTATCGGCATACCTTCAGCTCGCCATCGGGTTGGGCTTCGTATTGGGTCTGTTTACACGCTGGGCCGGCATCGTTTGCGCAGTCATTTTTGCCGTGGCCATCGCCATGGTCGACCGTTTCGATGGCATGCGCGGCGTCTTCCCGTCGGGCTGCCTGTTCGTCATCGGCCTGTACCTGGCTACGTACGGCGCGGGGCGCCTCTCGGTGGATTCGGCACTGCGGGCCAACGACCTGCCGCGGTCGAGCGGCGGCGTGCGTTTCAGGAGTTGATCGCGATGGCCCGGAACATCGAGATCAAGGCTCGTATAGAAAGTGTCGCTTTGTTGACTCCAAAAGTAGCGGAGCTGGCAAGCGAGGGACCGATCGAGATCGCGCAGGACGACACTTTCTTCAATTGCGTCACCGGTCGGCTCAAGCTGCGCGCGTTCTCGAACGATGCGGGCGAACTGATTTTCTATCGGCGAGTGAACCAGACGGGGCCGAAAGAGTCCTTCTATCTACGGTCCCCCACTTCATCACCCGAGACTCTTCGTGAATCGCTATCGCTGGCCTACGGACAAGTCGGTCGTGTCCGCAAATACCGCACTCTCTTCCTGGTTGGACGTACCCGCGTTCACCTGGACCGCGTCGAGGACCTGGGCCATTTTCTCGAGCTCGAAGTCATGCTGGTGGGCGACGAATCCCCCGACCAGGGCATTCGCGAAGCGAGTGACCTCATGGATCGCCTCGGAATTCAGCCTTCGCAGCTGATCGAAGGCGCCTACCTCGATCTGTTGCTGGCGCAAAAGGGCTGAAGAAATGGGGACATTCCTCATTTCGCTGTAACAATCAAAAGACCGTGGCGCTGACCCGCGCTGAGTGCGATTGTTACAACGAAATGAGGAATGTCCCCATTTCCTGGAGACAAATGAAAACATCAGGTCTCAGTCTTGCGATTGCAGTCCTCGCCTTCGGCTGCCAGCACTATCTATCTGGCGGTGCAGCTCAGCGAAGAGCGGGCGCATTCCGAGCAGCTCGTCGACGCGACTCGCGCGCTGAATGCGCGCATCGCCGAGCTCGAAAAGGTTCGCGATGAAGGCCGGTTCGCAATGAACGGCACGTTCGGGAGCACCAATTTGCCGCCCGGAGCGATGCAGAACGCTCAGTTGCCTTCACCGTCGGTCGCCGTGGAAGGGGAACCTGACGCACAGGCGGCAGTCACGGCGAATGGGCCGTTCATGCCGCCGCAAAGCGAAGCTTTTCAGAAAATGATGCGCGCGCAGATGCGCTCCTATAACAAGCAGATGTACTCCGACGTTGGCGCGCAGCTGGGTTTGACCCGGGAAGAGGTCAACAAGCTCATCGATCTGCTCACCGACCAGCAAGCGGGCGGACTCGCAATTCCGCACGGGGTCACGGATCCCGCGGAGATCCGGCGACTGATGGAGGAAGCGCTCGCGTGAGAACAAGGCGAAGATCGCCAGCCTCCTGGGTCCCGAGAAGCTCGAATCGTTCGAGGAATACCAGCGGTCGCTTCCCGCGCGGCAGGAGCTGGACATGCTCGCGCGCCAGATCGAAGGCTCGGACGCTGCTCCACTCAACGAGGATCAACGCAAGCGTTTGCTGGTGGCGCTCATCGAAGAGCGCAAACGCATTCCGTCGCCGCAATTTCCCACCGGCACCGACGCCAACGATTTTGCGAAGACCTACAGCGATTGGCAGGCCGACTACAACGCGCGCGTAGCCGCCCAGGCGCGAGGCATCCTGAACACCGAGCAATACACTGCCTTCGATGACTACCTGAAATGGCAGAAGGAAATGAACGAACAGATGCACATTCAGCGCGTTCAAGGCAGCGGAAACGGTGACGTCATGTTCTCCGTCGCGGCGCCCGGCGTGATGGTCGGCGAAACCTCGGTCGTGACGGCCACCACGACCGACGTGAAGCCAGGCAAGTAACCGGGAGCTCATATGACCTCTGACGAACAGGAGATCCGCCAGCTCGTCGCCACCTGGATGTCGGCCACGAAAGCCGGCGACATCTCGACCGTGCTCTCGCTGATGACCGACGACGTGGTGTTCCTGGTTGTCGGGCAGCAGCCCTTCGGCAAACAACAGTTCGCCGCGGCGATGAACCCTCCTGCCACCGGCGCAGCGATGCCGCTGATCGACGGCCGTAGTGAAATTCAGGAGATTCAGATTTCTGGCGATCACGCCTACATGTGGTCGCAGCTTCGCGTCGAAGTCACACCGCCAGGCGGCGTGACAGTGAAGCGCGCCGGCCATACATTGTCCGTGTTGCGCAAAGAGGGCGGCCGCTGGCGGCTCGCGCGTGACGCCAACCTTCTCTCACCCGTGAGCATCTGAAATGAAATATCGCGGCGGCTGCCATTGCGGCAAAGTGACCATCGAAGTGGAAGGCGAGATCACCGGCGCCGTATCTTGCAACTGCTCCATTTGCTCGAAGCGCGGCTCGCTGCTGTGGTTCGTGCCGCGCGAGCAAATGAAGCTCACGGGCGAATCTGAACTGACCACGTACACGTTCAACAAGCACGTCATCAAACACCGCTTCTGCAAGCACTGCGGCGTTCTGCCGTTTGGCGAGGGCACTGATCCGAAAGGCGTGGCCACCGCGGCTATCAACATTCGTTGCCTGGAGGATTTCGAGGTCGAGAAGGTGCCCTTGCACCACTACAACGGCCGTGCCTCCTGACCTTGGATCGACTCTTATATATATGCGCCGCGCTGGCCGGATTCTTCGGCGTGGCGCTGGGAGCCTTCGCGGCGCACGGACTGAAGACGACGCTCGCGCCCGAGATGCTTTCGGCGTTCGAAACCGGTGTGCGCTACCAGATGTATCACGCGTTCGCGCTGTTCGCGGCGGCGTGGGGTCTTGCGCGCTGGCAGACGCGTCTCTTTGCGGTCGCAGGCTGGTTGTTTGTCGCCGGCATCGTCATCTTCTCGGGAAGCCTCTACCTAATGGCGGCTACTGGCATGCGCTGGCTGGGTGCCGTGACTCCAATAGGTGGCCTGGCGTTTCTGGCTGGGTGGCTCTGTCTCGCGGGGGGCTCGGCCACTAAAATGCGCGCATGATCTTCTATGACTACTACGCCGACGTTCCCGAAAACACGCTGCGCGAGTTCGTTTCAGCAAACAGGAGTTGGGTCACTTCGTCACGGTGAGCGCCGAAAGCCAGCCGCACATCGGGCTCTATCCATTCCTGTTCCTGGGCGACACCATCGAGATTCATCTGCATCGCTCGGATGAGCAGCTCAAAGATCTGCTTGCCAACAAGAAGTGCACTTTCGAGGTCGACGAAATGCACGGCACCATCCCCTCGAACTGGATTCATCCGACCAACGCGATGTTTGCCACGGCCTATCACCGCACGGTGATCTTCGAATGCGAGGCGGAAGTGTCCGAGGATCCTGAGGTGTTGGCGGCCCAGCAGCGACGGCTCATGGCGCACTACCAGCCCGATGGCCACACGCCCGTGTCCACCGATCACGCGATGTATCGCGGCCCGTTCAAGGAAATCTCCGCGCTCACGCTGCACGTGCGCGCGCGCAAGGTGAAGTGGAAGCTCGCGCAGAATCGCAGCCGCGAACAGCGCGAAAGAATCATCATCGAGCTGCGCAAGCGCGCGCGTCCCACTGATGCCGGCGCGGCGGATGCGCTGCAATGGACGCTGGATCGCGAGGCTGTGAAGTAGCCGCCCATGCCGTGGTTTCGCGCCGCTCTCGTGTGGATGCTCTTCATTCTGGCCGAGACCGGCAGTGGCATGGTTCGCGAAGTGTTCATCGCGCCAGTGATCGGCGCCCTGCGCGCCAGGCAACTCGGCGTGCTGGTGGGCTGCATCATCATCTTCATCATCGCGTGGCTCACGGCTCGCTGGATGGGGGCGGGCACTCGGCGTCAACAGCTCTCGGTCGGCGCGTTCTGGGTGCTGCTCACGTTGATCTTCGAATTCGCGCTGGGGCGGGCGACCGGCGCCAGCTGGTCGCGTATTCTCTCGGACTACAACCCCACGCACGGCGGCCTCATGCTGCTGGGGCTCGCGTTCATGTTCATCACCCCGTGGCTCACGAGGAGGCTTCGATGATCACGCACACCGGCGGTTGCCACTGCGGACGAGTTCGCTTCGAAGTGGACGCGCCGGCCGAGCTGTCCATCGACGAGTGCAATTGCTCCATGTGCTCGCGCACGGGCTATTTGCATCTCATCGTGACCGCCGACCGGTTCCGGATCACGCAGGGCCGAGACGCGCTAACCACCTACACCTTCAACACCGGCACGGCCAAACACCTGTTCTGTGCCACCTGCGGCATCAAGCCGTTTTATGTGCCGCGTTCGCATCCGGATGGCTTCAGCGTGAATGCGCGCTGCATCGATTCGCCGACCGTGACCGGCATGAAGATCAATCCCGTCGACGGCCGCAACTGGGAGAAGCATTACCCGGCGGGCCGCGGCGAGTTCACCGCCTGAGGAAGAGGCGTCAGCTACCAGCTGTTACGAAGCTCGCGCAGCTTCACGAACACGGTACGCGCGTCGGGTTTCTCACCGATCTCCGGAAAACGCTCACGCAGCCGCGCAATGACTTCGGGGTTTTGCAATCGCAGAAACGCATTCACGCGCTTCTCTTCGCCCAGCGTGGTGATGCGGGCGTCTTCAGGCTTCAGTGCTTTCGCCGTCGCCAGCGCTTTCGCGGCGTCGGAGTTGCCGGGTTCGCGATCCAGCGTGAACGCCAGATTGCGAGCCATGTATTCATGGCCAGGAAAAACCCGCGTGGCGTCCGGTAGATGTGCAAGCTGATTTACGAAAGTCTCATAGAGCAATTCGGGGTCGCCACCGTTGTGGCAGTTGCCGGCGCCGGCATTGAACAGCGTATCGCCGCAGAACAACGCCGGTGAATCGCCGTGCGCAAACAGGCACACGTGCGAGCGCGTGTGGCCTGGCGTATCGAGGACTTCGAGTTCCACCGTGCGCCCGATTTTGATCACATCGCCGCGCGCGAGGCCTCTATCTACACCGCCGATGATGCCCGCGGCGCCGGCATGCGCCAGCACCTTCGCACGGGTTGCGGCCACGACACCGGCATTGCCATCGGTGTGATCACGATGCTCGTGGGTGTTGAGGATCTGCGTAATGCTGAATCCGCGATCGCGCGCGGCCGTGAGACATTGACTGGCATTCAGCGGGTCCACGATCAGTGCCTCGCCGGTTTCGGAGCAGGCGATGAGATAGTGGAAATTCCGCAGCGAATTCGCCGCCCAGATGCGTTCGGTGAGCATGGCGTAGTTCTACGCCCGCAGAGCCTCGTCGAACAGCCCATGCTGGGTCTTGAGCGGCACGCGGATGCGAACCGTGGTGCCTTCGCCCACGATGGAGTGGATGTCGATGCTGCCGCCCATGAGTTTCAGGCGTTCACGGATATTGAAGAGCCCGAATCCACCGTGGCGCGTGGGCAAGCGGCTGATGGCATTCACCTCGAAGCCCACGCCCGGATCGATGACATCCAGCGCCAGTTGGTCGTTATTCACCGCGCAACGCACCGTGGCGCGCTTCGACCGCGCGTGTTTGACGACGTTCTGCAACAGCTCGCGCACGGTCTGGAACAGCAGCACCGTGACCTGGTCCTCGAGCGGCTTTTGAAGACCGTCGTCTTCCACGCTCACGATGAGGCGCTGCTGATTGGCGACGCGCTCGGCCAGCCAGCGCAGCGCTTCGAGCAGTCCGCTCTCGTGCAGTCCCGGGGGCGCGAGCTCGAGCATCAGGGTGCGCGTCTGCAGCGTGGCATCGGCCAGCACCTGTTCGCATTCATCGATGCGCTTCAATTGTTCCCGATCGTCGAGCCCACGCTTCAGGGCGGCGAGATGCATGCTCAGGCCGACGAGATTCTGCGCGGGACCGTCGTGCAGTTCGCTCGCGAGCTTGCGGCGTGCGCGCTCTTCGGCCAGCGTGATCTCCGTGGCGAGCGCGCGCAGTTGCGAATCGTGTTGCGCGAGCGCGGCCTCTGCTTCGCGCATGGCCGTCACATCGCGGCCGCTGCCCCAGAAGCGCAATACGTGGCCGTTTTCGACGATGCCGATCATCGAGATCAGCAACACGCGATCGAGTCCGTACGGTCCATGCACGACGTGCTCGATGTTGCGCACCTGGTAACCGTTGCGAATCGCCTCGCGGATGCGTTCGATATAGATCTTGGACCACGTGGGATGGTCACCGAGACGCGTGCCGACCACCGCGCTGTGCAAGTCCTTGATGCCGAGCGCGACCATGAACGCGTTGTTGCACTCGGCGACGTAGCCATGTTTGCGCACCCACGCAACCTGATCGTCGGGCGGCAGGGTGATGGGCATGGGCTCGGCCAGCTCGGTGCGGAAGATAGCCTCCGAGCTGTTGGCGACGAAGGCGCGATATCGCTCATCGCTGGCGCGCGCCATGTCGATGGCCAGTTCGCGCTCGGCCATCACGGCCTGCAGCAGCAACACCGGCAATACGCACAGCGCGAGGAAGGTCTGCAGTTGATAAGGACTGTCGAAGGGACCCAGGCCGCGCGTGGTGGCAAGCGAGGCCACCGCCACCGTGATGCCGGCGGCTAGGGCCGTGCGCCGCGGACCGCTGATCATGGCGATCCAGAACAGCACCGGGTAGACGATGTAAGGAACTTCCAGCGGCGAAGTGCTGGTGCCATGGCTGCGCAGGAATACCGCCGTGAGCAATACCGCCAATACCGCGAAGGCGGAGTAGGTTGCGACGCGGCCGCCGCGTTTGCTGCTCGAGAAAGAGACGCCGTGGATGCCGATCGTGAGCAACAGCGGCGTCACCACCAGCGCGCCGAGGAAGTCGCCGATCCACCAGCTTTGCACGGAAAGCCAGAAGGCCTGGCTGTCCATTTCGATTCCGGCCCTGACACTGACCGCGATGAACGCGCACGCCAGCGTCGACACCACGGCCGCCACTGCGAAGACCAGCACGTGGCGCAGCCGCGCGAAGGAAATCGGACCGCGCACGCCGGCATTGACCAGCCACGTTCCCAGCACGGCCGCCGCGAGCTTCACGAAAAACAACAGGCTGGCGGTTGTATAGGAATTCTGGGGCGCGAACATCACGTTCGCGGCCAGTTCGGCGGCGAATGTGAACCCCAGGAGCGCGGGCCAGTAGCGAACGGGATAGAGCAACAGAAAGGCGAACAGGGAACCTGTGGCAGGCCAGAACACACCCACCCCCTGGGGGGCGATGAGCAACGTGAGACCAATGCCAACAGCAAAAAAATGGATCGGAAAGTAGACGGCCCCTGCCTGCAGGGGACCTAACTTCAGTCCGAACGGTCGAAGCAGACGATTCATGACTGGCACCATCATAGAACGAGACTTGAGCCGTAGCTCGGTGGCGACTCTTTGTTGTTTGCTTGTCTCGGTGCATATTGCGGGCCAGGTCTCGCTTGACGAGGGTGTGAAGAGTGAAAAGCGGCTATAAATTCAGGGCCTTGCTGTTTCCGGTGTTCGGCGCGCTGGCGTCCTGCGGCGGGGGCGACGGAGGCTCCTCATCAGGCGGCGGCGGAGGCGGCACGGGCTGGAAAGCCGGGGTTTTCCTGCCTTCGTCGACTTATGACGCCATGTGCGCGGCGCCTCGGCCCGGCACCAGCGATCGCCGCGGTACCGTTACCGACCAGAACAACTGGCTGCGTTCCTGGACCAACGAGCTGTACCTCTGGTACGGCGAGGTCACGGACGTCGATCCATCGCAATACACCACCGAAAACTACTTTCCGCTGCTCAAGACGGCGGCTACCACCACGTCGGGACAGCCCAAAGACAAATTCCATTTCATCTACGACACCGAAGTTTGGCTGCAACTCTCGCAAGGCGGCGTTTCGGCCGGCTACGGCGCGGAATTCGCCATTCTCAAAGGCAGGGCGCCAGACCGTCGCATCGTGGTCGCATATACCGAAGCGGGGTCGGCGGCGGCGACCCAACTCCTGCGCGGCGACGAGATCCTGCAGGTCGATGGGGTTGACGCCGTCAACGGCGACACCCAGGCGATCGTCGACACGCTCAACGCCGGTCTGTTTCCGGACAGCACGGGTGAGAATCACACGTTCGTGGTGCGCAGCGCCGCGGGCGCAACGCGGACCGTGAGCATGACCTCCGCCAATATCACGCACGTGCCGGTGCCGATCGCTACGACACTCAGCACGCCCTCCGGGCAGGTGGGCTACATCCAGTTCAACGATCACATCGCAACCTCCGAGATACCGCTCAAGAATGCGTTCACGTTGCTCGACAACGCCAATGTCACGGACCTGATCCTCGACATCCGCTACAACGGCGGCGGCTATCTGGACATAGCCAGCGAGGTCGCCTACATGATTGCCAACCCCACGCTGACCAGTGGCCGCACGTTCGAGAAGATTGTTTTCAACGACAAGAATCCAAGCCGCAATCCGGTGACCGGCGACAGCCTGACACCCACGCCTTTCTATTCGACCACGCAGGGCTTTGCAGGATCAGGCACGGGTAACCAGCGGCTGCCCACGCTCGGCCTCAACAGCGTGTACATCATCACCGGGCCCGGTACCTGCTCGGCCAGCGAATCGATCATCAATTCGCTGCGCGGCGTGAACGTGAACGTTTATCTCATCGGCTCGACGACCTGCGGCAAACCCTATGGGTTTTACCCAACCGACAACTGCGGGACCACCTACTTCACCATCCAGTTCCGCGGCGAGAACGCTGCCAACTTCGGTGACTACACCGATGGATTCTCGCCGGCGAACACCCAGGGTGTCCGCGGAACCGCGGTTCCGGGCTGTTCCGTTGCCGACGATTTCACGCATGCGCTCGGCGATCCGACCGAGGCCCGCATCGCTGCCGCGCTGAGTTTCCGCGCCAGCAACAACCAGAGTTGCCCCGCGGCTTCAGGCATCTCGGAGCCGCGCGTGTCCAAATCCTCGTTCTGGAACAGCGACGACGCGGGCCTCGTCGTATCCAAACCGGCGGCACGTCTCAACCGTATCGTTCGCAACTAACAACCGGCGCGTCACCCGACGCGCGTGAACGGTTCCTTCGAAAAAGGCGCTTCGGCGCCTTTTTCTTTTCCCCCTGCTCTGAAACCACGCCCGCAGCGTGCGCTACTCATCACCGACAGAGTAACCACGGATTTTCGGAGCAGCCATGAATTCAGGGATGTTGCACACCGGTCCGCGCAAGATGCGCGTCTTCAAGGGATTGCTGATGCAGGCGGCGACCGCCGCGCTGGTCACCGCTTGCGGTGGTGGCGGCGGATACGGAGATGACGGTGGCAATGCGCCACCGCCGCCCCCTCCTCCGCCAGCCGCGGTGGTCCGCGATGCGCAATTCGTCGAAGACACCGTGTCGGGACTGCGCTTCAACGCCACTGGGGTGGGCGAAGGCGTCACCAGCGATGTCGGCAAGTTCCAGTTCGCCGAAGGGAAGAAGATAGATTTCCTGCTCGGCAGTGCCGCGAATCGCATCGTGGTCGGCAGCGCGACGCCCGGTTACACCGCAACCGGGCTGATCCCGTTCAGTCTGCAGAACCTCGACGAGGTGCGAGCAACGAACGGTGACCTCTATCTATCCAATCTGCTTCGCCTCCTGGCGCTGCTCGACGCCAACAACGACACGAGCGATGGCTTCCAGATAGATGCCGCCGCGAACAACGCCATCGTTGCTGCCGTCACCGGCACGCGTACGCTGGATTTCGCAGCGAGCGTTGCCGCGTTCGCCAGCGACGCCACGGTGGTTGCACTGGGCACGGCCCTCAATCGAACCCTGATCAGTGCCGATGAAGCAGTGGCGCGCTACCAGCTGCTCTTCCGCCAGTCGCGTTCCAGCAGCATCGCGCTCACCAGCGATGACAATCGCGCCGTGGTCGTGAACCGCCAGAAGGCCAGCGTTTCCGTGATTCGCGTGCGAAACACCGACGGCAGCGACGCTGCGCAGTTGCTTGCGGAAATCCCTGTGGGCCGCGAGCCGCGCTTCGTCGCCATCGCGCCCAACGACAGCCGCGCCTACGTGACCAGTGCCGTCGATGGGACCATGAGCGTCATCGACCTCACCGCCAGCACGCCGGTGGCGCTGGGCAGCGCCATCGACGTGGGCGTCGAGCCGCGCGGCATCGCCATCACGCCCAACGGCACCTATGCATTCATCGCCGGCCACACCACGGGCGACGTCGCCGTGGTGCGGCTCTCGAACTACGAAGTGGTGAGCCGCATTCACACCGGCGGAAATCCCTACGCGATCGCCATCAGCAACGACGGCGACTCGATCGACAGCGACGAGCGCGTGTACGTCACCCAGCTCTTCGGAGAGGTGATCGACCAGGCGCGGCCGGATGGCTTCGACGACGCCAAGCAAGGCGTCGTGAGCTCGTTCCGTGTAGGTGAAGCAATCACCAATGCGGGCGCCGGCGCCACGGTCACACGCCTGCTGCTCAAGCCCATGCAGTCGGGTTTCAACGCCGACCGCCGCAACTTCTGCCCGCAGACGCGCGATGCGCTGCAGACCGCGGGCACGGTCAAGTATTTCAACAGCGGTCCGGACGGCACGCTCAACGGCGCCGCGTCGCTCGCCAAGACGACGTTCTGCCCGGACGTGGCCTCGGCCAACATCGACGCCGTCGGCCCCATCGGCCGCGTGGCGCAGAAGACTTACCCCAACATGCTGTTCGGCGCGCTGCTGCGCGGGCCATCCCTCTACGTGCCCAACGTCGGCGCGCAGCCCGAGCCGCCGGTGAACTTCAACAGCAACGTGCAGGCGCTCGTCGGAGTGCTGAGCCCGGTGACCAATGCCGAGTCGCCGCTTTCGGTGAACCTCAACACCTACGTGCTGAAAGAGCCGGTTCCCGCCACGCCGACGGCTTCGTTGGACAAACTATTCCTCAACGACATCGTCGCGATCGATGCCGATCGCCGCGGCAAGGACTTCCTGGTTGTGAGCCGCGGCGGCAACTACGTGATCCGCGCTTCCATCGGCACGGATGGCAAGCTCACCACGCTCGATGCCAACAACACCGCGCGCCGATTCCAGACCGGCAACCTGCCGAGCGGCGTGGTGATGGCACGATCCGGTCTGCGCGCCTACGTCAACAACGAGCTCAACACCTCCATGTCGGCGCTGAACCTCGCCGACAACACCGTGATCACGCGCGACATCGAATCGAGCGCGCCGCCGGCGCCCGGCACCCAGGCGCATCGCAACCTGGTCGGCAAGCTGGCGTTCTTCACCGCGCTCGGTATTCCCGACAAGCTCGACAATACCGGTGACGGGCAGTTCGACGTCGCGCTGCGCGACATCAATCCGCTGGCCAATCGCGGCAAGGCGTCGAACAACGCTTGGTCGGGCTGCGCTTCGTGCCACGACGATGGCCACTCCGACAACGTCACGTGGATCTTCGAGACCGGCCCGCGCCAGACCATTCCGCTCGAAGGCACTTTCGCGCGCAACAACCTCGGCGATCAGCGAATCCTCAACTGGAGCGCGGTGCGCGGTTCGAATACGGACTTCAACAACAACGCACGCGGCATCCAGGGTGGCACCGGCTTCGCGACCAACGTCGACGGCGTCGACAAGACCGCGCAGGTGTTCAATCACGGGCCGACGCGCGGCATCAGCGATTCGCTCGACGCCATGAGCGAGTGGGTGGCCACGGTTCGCGCGCCCATCATGCCGGCCGTTGCCGCGAATACCGAAGCCAACGGGCGCGCGGTGTTCACCACCCACTGCGCGAGCTGCCACGGTGGCGCGAAGTGGACCAAGAGCCGAACCGGTGGCCTGTACCAGGACAACCCGCTGCTGCAGGCGGATCCGGTCGGCCCGGCGTTCTTCACCGGTGGTCCGCCCAAGAACGACGCGGGCGTGGCACTGGCCGGTCCGCAGGTAGTTAGCGTGACGCGCGCCGGCAAGCCGACGCTGCTCATGCTCGACAATGTGGGTACGTTCAATCCGGCGAGTCCGATCGAGATCCGCGGCGCCGCCGCGGTGGCTGGGCAGACCACGCAGGGCTTCGCGCCCTTCGGCCTCGGCGGCTTCAACAGCCCGTCGCTGCTGGGAGTGGCCTACTCAGGGCCCTACTTCCACGATGGCTCGTCGCACACGCTCGAGGACGTGGCCGCGCGCCACCGGCTCGGGGTCGCGCCGGCGACGATCGCCAGCAGCTTGAGCGCGCAGGATCTCGCCGACCTGCTGAGCTTCGTGCGCAGCATCGACGACGCGACCGCGACGATGCCCAACGCGACGGATCTGTTTATTCAGTAACAAATTGCCAGGTCAGGCAGACGGCCTCACCGGGTGAGGCCGTCTCCATGACCGGAATCCGGATCCCAATCGGGGTCCACCCATTTGTGAACGCGATACGCCAGGCGATGCCACAGCCCGTGCAGGTGTTCGTCCACTTGCGCTTGCGCCGACTGCATCGCGCCGAGTCCGAAGGGATTTTCGTCAGACTCGGACTCAGGCAGTGCCTGGGTCTCCTTTAACCACTCGCGGAGATCATCTGTCACGAGACCCATAAGCCATACTCCTTGGGCGGTTCCCGATGGACGATGATTGCGCCAAAGAAGTTCCCGGGACTATCGGACCTTGGCTTACATGAATTTCGCACGCTCGGCGCGTGCTGCAGCGCAAGCAAATTCACGAGGCAAAAAAAACCGCCGCTCCACCTTACGGTGAAACGGCGGCCAGTTCTGTCAGATGGCGGTCGTTAGAACTTCATTCCCACCGTCAGGTACGCGCGACGGCCCAGAACGTCGTACGTGCTCGGATCGGTATTCGACTGAATACCTACCTGCGCGTCCGTCGTGTAGGTCGGCGGCGCCTTGTCGGCGATGTTGTTGACGGCGAGCTGCACTTCCCACGTATCGTTGGGCGTCCAGCGCGCCGTGATGTCGTGATAGAAGTAGTTTGGTACGTGAGGCTTGAGACCCACGGTCGGCGTGCTCAGGATCGCGTCGTTGTTGACGGCGCGCATCGCATCGATCCAGCGCAGGTTATAGCGGAACAGGAACTGCTTCATGCTGAAGCTGGTCGCGAGAACCGCTTTCCATTCCGGGAACGCGCTGGCGACGGTCTGTCCGATCGTGCCTTTGCGTGAGAAGAACGGATCCGTCGACGTTTCCTGCTGGTCGACCTCGATCGTGTTGGTGGCGAGCAGCTTGAAGCCGAGCTGATTGCCGTCTTCACCCAGCGGGATCTTCCAGTCGACCGACAGGTCTATGCCGGTCAAGCCCAGCGCGGCCAGGTTCAGAGTCGTGGTCTGCACGCCCTGGATACCGAAGTTGTTCGCATTGCGGCCGAACAACTGGCAGAACTGGTTGTTCGGATCGAACGTCGGGTTCGCACCCAGCTGGTTGAAGCAGCGGCCGATGATCGAGCTCGACGCCAGCGAGGAGATCACGTCCGTGATCTCGTAGTCGAAGTAGTCGACAGAGACCTGCAGGTTGCTGGCCCAGTCACTTTCCAGGGGTGAGGTCCACACAATGCCGGCGGTGATCGTGTCGGCAACTTCCGGATCGAGATTCGGATTGCCACCCACGATCGCCTGTGCCTGCGCGTTCGGCTGCGCGAAGCCGCCGATGCTGCCGGCCGGGATGCCCTGCGCCTGGCACAGCGCCACGACCTGCGCCGCGCTCGCGCCCGCACGGAACGAGCTGTTGGCGTTGCAAGGATCGGAGTACTGCGGGAAGTTTTCCTGCTGCGGCAGGAACAGCTCGTTGATGTTCGGCGCACGGATCGCACGGTTGTACGAGCCGCGTACCGAGAGAGACTCGATCGGATCCCACTTCAAGGCCGCCTTGTAAGTGTCCGCGCTCTCGGACAGGTTGTAGTCCGAGAAGCGGTAGCCGAGTTCGAGGTCCAGCGCATTGATCGCCGTGATGTCCTTGAGCAGCGGCACCGCCAATTCCGCGAAGTATTCGGTGCTTCTGATCGAGCCCTTCACCGCCGCCGCAGCGTTGAAGCCCACCACGTCACCGCTCGACAGGTACGAGTCCGGACGGAAGTCGGCCCGGTTCTCGCGATACTCACCACCCAGCGCGAACTGCAAGGCGCCCGCCGGCATGTCGAACAGATCACCCGTGAGCGAACCGACGATGTTCGACTGCTCGGTCGTGAGCAGGTTCGTGGTCTTGATCAAGACGGCGTTTCCACAGGCCGCAGACAGGTTGCCTTCACCAAATGGATTGAACAGCGGGCAGCCCTGCGCGGCATAAACCGCGGCGTTGTTGAGCGCGGCCTGCAGGCGCTGGCGCGAGACGTTGCCGCCTTGCAGCTGCAATCCCTTGCCCTGGCCCCAGCTTCCATACACGTCCCAGTGCCAGTCATTCGGCATCGATCCACGGAAGCCCAGGATGCCCTGCGTGACGTCGTAGCTGTTTTCCTGAACGCGCATCCCGACATCGTTCATGCGCTTCGTGAAGCCGAAGTTGGCGAGCGGCGTGGCACGCGAGGCCAGAAGCGTACGCAGGTTGGCAGGCAGTGCTGCGTTCGTCACCGGAACCGAACAACCCAAGGCCGTACCCGCGCAGGTCACCGGCGTTGCCGCCAGCTGCTGATCGGAGTTGTACGTGGTGAAGCTCAACCGCGCGTACATCTCGGCGAGTTCCGGGACCATGTCGTAGCGCGCGGAACCGGAGATCTGTTTGCGCGTGATCGGCAGCTGCAGGTAGTTGAGGGGACCGAAGTTGTAGGTATAGCCGTTCGGGTTGTAGCCCGGATCGTCCGTGTTGCCATCGAAGTTCTGCACCTGGAGGCCACCGCCACCCAGTGAGAACAGCGAGCCGTCGGCATTGAAGCCGATCGGACGTGTTCCGGTGACTGCGCCCGCAGCGACGCCATAGCCAGCGAACACCGTGTTGAGTGCTACCTGGCTGGGTGTGTTGGCACCCCAGTCGACGCGGCCTTCAGGGATCGTGCCTGAGCCCGAAGGCGTGAGCAGTGGGCCCTTCGCATAGATGCCGAACTCACGCTCGCCGGCGAGTATCTGGTCGCGGGTATCGTAGGAGAACGACACCACGGCGTTGCCGCGGTCATCGGCGAAGTTGCCGCCCATGATGCCGTCGAACACGGTGGACTTGCCGTCACCTTCGCCCGTCAAGCCCTGCTGGGCGCGAAGTTCGATGCCGTTGAAGTTGCGCTTGAGTTTGATGTTCACGACACCGGCGATGGCGTCGGAACCGTAGGTCGCCGACGAGCCGCCCGTGAGAATCTCAACACTTTCGATCAGCGCGGCCGGAATCGTGTTCAGGTCGACGACGCCGCTCACGTTTGAAGGAGTCACACGCGCGCCGTCGACGAGGACCAGCGTGCGCACCGTGCCGAGGCCGCGAAGGTCGACGTTCGCCTGGCCACCGTTCGAGGGGTTGTTAGACGTGGTCGTGATCGAAGGGACCAGCTGCGGCAGCGTGTTGAGCACGGTTTCGATTTGCGGCTCGCCGGACAGCTTGAACGTGTCCTCGCTCACCGTGACGACGGGGCTGGTCGCCTCATAGTCCTTTCGAATGATGCGGGTACCAACGACGGTGACTTCTTCCATTTCCGGTGATGGTGTTGCCGCTTCCTGTGCGAATACCGGTAAAGCGGTTGATGAGGCAGCCACTGCAATTGCATAGCGGACGGCCTGCCTGATGAGACAGTTTCGATTCATCGATTTCTCCTGCAAGAGAGACTTGTTGTGTGATTTGAGAACGCAGCCTTGCGGCGTTGCTCCCATGCAACGAGTAACCACGTACGAAGCGATTGGCTCGCACATTCCGGTCTTGGCCGGTTTCCCTAGTGCGAACGCCCCGTCACGGGTGTCGTTTCATGCCCTCAGGCTACTGCGATCGGAGTTGTCCTACAACAAGAATGTCGTACCGAGACAACGCGAAATTCTCACGACGGGCTAGAAACGATTCATCAGATCGTTTTGTTTCGTCCGGGCAACAACCAGCGTCAGCTGAATATGAAGCCCGACTGCAGGACTTTCTGGGTGGTGGGCACGTAGTGATCGGCAAGCAGCGCCGCGAACAGCCACATCAGGTACGTGATCGAGAAGCGGAAGAGTTTCATGGGCAGGTGCGCGCGCTCGGTCAGCTTCATCTGGAGCGCGTAGAAGATGAACATGGCGTTGAGCACCAGCGCCGCGACCAGGTAGATGAGCCCGCTCATGCCGGTGACGAACGGCATTATGGTCACGGCCGTCAGCAGCACCGTGTACAGCAGGACCTGGAGGCGCGTGAACGCGACGCCATGCGTGACGGGCAGCATCGGGATGCCCACCTTGGCGTATTCGTCCTTGCGCGCGATCGCGAGCGCCCAGAAATGCGGCGGGGTCCACACGAACACGATGAGAAACAGCAGCAGCGCGTTCGGGTCGACCGAGTTCGTGACCGCTGCCCAGCCGAGCACGGGCGGGGCCGCACCGGCGGCGCCGCCGATGACGATATTCTGTGAAGTCGCCCGCTTGAGCCACACGGTATAGACGACGGCGTAGCCGATGAGCGAGGCGAAAGTGAGGACTGCCGTCAGCGTGTTGACCAGCAACACCAGGATCGTCATCGACAAGACGCACAGCGCGCCGGCGAACAGCAGTGCGGCGCGCGGGGACATTTTTCCGGTCGGCAGCGGCCGACGCTTGGTGCGCGACATCTGCGAGTCGATGCGTTCATCGAGCACGTGATTGATGACCGCGGCACTGGCGGCGGCGAGGCCCACGCCGAGATTGCCGAACAAGAAGGCATCCCACGGCGGCAGGCCCGGCACGGCCAGCAACGTGCCCACGATGGACGTGAACACTATGAGCATGACCACGCGCGGCTTGGTCAGCTCGTAGAAGCTGCGCCAGCGAGTGGTTGCTGCGAGCACGGCAGGTTCGGGAATGGCCAAGGAAGGGGTGCCGGGGTTGGGGCGCCGAAGTTTAGCCGAATTCGTTCAGTAAAAATTCCGTACCGGCCGGAGCTTGCGGTTCAGCCACACGGTGGACGCCACCAGCAGCGCGGCGCCAGCGTTGTGTGCAGCCGCGAGCTCGAGCGGAAAGGCCCGCAATACCATGAAAACCCCTACGGAAAGCTGCGCCGCGAGCGCGGCCAGAACCGCCAGCGCCGCCCAGCGTGGGCCCGCGCCAAGGCCGCGTATTGAAGAAAATGCTGCCAGCAGCAGCAAGGTCGCCGCCAGCACCGCGCCCAGCCGGTGCGTGAAATGGATGGCGACGCGCGCCGGATGGTCCAGCACGCCGCCGGCGTAGTTGATTCCGAGGCCGCGCCACAGCACGAATGCGTCTTTGTAGTCAGCCTCGGGAAACCACTGCGCCTGACACTTTGGAACGTCCGGGCAGGCGACCGCCGCGTAGTTGCTGCTGGTCCAGCCGCCGAGTCCCACCTGCAGCCCAAGTGCCGCCAGGCCAAGACCTGCCCACAGCCGCGCGCGACGCCCCGAATTCCACCACCGTATTGCCCGCGAGCACCGAGTATCCGTCGACTTCGCGCGCCTCGGCGCGCATCGACAGCCACAGCCAGAGCAGCAACGCGAAGGTAGTTAGTCCGCCGACCAGGTGCCCGGTCACGATCAGCGGCTTGAGCAGCCAGGTCACGGTGAGCATGCCGAGCAGGCCCTGGAGCACCACCAGTACCAGCAGCAGCAGCGCGAACGCCACGCGCACGCCGGGCTCGCGGCGCGCGCGAATCGACAGCGCGGCGATCACTGCGATGATCAGGCCCAGCGTGCTCGCGAAGTAACGGTGGATCATTTCGACCCACGCCTTTCGTACATCGGCGTCGGACGCGTAGTGCTCCGCACTGCCGGTCGGCGCGATGTGACCGAAGCAGCCGGGCCAGTCCGGGCAACCGAGGCCCGAGTTCGACAGGCGCGTGTAGCCGCCGAGCACCACGACGCCGAAACACAGCAGCGCGCCGATCAGGGCCAGGCGCTGGATCCAGAGGCGTTCACGCATTGGGTAAGGAGCGCCTCAACCGATGTGTGACAGCTTGAGCAGCTTCTTGAGATCGCTCAGCAGGTCTTTGGTGGTGTGACTGGCATCGTGACGCATCATCAGATTGCCCAGCGGATCGACGATGAACAGCGAGTGCTCGCGAGCCTCCGGGAACTGCGCGAGCAGCGCGGCCGCCTCCTGTGACGAAGCGTCGAGCGCGATGAGCCCCTCCTGTTCGCGCGCGAAGTATTCGTTGTCGCAGCAGTTTGCGGTCGCAAGCAACACGCGCTGAACGCGCGTCATTTCGTTGTTGAGCGCCAGCCGGCTCTGGCGGCCGAATACCAGCGCGATGCGGCAGGCGTCGTCGCAGCGGCCATCGCCTATATAGATGAGTGTCCATTTTCCGCTGAGCACCTCGGCGCCGGCCGGTGTGCCATCGGGGTGGCGCAGACCCGCCACGACCAGCGGTCGCGCGGGATTTATCAATTCGCCTTTGCTCGAGGAATTCGCGGGATGCCACAGTTTGCCGTAGTAGAGCGTGAAGGCCACCGCCACGGGCACCAGGAACAAAGCCGCGACGATGAGCAGAGTGCGCCGGCCGCGGGCGCGCGAATCTTGCATCAGGACACCTTGCGAAAATTGAGGCCGAAGTAGAGCACGAGCAGCACGGCTGCAAAACCCCACCACTGGATCGCATAAGAGAAGTGCCGCTCGGGCGCCATGCCGGGCGGCGACCACTCGCGCACATATCCATTCGGCATTTGCGGATCCAGCAACAGGATCCGGCGCGCGAGTTGGTTGCGCAACGCTGCCTGGAGTTCTTCGTGAGTGGGAAACGAGGTCAGCTTCGGCCAGGCATCACCCGCTTCTGGTGGCGCGCGGCCACTGGCGAGGCCAGGTGTTGGGAGTTCGTCGAGTCGGCCCTGCACGATGATCGAAGGCGCGCGCACGAGCGACACGTCCGGAAGCCGATCGCGATAACCCTCGAAAGGAACCCAGCCGCGATTCACGAGAATGCGCCGGCCGCTGTCGAGGACGAACGGCGTCAGCACTTCATATCCCGGTTTGCCCGCGTGCGAGCGGTTGTCTAGCAGGAACTGGTGATCGGGATCGAAATGGCCGGCGAGCGCGACGCGTTTGAAGCGCTCGGCAGTATCGAAATCGATGCGGGCAGTCGGGCGCCGGTGTCGAATCGTTCCGTTCGTAGGCGGTCCAGAGCACTTGCTTCGCTTCGCCGCGATGCCATTGCCATCGACCGAGGCTGACGAACAGCACCAGCAGGATCAGTGTGAGCAGGGTCATCGGCCAGGACGGCGCGAACACCCTGCCGAACGCGGAAAGTCGGGTCGGCATGGGGGCGGGGAGTATAAAGTGCGCCTCCATGGACGTGATCAAGATTCTCATCATCGTCACGCTGTTCGCGATCGTGATCAGCCTGGGCAGCGCGCTGTTTCACATGTCGCGTGGCAAGGGCGACTCGAAGAAGATGGCTCGCGCCCTGACCGTTCGCATCGGCGTTGTCGGTCGCGCTCTTCATTCTGTTAATGCTGGCCTGGTACAACGGCCTCATAACCCCCCACGGCGTTCATTAATCGGGTGGGGACAGGCTTCCTCAGCCTGTCCCCACACAAGAAGCCTTTACGAGTGGCCGCCGCTCCGCTATCATTCCGCCCCCCATGATTCGCCTCACGATCAAAAAGACGCTCAAGACCAAGCCCTCCCGGGCCTTGGGTGTTTGCGCGTAGCTGTATCACCAGCAAAGAACACCGAAGGCCCCGCGAGGAAACTCAGCGGGGCCTTTTCATTTGGAGCCATGAAAAATATGTCATCGAACGATCAGACCGAACGTAACCTCAAGAATCCCGTGGTCGCCATTGCCGGCGCCACCGGTGCCGTAGGCGTCGAGCTCATGCAGTGCCTCGAGCAGCGCAAATTTCCCCTCGTCGAGCTGCGCCTGCTGGCCTCGGCGCGTTCGGTCGGCAAGTCGATGAAATTCCGCGGCGGCGATATCGCGGTCCAGGAACTGACCGACGCCAGCCTCGAAGGCGTGGATATCGCGCTGTTCTCGGCGGGCGGCGCCCAGTCCAAGCGCTTCGCACCCGCCGCGGTGCGCGCCGGTGCGGTGGTCGTCGACAACTCTTCGTTCTTCCGCATGAACAACGACGTGCCGCTGGTGGTGCCCGAGATCAACGCCGGCGCCATGCGCGGGCACAGCGGCATCATCGCGAACCCGAATTGCGTGGCTATCGTGGCCGCCACACCTCTGTGGCCGCTGCACCAGAAGCGCCGCATCAAGCGAATCACCATGTCGACCTACCAGGCCGCTTCGGGCGCCGGTGCCGCCGCCATGGAAGAGCTCAGCGAGTCCACGCGCGCGCATCTCGAAGGCCGCGCGTTCACGCCGAAAGTGCTGCCGCATCCCTATGCATTCAATGTGTTCTCACACAACACCAAGGTGGATCCGGAAACCGGATACAACGAGGAAGAGACCAAGGTGATGCAGGAGACGCGCAAGATCTTCGGCGAGCCGGACCTGCGCATCACCGCCACCTGCGTGCGCGTGCCCGTTCTGCGTGCACACTGCATCGCGTTGAACATCGAATGCGAAGAACCGCTATCAGTTGCCGAAGCACGCGCTATCCTTGCCGCCGCGCCGGGAGTGCGGTGGTCGACGACATGGAGCGCAACTACTTTCCGATGCCGCACGACGCCAGCGGCAAGGACGAAGTGCTGGTCGGGCGCATCCGCCGCGACGTCAGCGATCCTTCGGGTCGCACGCTCGCGCTGTTCGTGGCCGGCGATCAGCTGCGCAAGGGCGCGGCGCTGAACGCGGTGCAGATCGCGGAGCGCCTGCTGGCCTGAATTGAAGACGATTTCGATGGGGGGATGAGAGGAAGAGTTAGCGAGGCCATGCCACATGTTGAAACACGACTTGTCGAGCAGTGATCGTGAATTTCGTGCGGCTTTTGAAGCGGGCGCATTTGCGCCCGCGGATTTTTCCCATCGCGCGCATGTACGGCTGGCGTACGTGTATCTCGCCGAGAGCGATGTGGACCTGGCGCTCGAACGCATGCGCGCGCGCGCTCCTGACATTTCTCTGTCACCACGACATTCCCGCTTCGAAGTATCACGCCACGCTCACGCGCGCGTGGATCCTCGGCGGTCGACCACTTCATGCACCGTTCGCCCGTGGCGTCTTCGGCTGACGACTTCATCGATCGCAATCCGCCGTTGCTCGACAGCAAGATCATGCTGACGCACTACTCTGCCGACCTGCTGTTCTCGGATCAGGCGCGCGCGGAATTCGTCGAGCCGAATCTGGATCCGATTCCGCACCACGCGCCGTAGCCAGCTCGCGGGCCTGCTTCGCAGGACGCATCGCCAGTTCGGGCATACTGCTCGCGATGTCCTTTCCCTATCTGAGCGATCTCGTGCACACCGTCTTCGGTGTGGACCTGCCGCTTCCGATCCCGATGTTCGGCCTCATGGTCGGCATCGCGTTCTTCGTCGGGCTCAAGGTGGCGACCCTCGAAGTGAAACGGCTGCTGCCCGCGCAGCCCGCGAACTTCATGGACAACGCGGGCCTGATCGCCTTCTTCACCGGCCTGGTCGGCGCGCGTCTGTTTCACCTGCTGGAGCACCCGCGCGAATTCATGGCGGACCCGATGGCGATGCTGCTCTCTCGCGGCGGCTTCACGATCTTCGGTGGCCTCATCGTCGGCACAATCTCGGGGCTCGTATACTGCCGCGCGAAGCGCGCGCCGCTCGCGCCGGTGCTGGACGCGGTCGCGCCCGCGATCATGCTGTCGTACGCCATCGGCCGCATCGGCTGCCAGATTTCGGGCGACGGTGATTGGGGCATCGCCGCCGATCTCGCCGCCAAACCCGGACTGGCTGCCGACCTGGTTCTGGGCGCAAACCTACGACGGCAATATCTCCGGCATCGACATACCGCCGCCCGGCGTCTATCCGACTCCGATCTACGAAATTCTCATGAGCTTCATCGCGTTCGCGGTGCTCTGGCGGCTGCGCAGGCATTCGCACGCGGCAGGCTGGCTGTTCAGCCTCTATCTACTGCTCGCGGGCGTCGAGCGCCTGGCCGTGGAGTTCATCCGCGTGAACACCACCTACGATCTCGCCGGATTCGCCTTCACCCAGGCGCAGCTCATCGCGACTGTCTGCGTCATCGCGGGTTCCTTTGGGATGTGGTGGCTTGCGCGCTCACGCCCAGCCGTCGTGCCGCCGACAACACCGCGAGAACCGACGCCGTAGCGATGTTCGCGTGACGGCCGACGCCGTAGCGAATGCCCGGAATACCCTCGCGAGCCGCTTCGACGATCGCCAGCGCCGAAGCATCGGCGCCCGAGCGCAGCGCGCGCTCTTCGTAGTTGTCGATGCGGATGGGCAGCGCGAGCGCGGCGACCGTGGCCGCGATGGGACCCGAGCCCACGCCGCGCAACTTGCTGCGTGCTCCGCCGATCGTGACCTCGAGTTCGATTCCCTGTTTGTCGCCTTCCTCGAACAGGTGATGCGCGTGATAGGTCACTTCGAAGTCCGTGGCGAGATACGTCGATTCGAACAACGCCCAGAGCTGTTGTGAGGTCATCTCCGTTTCCGACGCGTCCATCTCGCGCTGTACGAGCGCGCTGAACTCCACCTGCATGCGCCGCGGCATCACGACTCCGTAGTCGCGTTCGAGAAGATAGGCGATGCCGCCCTTGCCCGACTGGCTGTTCACGCGGATCACGCTGTCGTAGGTGCGACCGAGGTCCGCCGGGTCCACCGGGATGTACGGCACTTCCCAGAGCGCGTCAGGCTTCTGCGCCGCCATGCCTTTCTTGATCGCGTCCTGGTGCGAGCCGGAGAAGGCCGTGAACACGAGGTCGCCGACGTAGGGATGCCGCGGATGGATTGGCAGGCGCGTGGCTTCTTCGACGGCGCGCGCCACGGAGTTGATGTCGGAGAAGTCGAGTCCCGGGTGAATGCCCTGGGAGTAGAAGTTCAGCGCCAGCGTCACGAGATCGACGTTGCCCGAGCGCTCGCCGTTGCCGAACAAACAACCTTCGACGCGCTGCGCGCCGGCCAGCATGCCGAGCTCGGCGGCCGCGACCCCGGTGCCGCGATCGTTATGGGTGTGCACCGACAGCACCACGTGCTCTCGCCTCTCCAGGCGCGTGGACATCCATTCGATCTGATCGGCAAAGATGTTAGGCGTCGCGTTTTCGACCGTCGTCGGCAGATTGATGATGATCGGCCGGCGCGGGACCTGCGTCCCAGGCGCGCGTCGCGGCGTTGCAGGCCTCGAGCGCCACGGGCAGCTCGGTCATGCTGAAGGTCTCGGGCGAATACTCCAGCACCCATTCCGTCTCGGGCTGCGCGTCGGTGAGCTGTCTTGATCAGCCCCACCTGCTTCGCGATGAGCTGCATCACCTCCGGCACGCTCATGCCGAACACCACGCGGCGCCACACCGGTGCCGTGGCGTTGTACACGTGCACGATGGCGCGCCGCGCGCCGCGCAGGCTCTCGATCGTGCGGCGAATCAGTTCCTCGCGCGCCTGCGTGATCACCATGATCGTGACGTCGTCGGGAATCAGCTTCTGCTCGATGAGATCGCGCACGGTCTGGAAATCCGTATCCGACGCCGACGGAAAGCCCACTTCGATTTCCTTGAGGCCCACGCCGACCAGCGTCTTGAACAGGCGCTTCTTGGTCTCGCGGCTCATGGGCTCGAACAGCGCCTGGTTGCCGTCGCGCAGGTCGGTGCTGCACCACACCGGCACCGTAGTTAGCTGGCGCGTGGGCCACTGGCGGTCCGGCAAATCGATGGCCGGGAATGGGCGGTATTTCTGGGAAGGATCTTTGAGCATGGCTGTACTCGTTCGGCGCGGACACAACTTCCCCGCGTTGGGGCGGGGGTTTTCGGGGTTCCAGTCTTGTCAGCGCTGACTGGTGGCGCGTATGTAGTTGCGGCTAGGCCGCAAGAAGCAGGAGCGCGAACGAAAGCAGACCGCGCAAGGCGCGGTTCGCGTCGTCTCGGGTGTGCTCAACTACCATGCGCGGACGCTACCTCAGTCGCGGCACGGACACAACGAAAGGGTCCACTTTTCAGCTCTGCTGCGCGGCTTCGAGCAGAGAAACCATGAGCGAATTCATGGGTGCGGCGATTCCATGCTTCCGGCCAAGCCGGACGATCACACCATTGCGCGCGTCGTATTCCATGGGTTTGCCGGCCCGGCGGTCGGCCAGCATGGAGTTGGCGCCGTCCCGTGGGCCGCGCTTTGCGCGTTCGATGAGATCGTCGGCGATTTCGTCTTCGAGCTTCGCGCCCTCGGCGCGACCCACCGCGATGCATTCGCGGATGATGGTTCGCATCGCTTCCGCCACGCCTTCGTGATGCACGATGCCCGCGGGTTTCAGCAGCACCGCGCTGATGGCGCCGGAACTGTTGAGACACAGTTTGCGCCAGACCGCGGAAACGAAGTCGTCGGTGGGTTTCGCATCGAAGTTGGTGTGCGCGAACAGCTGCAGGAAGTCCGCGCCATTCCTGCCGGCCGGCACCACCATGTGCGCGGGCCCGCGCTGGATCGTGCGTCCCGGGGACAACCGGTCCGCCGGCATGTCGATCATCACCGGCACGATGCGCGCGGGCTCGATGTATTTCTGAAACCTCGCGACGTGCTCGACGCCGTTCTGGATCACGGCCACGCGCGTGCGCGGACCACAGGCTGTCGGGAACCACAGAGCGGCCGCATCGCTGTCGTAGGCCTTGGTGGCAACCAACACCCAGTCGACAGGACGTACCTGGCTGAACTCGGTGTACACGCGTGGCTTGGCGCGGATCACGCCTTCCGGGGTCTGCACCTCGAGGGAATCGAAAGACGTGCGCGCCGCCACGGCGACATCGTGACGGTCATCCTGCGCCAGCCACGCAGCCAGCGTCGCGCCGATGGCGCCGGGACCGATGAGGAGGATGGAAGCCATGGCGCGATGATAGTCGCGCGATGAATTCCACGGGACGAAAAAACGGCGCACCGAAGTGCACCGTTTCCAGACTATCTAGTGAAGTCGCGCCGATCTCCCCCGGCCCGGCGAGCAGGATCGACGCCATCAGGAGCGCGCGGGCCAGTCACTCGCTGCGGCGCGGCAGCCACCGTCCGGCCAGCCCTTCCAGCCCTGCCCACGCACGACGCGGCCCGTCGCCTTTCCGGTCGGCGTGCCATTCGACAGTGCGACGTCTCCATTTATCATCACGTGCGACACGCCCGTCGAGAACTGCAGTGGTTTCTCGAACGTCGCGTGATCCTGGATCGTCGCTGGATCGAACACGACGATGTCTGCGAAATAACCGGCCTTCAGCAGGCCACGGTCCTTGAGCGCGAGATTGCCCGCGGGCAACGACGTGAGACGGCGCACGGCCTCCGGCAGCGAAATGAGTTTTTCATCGCGCACATAACGGCCGAGCAAGCGCGCGAAGTTGCCGTACGCGCGCGGGTGCGTGCTCGATTGCAGGAACACACCTTCCGGCGCCGACGATTCGGCATCCGATCCGAAACTCATGTACGGCAGCTTGATCTGCTTGCGCACGTTGTCTTCGGACATCAGGAAATACACCGTCTCGATGCGCGTGCCATCTTCGATCACGAGGTCGATCGCGGTGTCCTCGGGACTTTTGCCGCGCATCTTCGCCACTTCGGACAACCGCTTGCCGGTCAGCGGCTTGAGCTTGTCTGTCTTGAATCCGATGAGCAGGATGTTGTCGGCGCTGCCAGCGGCAAAGAACAGGTTTTCCCAATTCTTGCCGGGCGCTCGCATTTCCGCGAGCACACGCGCGCGGATCTTCGGATCCTTCAGCCGTTTCACCCAGGCTTCTTGTCCGCCGTCCTGGACCCAGGTCGGCATCGCGGCGTCGAGGCCGGTCGCGCCCGCGGTGTACGTGTACATGTCGGTGGTCACGTGCAGACCTTCCGCCCGCGCCTTGTCGATGCGCGCGATCACCTGGTCGACCTTGTCCCAGTTCGATTTGCCCGCGGCCTTGAGGTGGTAGATCTCGACGGGTATCTGCGCGCGACGCGCGATATCGATCGTCTCGTCCACCGCTTCGAGCAGGCGATCGCCTTCGCTGCGCATGTGCGCGATGTAGGAGCCGCCGCAGCGGGCGGCTTCGGAAGAGATCGCCACGAGTTCGTCGGTCTCCGCGAATGTGCCCGGTGCGTAGATGAGTGACGCACCGACGCCGAGCGCGCCTTCCTCCATCGCGGTGCGGACGATGCCCTTCATCTGCTCGAGCTGCGCGGGGGTGGGATCCTTGTCGACTTCGCCGAGCACGTTGATGCGCGTCGTGGCGGCACCGATGTACGACGCGACATTCGGCGCGATGCCGCGCGATTGCAGATGTTCCAGGTACTCGCCCAGCGACGTCCACGCGATGTCGTACTTGATGTCGGTCTGACGTTCTTTCGCGAGCGTTTTCATCTCCGGGGTCAGCGGCCCGAACGAGTCGCCTTCGCCGAAAACTTCGAGCGTGACTCCCTGCCGCAGATCGCTTTGCGACCGGCCATCGACGAGCAACGAGTCGACGGCCCAGCTCAACATGTTGATGAAGCCGGGCGCGACCGCTTTGCCCGTGGCGTCGATGACGGTCTTTGCGGTGTCGCCGCGCGACTTGCCGACGTAGACGATGCGATCGCCGTCGACGACCACGTCGCCGACGTAACCCTCGCTGCCGGAACCATCGAGAATCGAGCCGCCGCGAACGACGAGGTCATGACCCGGCGCTTCGACGGCGGGCTGCTTCGAGCATCCGGCCAGCAGAATCAGGATCAGGCAGGTCAGTCGCGGCATGGCAAGGACCTCGAGGCTTCCAGAGTTGGCGCCCAATATAGTGCTGGCGCGCTCGAAGCTCACGTAAACAAGTGCTCACCAAAAGAAAAGGGCGCCCGGAGGCGCCCTTCTCGCAGTCCCGGATGTATCCGGCTAGATCCAGTACACGAAGATGAACAGGCCCAACCAGACCACGTCGACGAAGTGCCAGTACCAGGCCACGGCTTCGAAGGCGAAATGGCGTTCCGGCGTGAAGTGTCCTTTCAAGGTCCGCAGCCAGATGCAGAACAGCATGATGGCGCCCAGCGTCACGTGGAAACCGTGGAAGCCGGTGAGCATGAAGAACGTCGAACCGTAGATGCCGGTGCCGAGCGTGAGGCCGAGCTCGGTGTACGCGTGGTGGTATTCCGTCGCCTGCAGGTAGACGAACAGGAAGCCCAGCACGAAGGTGGCCGCCAGGAACACGTTGAGCAGACCGCGTTTGCCGGCACGCAGCGCGTGGTGGGCGATGGTCACGGTGACGCCCGACGACAGCAGGATGATGGTGTTGAGCGCCGGCAGGCCGAACGCCGGAATGATTTCGAAGCTGCCGTTGTCGCGGGGCCCAAGCTTCGACGGGCCGTTGGTGGGCCAGGCGTTCTCGAACAGCGGATGCAGCAGTTCGTTGGCCATCACCTTGGTGCCTTCGCCGCCGAGCCAGGGCACGGACAGCGAACGCGCGTAGAACAGCGCGCCGAAGAACGCGGCGAAGAACATCACTTCGGAGAAGATGAACCACATCATTCCCATGCGGAACGAGCGGTCGACATCCAGGCCGTACACGCCCTGCTGGTTTTCACCGATGACGGTGCCGAACCAGCCGATGAACATGAACACCACCAGCGCGAAGCCCGGCAGCAGCACCCAGCCGACAGGCCGAGCCCAGTCGTTGAGCAGCGCGACGGCGCCGAGCAGCAACGTGAAGAACGATGCCGAGGCGATGATCGGCCAGTGACTCGAGTGGGGGACGTAATACTTTTCGGCTGCGTGAGCGTTCGCGTTTGACATCGTTAACCCTGTGCTTAGTTCAATGAACCCACTCGCGTGGACTCGTCATAGAAAGTGTACGAAAGCGTGATGCGGTCGACCGAGTGCGGAATCGCAGGATCGACCACGAAGCGCACGGCCATGGGCCGCGCCTCGTTGACCGCAAATTTCTGCGGCGTGAAACAGAAACATTCGGTCTTGCGGAAATAGCCCGCGGCCTGGCCCGGCGCGATGTTCGGCACGGCCTGCGCCACGGTGTTCGTGACCGGTGAGGTTGTGCGCGATGAACTCGGTCGAGTAGAGCCGGCCGGGATGGATCTGCATCGAGGCAGACGAGCGGCCGGAACTCCCAGTTGCCAACCGACGGCAGCTCGGCGACGAAATCCACGGTAATGGTGCGGCTGTCGTCCGGCGCTTCGACCGTGAGGCGCTGCTCGGCGAGCGCCTTCTGGTTGCCGAAGCCGGTGAGGTCGCACAGCACGTCATACAGCGGGACCAGCGCAAAGCCGAACGCGAAACTGCCGAGCGCGAAGCCCAGAAGCTTCAGCGTGAGTTTCCGGTTGTCAGCCGCGCGCTGCATGATCTAGTCTCTGCGCGACCTTGAGGATGATGGAGGCGACGAACACCGCGAAGGCCACGAGCCCCAGGATGATCGCCGAGCGGCGCGCCTTCGCGCGCCGCTCGCTGATTTCATCGGGCGTCATCGCCGTCATCGCTTAGTGCTGCACGCCGCGCGCGATGATTTCGCGTGACGGATGCTCGGTCCAGCTGTGGTACGGGGGCGGCGAGGACAGCTCCCACTCGAGACCATGCGAGCCTTCCCAGACGTGGCTGGTGGCCGGCGAGCCGCTCTTCACGCACTTCCAGATGATCCACGGGAACAACAGCTGCGACAGACCGAAGCCGAACGCGCCGAGCGACGACACCATGTTCCAGTCGGCGAACTGCACCGAGTAGTCGGGGATGCGGCGCGGCATGCCGGCGAGCCCGAGGAAGTGCTGCGGGAAGAACAGCACGTTCACGAAGATGGCCGAGAGCCAGAAGTGCCAGGTGGCGAGCTTCATGTCGTACATCTTGCCGGACCACTTCGGCAGCCAGTAGTAGACGCCCGCCATGATCGCGAAGACCGCGCCGGGCACCAGCACGTAGTGGAAGTGCGCCACCACGAAGTAGGTGTCGTGATACTGGAAGTCGGCCGGGACGATCGCGAGCATGAGGCCCGAGAACCCGCCGATGGTGAACAGGAACAGGAACGCCAGCGCGAACAGCATGGGCGGCTCGAAGCTCAGCGAGCCCTTCCACATCGTGGCGGTCCAGTTGAACACCTTCACGCCCGTGGGGATGGAGATGAGCATCGTGGACAGCGTGAAGAACAGCTGGCCGGCGAGCGGCATGCCCACCGTGAACATGTGGTGCGCCCACACGATGAACGACAGGAACGCGATCGCAGCGGTCGCGTAGACCATCGCGTCGTAGCCGAACAGCGGCTTGCGCGAGAACGTCGGGACGATCTCCGAGATGATGCCGAAGGCCGGCAAGATCAGGATGTACACCTCGGGGTGTCCGAAGAACCAGAAGATGTGCTGGAACATCACCGGATCGCCGCCGCCCGAAGCCGAGAAGAAGCTGGTGGCGAAGAAGTGGTCGGTCAGCAGCATGGTGACCGCGCCGGCGAGCACCGGCATGGTGGCGATGAGCAGATAGGCCGTGATGAGCCAGCTCCAGCAGAACAGCGGCATGTTGAGCAGGCCCACGCCCGGCGCGCGCATGTTCATGATCGTGACGACCACGTTGATGGAGCCGAGGATGGACGAGGCGCCCATCAGGTGGATGGCGAAGATCGCCATCGGGAAGCCGTCACCACCCTGCAGCGACAGCGGCGGATACAGCGTCCAGCCGCCGGCCGGCGAACCGCCCGGGACGAACAGCGTGGCTAAGCAACAGCGTGAACGCGAACGGCAGGATCCAGAACGAGAAGTTGTTGAGACGCGGCAGCGCCATGTCGGGCGCGCCCACCTGCATGGGGATCATCCAGTTCGCGAGACCCGTCCAGGCCGGCATGACGGCGCCGAAGATCATGACCAGCGCGTGCATGGTGGTCATGGAGTTGAAGAACTGCGGCTCGACGAGCTGCAGGCCGGGCTGGAACAGCTCGGCGCGGATGATCATCGCCATGAAGCCGCCGACGAAGAACATCACGCAGGCGAAGATCAGGTACATCGTGCCGATGTCCTTGTGATTCGTCGCGTAGACCCAGCGGCGCCAGCCGTGTGCCGGGCCGTGGTCGTGGTGATCGTCGTGGGCGTCGTGTCGTCTGCGGTGTGTTCGTGTGCCATGTCTTGTATCTCGTCTGAAACTTTATTGCGTGAACGGCGGCGGCGTGGCGGCGGAAGCGACTGCCGTATTGACGGCAGCGGTGGGCGATGACCTCACCCGCGAGCTTTCTGTTCTGCCTGCTTCGCGCGCAGCCACTTGTCGTAGTCGGCCGGTGATTTCACTTCGACCACGATGGGCATGAAGCCGTGATCCTGGCCGCAGAGCTCGGCGCACTGGCCGCGGTACGTGCCGACCTTGTCGGCGTCGACCTGTACCCAGATTTCATTCACGTATCCGGGAATGGCGTCTTTCTTCATGCCAAACGCCGGCACCCACCAGGCGTGGATGACGTCCTGCGCGGTGAGCAGGAAGCGGATCTTGGTGCCCGCCGGAATGACCAGCGCGTTGTCCACGTCGAGCAGGTAGTTAGGGACGGTGGCGGGATCGATGCCCGAGCCGAGCTGGCGCGCCTGGTTGCTGTCGCGCTTGAGCGTGGAGAAGAAGCGCACGTTCTCGTTGAGGTATTCGTACTCCCACTTCCACTGGTAGCCGGTCACCTTGATGTTGAGGGCCACGTTGCCCATGTCTTCGATCTTGATGAGGCCGCGGGCGGTGGGAATCGCCATGGCCACGAGGATCATGATCGGGATGACGGTCCAGATGATCTCCACCTTGGTGCTGTGGACCAGCGTGGTGTCGGCCTGCGCGCCCTGCGACTTACGGAACTTGATCAGCGAGTAGATCATCACTCCGAAGACCACGACGCCGATGGCGACGCACCAGTAGAAGATGGTCATGTGCAGACCGTAGATCTCCTTGCTGAGAATCGAGACGCCCTCCGTCATGTTGAGTCCGCCCCAGTCGGCGTGCGCAACGGATGCCAGCAAGGCGAACAGGGAGACGAATGCGGCCTGTAATCCACGGCGCGCGTAGGCGTTCTTCATGTGAAAGCTCATCGATGACCTCAAGAAAACTGATCCGGTGAACCCGAATGCGGCAGTGCCGGCGACTGGTTCATACCACCAATGAGCTGCTGCAATTCGGCAGCGAGCTGGTGGCGCTCCTCCTCTGACAGAAACTTTCCGACCTCGTAAGCCCGGCCATGCGACTCGATGACGAGCTGGCCGCGGTGGAGGGGCGATTTCGGGCGGCGGATTTTAACCCGTGCCCAGTGGCGCGGGAACACGACGCGTTGCGGATTTCCGCGCGCATATCCGATGACGATTTCGGTTTCCGACACGTCGATGGTTTCGCGCTCGAAGCGTCTTTGCATATTCGAGTGCAGCGCCCAGCCGAGCAGCAGCATTTCCGCGCCGGCGAACGGCAGCACCGGCCAGAACCCAAGCGCTGTGGCCGCACTGGCGACACCGAAGGTGGGGAGACAGACGCTGCCGAAGAACAGGAGCGCGCCGCGCGTGCTCAGCGAGCAATGCGGGGCCAGATCGATGTGATTCGCGGCGTCAAACACGGGCGCGACTATACCAGCGACTTTGCTGGCGCACTCAAGGACTTACGAGCTTATTTGCCACCTCGACCGCCCACGGTGGTGCGGCTTCGGAACCGGACGCTGCCCAGGGCACTTGCCGCCGGGACGATTCCTAGTGGCGCGGCTCCAAACCGGCTCGCGAGACTGTCGATATTCGCGTCGGCCAGCGCCATTTCGCTGTGCATCTTGTTGGCGATCCAGCCGGCGAACGGCAGACCGTAAGAACGGATGGCTTCACGAGTCAGCAATGCGTGATTGAGGCAGCCGAGCCGCATGCCCACGACGAAAATGACCGGAAGCGCCAGCTTTCCGGCGATGTCGGCCATCGTCGCCACGCTCGATATCGGTGCGAGCCAGCCGCCGGCGCCTTCGACCATGCACCACGTCCGACGCCGCGGCGAGCCTGCGAAAGGCGGTCAGTATCTTTTCCGCGCCGATCGACACACCGTCGTGGCGCGCGGCCAGATGCGGCGACGCCGGCGTGGTCAACAGCCAGGGATTCACGTCCTCGTAGGCCGACTTCACGTTGCTGGCGGCTAACAACTCGAGCGCGTCATCGTTGCGCGGACCCTGCGGTGTTTCCATGACGCCGGCCGCCACCGGCTTCATGACGGCAGTGCGCAAGCCCCGCTGCACCAGCGCGCGCGTGAGAGCGACGGTCACCAGCGTCTTGCCGACGCCGGTATCCGTGCCCGTGACGAAAAAGCCGCTCATGAGTGGCCGCGAATCTTGATGTCGCCCGGCGCTATGAACGCCTCGCGTGGAAACTCGTCATGCGGCTCGGCAGCGCGACGCTCGGCACCCCAGCAGATCGCGTGAATCACTTCGTAGGTCGCGGGCAATTTTCCGCCGTGGCGCAGGGTTTCATAGGCCTGCGTCATGGCGGCGAGCCGCTTGCGTCCGGTGAGTCCGCGCGCGCGGCCGGCCGTCACGTTGTGCGCGCCGATGGCCTTGAGCTCGCGCATCAGCGTGAGCACGTCGGGGTAGCCGACGACCGTCCGGTCCACGTCGAGCACGGGTTCGGAAAGCCCGGCGTGCATCAACGCGCTGCCGAGCGCATGCGGATCGAAGAAATGGTTGACGTGATTTCCGGGCGCATCGCTCGCGCTCCACGCTTCGCGCAACTCGGCCAGCGTGCCGGGACCAAAGGTGCTGAACAACAGCACTCCGCCGGGCTTGAGCACGCGCGCGATTTCGGCGAAGACCACGTCGAGATCGTCGCACCACTGCAGCATCAGGCTGCTGAACACGAGGTCGAATGAGCCCGTGCGAAATGGCAGCGAGTACGCGTCGGCGCGCACGCGCTCGAATCGCCGCAGCCAGCGCGATTGCGCCTTGGCACGCGCCAGCATGCCGGGCGCGATATCGGCCGCGACCGCGAGCGACGATGGATAGAGGCGCTTCAGTGCGCGCGTCGCATGGCCCGTGCCCGCGCCGAGATCGAGGATGTGCAGCGGCGCCAGCTTGAGCTCGGCGAGGCGCTCCATCAGCTCGTTGCGCACGCGTTCCTGCAGCGCCGCGGCGGCGTCGTAGCTGGCGCTGGCGCGATCGAACGCCTGCGCCACCGCGCGGCGATCGAGCGAGAACACCTGCGGCCGGATCCGGCTTGTTCATGCGCGCGAGCGCCTCGCGGAACGCCGCGATCAGCGCGTCGACCTGGCGTTCCTCGTGCGCGGCCGACAAGGTCACGCGCAGCCGCGCGGTGCCGGCGGGCACCGTGGGCGGACGGATCGCCGTGACCAGGAAGCCCTTGCTCCTCGAGCGCCCGGCTGATCGCCAGCGCGCGCTGCGTCTCACCGACGATCACCGGTTGAATGGCGGTGCCGGGCCGGGAATCCGGGAAAACTTCGGCGCAGCCCGCGCCGGAATCTCTCCGCCAGCGCCAGGACCTTCTCGCGGCGCCATGACTCGCGCTGGCTCACGCGAAGCGCCGCGCGCGTCGCCGCGGCCACGGCCGGCGGCAATGCGGTCGTGTAGATGTACGGGCGGGATTTCTGGATCAGGAACTCGATGAGATCCGCATCGCCGGCCACGAACGCGCCGAAGGTGCCGAAGGCTTTGCCGAAGGTGCCCACCAGCACGGGCACGTCGTCGCGCACTCAGGTTGAAGTGCTCACAGACTGCCGCGCCCCGTGCTGCCGACCACGCCGAGCCCGTGCGCGTCATCGACGATGAGCCACGCGCCGGCTTCGCGCGCGGCGCGCGCGAGCTCGGGCAGCGGCGCGAGATCGCCGTCCATGCTGAACACGCCATCGGTGACGAGCAGCCGCGATTCGATGGACTCGTCGAGCTCTTCGAGCAGCTCGCGAGCATGGGCCGCATCGCCGTGGCGGTAGCGCAAGGAGTGCGCGCCGAGTCAGGCGGCCGCCATCGATCAGTGATGCATGATTGAGCTTGTCCGACACAATGGTGGCTGTTTGATCCGCTAATGCGCCAATGACGCCCATGTTGGCCATGTAGCCCGTGGAGAAGACCAGCGCCTTTTCGCGGCCCGTGAAGGCCGCGAGTTCGTTCTCCAGCGCCTCGTGTTCGGGCCCGTGGCCCGTGACCAGGTGCGATGCGCCGCTGCCAACGCCGTACTTCGACGGCCGCGTCCTGGAACGCGCGGACCACCTCGGGATGAGCACTCAGACCCGAGGTAGTCGTTACTGCAGAAATTGACGACGCCGGCGCGCAGACCCACGCGACGCGAGCGTCGCAGATGGCGCTGCTCGAGATCGGCGAGCGCCGTTTTTAGCGCCGCGGGGT
The DNA here is from genome assembly GCA_963736955.1 of uncultured Pseudomonadota bacterium. Classification (GTDB taxonomy): domain Bacteria; phylum Pseudomonadota; class Gammaproteobacteria; order Steroidobacterales; family Steroidobacteraceae; genus CADEED01. Next base: position 555,783 of record CAVTQT010000001.1, read on the forward strand.
CGCGGCGCATGACGACTCGGGACGCGGCGCCGCGTGTGAGCAGTCTGGGACCGTGCACATGCTCGGCGGGTTCGCTCGCCTGCGCGGCGGCAAGCCCCGGCGGCACCAGCGGTTCGATGCCGAGGCGCGTCAGCAGCGCGCGATCGCGCGCCACGTCGGGATTGCCGGTGGTCAGCAACTTCTCGCCGTAGAAAATCGAATTGGCACCGGCGAGGAAACACAGCGCCTGCAACTCGTCCGCCATGACTTCGCGGCCGGCCGACAAACGCACGAAGGCTTTCGGCATCACGACGCGCGCGACGGCAATCGTGCGCACGAAGTCGAAGGGGTCCACGGGCGCGGCACCGGCGAGCGGCGTGCCCGGCACGCGCACCAGCTGATTGATCGGCACGCTCTCCGGATGCTGCGGAAGGTTCGCGAGCGTCGCGAGCATCGACGCGCGGTCGCGCACGGTTTCGCCCATGCCCACGATGCCGCCACAGCAGACATTGAGGCCGGCGTCGCGCACCGCGGCGAGCGTGTCGAGACGATCCTGGTAGGTGCGCGTGGTGATGATCTCGCCGTAGAACTCGGGCGATGTGTCGACGTTGTGGTTGTAGTAGTCGAGACCGGCGTCCTTGAGCTCGTGCGCCTGATCCGGCGTGAGCATGCCGAGCGTGGCGCAGGTCTCCATGCCGAGCGCGCGCACTTCGCGAATCATCGCCGCGACGGCTTCGACGTCCTTCTTCTTCGGTGAGCGCCACGCGGCGCCCATGCAGAAGCGCGTGGCGCCGGCTTCCTTCGCGGCCTGGGCGCGCGATGCGGACTTCATCGAGCGGCACCAGCTTCTCGCGCTCGAGGCCGGTTTCGTAGCGCACGGACTGCGGGCAGTACGCGCAGTCTTCGGGGCAGGCGCCGGTCTTGATCGACAGCAGCGTGCTCATCTGCACGGCGTTCGGCTGATGGTTGGCGCGGTGGATTTCCTGGGCGCGAAACATGAGGTCGCCGAATGGCAGGGCGAACAGAGCTTCCACTTCGGCAATGGTCCAGTCGTGACGTATGGCGCTCATGCCCATCCCTTTAATTGTTGATTTGCATCAGTTTTTCGGCTGGGCGCGAGGCGCCAGGCACGCAAGACTCCGGGCATGTTCGGGAGCCTCGATTCCATTGTCAACCAATGGGCATGTTTACGGTTGACGGTCGCCCAGCGCCTGGCGCGGCTGGTGGCCGCCACGCTGTTTCCGCCGAAGTGCTGCCTGTGCGGATTCCCGGGAGCCTCGCTCGACCTCGATCTCTGCTGCTTCTGTCACGCGGACTTGCCGTGGCACAACGAAGCCTTCGTCCAACCGTGGTGGCGCTGCGATTCGCGCCGCCAGCCGACGATCTGATCCGGCAGCTCAAGTACCACGGGGTCTATGCCAACGCGCGCGTTCTCGGCGTATTGCTGGCGCAGGCCGTCGACGAACGCGCGGCGCCGCTGCCGCGCCTGCTCGTGCCGGTGCCGCTTGCATGCCGCGCGCCTGCGCGAGCGTGGTTTCAACCAGGCCGTGGCGCTCGCGCGCTACGCGGGAAGAATGCTCGAGGTTCCGATCGCGCCGGGCGTGGTGCGCCGGGTGCGCGATACGCCGTCGCAGACATCGCTCAGCGTGGATGAAAGGCATCGCAATGTGCGCGGCGCGTTCGCCGTGAGCGGCGCGCGGGCGCTGCGCAGGTTGTCAGCCGCCGGCCACGTGGCCATCGTCGATGACGTCATCACCACGGGCAGCACCGTCGCGGAGCTCAAGTGCGTGCTGCTCGCGGCGGGAGTCAGGCGGGTGGACGTGTGGGCGGTGGCGAGCGCCGCTCAGGCGAGACCGAGCTTTCTCAGCAGCTCGGGCGGCGGCCCGTCGAATCTTTCCAGCGGCACATTGCCCACGTAGCCGATGTCTTTCATGCCCACGGGCGTGGTGTAGAAGCCGCCCGCCGTGAGATCGCGAAACTTCGCGAAGAATTTCGCTGCCGTGGCCGCGTCGGGAGCCGCCTTGGACGGGTTGCAGATGGCATCGGCAATGGCGGCGCGCTGCTCATCCGTGATCCCGGCAAATGACTGGCCGAAGCGGCTCTGCGCTTCCGCTTCGATCCACAGCAGGCCGGGAAGAATGATTTCGCGATCCGCCCGTTGCTGCGGATACGGAGCGCTGATCCATTCGTCGATGAAATCCACGACGCCGACGGATGAGGCGGCGGGTGATACGTCGTCCGCGGGAATGATCAGGTCGCAGAGCGCGATGGTAGTTAGTCGCGCGGCGGTCGCCGAGCGTGAGCGGCCAGGGCCCACCCGGCCGCCATTCCTTGATGAGATCGGGGTCGGTGCCGTAGCCCGCCTGACCGGCGGCGACGTCGCGCGCCTGCGGCTGCGGAGCATAGGCGAGCGTCTGCAGTGAGGGCACGGTGGCAGCCGCGGCGAACATCCACTTGATGGTGGTGCGACGATCGAGGCTCATAACTCTTTCCTCTTCATCAGGCCCAGCATGTGCTCGGCCGAACGCCAGGCCAGCGCCATGATGGTGAGCGTGGGGTTCTTGTCCGCGTTGGAACACAAGCGTCGCGCCATCGGTGATGAACAGGTTCTTCATCTCCCAGCTCTGCCCGAAGCTGTTGGTGACGGATTTCGCGGGATCGTTGCCCATCATCGCGCCGCCGACTTCGTGAATGATGATGCCGCCCTGCTTGATGGCCTTCTCACCGCTCTGCGGCGGGCCCGACATGCGCCCGCCCATCGCGTCGATGATTTCGGCGGCGGTCTTCTGCATGTGCGCGGCCTGGCGGATCTCGTGCTCGGACCACTTCCAGTGGAAGCGCAGCACGGGAATGCCGAACTTGTCTTTCACGTTGGGATCGAGCTCGGCATAGCAGTCGTCGTTGGGAATCATCTCGCCACGACCGGCGAAGCCCACGAACGAGCCGTAGTAACGCCGCACGTCTTCCTTGAATTTCTTGCCGTAGTTGCCGCCGTTGAGCCACTCGAGTCCCGAGCCGGTGCCCATGCCGGGCATGGTGCGGCCGCCGCCGAATTCGATGTGGTAACCGCGCGCGAACCCCAGGCCTCCCGCGAGCTGCTCCTTGTACAGCCACCACGGGACGTACATGTGTCCGCCGTCGGCGCCGTCTTCGTTGTGCGGCGGCAGACTCTCGAGCGCCGGCACCTGGCCGCCGAAATTCGCGCCCACGGTATCCATGATGTATTTGCCGACCTTGCCGTTGCTGTTGGCGACGCCGGAGTTCAGCAGGATGCGTACCGACTCGAGCGCGCTCGCGGCGAGCACCACGATGCGCGCCTTCACGCGATGTTCCGCGCCGGTCTTGCGATCGATGTAGACGACGCCTTCGGCGCCGCCGTCCTTGCGCTTGGTGACGGCGCGCACCATGGCGTCGGTGACGATGTCGAGGTTGCCGGTGTCCAGCGCCGGCGGCAGGTGCACCGTCGTCGACTGGTAGTTAGCCCGGATCGAGCAGCCGCGCCCGCAGGGCGTGGCCCAGAAGCACGCCGCGCGCTTCTTCATGTCGGCGGCGAGGATGGCCTGCGCCCTGGCGTTGCCGGGATGCAGTAGTTTGGGCAGCAGCTTGTCATCGAGCCGCCGCGTGAGCACCGCGCGATGACCCGCGATGACCGGAATCCGCAGCTTCGCGGCGTGCTTGCGCACCAGGAGGTCGCTGACGCGCGGCTTCGGCGGCGGCAGCAGCACGCCCGGCGATGAATTCGGCGTGTTCTCGAGGCCTTCGTTCGAGCCGTACACGCCGATGAGCATCTCGACCTTGTCGTAGAACGGCGCGAGATCTTCGTAGCTCATCGGCCAGTCGAAGCCGAGGCCGTCACGCGTATGCGGCTTGAAGTCGTAGGGACCGTTGCGCAGGCTGATGCGTCCCCAGTGATTGGTACGCCCGCCTAACATGCGCGCGCGCCACCAGACGAACTTCCGCGCCGGGTCGTCGGACGCACTGGTGTAGGGCTCGCCCGGAACATCCCATCCGCCGTCGATGGTTGCGTCCCAGAAGCCGAACGGCTTCTCGGGAGTGCCGCTGCCGCGCAGAGGCGCCTCGGCGTTGGTCTGGAGCATCGGGGTTTCGGTGCCTGGCGTGTAGTTCCGGCCGGCCTCGAGCATGAGCACGCGGGCGCCATCCATGGTCAGCGTATAGGCGGTCTGACCGCCCGCGGCGCCCGAGCCGACCACGATCACGTCGTAAGTGTTCTTGTCGGCTTCTGCGGCTGAAATGAATGACATAAGGGCCTGCGATTGTAGGTGCGCTGCCGGGCGCGCTCATAGTCGAAAACTATGTATTCGTGGGCTACGCTGCGGCGCACTCTGGTACCAGACCGGCGCAGCCGGCAAGCGATTCCCTCTTGAGCGCACACCTCCTCGGACGACGACAACTGCTGCAAGGCGCGATGGCCGCGGCATTGCCTTTGAGCCTGTATGGCTGCGCCGGCGACAAAAGCGCGCGTCGCGAGCCGTTGATCGTGGGTGGACTTCCTGTGACCTGCAATCTCACGCTGCCCGTGGCCTGCACGGCGAAAGCCGCGAGCATCAAGGCGGGCACTGCCACCGAACGACTTCGAATTCGAATACAGCAAGTACAGCGGCTGGCCGGAGATCAAAGAGTCGCTGATGTCGAACCGCATCCAGGCGGCCTACATGCTCGCGCCGCTGGTCATGGATCTCGCGGACAAGAAGATCCCCGTGAAGATCGTGTCGCTCGGTCACCGCTCGGGCGCGGTGATCATGGTGCGCACGGAATCGCCGTATCAGAAATTCGCGGAGCTTCAAGGGCAAACGCATCGCCATCCCGAGCCGCTTCGCGGTGGACTTCCTGTTCCTGCGCAAGATGCTGGCGCGCGAAAACATGACGCCCGGCGGACATCGAGATCGTGGAGATGCCACCGCCCGACATGCCGGCGGCGTTGTACGCCAACGCCGTGGATGCCTACTGCACGGGCGAGCCCTTCGGCGCCGCCGCGCAACGTGCGGGTTATGCGCGCGTCCTGCGCATGACGCGCGACGAGTGGCGCAACTACATCTGCTGCGTGCTCACCGTGCGCCAGGAACTGATCGACGAGAACCCCGCCATGGTCCAGGACCTGGTGAACCAGGTGCAGGGCGCTGGTGTGTGGCTCGACGAGAAACAGGAAAATCGCGACAAGGCCGTGGCCATCGCCGCGGGCAAGGGGTTCTTCAACCAGGACCCCAACATCCTCAAGTTCGTGATGGAGAATCCGACGGATCGCGTGACCTACGGCGACCTGCGCATGATCCGCGCGGAATTCGAAGACCTGATGCAGCTGTCCATCGAGGCGGGCACCATCAAGCATCCGATCGCTTACGAAACCTACATCGACGAGCGTTTCGTGCGCGCGCAGAAGACCGCCACGATTCCGCTGTGATGCGCCGTTCGATCCTCGCCGCTCTTGTTGTCAGCCATCGGCCACGCTGGCGAACGCCGCAATGCCGGCAGCAACCGACGCGCTCAAGGCGGGCGTGTTGACGCCGGTGATGGCGGCGCCCGCGCTCAAGCTTCAGGGATCGGATGGCAAGCCGCTCGACCTCGAGCGCTTTCGCGGCAAGGTGGTGCTGCTGGCGTTCGGCTTCAGCAATTGCGGCGAGGTCTGCCCGATCACGCTCGCGACGCTCGCGGGCGCGCGCAAGAAACTGGCCGCGGACGCGGCGAACGTGCAGGTGGTGTACGTCACCGTCGATCCGGAACGTGACGACGCCGCGCAGATGCGCAAATTCCTGGGCAGCTTCGATCCCACCTTCATCGGCGGTGTCGGCACGCGCGCCGAGATCGACGCGGCACAGAAGAATTTTGGCATCTCGTCGACGAAGACAGTCAACGCGGATGGCAGCTACACCATCGGCCACTCATCGTCGATCTACATGATCGACCGCGCCGGTGGATTGCGGGCGGTGATGCCCTACGGCCACACGGTCGACGAATTCGTGCATGACCTCAAGATCCTGCTGCGCCAGTGAGCCCCGGAAAAAGGACGATAGTTCGCGTCTGGATTGCGGTGCCGCTGGTCGCGGCTGCTCGCGGCGCTCGGCTGGGCGGGTTTTGCCCCGCTCGACGTGCCTTCGCGCGACGAGCTGTTCGAAATTCCGAAGGGCACCTATGCGCGCCGCATGGCGGGCGACAAGGTGGAAATCCTGCCGTCGCGAATTCGCCTGACGCTGGGTCTCAACGACGTGCTGTTGCTGCGCAATCTCGACGATGTGCCGCAGGTATTCGGGCCCACGATCATGATGCCGGGACAGAGTTTCCGGCTGCCGTTCGAGAAGGCCGCGGAATACCAGTTCGCGTGCACGGCGCACGCCAGCGGCCAGATGACCATCGTGGTGGAAGAAGAACCGGTGATGCCGTGGTCGCGCATTCACTGGCGAATTCGCGAATGGTGGGAGAACAGAACTAGATGAAGGGTCTCAAGCAAGCGTTGCCGTCGATCGTCGTGATCGCGGTCGTGGTCGGAATCTGGTGGGCCGTGGTGGTGGCCACCCAGAGCGCGATTTTTCCAACGCCGTGGGCCGTGGTGACGGGCACGCTCGAGCTTGCGCGCGACGGCACGCTCTGGGAACACATCGGCGCGTCGCTGATGCGCGTCGGCGCCGGATTCGGGCTCGCGGTGGCGCTGGCGATTCCGCTCGGCCTCTGGATGGGCTGGGTGCATGGCGCGTTCGTCACGCTGAACCCGCTGTTCCAGATCCTGCGGCCGATTTCGCCCATCGCCTGGATTCCGATCGCCATCCTGTGGTTCGGCGTGGGCAACGCCTCGCCCATCTTCCTCATATTCATCGCGTCGGTGTTTCCGATGATCGTTCAGACCACCGTGGGAGTGCACACCATCGAGAAGCGCTTCCTGCGCGCCGCGGAAAATTTCGGCGTGTCGCGCACGAAGCTGTTCCTGAAGGTGGTGTTCCCGGCGACGCTGCCGCAGATCATCGTCGGCATGCGCATCGGCCTCGGCGTCGCCTGGCTGGTGGTGGTGGCGGCCGAGATGATCGCGCTGCGCTCGGGCTTGGGCTATCTCATCATCGATTCGCGCAACGCCGGCAACCGCTATGACCTGGTCATCGCCGGCATGATCATCATCGGGCTCATCGGCCTGATGCTCGACGGTTTCATGAGGTTGTTAGAGAGCATGAAAGTCGTGCGGTGGCGTTATGCCCACTAAGATCTCCACCAAGATCAGGGTCCAGAACGTTCGCAAGAGCTTTCACGAACGACAAGGTGCGTCTGCAGGTCATCGAAGGTCTCGACTTCGAGGTGAACGACGGCGAGTTCGTGGCCATCGTCGGCCCTTCCGGATGCGGCAAGACCACGCTGATGAACATCATCGCGGGGTTTCCTGGCTCCCGACTCGGGCGCCGTGAACGTGAACGGCGTGGTGCGCAACGGTCCGAATCGCAAGGGCATCATGATCACGCAGCAGGGCTCGGTGTTTCCGTGGCTCACCGTGAAACAGAACCTGCTGTTCGGCCTTCCCGACGAAGTGCCGAACCGCGAAGCGCTCGCCGACGAATACGCGGCGCTGGTCGGACTCAAGGGATTCGAGAACAACTATCCGCACGAACTCTCCGGCGGCATGTTGAAGCGCGCCGAGATCGCGCGCGCGCTGGTGGTCAAGCCCGAAATCCTCTACATGGACGAGCCGTTCTCGGCGCTCGATGCGCTCATGAGCCTGCGCATGCAGAACGAGCTGCTGCGCATCCTCGCGATCGAGAAGCACACCGTCATGCTGATCACGCACGACGTGGAAGAGGCCATCCACCTCGCGGACCGGATCCTGGTGCTGAGCCCGCGCCCGGCGCGCATCCAGGCTTCCTTCGACGTGCCTTTCGCGCATCCGCGGCGCGTCTCGAGCCCCGAGGCGCAGGCGTTGCGCGTCGCGATCCTCAAGGAACTGGGCGTCACCGAATCGGTGTGAGCGGCTACCGCCACGCCTGAACGGCGCGGGCGACAAGGCTCCGAATCTGCCGGGTGAAGACTCTCTGCTGCGCGGTTATCCTGCGACGCTGCCCCACGCGTTGGGGAATCGGATCGCACGTAACTGCGAGGGAAAGACAACATGCGGCTGAAGATCGGACTCCTGGGCATTGGCAAGATCGCACGCGATCAACACATTCCCGCGTTGAACGCGAATCCGCGCTTCGAGCTCGCGGCGTGCGCGAGCCGCAACGCGACCGTGGATGGAGTGCCGAGCTTTCCGGATCTCGACAGCATGCTCGCCGCGGTCCCCGATTTGCATTGCATCTCCATCTGCACCCCGCCGCAGGCGCATTTCGACGCGGCGCTGACTTCGCTGCGTGCCGGCAAACACGTGATGCTCGAGAAACCGCCGACGGCCACGACGCGGCAGATTGCATTGCTGGCCGAGGAAGCCGCGCGCCGGGCCTCACTCTGTACCAGACCTGGCATTCGCGATGCGCCGCCGGCGTCGACGCAGCGCGCGAGTTCCTGCGCAATCGCAAGATGACCAGCGGCAGGATCATCTGGAAGGAAGATGTGCACCAGTGGCATCCCGGTCAGCGCTGGATCTGGGAGCCGGGTGGCTTCGGCGTGTTCGATCCGGGGATCAACGCGCTGTCGCTGCTCACCGAGATCCTGCCGAAGGAAGTGTGCGTCGAAGGCGCGCTGCTCGAGTTTCCGGAAAATCAGCAGGCACCGATTGCGGCCAATGTACGGCTGCGCACCGAAGACGGTGTCGAGATCCGCGCCGAATTCGATTTCCGCCAGAAGGGTGAGCAGAGCTGGAACATCGAGCTTGCGACCACCACCGGCCAACCTCAAGCTCGCGCACGGCGGCGCGGAGCTCTCCATCGACGGCAAGGCGGTGACGGCCGATGCCAGCATGGCTGGCGAATATCCGCGCCTCTACAAACGTTTCGCCGATCTGTGCGATGCGCGCCAAGTCGGACGTCGACTGGCGCCCTTTCCAGCTCGTCGCGGATGCCTTTCTGATCGGCGAGCGCCGCATCGTTGCACCCCACGAAATCTAGGATCCCGATGAATGTACCCGGACCAGCGGCGCATCGCCTGGTCGATGCGCCCGACGGTCGCTGCGATGGAGCGCGCGCTCGTCTCAGTAACATGCGCGCATGACCATCATCGACGATCTGAAGGGCAAGGCCGTGCTCATCACGGGCGCGAGTTCCGGCATCGGCGCGGCGCTGGCGCGGGCATTTGCGGCGCAGGGCTCACGCCTCGCGCTGCACTTCAATTCGCACGAAGACGCCGCGCGCGCACTCGCGAAAGAGATCGGCGGCGCGCCGGGCGGTCTGATTCGTGGCGACCTCACCAAGCGCGGAGAAGCGAAACGCGTCGTGAACGAAGCCGCCGCCGCGCTCGGCGGACTCGACATTCTCATCAACAACGCCGGTGGCATCGGCGAGCGCCGACCCATCGCGGACGTGGACGACGCATTGTTCGATTTCGTCTACGACCTCAACGTGCGTTCGGTCATCGCGGCGCCAGTCGCGATCGTGAGCGTCGCAGGCGGCCATACCGCACTTCGAAAACGCGGTGGCGGCAACATCATCAACGTGGGCTCGATCGCCGGCATCGACGGCGGCGGCCCGGGATCGAGCATGTACTCCACGGCGAAGGCCGCGGTTCACAACATCACGAGGCATCTCGCCACCGACCTCGCGGCGAAGAACATTCGCGTGAATACGGTGGCGCCGGGCGCCATCGCCACGCCCTTCCACGCGCGCACGCCGCAGACACGCATGGACGCCATGCGTGACGCGACGGCCATGGGCCGCGTGGGCGAGGCGCAGGACTGCGTCGGCGCGTTCCTGTTCCTCGCGTCGAACGAGCTGTCGGGTTACATCACCGGCAACATGGTGCACGTGAACGGCGGCATGTACATGCCATGAGCGCCAGCTCGCCGCATTCATCGCCGGCGATTGGGGAACCAGCAATCTGCGGCTCGCGCTCTGCGACGCCAATGGCAAGTCGCTCGGATGCGCGCAAGGGCCCGGGCGCCGCCGAATCGCGCGGCAAACACGCGGAAGTCTTCGACGAGCTGAGACCGCCGACTGGCGCCGGGAGCACGGCGATCTGCCGGCGGCGTTGTGCGGCATGGTGGGCTCGACGATCGGCTGGATCGAGGTGCCCTATCTACCGTGTCCGGCGGAGCTCGACGAGCTCGCGGAGAATCCCGCCCGCGTTCGCGACGGTGTCTTCATCGTGCTCCGGCATGCGCTGCAGCAACCCGCTCGGAGCGCCCGACGTCATGCGCGGCGAGGAGACGCAGCTGCTCGGCGCGCGCCACCTCGATGCGTCGCTGGAGGACGGCAAACAGCTCGTCTGCATGCCCGGCACACACACCAAGTGGGTGTCGCTGCACGAAGGCGTGGTGCAGGAATTTCTCACGGCGCCGACCGGCGAGGTGTTCGCGATGCTGTGCGAGCACAGCGTGCTGGTGCGCGACCAGGCCACACCCGTCGTTCACCAGGCGCGCGGACTTCGAGCGCGGGCTCGCGGAGTCGGCGCGTCATCCGGACGTGAATCCTGCTGCACCGCCTGTTCCAGAGCCGCAGTCTGCGCATCGACAAGCAGCTCACGGCAGAAGGCGCGGCATCGTGGATGTCGGGCCTGCTCATCGGATCGGATGTGGCCGGCGCGCTGTCCCTGTTCCCGAACTCGCCGCGCACTTCGCCGGTGTACGTCATCGGCTCGCCGGCAGCTCACTGAATCCTATTCGCGCGCGCTCGCGCGTCACGGACGCAAGGCGGTGTGCATCGAGGGCGACAAGGCCGCACTCGCCGGGCCTCAGGCTACGTGTATCTCGAACAGGAGCGCCAGAAGACATGAACGCGAACTCACGCGAACTCGTGGCCATCCTGCGCGGACTCACGCCCGCGCGCGCGCCGGAAGTGGGTGCCGCGCTGGTTGGTTGCGGCTTCCGGACCATCGAAGTGCCGCTCAATTCGCCGGAGCCCTTCGACACCATCAAGCTCCTGGCACAGGCGCATGGCGCCACCTGCCTGATCGGCGCGGGCACGGTGCTGACTCCCGCCGAAGTAGATAGGGTGCACGCCGCCGGCGGCCGGCTGATCGTGTCGCCCAACTGCGACGCCGATGTGATCCGCCGCGCGCTCGAGCTCGAGCATGCGCGTGCTGCCTGGTATCGCTACCGCGACGGAAGCCTTCAACGCGCTGCGCGCGGGCGCGACCGAGCTCAAACTCTTTCCCGCCTCGAGCTACGGCGCCGGACATCTCAAGGCGCTGAAATCCGTGCTCCCCAAACACGTGAAGATATTTCCGGTGGGCGGCATTGGCTCGCAAGACATCGCCGAATGGCTCGCGTCAGGCGCCGATGGCTTCGGATTTGGCGGTGAATTATTCAAGCCCGCGTATACACTCGCGGAGCTGACGAAACGTGCGCAGGACCTGGTCCAGGCTCTGCGATCGAGCGCGGAAAAAAATTAACGGCGCCATCGGCGCCGCTGCAGCAGGGGGTTTACGTGAATCTGGCAACTCTGGACATCGTCATTCTGGCGATCTACGCGGTCGGAATTTTTGTACTGGCGCAGTGGGTGTCGCGCGAAAAGGGCGCGCACCAGAAGGACGCGCAGGACTATTTTCTGGCCAGTCGCGCGCTGCCCTGGTGGGCCATCGGCACGTCGCTGATCGCGGCCAACATCTCCGCCGAGCAGATCGTCGGCATGTCGGGCTCCGGCTACGTGATGGGCATGGCGATCGCCTCGTACGAGTGGATGGCGGCGCTCACGCTCATCGTCGTCGGCAAGTGGATCCTGCCGGTGTTCCTCAAGAACGGCATCTACACGATGCCGGAGTTCCTCGAGCGAGCGGTACAGCCCGGCGGTGCGCAACGTGATGGCCGTGTTCTGGCTCGCGCTGTACATCTTCGTGAACCTCACGTCGATCCTGTGGCTCGGCGCGCTCGCGGTGAACGCCATCGCCGGGCCTCGACATCCAGGTCGCAATCACCGCGTCTGGCGCTGTTCGCGCTGGCTGTATGCGCTGTACGGCGGCCTCAAGGCCGTCGCGCTCACCGACATCGTGCAGGTTTCGCTGCTGGTGCTCGGCGGCATCATCATCACGTACATGTCGCTCGACAAGGTCGGCGGCGGCGCCGGCGTGCTCGCGGGCTTCAAGACGCTCACGACGCAGTTTCCCGAGAAGTTCGACATGATCCTGTCGCCGGACAATCCGCACTACAAGGATCTGCCCGGGCTCGCGGTGTTGTTAGGCGGCATGTGGATGATGAACGTCTCGTACTGGGGCTTCAATCAATACATCATCCAGCGCGGTCTCGCGGCGAAGAGCGTGAACGAAGCGCAGAAGGGCATCGTGCTCGCGGCGTTCCTCAAGCTGCTGATGCCGGCCATCATCGTGCTGCCCGGCATCGCGGCGCTGGTGCTCGTGCCCGGCCTCGAGAAAACCGACCAGGCCTATCCGAGCCTCATGGCCATGCTGCCCATCGGCATCAAGGGCCTGGTGTTCGCGGCGCTGGTCGCGGCCATCGTTGCGTCGACCGGTTCCAAGATCAATTCGATCGCGACCATCTTCACGATGGACCTGTATCGCGCCGCGAAGCCGAACACCGAGCAGAAGACGCTGGTGATGGTGGGCCGAATCGTCGCGGTGGTGTCGGTCATCATCGCGGTGTTCATCACGCAAGCCGTTCCTGAGCAATTTCGGACAGGGCTTCCAGTACATCCAGAACTTCACCGGCTTCGTCACGCCGGGCATCTGCGTGATCTTCCTGCTGGGCCTGTTCTGGGCGCGCACCACGGCGACGGCGGCGATGGTGTCGATGCTCGCCACGGTCGTGCTGTCCTGGGTGTTCTACAAGTACCTGCCGGACTACCCGTTCATGAACCGCGTGGGCTGGTGCTTCGTGGCGGGCATCGTGATCGCCGTGGCGATCTCGCTGATGACGCCGAAGACAGCGGCCGCGATGCGCGTCGACATCACGAACGTCGACTTCAAGACCGGCACGTTCTTCAATGTCGCGGCCGGGCTGATCGTCGTGATTCTCGCCGCGCTCTACTACACCTGGTGGTAGCGCTGTTTCAGCGGACGCCGGCCCTTCAGGCCGGCGTTTTCCTACGGGTGCGGCGCGCTGAAAACGCGTACTCGAGCAGGATGCCGATGAATATCGACAATCCGACGTAGTGATTGTTGAGGAAGGCGTCGAAGCAGGACTTGCGGCTTGCGCTCGCGGATGCGCCACTGCTGATAGACGAAGAACACGCCCGCGCCGACCAGACCCATGTTGTACCAGTAGCCGAATTCCATGCTCTGGCCGGCGAGATACAGCGCGTACAGCATCAGCACCTGCAATGTGCCGATGATCAGCTTGTCCATGTCGCCGAACACGATGGCGCTCGATTTGATGCCGATCTTGAGGTCGTCGTCGCGATCGACCATGGCGTACATCGTGTCGTAGATGGCGGCCCAGATGATCCCGGCGAAGAAGATGATCCACGCCACGCGCGGAATCGCGCCGCGCTCGGCCATGAACGCCATGGGCACGCCCCAGCTGAAGGCCACACCGAGATAGAACTGCGGCAGCGGGAAGAAGCGCTTGAAGAACGGATAACTGACGGCGAGCGCCGCTCCGATCACCGACATGCGAACGGTGGCGTAGTCGAGCTGCAGCACCAGCGCCAGCGCGATGCCGATCAGCACGAGGAACCACGCCACGGCCTCGTAGGGAGCCAGGCGACGCGACGCGATCGGACGGTCGCGCGTGCGTTTGACGAATGGATCGAAGTCGCGGTCTGCCAGGTCGTTGATGACGCAACCCGCCGAGCGCATGGCAACCGTACCCAGCACGAAGATCACCATCACCTTCGGCGTGCGGATGCGAGGCGCCGGCGATCCACAAGGCCCACAACACCGGCCAGAGCAGCAGCCAGATGCCGATGGGCCGGTGCAGCCGCGCGACTTCGATGAGGTCACGAACGCGGTGCGTGTAGCGCAGGTAGGTCAACCGCGCGGTCGACGGCGGCGGAGTGAGATCCAGGTCGGTGAGGGACTGGTTAGCCACTGGCGCGCATCATACCTGCGCGCGAGGTGGATCAGGACGAGCGGCGGACGAACTCGATCGGGATGAGTACCTGCGCGGGCTGCGCGATGCCGTTCACTTCGTGCGGACGGAACAACGCCTTCTCCACCGCGACTGCGCGCGGCGGCGTCGAGGCGGGAGTAACCGCTCGATCGTTCGACCTGGATCTGCGCGGGGCGGCCGAGCGCGTCCACGAGAACACGCAGCAATACCGTTCCGCGTTCGCGGCCGCGCTGCGACTCGGGCGGATACCGCGGCGCGGGTGCGCGCACATATTCGATCTCTTCGACCATCGGCGGCGGCGCCGTCTGCACTTGAGGAGTGTCGATCGCGGCCGTCGTGACTTCCGGCGGAGTGATCGCATCGCTTTCGAAAGTCAGTTCGGGCGGCGGCTGCAGCGCGTAACACGACGTTGACCGGCGGCGGCACGTATTCGGGCGGCGCTTCTGCTTCGGTTTGCGGAGCGTCGATCATCGTCGCGATGATGGGCTCGGATTCTTTCGCCACGTGCGATTCGTGTCGCATGCCGATGAAAGTCGCGGCAGCGCCGACGTGAACGGCGATCGTTGCTGCCAGGAACACCGCGCGACCGGAAACACGCGACAGCAGGCGCGACACGTTCGGCTCACGCGGCTGCTGATAGTCCGTATCACCGCGATGAACCGCGGCGTCGGGCATGTCGTTGAGGATCTGGACGGCCATGAGGGCTACGAATGTAAATGATTCGCATTTGGACCTCAACAGCCCATTCTTATCTATGTGCAGCGGACCTCATTTCCGGCGAGGCCCTACCCGATACGCCCGTAGCGCTCCCCGGACCCGACCCAGCGTCGCGTAAGTGCCCGTACCGCCTCAGGATTCTGCTTCAGCAGAGTCTCGGCGGCCGCCTGCACGGCCGGCAGGAGGTCCGAATCGCGCATCAGGTCGGCCACCCGCATCTCGGCGAGTCCGGTCTGACGGGTACCCAGCATCTCGCCCGGTCCCCGCAGTTCCAGGTCGCGCCGGGCGATCACGAAGCCATCATTGGTTTCGCGGATCGCGGCGAGGCGCGCGCGCGCCATCTCGCTCAGCTTGCCTCCATACAGCAACACGCAATGACTTTCGTGCGCGCCGCGTCCCACGCGTCCACGCAGCTGGTGCAATTGCGCGAGCCCCATGCGCTCGGCGTTTTCGATGACCATGAGCGTGGCGTTGGGCACATCGACGCCGACTTCGATGACGGTGGTGGCGACTAACAACCCGATCTTGCCTTCCTTGAACGCGTACATGCCGCGCTCCTTGTCGCGGGGAGGCATGCGGCCATGCACGAGCCCGACGCGAACCTCGGGCAATGCTTCCGCCAGTGCCGCGGCGGTTTCTTCCGCCGCCTGGTAACGCAACTCCTCCGACTCTTCGATGAGCGGACACACCCAGTACGCCTGGCGGCCCTCGAGCACGGCCTTGTGAATGCGTTCGACGATTTCGTCGCGGCGAGTTTCCGGAAGCACCACGGTTTTCACCGGCGTGCGGCCGGGCGGAAGCTCATCGATGACGGAAACGTCGAGGTCCGCGTAGGCCGTCATCGCCAGCGTGCGCGGGATCGGCGTGGCGGTCATGATCAACTGGTGCGGCAACCTGCCGCCTCGCGCGCCCTTGTCGCGCAACGACAGTCGTTGATGGACGCCGAAGCGATGCTGCTCGTCGACGATCACCAGGCCCAGTTTTGCGAATTCGATGGATTCCTGGAACAACGCGTGCGTGCCCACCACGAGCTTGATCTCGCCGCTGGCCACTGCTTCAAGCGCGCTGCGGCGCGTGCGCGCGGGCATCGAGCCCGTGATCAGCGCCACCGGCACATCGAGTGCGCGAAACCAGCGCTCGAAATTCTTCGCGTGCTGCTCGGCCAGCAATTCGGTGGGCGCCATGAGTGCAGCCTGCAGACCGCTGCCCACGGCGCGCGCCGCGGCGGCGCCCGCCACCACTGTCTTGCCGCAGCCCACATCGCCCTGCACCAGCCTCACCATCGGCTGCGCGGCGGCGAGATCGCGATCCACCTCCGCGAGCGCCCGCGCCTGCGCGCCGGTGAGCGCGAACGGCAATGACTCGAGGAAGCGGCGCTCGAGACCCGCCTTGTCTGCAAGCGGCCACGCCGGATCGCTGCGGATCTCCTGGCGCAGCAATCGCAGCGACAGCTGGTGTGCGAGCAGCTCTTCGAACGAAAGACGACGCTGCGCCGGATGATGACCGCTCAGCAGCTCGCCCAGGTGGGCATCGCGCGGCGGCCGATGCATCATCGTCAGCGCATCGAGCAGCGATGGCAATTCGAGATCCGCGAGCATGGCCGCGGGAATCCAGTCGCGGACTCCCGATCGCTCGGTTTCGCGCAGCGCCATCTCGATCAACGAACGAAGTCGTGCCTGCGGTACGCCTTCGGTGGTCGGGTAGATAGGCGTCAGGACTTCCTCGAGCGGTGCGGCTTCCGGCCCGACCCGGCGATATTCCGGATGGACGATTTCGAGCCCGAGCGGACCGCGCCGCACTTCGCCGAAACAGCGAATGCGCGTACCGCGCGCAAGATTGGCCTGCTGCGCGCCTGAGAAATAGAAGAAGCGCAACGTCAGCGAGCCCGTGCCATCGGCGATGCGACACAGAAGCTGGCGGCGGCGGCGATAGGCCACTTCGGTGAGCTGGATTTCGCCCTCGACCACCGCGCGCATGCCGGGCCGCACGCTGCCGATCTCGGAAATCTGCGTTCGGTCCTCGTAACGCGACGGCAGCACGAACAGCAGATCCTGGACCTGCGTGACGCCGAGCTTTGCGAGCTTCTCCGCGAGCGCGGGGCCGACGCCTCTCAGGCCCGAGACCGGACGCTGTTCAAAAACCTGTGGCTCGGGTGTTGCCACGCGCGTCGAGATCAGCCCAGGTGCAACGTGCACTCGATTTCGACGCGCGCATTGCGCGGAAGCGCCGCGACCGCCACCGTCGAGCGCGCCGGGTACGGTTCGGTGAAGTACTTCGCCATGAGTTCGTTGACCTTCGCGAAGTTCGCGAAGTCCGTGAGGAAAATGGTGACCTTCACCACCTGCCGGAACGTGCCGCCCGAGGCGGCGATCACGGCTTTGATGTTCTCGAAAACGCGCGTGGCTTCTTTCTCGAAGTCGCCCTCGACCATCTGCATGGTCGCCGGATCGAGCGGAATCTGGCCCGCCATGTACACCGTGTCGCCGACGCGCACAGCCTGTGAATAGGGACCAATGGCCTTCGGCGCCGAGTCCGTGTGAATTGCCTGACGGATTGTCGTCATATCGAAATCCTGGCCATCGCGAAAACTCCTGTGCGTGTCAGTCGCGAGAGTTGCCGCGACCGTGGCTGGCGATTGTACGCGTGACTTTGAGGACTTCGGGCATGCGGCGGATCGTTTTCACCACGCGCGCGAGATGTTCACGATTGCGCACGCGCAGCTCGAAGACCAGCGACGAGCTGTCGGCGATCCTTCTCTTCGACGGCCACGCGCTCGATGTTGGTGTCCCCCGACGAAATGGCCGCGGCCACGGCTGCGAGCACACCCATCTTGTTGGCCACGTCGACGCGGATCTCCGAGCTGAACACCTTGTCGGTGGTTGCCTGCCACGCGACGCGGCAGCCAGTTCTCGGGATGCTTGCGGTAGTCCTCGACGTTGACGCAGTTCTCGCGATGCACGACCACGCCGCGGCCGGCGGAGAGGAACGCGAAGATCGCATCGTCGGGAATCGGGAAGCAGCAGCGCGCATAGGACACCAGCAAACCTTCCGTGCCCGCGATGGCGAGCGGTGCGGGAGCACCGGAGAAGGATTCCTCGCTGGCCTTGTTCGGCAGCAGGCGGCGCGCCACGAGCGGTGCGAGTCGCTCACCCAGGCCGACCTTCTCGTACAACTCGTCGACGTCGTGCATACCGAGCTCGACCACCGCAGCATTGAGCGTGTCTGCGGCAACTTCTTCCAGCGACAGGCGGAATTCGCCGAGCGCCTGGTTGATGAGGCGTGCGCCGAGCTCGATGGCTTCCTGGCGACGCAACCCCTTCAGGTAGTGACGCACGGCGGCGCGCGCCTTGGCGGTGACGACGAAATTCACCCACGAGGGATTCGGCATCGCGCCCTTGGCGGTGATGATTTCCACGGTTTGTCCGTTGCGCAGCGGCGTGCGCAAGGGAGTCAGGCGCCTGTCTACCTTGGCGGCGACGCAGCGGTTGCCGACGTCGGTGTGCACGGCGTACGCGAAATCGACCACGGTGGCGCCGCGCGGCAGGCGCAGGATCTCGCCCTTGGGCGTGAACACGTAGACCTTGTCGGGGAACAGGTCGACCTTGACGCTCTCGAGGAAGTCCTCGGAGCTGCCGCCTTCCTGCATGTCGACGAGGTTGGCGAGCCATTCGCGCGCGCGCGCGTCCTGATCGCCTTCGGTCTCGTTGACCTTGTATTTCCAGTGCGCGGCGATGCCCGCCTCGGCGACGCGATGCATGTCCTCGGTGCGGATCTGCACTTCGATGGGAATGCCGTTGGGGCCGAACAGCGTGGTGTGCAACGACTGGTAGCCGTTGACGCGCGGGATCGCGATGTAGTCCTTGAATCGGCCCGGCATGGGCTTGTAGGCCGCGTGCACCACACCGAGCGCGCGATAGCAGGTGTCGGCTCTATCTACCACGATGCGCAGGCCGAATACGTCGACGATCTCGGACAGCGGCGCCGCCTTGCGCAGCATCTTGCTGTAGATGCTGTACAGATGTTTCTCGCGCGTGCTGACGTCGGCTTTGAGGTCGGCCTTCACCAGCGCCACGCGCATGGTCTCGGCGATCTTGTTGAGGAACTGCTTCTGGTTGCCGCGGGCCTTTTTCAGCGCGCGGTCCAGCACCTTGTAGCGATGCGGGAACGCAGCCTCGAAGCCGAGATCCTCGAGCTCGAGCTTCATGTTGTAGAGCCCGAGTCGTCCGGCGATCGGCGCGTAGATGTCGAGCGTCTCGCGCGCCACCGCGCGGCGCCGCGCGGGCGCCATCGCATCGAGCGTGCGCATGTTGTGGGTGCGGTCGGCGAGCTTCACGAGGATCACGCGCAGGTCGCGCACCATCGCCAGCACCATCTTGCGGAACGACTCCGCCTGCGCTTCGGCGCGCGACTTGAACTGGATCTGGTCGAGCTTGGTGACGCCGTCGACGATCTCGGCGACCGGCGCGCCGAACTTCTCCGAGAGCTCTTCCTTGGAGATCGGCGTGTCTTCGATGACGTCGTGCAGGATCGCCGCGATGATCGTGTCGGGATCGAGGTGCAGGTCCGCGAGGATCTGCGCGGCCGCGAGCGGGTGCGCTATGTAAGGCTCGCCGGAGAGCCGCTTCTGGCCCTCGTGCGCCTCGGCGCCGAATTCAGCGGCCGAGCGTACGCGCTCGACCTGCTCGGGCGGCAGATAGGCTTCGATGCTGTTGATCAGCTCGCGCAGGCCCGGCAGTCGCCGGGCACTGGGCAGAAGCTGAAGGAGCGTCGACGCGTAATCCACGGGGCGCGAGCTCCTTTAGGGAAGGTTCAGGCGGACGATTTATTCCTGTACGTCACGATCGCCTTGCAGGCCGAATTGCGGCGCACGGAACAGGGATTGATTGTCGGCGTCGGGCAGCGGGGCTTCGACCGGCGGCGGATCCGGCTCACGCAGCATCTCGGGCGTGATGTTGCCCTCGGCGATCTCACGCAGCGCGACCACGGTGGGCTTGTCGTTCTCCCAGGGAACGGTGGGCTCTGCGCCATTGGCGAGGCGGCGCGCACGCGCGGCGGCCAGCAGCACCAGCTGAAAGATGTTTTCGACGTTCGGGAGGCAGTCTTCGACGGTAATGCGGGCCATAGTGTCCAGGAGAAACAAGCTGCGGGGGGACGAAAGTCTACTGGAAAATCACCCGGTTTTGCCGGGATTTGCACGGAATCAGGCCAGCAGATCGGCCAGCAGGGGCGTGAGAGCCGGCCTTTTGGCGTCGTACTCCGTTCCCCCACCACGCAGGATCGCGAGCAGCTGAGCGACCGCGGTTTCGAAATCGTCGTTGACGATGACGTAGTCGAACTCCGCGTAATGCGACATATCGGCTACGGCGTCCCGCAGGCGCCGCTCGATGACCTCGTTGCTGTCGGTCTTGCGATTGCGCAGGCGGGCTTCGAGTTCGATCCGCGAGGGCGGAAGGATGAAGACCGACGTGCAGTCGGGCTGCGCTTTGCGAACCTGTTGCGCGCCCTGCCAGTCGATTTCGAGGATCACGTCATGGCCGGCGTTTCGCAGCGCTTCGACCTGCGCGCGGCCGGTGCCGTAGAAGTTGTCGAAGACCTGGGCGTGTTCGAGAAACGCGTCCTGGCCGATGAGCCGCTTGAACTCGTCGACGCTCACGAAGTTGTAGTCGCGGCCGGGGATTTCTTTCTCGCGCTGCTTGCGCGTGGTGTGCGAGACCGAAACACGCAAGCTCGGGTCGCGCGCGAGGACGGCTTTGACGAGGCTGGTCTTGCCGGCGCCCGAAGGCGCGGCGATCACGAACAGGGAGCCGCGTCGCGTAGGCGCTGCGACGCTCATTCGACGTTCTGTACCTGTTCGCGCATCTGCTCGATCAACACTTTCATGTCGACCGTGATGCGCGTGGTGTCCAGGTCCTGGGACTTCGAGGCCAGCGTGTTGGCTTCGCGATTGAGTTCCTGCATCAGGAAATCGAGGCGCCGGCCCGCGGCTTCGCCGCCGGTCATGACGCGACGAGTTTCCTCGATGTGCCCCGTGAGGCGATCGAGCTCTTCGGCCACATCGAGACGCTGCAACTGCAGCACGATTTCCTGCTCGACGCGCTCACGATCGACCGTGGCCAGCAGCTCGGCGACGCGTTCGTGCAGGCGCGAGCGGACCCGCGCCTGAATTTCCGGCAGGCGCGCCCGCACCTGCGTGACCAGCATGCCGAGGCCCGCGCAACGCTGTTCGATGAGATCACCCAATCGCTTGCCTTCGCGCAGGCGCATGGCGCCGAGCTCGTCGAGCGTTTGCTGAAACACCGTGCGCCCCGCGCCTAACAAGGCTTCGGAGTCCTGGGTGACGGTCTCGATGACTCCCGGCCAGCGCAGCACTTCGACGGCGTCGACGCTGCTGCCCGGGATCGAGCCGCTCACCTGGTTGACGGCCGCGGCGACTCGCGCCAGCGCCGCGGCATCGATGCGCAGCTCGCGTTCCGCGGCCTGGACGCTGCGCAGGTGCACGGTGCAGTCGACCTTGCCGCGCTTGAGGTTCTTGCTCAGCAGCTGCCTTAAGTCCGATTCGAGCGGACGCAGCTCTTCGGGCAGGCGAAACCCTGGCTCCAGATAACGATGATTCACGCTGCGCAGCTCGCAGGTGAGGGTCCCCCAGCTGCCAGCAAGCTCGCGTCGCGCGAATCCGGTCATGCTGGCAATCATGGGCGTAAGTTCTCGGCTGAAAGGGAGCGGGGTGCGGTAAAGTGCGCGGCAGTTTATCAGACCCCCCACCACGCCTTGCGCATCGAATACGCCGAAGTCAGCCTGCTAGGTTGTCGCAACGACAATCAGGATCGCGTGTCGGTCGCGGTCTCCGAACACTCGGCCCTGCTGGTCGTCATCGACGGCATGGGGGGTCATTCCGATGGCGCCAAGGCCGCCGAGACCGCCATCAAGGCGCTGGTCGAGGCGTTCTGGCACACGCCGCAACCCATTCTCGATCCTCTCGGCTTCCTGCATCTCACGCTCGGCCGTGCGCACGAGGAAGTGGCCAAGCTCGGTGCCAATCTGCCGCTCGAACTGCGGCCGCGCGCCACCTGCGCCGTTTGCCTGGTGCAGAACGGCAGCGCTTACTGGGCGCATATCGGCGACAGCCGTGTCTATCTTCTTCGTCGCGGAAAGGTCTTCAAACGCACCCGCGACCACAGCCATGTCGAGTTCCTGTTGCGCGAGGGCGTGATCACCGCCGATCAGGCGCTGACCCATCCGATGCGCAATTTCGTGGAGTGCTGCCTGGGCGGTGAGCCGTTCCTGCCCGAGATGTCGCTGGGACTGCGCGAACCGCTCGAAGCCAACGACATCTTGTTAGTTTGCTCCGACGGGCTCTGGGGCGGGCTCGACGACGGCGAAATCGGCGGCGCATTTCCCCCGGCGCGCGCGCCGCTGCGCGATGAGCTCGTGCGCCTCGCCGAGCGTTCGGTCAGCGTGGTCGGCGCCGGAAGCGACAATACCTCGGCGGCCGTGGTGCGCTGGATCGGTAACGCCTGATGGCCGCTCGTCCCAGCGGTCGCGCTCCCGATGAGCTGCGCGCCGTACGTTTCACTCGCAAATTCACGGCACACGCCGAAGGCGCCGTGCTGGTCGAATTCGGCGGCACTCGCGTTCTGTGCACGGCCAGTGTCGAGGAAGGAGTTCCCGGTTTCCTGCGCGGCAAGGGCCAGGGCTGGGTCACCGCCGAATACGGCATGCTGCCGCGCGCCACGCATACGCGCTCGCCGCGCGAGGCGGCCAAGGGAAAGCAAAGCGGCCGCACGCAGGAAATCCAGCGCCTGATTGGCCGCAGCCTGCGCGCCGTGACCAACATGGCCGCGCTCGGCGAACGCACCATCACGCTCGACTGCGATGTCCTGCAGGCCGACGGTGGCACGCGGACGGCGGCGATTACCGGCAGCTATGTCGCGCTCGCGGACGCCTGCGATGTGCTGATCGCGAAACGGCTCATCTCGTCCTCGCCGTTGCACGGGCAGGTGGCTGCCGTGTCGGTGGGCATCTGCGCGGGCGTTGCGGTGCTCGATCTCGACTACGCCGAGGATTCGGGTGCAGAGACGGACATGAACGTGGTCATGAACAACGGGGGCGGCTTCATCGAAGTGCAGGGCACTGCCGAGGGCCATGCATTTCGCCGGCATGAGCTGGACGCGTTGCTCAACCTGGCGTCCGAGGGCATCGCGAAATTGTTCCAGCTTCAGACCGAGGTGCGGGCCGCGTGATGCGGCCGGCAGCCATTCATGCAGGGCCAGCGCGTGGTGCTCGCCACCGGTAATCCGGGAAAGCTGCGCCAGTTTTCAGAGTTGTTAGGCGCATCCGGACTCACACTCGTGCGCCAGTCGGATTTCGGCATCGAGCCGCCGCCGGAAACCGGCAGCACCTTCCTGGAGAATTCCCTGATCAAGGCGCGCAACGCCGCGCGGCTCACGGGTTTGCCGGCGATAGCCGACGATTCCGGGCTCGAAGTCGACGCGCTTGGCGGACGGCCTGGGCTGTACTCGGCGCGATATGCCGGCGTTGACGCCAGCGACGAGGCGAACCTGCGCAAGATGCTGGACGAGCTTCGTGGCGTGACCGCCGCGCAGCGCACCGCGCGCTATCGCAGCGTGATCGTGTTCGTGTCCGGCCCCGACGACTCCGCGCCCCTCGTGGGCGAAGGAGTGTGGGAAGGCTCGATCGCCGACGCGCCCCGCGGCAACGGCGGTTTCGGCTACGACCCGATCTTCATTCCACATGGCCAGACGCAGACCGCGGCGCAGATGCCCGCGGAATTACGCAACGAGCTCTGCCATCGCGGCCAGGCTTCGCGCAGCTTTCTCGCCCAACTCGGCACACGGGCATGAAATCGCCGCCGCTCGCGTTGTACGCCCACTTCCCGTGGTGCGTGCAGAAGTGCCCGTACTGCGACTTCAATTCGCACACGCTGCGCGAGGAATTGCCCGAGCAGCGCTACATCGATGCGCTGCTGCGTGACCTGGAAGCCCAGTTGCCCGACGTCGAAGTCCGGCCGCTCACCAGCATCTTCATGGGTGGAGGAACTCCCAGCCTGTTTTCGCCGGCGGCCATTGGTCGGCTGCTGGAATACGTGCGCACGCAAGTCGGGTTCACGGATGGCATCGAGATCACGCTCGAGGCAAATCCGGGGACGATCGAGCGAGGAAAGTTCGCCGAGTATCGCGCCGCCGGCGTGACCCGCGTATCGCTCGGTGCGCAGAGTTTCGATGCGCGACAGCTGAAGTTGCTCGGGCGCATTCACTCCGCCGATGAAACGCGTCGCGCAGCCGAAGAACTGCATGCGGCGGGCCTTTCGAACTTCAATCTCGATCTGATGTACGCGCTGCCGGGGCAAACGCCTGAAGAAGCCAGGACGGACATCGATGCGGCGCTGGCGTTGCATCCCTCGCACCTGTCGCAATACCACCTGACGATCGAGCCCGGCACGCTGTTCGCGGCCGCGCCGCCCACGCAGCCGGCCGATGAGATCGTCGATGAGATGCTGGACCGTTCGCTGCGCACGCTGGAGGAGGCAGGGTTCGAGCAGTACGAGGTGTCCGGGTACGCGCGCGCGGGAGCGCGCTGCGCTCACAATCTGAATTACTGGGAGTTCGGTGACTACCTCGGGATCGGAGCCGGCGCGCACGGCAAACTCACGAATCCGTCCCGCGGCTTCGCAGTCCGCACGCAGCAGACTCGCGAGCCCAGGCGATATCTCGCCGCGGATCCGCGCTCGCTGATACGAAAGTCGATTTCCATCCGGGATTTGCCGTTTGAATTCGCGATGAATGGCTTTCGACTCGTGGAAGGCTTCGACGATGACCTGTTCGAAGGCTCGCACCGGGCTGCCAAACACCGTTCTGGAGGAGGCGCTGTCGTCGCTGGTGGCCCGCGGGCTGGTGGAGCGGGGCGAAAAGCGGTGGCGCGCGAGCACCCAAAGGCTTTCGATTTCTCAACGAGATACTGGTCGAACTGCTTCCCGAGGCGGAGTCCACAACCAATCCCTGATTGCTTATGCCCCGCGTCAGAGCGGTTTTATGCACAGATGCCCATACCGGGGCACGTAAACAATGGGATTACGGTAGTGTTTCAGTTCTGTTGCAGTATAAACATGCCGCAAGCTATTGATTAAAAATGATTTAACGCGATGATCATTATTTGACCAAGCTAACAGTTTTGCGCGGATCGAAGCGTTTTCGGCCCCGTGAGCGGCCTCTACTCACAGAGTTATCCACAAATTCTGTGGATAACGCGGGCTTGGTATTTGCCCTTGAGAACCCACAACTGGCCCGCTAGACTGCGCGCCCTTTTTCTTGTGACCCGCCGGCAAAGCCCGCCGGGATAGAGAGAACCATGAAAGCCGATACGCATCCTGAATACAAAGAAATCGCCGTGACCTGCACCTGTGGGAACGCGTTCAAGACGCGATCGACTCTGGGACACGACCTCCAGGTCGAAGTCTGTGCCAACTGCCATCCGTTCTACACCGGCAAGCAGAAGATCCTGGACACCGCGGGCCGCGTCGACAAGTTTCGCAAGAAGTACGCTGCGGCAACCACGCGCTGACGAACTCTTCGAGCGCTGGCCGCTACTCAAGAAGGCGCCTCCGGGCGCCTTTTTGCTTGGCCGACACGTACTTCCCGGAACTTGTTATGGCAGCGCCATATCGTAGTTAAATACGAGCTCGGCCCGTTCGTGGAGAGCTATATCAATGAAGCGCACTACGCTATTTCCACTTCTCATCACAGCGATCTGTGTGTTCGCCGCAGGATGTGGAAGCAATCCGGCCACGGGCGGCAAAAACGTGGTGCTCGGTTCATGGGAAGGTGAGAAGAAAACCACCCAGAAGCATCACCAGGAAATCGTCAAGGCGCTCGGCCTGTATGACGATCAGGCCACGCAGGAATACGTACAGATCGTGGGATCGCGACTGGCGCTTGCGAGCGATCTGCCCAACGAAGAATTCAAGTTCTTCGTGATCGACGATGAAGCCATCAATGCCTTCACCACCGGCTGCTGCAATGTCTATGTGAATCGCGGCCTGCTGGTAAATCTCAATTCCGAAGCCGAGCTCGCCGGTGTGCTCGGGCATGAAATCGGGCACGTCACCGCCCGTCACCCTGCGCGTCGCCAGACGCAAGGAATGGCCGCCTCATTGGGCGCGATGGCGGCGGCAATCCTCACCGGATCGAATGCCATCGGCCAGCTCGCCAACATCGGTGCGGCCGCGTGGATGAGCGGATATGGCCGCGAGAACGAGATGGAAGCGGATCGGCTGGGGCTGAAATACATGGTGAAGGCCGGATACAACCCCGAGTCGATCGGCAAAGTGTTCAGCGTGTTCCAGGCCGGCGAGAAATTCGAACGCCAGCGCGCCGCTGCCGAAGGTCGCGAGCCGCGTCTGTATCACGGCGTGTTTTCGAGCCATCCAAGTCCCGACGAGCGCGCGGTCCAGGCCGCCAAGGGCGCAGCGAACATCAAGGACGCTCCGCCCGACCGGCTGGATCGAACGCCACGACGAGTACCTGACCACGATCAATGGCATTGCTTACGGGTCGAGCAAGGCGCAGGGAATCGTGCGCGACAATCGTTTCTATCACGCCGACATGGGCATCACGGTCGCGTTCCCGCGCGGGTGGACCATCGAGAATCAGCGGGATCGACTGATCGCGTTCACACCCAAGAAGGACGCGATGATGCAGATCATGATCGACGCCAAGCCCGAGAAGCAGGCGCCGCGCGAATTCCTGCTGAGCAAGTTGAAGGGACAGTCGGTGTTCAAAGGCGAACCGCTGCCACCGCCGATGGCAATCGAGGGTTACACCGTCGTCACCCGATCGGGATCGCCGATCGACAACGGCCTGGGTCCGGTGCGATGGGTGGTCATGTATCGCGGGCAGAGCGCATTCATCTTTGCAGGTGCAAGCCGCTCGGCGCTCGATGGAGTGCCGGAGGTCGATGGGCTCATCAAATCGACAGCACTGACATTGCGCGGCCTCAAGCCTTCGGAGTTCCCGCTCGCCGAGCCGTATCGCATCAAAGTGGTGAAGGCCACCAACCAGACGCAGCTGTCTGACTACGCGCAAGACATGCCCGAGGACAAATTCAAGAAGGAAACTCTCGAGCTGATCAATGCGATGTATCCGAACAAAGAGCCGAAATCCGGCCAGTTGTTCAAGATCGTCGAGTAGCTATTCGCGACGAGCGCACACGCGCGCCGTCGTTGCCTTGATTCCATTCGCGTGACCGTGTAAGGCTCGTCGCGTCGTTAGAGCTTGCGAATCATGGCCGATAAAACACTCGAACTCGTAGATACCGCTACCGGCAAGAAAGCCGTGCTTCCCGTTCGATCCGGCACCGTCGGTCCGTCAGTCATCGACATCGCGCCGATGGTCAAGGAATTTGGCGCGTTCACTTTCGATCCTGGCTATGGCGCAACCGCGGCGGTCGAAAGCAAGATCACCTACATCGATGGCGACGCTGGTGTGCTCACGCACCGCGGCTACCCCATCGAGCAGCTCGCCGAGAAGAGCTCGTTCATCGAAGTCTGCTATCTACTGCTGAATGGCGAATTGCCGAGCAAGACGCAGCTCGACCAGTTCGAGCACAGCATCCGCAATCACACGATGATCAATGAGTCGCTGTTGCGATTCTTTGGCGGCTTCCATCACAACGCGCACCCGATGGCCATGGTGTCCGCGGTGGTGGCTTCGATGTCGGCGTTCTATCACGACTCGATGGACATCCATAACCCGCGTCATCGCGAGATTTTCGCCCATCGCATCGTGGCCAAGCTGCCGACCATCGCGGCGGCGGCATACAAACATTCGCTCGGCCAGCCGTTCGTCTATCCGCGCAACGACCTCGACTACTGCTCGAACATGCTGCACATGTTCTTTGCGGTTCCTTGCGAGAAGTACGTCGTCGATCCGGTCGCCGCCGAAGCGCTCGATCTCCTGTTCATCCTGCATGCCGACCACGAACAGAACGCCAGCACGTCGACTGTGCGGCTGGCGGGTTCGACCGGCGCCAATCCTTACGCCGCGATTTCCGCCGGCGTGTCGGCGCTGTGGGGCCCGGCACACGGTGGAGCCAACGAAGCCGTGCTCGAAATGCTCGAGGAAATCGGCACGGCGGACCAGATTCCCAAATACCTGGCGATGGCCAAGGACAAGTCCAGCCACTTCCGCCTCATGGGTTTCGGCCATCGCGTCTACAAGAACTTCGATCCGCGCGCGAAGATCATTCGCGACATGTGCCACAAAGTGCTGCAGAAGCTGGGCAAGCAGGACAACCCGCTGCTCGAGCTCGCGCAACGCCTGGAAGAGGCCGCGCTCAAGGACGAATACTTCGTCGCGCGCAAGCTGTACCCGAACGTCGATTTCTACTCGGGCATCATCTATTCGGCGCTCGGCATTCCGCGCTCGATGTTCACGGTGATGTTCGCGATCGCGCGCACGGTCGGCTGGGTGGCGCACTGGCAGGAAATGATCTCCGATCCGGCCATGCGCATCGGCCGTCCCCGCCAGCTCTACACCGGCCCCACGAAGCGCGACTACCAGGAAATCGGGAAGCGCTAGAAGCGCCGCGTCGACTACTGCGCCATCGGCGCGACTTCGGCGTCCAACAAGACCTCGAGCTCATCGGCATCGATGCGCCGCATCGGTTTGCCATCGACCGGGCTCACCGGCGCCTGGCGAATGCCGTCGATCGGGAAAACCGTGGCATCCACCACGTGGTCTTCGAATTCGAAGTGCACTCCGGGGTAGGCGACCACGCGATCCACGCCGTATCGCACGCGACGCTCCACGACTTCGTGATCGATGCCGAGATCCATGAGCTTGAACGTGATGGATTCGGCTCGTTCCGCGAACAGGTGCAGCTGGATGTCGTTGTGCTCGGTGGCCGTGCCGGCGAGCACCGAGCCGACCAATCGTGGCTCGAAATCCGCGAGCATCTGCATGGCCGACAGCGCGGCATTGCGCTGACCCGCCAGAGTCTCACCGTGCTTGGTGCCACCAAAGAGCCGGTGATACTCGGCCAGCGCGTCCTCGATCTCGCGGTTCTTCGGCAGCACCGACCCGTCGGTGACGCCGAAGCGCTCGGCGGCCTTGCGTTTGGCGGTGAGGAAATCCCGGATGCCGTGTTCCGACATGATGCGCGCGGCTTCCTGCGCGAG
Source organism: uncultured Pseudomonadota bacterium (assembly GCA_963736955.1). Taxonomy (GTDB): domain Bacteria; phylum Pseudomonadota; class Gammaproteobacteria; order Steroidobacterales; family Steroidobacteraceae; genus CADEED01. Next base: position 584,747 of record CAVTQT010000001.1, read on the forward strand.
CGCACGCCGCAGGTTTTCGGCACGTGGGGGCAACTTCTTCATGCTTCAGAATATGGGATCGGAACCGCTCTGCGGAGTTTCCGGCGAAGTCGGGTCGATGTCCTGCGTGCCCGCGGCGGCCGGATCGCCAATGTAACCTTCCTCCGTTGGAAGCTTGTCGCTGCGGAAGTATTCGAACACCGGGTCGAGATCGGCGTCCTTGGTGCCGCCCGTCAGCGCATTCACCTTGAGTCTCGACGATACCTTCGGGAATGGTGCGCGGCTTCTCGGGCACGCCGCGCAATGCTTCGCGCATGTAGTCCACCCAGATCGGCACCGCCGTGCGGGCACCTTCTTCGCCTTCGCCGAGCGACACCGGGTCGTCGCGACCCACCCATACGCTTGCGACCAGGCTGTCGTTGAACCCGTTGAACCAGGTGTCGATGTACTCATTGGTCGTGCCGGTTTTGCCGCGCAGGTCGGCCCGGCCGAGCGCCAGCGCGCGTCGCCCGGTGCCGCGCGTGATCACGTCTTTCATGATGTCGTTCATGAGGAAGCACACCTGCGGCGAAATCACTTGCGCCGCCGGGACGGTGCGCCGCGCGGCGGGCGCTAGCGGCGTCGGTGGAACGACGGTCGCGCTGATCTCCGCGTTCTTTGCGAGCTCTGCATCCGACACGGCTTTCATCGGGGGAACGCACTCGGCACAAACGGTGCGCGGCTCGGCCGAATAGACGATTTGCCCGCCGGGGCCCTCGATGCGATCGATGTAGTACGGCTCGATCTTGTATCCGCCGTTCGCGAACACCGCAAAGCCGGTCGCGACTTCCAGCGGCGTGGCTCCCATGCTGCCGAGCGCCAGCGTCAGGTTGTTAGGCAGCTGCTGCCTTCGTGAATCCGAAGTTCTGCACGTAGTCGATCACCGGGCGCACGCCCATCTCTTTCAGCAGTCGAATGGACACCAGGTTGCGCGACTGCACCAGCGCCTCGCGCAGTCGCATCGGGCCGCGGAAGCCGCCACCGGAATTTTCCGGACGCCAGACTTCTTCGAGATTGGGGTCGTCCATGATGATCGGCGCGTCGAGAAGCATCGATGCCGGCGTGAACTCACCGGCCATCGCCGCCGCATACATGAACGGTTTGAAGCCCGAACCAGGCTGACGCCGTGCCTGCGTGACGCGGTTGTACTTGCCCTGGCTCCCGAAGTAGTCGAACCCGCCCACCAGCGACATGATGGCGCCGTTGTTAGGGTCGAGTGCGACGAGGGCGCTCTCGGCCTCCGGGATCTGGGCGAGCTGCGCGGGTGCGTCGAGCTTTTCGTGCACGACGTACACGATGTCACCACGTGCCAGGATTTCAGCTGCAGTCTTGGGATCTGGGCCGAGGGCGAGCTCGCTGGTATGCCGCTTGGCCCACGACATGCCGGCCCACTCGATTGCGGCCATCCCCTGGCCCTTGATGAATACCTGGGCCTGTTTCTCGCCGACACTGATGACGATGGCCGGCTGCAGCAGGCCGACGCTGCCGTATTCGTCGAGCAGCAACTTCGAGGGCATCCGGATTCTCGGATCCGGTCAGCTCGACCTTGTTGGTCGCGCCACGCCAGCCGTGACGGCGCGTGTGATCGACCAGGCCCATTCGAAGCGCGCGATTGGCGGCCTTCTGCAATCGGCCGTCGATGGTGGTGTACACCTTGTAGCCGGCTTCCTGCGCCGCGGCGCCGAATCGCTTCACGATCTCGAGCCGCACCATCTCCGCGACGTAAGGCGCTTCCACGTCGGCCAGCGCGCGATGCGCCTTCGCTCTAACTACTTCCTTCGAAGCCGCCTCGGCGGTCGCGGCGTCGATGTAACCGAGCTCGCAGCATGCGGCGCAGCACGTAGCCGCGGCGTTCGGCGGCGCCTGCCGGATTGGTGATCGGGTTGAAGTTCGACGGCGACTGCGGGACGCGCGCGAGCGTCGCGGCCTCGCCGACGGTGAGGTCATCGAGCGGCTTGCCGAAGTACGTCTCGGCGGCGGCCGCCACTCCATAGGAGCGCTGGCCGAAAAAAATCACGTTCAGATACAGCGCGAGAATTTCCTGCTTCGAGAAATCGTGCTCGAGGCGCTGCGTGACGAAGATTTCCTGGAGCTTGCGACGGATGGACCGCTCCTGCGTGAAGAACGCGCTGCGCGCCGCCTGCATCGTGATCGTGCTGCGCGCCCTGTGAGAAATCTGCGCGATGTCGCGTTGACGAACAGCGTGCGCAGGATGCCTTTCCAGTCGAAGCCGTGATGTTCGAAGAACTCATCGTCCTCGGCGGCGATGAAGGCGTTCTTCACCAGGTCCGGGATCTGTTCGAAGCGCACCGGGTTGCGGCGCTGCTCGCCGATCTGCGCGATGAGTTCGCCGCTGTTCGCATAGACGCGCAGCGGTACCGCCAATTCGTTGTTCTTCATCGCGGTGACCGACGGCAGCGTCGGTTCGAGATAGATGTAGCTGCAAACAAAAGCGTATGCGATCGCAAGTGTGATCACCGTCACACCCATCAAAACCTTTAGGCCAAATCGAAAGTAGTTTGACTTCACAGAATGCAGGTCTCGTGGGTTGCGGGGGCTCACAGCCGTATGCATAGTAACCGCCGTCGATACGCATACTCACCGAAAGGTGGGGACGCAAAGCTTCCGGTCTAACGGCTCAGCATTGGCCTACGACAGCGGGGTTGCCGGCTCAGGCATTCAAGCTTGAGTTGATACGGATAACTGCCCGCTGGTTCCCGATGCCCCGCAAGTCCGGGACCTCCGTCCCCGCTCGCTGAGGGTCCGGGGGGATATCCCGGGGAATCAGCCAGTTTCGTGAGCAGCGTCTCGTTCAATTTAACTTCACGCTGATATATAGTGTCTTGGGTTTAAGGCTGGTCGCTCGGTTCTCGTTCTAACACTTTGAAAGGACTGCGAAAGTGCTGTTCTTAACGCGCAAGTATCGTCCGCTGCTCGGGCTTGACATAACGACTTCGTCGGTCAAGTTGATCGAGCTCGTGATGAGCGGTGGCACGTATCGCGTCGAATCGTACGCGGCCGAGCCGACTCCGCAGAATGCAATGAACGAAAAGGCAATCGTCGACGCGGAAGCGGTCGGCGAGGCAATTCGTCGTGCCGTCAAACGTTCCGGCGCGGGCGCCAAGGAAGTTGCGATCGCAATTTCCGGTGATGCCGCGATTACCAAGGTCATCCAGATGCCGCGCAGCTTGCGCGAGCGCGATCTCGAAGCGCAGGTCGAGATGCAGGCTGACCAATACATTCCGTTCCCCATGGACGAAGTCAGCTATGACTTCGAAGTGTTGGGACCCTCCGAGAAAGATCCCGAGACCAACGACGTGTTGCTGGTTGCGACACGTACCGAAAACGTCGAGCAGCGCCAGGCCGCGGTCAATGCCGCCGGCCTCACGGCGAAGATCGTCGACGTCGAAGCTTTCGCACTCGAGAACGCCTGCCGGCTCATGACGCATCAGATGCCCGATGGCGGCATCGATCGCACGATCGCCGTCGTGGACTTCGGCGCGAGCAGCACCACGTTCAGCGTGCTTCGCAATCTCAAAGTTGTTTACACGCGTGACTTCGCGTTCGGTGGCCAGCAGCTCACCGAAGAAATCATGCGGACCTACGGCCTCTCGATGGAAGAAGCCGGTCGCGCCAAGAAAGAAGGCGGACTGCCGGGCAATTTCCAGGCCGAGGTGCTCGATCCGTTCATCGACGACATGACGCAACAGGTCAGTCGTTCGCTGCAGTTCTATCTCGCGTCAGGCTCGGGCCGCGATCAGCCGGAGAAAATCCTGATCTGCGGTGGCTGCGCCAACATTTCCGGCGTATCCGACGTCATTTCAAGCCGCGTCGGAATTTCCGCTGAGAAGGGTGACCCGCTGGGTCAGATGAAACTCTCGTCCCGCGCCAAAGCGCAGGCGGTGGCGCGTGACGCCACTGCATTGCTCACGGCCTGTGGACTCGCACTGCGGAGCTTCGACAACTAATGCCTCGCATAAACCTACTTCCCTGGCGCGATGAAGAACGAAAGGAGCGAAAGCTCAAGTTCCTCGTTGCGCTCGGTGGCGCAGCGGTCGGCGCCTGCCTCACGGCGTTCGTCGGCTTCCTGATGATGGACTCGATGATCAGCGCCCAGGAGGCTCGCAACCAGCGACTCACGGACCAGATCGCCGAGCTCGACAAGCAGATCGAGAAGATCAACAGCCTCGAGGCCGACAAGGCGCGCTTCATCGCGCGCATGGAAGTAATCGAGAAGCTGCAGCGTTCGCGTCCCGAGATCGTGCACATTTTCGACGAGATCGCGAAGCAGTTGCCCGACGGCGTATACCTGACCGGTATCACGCAGACCGGCAGCCGCCTCAAGTTCGAAGGCGTTGCCCAGTCCTCGACGCGCGTTTCCGCGTTCATGCGCAACATCGACGCCTCGAGCTACCTCAAGAATCCGGAGCTCGACATCGTCGAGACCAAGAAAGAACAACGTGACCGGCGCGACGTTCATCCTGTTCGCTGAACAGGCCGGTTCCGCCGCTGAGCCCGAGGTCGATCCGACCAAGCCGAAGCGTCGTATTGCGTCGGCGGGAGCAGGACAATGAGCATTCTTGACGACCTCAAGTCACTCGACCCCAACGACCCTGGCCGTTGGCCGCTTCCCGTCCGGATCGGCACGGTCGCCGTGTGTTTCGTTGTTCTCGCATCGGTCCTTTTCTACTTCCTCGTGTGGTCTGACAAGAAGCCCGAGCTCGATCGCGTTGCGGCCGAAGAGCAGACCTTGCGCGGCACCTTCCAGTCGAAGCATTCCAAGGCGGTAAATCTCGAGGTCTACCAGCAGCAGCTGGCGGACATCGAACGATCATTCGGTGCGTTGCTGCGCCAGCTGCCTGGCCGGACAGAAGTCCCCAACCTGCTGGTCGATATTTCGCAGGTCGGCGTTGGTGCGGGTCTCGAAGAAAAGCTCTTCCAGCCTTCGGCTGAAGTGAAGAAAGATTTCTACGCCGAGTTGCCGATCAAGATCAGGCTCACCGGTTCCTATCACCAGATGGGTGAATTCGTCAGCGGCATCGCAGCGCTGCCGCGCATCGTCACGTTGCACGAAATGACGATCAAGCCGGAAAACAAGGATCTCTACGACAACCTCTCGTTCGAGCTGACGGCCAAGACCTTCCGCTATCTGGACGACGCTGAAGTAGCAGCCGCCGAGAAGGCGAAGACGCCTGCCAAGCCCGGCACCTAACAAACAGCGAAAACACAGGTAGTTGATATGTTTTCGAAACAGAAAAGCGGTTGGCGTCTCATCGGTACGCTGTGCGTCCTCGCGGGCGTGCTCTCCGGTTGCTCCAGCAAGGACGATGAACTCGACCAGTTCATCGCCGAGACCAAGAAAGAGCCGGGTGGCCGCGTCGAGCCGCTGCCGGAGCTCAAGCCCTACGAGAGCTACACGTACGAGTCAGTCGAACGTGCGTTCTCCGTTCATGCCCGGTGGCTCCGGGGCGAGCTCCGTCGGTGCGCTGCGACCCGATAGTCGCCGCAATCGCGAGTTCCTCGAACAATTTTCTCTCGATACGTTGCGCATGGTCGGCACGCTGCGGCTTTCGGATCGCACGTACGGGTTGATCAAGACCAAAGACGGCCTCGTGCATCGCGTGCTCCCGGGAAATTACCTGGGCCAGGCGGACGGCAGAGTCACCGAGATATCGCCTTCGAAGATTAGTGTCGTGGAAATAGTTCCAGACGGGCTTGGCGGCTACATGGAACGGCCTGCCTCGCTTGCCTTGAATTGAAGATCCACGCCAGGGAGTAGATGCGAATGAACAAGACCACCATCCGTCAATTGACCACCTCGACGCTGCTTTGGCTCGCCGCGTGTGTCATCGTGGGCCTCGCCAGCAAGGCCGCGTATGCGCAGGGCACCCCTAACAAGCTCGAGTCGATCGACGTACAGAACGTCGCCGGCCAGCAGGTGCAGCTGACGCTGCGTCACTCGTCGCCGCCGAGCGAGCCTGTCGCGTTCACCATCGACAATCCCGCCCGCATCTCGCTCGACCTGGCCAACACCGCGCTCGCGATTCCTTCGCGCCGGATCGACATTCACACTGGCGGAGTGGATTCCGTGCTCGCCGCGGAAGCCGCTGGCCGCACGCGTCTCGTGCTCAACCTCGATCGCCTGCTCCCGTATCACGACTCGCGTGTCGGGCAACGACGTCATCGTCCTGATCGGCACCAGCGTCGCCTCTCCGGCCACCGCTGCGGCCGCGTCGAGCGGCGCTTCGGGTTCGCCGGTTGCAAACAACTCGGCTGCCGCGGGCCCGCGCGCCATTCGTGGCGTCGATTTCCGCCGTGGCGCTGGTGGCACCGGTCGGGTCATCGTAAGACTGTCCGATCCGCACACGCCGGCGAGCCTGCGCCAGCTTGGCAACCAGATCGTCGTGGACTTTGCCGGAGCCGAAATCGCCAGCAACCTGGCGCGCCGGTATGACGCCGGTGACTTCGCGACTCCCGTCAGCGGTTTCGACATCGTCCGCGTGGGCGATGGCGTGCGCCTGGCCATCAGCGCTACCGGAGATTTCGAGCACCTCGCCTATCAGTCCGACGACCAGTACGTGGTCGAAGTGCAGCCGGCGCGCAAGGCGGCTGCGAAAATCGAAGACAAGCGCGTCTACACCGGCGAGCGCCTCACGCTCAATTTCCAGGACATCGAGACTCGCGCGGTCCTGCAGCTCCTGGCTGACGCCAGCGGCCAGAACATCGTGGTGTCCGACTCCGTCCAGGGCAGCGTGACGCTGCGCCTGCAAAACGTTCCGTGGGATCAGGCGCTCGACATCGTCCTGCGCACCAAGGGCCTCGACAAGCGCCGCAACGACAACGTCATCATCGTCGCGCCGACCGAAGAACTCGCCTCGCGCGAGAAGGCCGAGTTGGCGGCGCACGCCGACGTGCAGGATCTGGCGCCGCTGCGTTCCGAGTATCTGCAGGTCAACTATGCGAAGGCCTCCGATCTCGCCAACCTGATCAAGTCACAGGGCAGCGCCGGCGGAAGCGGGCTGCTGTCCAAGCGCGGCACCGTGTCCGTGGACGACCGCACCAACACCCTGTTGCTGCAGGATTCCGCCGATCGCCTGGATGACATCCGTCGCCTGGTCGGAACGCTCGACATTCCGATCCGCCAGGTGCAGATCGAAGCGCGCATCGTGATCGTCAGCGACGACTTCTCGCGCGAACTCGGCGTCCGCGCCGGCTTCAGCGGCTTCGACACCTACGGCTCAGGCACCGGCCTCGGTTACACCAGCGGCTCTGCGCTGGCGAATGACGCGGCCCTGGACGACATCCTGGAGCGCACTCCCATCGGCGGCAACGGCGCCCAAACGCCGCCGCAGTTCGTGGTAGGCGAGGGTGGCGACACGACCCCCGCCCGCTACAACGTGAACCTGCCCGTGGCGAATCCCGCCGGCAGCCTTGCGTTCATGCTGCTGGGTAAGGACTACCTGGTCGATCTCGAAATCTCCGCTGCGCAGGCCGAAGGCCGCGGCGAAGTCATCTCGACGCCGCGTGTCATCACGGCCAATCAGCGCGAGGCCAGCATCGAGCAGGGTGTCGAAATTCCGTACCAGGAATCGGCGTCTTCGGGTGCCACGACCATTCAGTTCAAGAAAGCCGTGCTCGCCCTCAAGGTCACGCCGCAGATCACGCCTGACAATCGCATCATTCTCGACCTCAACGTCAAGAAGGACAGCGTGGGCCAGGTGATCGTCGGTGGTGCCGGCCAGCAGGTGCCCTCGATCGACACGCGTGAAATCACCACGTCGGTCATCGTCAACGACGGCCAGACCGTCGTGCTCGGCGGCATCCTCGAAACCGAGCGCCGCGAAACTGAAAAGAAGGTCCCGTATCTCGGCGACATGCCGTACCTCGGCCGCCTGTTCAAGACCACGGGCAAGACCAACAACAAGGACGAGCTGTTGATCTTCGTGACGCCGAAAATCCTGCGCGAAGGCGTCACCGTCTACTGATCTGCTCCGCATCTGGTATCGATCGCGGCCGCCTTCGGGCGGCCGCTTCATTTCCGCTATGCTCTTTGCAAAATGTCGTTGCGCAAGACAAACGTCTTTCTGATCGGTCCGATGGGCTCGGGAAAGACAGCCGTTGGCAAACACCTGGCGCGCCTGCTCCGGGCTCCATTTCGTGACAGCGACGCGGAAATCGAAGCGCGCACGGGCGTCGACATCTCGTACATCTTTTCGCGCGAGGGCGAGGACGGCTTTCCGGCAACGCGAGCGTGAAGTAATCGAAGACGTCACGCGTGAAAGCCCCATCGTGCTCGCAACGGGGGGCGGAGCCATCTTGCTGCCCGAAAATCGCGTCGCGCTGCACGAGCGGGGTTTCGTCGCCTATCTCGAGACCTCACTCACCCAGCAGGCCGAGCGTGTGCGCCAGGGTCGCAGTCGACCGCTGCTCCATGACGTTGATCCGCTAACCAAGCTGACCGAGCTCATGGAAGTGCGTGCGCCGCTCTATGAGGCCCTGGCCGACTTCACCATCGCGACCGACGGACGCAAGGTGCACGTGGTCGCAGACGCCATCTACGCCGCATTCAAGGCGGCCCAGGAAACGGCCTGAGGCCGCATATACTTTGCATCGCGGCGGCATCTCGCCGAACATGGACTCAAGCGTGCAGAGAATCGAAGTAAACCTGGGAAAACGCAGCTATCCGATATTCATCGGCGCCGGGGCCATGCAGCTCAAGGCCGAGTTCGACCGCGCCATACCCGCACGCGACATCCTGCTGGTCACCAACACGACCGTCGGCCCGCTGTACGCCGCGAAGCTAACCGCCGCTCTTGCGCCACGACGTTGCGTGGAGGTGGCGCTGCCGGACGGCGAGACGCACAAGACGCTCGCGAACGTCTCGCGGATGCTCGACGTCCTGATCGCAAACCGTTTCGCGCGTGATGCCTGCGTCGTCGCGCTGGGCGGCGGCGTGGTCGGCGACATGGCTGGCTTCGCCGCTGCCTGTTACCAGCGAGGCATCGCCTTCGTGCAAGTGCCAACGACCCTGCTCGCCCAGGTGGACTCGTCGGTGGGCGGCAAGACCGGAGTCAATCACCCCGGCGGCAAGAATCTCATCGGTGCGTTCCATCAGCCCGCGGCCGTATTCGCCGATACCGAGACGCTCGCAACTCTGCCCGATCGCGAACTGCGCGCCGGGCTCGCCGAGGTCATCAAGTACGGGCTCATCGTCGATCGCGATTTCTTCGACTGGCTGGAGCAGAACGCGGTCAAGCTGCTCGCGCGTGACACCGCTGCGCTTACTCATGCCATCAAGCGCTCCTGCGAGATCAAGGCCGAGATCGTGGCCCGTGACGAGCACGAGCGCGGTGATCGGGCGCTGCTGAATCTCGGCCACACGTTTGGTCACGCCATCGAAAGCGCAACCAACTATGCGACCTGGCTGCACGGCGAAGCGGTCGGCGCCGGCATGCTGCTCGCCGCCGACATGTCGCAGCGTCTCGGATGGGTGGGCGCCGCCGACGTCACGCGAGTCGAGCGGGTGCTGCAGCTTTTCGGATTGCGCACGGATGTCAGCTCACTTTCGGCAGCGACCCTTGCCGAGAAGATGAAGATCGACAAGAAGGTGGCCGCTGGACGGATCCGGCTCGTGTTGCTGAAGGCGATCGGCAAATCCGTGGTCACGGGCGACTACGACGACGCAGCGCTGCGCGAGACGTTGCGCGTGCGCTGCGGCTAGCGCATGAATCAGCCGCTCGCGTCGTACGCCGCGATCGACGAACAGAGTCGCGGGCGGCGCTTTCCCGAGCCACCGCCGCGTTTCCGCACCGAGTTCCAGCGAGATCGCGATCGCATCATCCACTCGAATGCGTTTCGGCGGCTCGTCTACAAGACACAGGTATTCGTGAATCACGAAGGCGACCTGTATCGAACCCGGATCACGCATTCACTCGAAGTCGCGCAGATCGGGCGCACCGTCGCTCGGGCGCTCAACCTCAATGAAACCCTGACCGAGGCCATATGCCTCGCTCATGACCTCGGGCACACCCCGTTCGGACACGCTGGCCAGGATGCGCTCAACGAATGCATGCGGGAATACGGAGGTTTCGAGCACAACTTGCAGTCGCTACGCGTCGTCGATGAGCTCGAAGAGCGCTATGCCGATTTCTCCGGCCTCAATCTGACGTTCGAGTGTCGCGAAGGCGTGCTCAAGCACTGCTCGACGCAGAATGCGCGGCTGTTGGGCGATGTTGGCGAACGATTCCTCAATCGTACGCAGCCCGGTCTCGAGGCACAGCTCGCCAATCTTGCCGACGCCATCGCATACAACAACCACGACGTGGACGATGGCGTGCGGGCGGGATTGATCACCGTGGACGATTTGCTCGACGTTCGGGTGTTCTCTCGCTTTCACGCCGTAGTGGTCGCCCGATATCCGGAATTGCCGCCACGACGCGTGCTCTACGAAACCATTCGACGCATGGTCGACTATCTCGTGAGCGATGTGATCACGCAGTCGCAGAAGAACATCGTTGAGTCTTCAGTCGACAGCATCCAGGCCGTCCGCGCGCATTCCAGGCCGTTGATTTCACTCAGCGAAAACGTTCTTTCAGAACATCAGGAATTGAAGCGCTTTTTGCGTACCAAGCTCTACAATCATCCCACGGTGCGGGAAGTCATGGATGAAGCGGGCGCCACGCTCAAGGGCCTCTTCGAGGCGTACATGAAAGAGCCCTCACGCCTGCCACCCGAACATCAGAGTTTGTTCGAGCGCGCGGAGAGTGGCGGTGGACGGGCAGCCGCGGCGCGAGTCGTGGCGGACTACGTGGCGGGGATGACGGATAGGTTTGCCTTTCTAGAGCATTCAAAGATTCAGGGTGAAATGTGATTGCGCGTTTTCCCGAACATGTCGATACGTCATTTGTTAGGCGAGTTCGAAGATGACTGAAACGTACCGCGCCCAGCTTGTTCATACTCTACGAAGCGTACTTCGACCACTAGCAAGGATTCTGTTTCGCGCGGGAGTGCGATTCGATGAATTCGTGGAATTGCTACGCGGCATCTATGTGGAGATTACGATTAGGGATGCGCTAGATACAGGTCAGAAAATCAGTACAGGTCGTATTTCGATACTCAGCGGAGTATCAAAGCGAGATGTAGATCGACTAATAAGTACCGATGATTGGCTACGAATTCCTAAACCGACGGATGCCGCGGCCCTCGCTGCCGTCTTACATCGTTGGCACACGGACTCGGCATTTCTTGGCCCCTATGGCGTTCCGCTTGAACTTCCGCTGACCGGTCAGGGCGGTCGCAACTTCACTGACTTAGTAGCCGGATCCCCTATTGCAATCAACGCGACGAATGCATTCGAACAGCTCTTGGCGGCCAAGATGATTGCCAAGTCTGGAGATACTCATGTCAAGGTAATGTCGCGCTCATATGTGATGCCGGAACCACTGTCTGCGGAAATGCTTGAGCATTTCGGAAGCGCGATGACCAATCTCGCGTCAACACTTAATTTCAATATGACGCCCTCGCAAACATCGAAGAGATTGGAGAGATCGGTGTTTCCCGACGACGGTTTGCCCGATGAATTGCGCGAGGAATTCGATCAATTTGTCCGCGATCGAGCGCAAGAACTCATATCCGACGTCGACGATTGGCTCGCGGCCGCCGCGCGTCGACCCATCCAGAACCCGACCAAGCGCACAAACACGGGTGTCAGTGTCTTCCAATACGTCACACCTGCCGACCAACAGATTGAGCTCGAGAAGCACGTCAACTCAGGGTCTTAGGACCCCAAGCCACCCCTAAAGCCATCCCAATGGCGGCTTAAAGCCACCCCAAAAGGCGGCCGCCAGAGGCCGCGTACGCGTCGATTACCTTTGACGCATTCCATGTTCGCTTGTTAACTTATGTACTCCGGGGCATAGGAGTCGTCCGACGTCCGTGAAGTGACCCACAGTTCTGCTGTTTTGTGCGACTTTATGTAAAGGGAGATTGCAATGTTGCTCAAAGCATCTTGGCAGATTGCCGCCGTAGCTCGAGTTGCCGCGCTGATTGGACTTATTGTGGCCCTGCCGATTGAGGCCAGGCGAGTCAGTTGTTTCGGCAATCGGCGTGGTCGAATCGGTCGATTGTCAATCTCGGACGATCAAGATCCTGGGAATCACTTTTGCTGCAAACGATGCTGACAACGCTGCTGCAGTATGCGGAGCAGTTGGCTCAGCCGGCTTACGCTATGTCTCTGCATCGGGCACTGCTAAATCGAGCGGATCGGTAGTTTTGTCGAAGCTAACTACGCTGTCCTCTGGGAATTATGTTCCCGGTGCGACACCTGTGTATCTCGCCGGCTTAATTTCGGAGGCGCGGGTCAAGTCGGGCGAAATAGTATTGAGTGGCGCAATAGTTTCTTTGCCCACCGTTGATGCGAAGTCCGGAAGCAAAGTCGAGATTCTCGGAACACAGCCTCTCCTTGGCGGCGTGATACTGCCAATTACAGTTCGGGTTGGGTCCGGCGTAAGCACCGACAGCTCAATCGGTTCGGGCGTCAGCCTGAACAGCTCGATTGGATCTGGCGGAAGCACCAACAGCTCAATCGGTTCGGCTTAAGCACGAACAGCTCGATCGGATCTGGCCTAGCACCAACAGCTCGATTGGATCGGGCAAAAGCACCAACAGCTCAATCGGTTCGGGCATCAGCCTGAACAGCTCGATTGGATCTGGCGGAAGCACCAACAGCTCAATCGGTTCGGGCGTCAGCCTGAACAGCTCGATTGGATCTGGCGAAAGCACCAACAGCTCAATCGGTTCGGGCATCAGCCTGAACAGCTCGATTGGATCTGGCAAAAGCACCAACAGCTCAATCGGTTCGGGCGTCAGCCTGAACAGCTCGATTGGATCTGGCAAAAGCACCAACAGCTCAATCGGTTCGGGCGTCAGCCTGAACAGCTCGATTGGATCTGGCAAAAGCACCAACAGCTCAATCGGTTCGGGCGTCAGCCTGAACAGCTCGATTGGATCTGGCAAAAGCACCAACAGCTCAATCGGTTCGGGCGTCAGCCTGAACAGCTCGATTGGATCTGGCAAAAGCACCAACAGCTCAATCGGTTCGGGCGTCAGCCTGAACAGCTCGATTGGATCTGGCGTAAGCACCAACAGCTCAATCGGTTCGGGCGTCAGCCTGAACAGCTCGATTGGATCTGGCGAAAGCACCAACAGCTCAATCGGTTCGGGCGTCAGCCTGAACAGCTCGATTGGATCCGGAAGCCTTTAGCTCGATCACATCGATTTAGCGTTTCAACATCTCGTCGAATCGTTTTTTTGAGTCTGCGCACGCTCATGTACTGAGCCTGCGTTCCGAATTTGCGTTTTCGAAAATCGCAGTAACATGCTCTTGCTACTACGCAAGAGCACCTTTTGAAACTCTCAGTTTCTAGCGGATTTCGGCAAATACTCGAAGACGAGCTGAATTCCAGCCGTGGGAAATTCCCGTACGGAAGGAAGATGAAACAATCGAAAGAGGACGCCACCGAGGTGGCGTTAGCCGCACTACTCGACGTCCTGGCTTCGATGTTGGTTCCGCTTGAAATTACCCCTACGCGGCTAGCGCAAATTGCGCGAGTGTCTTTCGTCAAAGCAACCGCAAAAAGCGCACGTATGCGAAGTTCCGGGCGACCGCACCTCGCTAGAATTGCTGCCTTGACGGGCCTAAGTAGGGCAGAGGTTAAGCGCGTGGTTTCGGCGAACTACAAACCCACACCGCGTGAGCCCGAGAATTTTCCCAGAGCCCTTCGCGTTCTGAGTGCATGGCGAATAGCGAAAGGCTATTCCCGTGCAGGCAAGGAATTGGCATTGAGAGTCACGGGGCCATTCCCAAGTTTTGAAACATTGTGCCGCGATTACAGTGGCGACATTCCCTATCGAGTAATCCTCACTGAGCTTGAGCGCAGGAAGCGCGTAAAGCTCAAACGTAAACGCATGTGGATATCAATCACCAAAAGCGCGGACTCGCGCATTGCGCACCAACGCGAGTTGTCGAACCTCGTTTTCGCGGCTTCAATCATTGGTGCGCTATCGCAAAGCGAAGGAATCTTGGTGAAGCGTCAAGACAAGATACGTGCATCAAACGCAATCCAAGATTCGTACGTTGAAAACTCTATTGCGAGCCGTGTTACTGGCTTACTCGACAACCTTCCGCAGTTGTTTGTGTCTCGAGGGAAATCTCGACAAAGCAAGAATCGGGTCACCATATTTACGCTTGTGTCGCGGGCTGAACGAACTCGAAAACTCCGGAGCTGAAAATGGCTTCAAAGAAACAGCGAGCAGAATATTTCGGCGGTGCTATGACCGCGCTCTGCGAGTTGATGTCAACTTTCGGAATCTCAAGAGAGACGACAGAAATGCAGTTTCGCGTCGCATTGGAAAGAGGATATGCGAGAGGGATGATTCCGCCGAGTTGTGAGGGAAGACCGATAACACGGATGGCGGACCTGTGCAGACGTTGGTACTTCGAGAAAGCATATTTGGACAAAGATGGAAAGCCTCGCGAGCTAACATGGAATGGAAACGCGGGCACTTTGCTCAAGCTGGCACAACGAGTAAATGGGAAGAAACACGCCAAAAAGGTGGTTGCCGAATTGGTCTCCCGAAAGCTCGTTCGCCGCACGCGCAGTGGCGCATGGATTCCGAAGGCTCAAGTTGTCGCGCCCTCTGGACTTGACTCGGCTCAGGTGCTTCGCACCGCGACAATGGTCGAGCGAATGCTTCGGACTGTTGCCTATAACAGTGAACGCAACTACCGCGGCAACGTTCTCCTTGAGGTCTTGGCACAAGTGCCTCGACTGCCTGCGCGCGAGATTTTGTCTTTCAAGAAATTTGCGAAAGCGCAGGGCCTGGTTTTCGCAATGGCGGTAGACGACTGGCTCGAGTCACGAAATCTTCCGCGGTCGAATCGCCATCGGATCCCAACTCGCGAAGCGGGAGTAGTGGCCTTTGCATTCGAGCAACCGTCTCAAGAACAATCGTAAGAAGAAGCCGGAACTTAGATTTTCGGCAACTCATCCCTCAACGCCCGCCTCAAAATCTTCCCGACGTTTGTCTTCGGCAAGTCTTTCCGGAAATACACGTGCTTCGGCACTTTGTATCCGGTGAGTGACTTCTTGCAGTGCTCGATGAGTTCCTGCTCGGTAAGGTTCGGATCCTTCTTCACGACAAACAGCGCGACGACCTCGCCAGATCTCTCGTCCGTCTGCGCGATCGCGGCCGCCTCGAGCACGCCGGGATGTGTGACCGCCACGCTCTCCACTTCATTCGGATACACGTTGAAGCCGGACACCAGGATCATGTCCTTCTTGCGATCCTCGATGAACACCAGTCCGCGCTCATCAATTCGACCGATGTCGCCGGTGCGCAGAACGTCATCGCCGATCATCACTTTCGCGGTCTCGTCGGGCCGGTTCCAGTAACCGGCCATCACCTGCGGGCCGCGCACGCAGATCTCTCCGACGACGTTGATGCCAAGCTCTTTGCCGTCGTCATCGCGAATGCTGATTTCGGTCGATGGAATCGGTAAGCCAATCGATCCGTTGAAATCCTCGCCTGGCAGGTTGATGCATGCGGCGGGCGAGGTTTCTGTGAGTCCCCACGCCTGCGTGAGGACCTTGCCAGTGACTTCCTTCCAGCGCTTGGCGACCGCTTCCTGCACGGCCATGCCGCCGCCCAGCGTGAGTCGGAGATGACTGAAGTCCAGTTTCTCGAAAGCGGGCGTGTGCAACAGCGCATTGAACAAGGTGTTCACACCGCTCAGATAGGCGAACTTGTACTTGCGCATTTCGGCAACGAACGCAGGGAAATCGCGCGGATTGGTGATGAGCACGTTGCGCCAGCCAAGCAGGACGAACAGCAGGCAGTTAGCCGTCAGCGCGAAGATGTGATACAGCGGCAGCGCGGTGATGAGCGTGGCTGGCTCGCGAGCGAACGACGGACCTATCCACTCGAGCGCCTGCAGGACATTCGCGATCATGTTGCCGTGTGTGAGCATGGCGCCCTTGGCGACGCCGGTGGTGCCGCCGGTGTACTGCAGAAACGCAATGTCCGAATGCGTGAGCTTGACGGACTGCAGGCGAACCTTGGCTCCTTCCTTCAGAGCTTGTTTGAAGTTCTTGGAGCCGGGCAGGCTGTATGGCTTCACCTGCTTGCGCTTGTGCCGAACCACCAAATCGACGATGGCGCCCTTGGGAAATCCGAGCATCTCGCCAACGCTGGTCACGATCACATGCTTGATCGGCGTATGCGCGATCACTTCCTGCAGCACGTGCGCGAAGTTCTCGAGGATGACGATGACGGTGGCGCCGGAGTCGGCGAGCTGGTGTTCGAGCTCGCGCGCGGTGTAGAGCGGGTTGGTGTTCACCACGACGAAACCGGCGCGCAACGCGCCGTGTATCGCGATCGGGTATTGCAGCGTGTTAGGCAACATGATGGCGACGCGATCGCCCTTCTTGAGGCCGCAGCTGTGCTGCAGGAACGCTCCGAACTGCATCGACAGGACATCGAGCTCGCCGAAGGTCATGGCTTTGCCCATCTGGACATAAGCATCGCGCACGGAGTGGATGGCGAGCCCGCGCTCTATGAGCTCCTTGAGCGAGGGGTACTCATTTATGTCGATCTCTGGCCGAATGCCCGGCGGATACGACTTGAGCCAATGTTTTTCCACGACAACCCCTCGAGTACGGTGTCGCAGGCTAGCTCGCGGGTTTGCGCGGAGCAACTAGCAGCGGCTTGAGGGTCGGCCAGACATTTTCGAGCATTTGCGGCTGGCCTTTCGCATTGGCGTGGATGCCGTCGTTCTGCATCAGTTCGGGATTCAGCGCGACCTTGTCCAGCAGGAACGGTACCAGGGCGATCGAATGGCTGGACGCGAGCGTGGTGAACATGTCCTGGAACTCCTTCGCATACCTCTGGCCGTAGTTAGGTGGAATCATCATTCCAACCAGCAGCACCCGCGCCTGCGCAGCGCGCGCCAGCTCGATCGACTTCCGCAGGTTTTCGCGGCTCGTGGCGAGCGGCAGGCCGCGCAGCCCGTCATTGCCACCCAGCTCGATGATCACGATCGCGGGCTTGTGGATCTGAAGCGCGCGCGGCAGGCGAGCGAGTCCACCCTGCGTGGTTTCGCCGCTTACGCTGGCGTTGATCACCTGGTATCCGTAACCTTCGGAGGCGATCCGCTGCGCAAGCAGGTTTACCCAGCCTTCCTTTACCGTGATGCCGTATCCGGCGCTGAGACTGTCGCCCAGCACTACGACGGTGCGGGGCGCGGCGGTTTCGGCCCCGGCTGTGTTTACCAGCGCGAAGACCAACATCAACCGAATGAGCGTGATGAGCGTACTCAAAGCAGAAATCCTCACAAAAAAGGTTACCAGCCCTGAAGGCATGCTGACCATCGTGAACGATGTTTCCCTGGATATCTCGGCAGGCGAATCAGTTGCCATCGTGGGTGCATCCGGCGCGGGCAAATCCACGTTGCTGGCGCTGCTAGCGGGCCTCGATTCGCCGACTTCCGGACGCGTAACGCTCGCCGGCGCCGACTTGACGGCCCTGGACGAAGATGGCCGCGCGCGTCTGCGCGCCGAGCGCGTTGGTTTCGTGTTCCAGTCCTTCCACCTGGTTCCCTCGCTCACGGCGCTCGAAAACGTGATGCTGCCGCTGGAACTCGCGGGGCGCCGCGATGCGCGCGCTGCGGCGGCGGAAACGCTGGGTCGAGTGGGTCTCGAGCATCGTACGGGCCACTACCCGCGCCAGCTCTCGGGTGGCGAGCAGCAGCGCGTCGCGCTCGCACGCGCCTTCGTTACGCGTCCGGCGGTGCTGTTCGCCGATGAGCCCACCGGCAATCTCGATACGCACACAGGCGAACGCATCATTTCGCTGCTGTTTGAACTTAACGCTCAATCGAACACCACACTGGTGCTGGTTACGCACGATCTCGCCGTCGCAGGACGCTGTGGCCGGGTTCTGCACATGGATTCCGGTCTGCTGAAATGAGCCGCGCGCCATGAGAGCCGTAACCCTCGCACTGCGTACGCTGCTTCGCGAATGGAAGTCCGGCGAGCTCGGCGTGCTCGTACTCGCGATCACCGTGGCGGTGGCGGCGCTGACTGGCGTGGGCTTCCTCGTCAATCGCATAGGCATCGCGGTCGACAACCAGGCGGGCGAAGTCCTCGCGGCCGACCTTCGCCTGGAATCCGGCCAGCCGATGGACGACAAGGCCATCGTGGAGGCGCAAAAGCGCGGCCTCGATATCGCGCGCGCCACGGGCCTCTTCAGTGTGGTGTTCAACGGCGACATCAATCAGCTGACATCGCTGCGAGCGGTCTCTGAGAAATATCCGCTGCGCGGCCGCGTGCAATTGTCCGACGAGCCCTTTGGTGAGCCGAAACCTGCGCAGGGAATTCCGGCGCGCGGCGAGGTATGGCCAGATTCGCGACTCGCGGCGGCACTGGGCGTGTCCGTGGGCACGCAGGTCAACATCGGTGCGCGTACGTTTCGTGTTTCCCGCATCCTGATTTCGCGCCCGGACCAGGGCGCCACGTTCCTCGAGCTGGCGCCGAGCCTGATCATGAACGAGGCGGATCTCGAATCCACCGCGCTCGTGCAGCCCGGGAGTCGCGTACGGCTCGCGCAGCTGTTTGCCGGACCGCGCACCGAGATCGCCGCGTTCAAGGAGTGGCTCGAAGCGAACAAGAAGCCCAACGAAGAAATCGAAGACGTCGAAGATTCCGCCCCGCAGATCAAGTCGGCCATCGATCGCTCGGCACGCTTCCTGAGTATCGCGAGCCTGGTCGCGGTGCTGTTGTGCGCGATTGCCGTGGCCATGGCGGCGCGTCGCTACGTTCACCGGCACCTCGACTCAGTCGCGCTGCTCAAGACGTTGGGCGCGACACGCGGCTTCACTCTCGTGGTGAGCCTGGTGCAACTCACCATCGTGGGATTGCTGGCCGCCCTGTTCGGCTCGTTGCTGGGCTTTGGCGCACAGGCCTGGCTCGTAAAGGCTCTCACGGGGCTGCTCCGCGGTGATCTGCCCGCGCCAGGCTTCGCCCCGCTCGGCATCGGTTTCCTCACGGCTATCGCGGTGCTCAGCGGATTTGCGGTTCCGCCGCTCTTGCAGTTGTCGCGCACGCCGGCGCTACGGGTCTTGCGTCGCGACCTGGGGCCTCCGCAGCCACTGGTGATCCTCGCATTTGGCCCGGCAGTGATCGCCATCGCGTTCCTGATCTTCTGGGTTCTGAACGACCCGCGCACCGCCATCGCCTTCGTGGTCGGCGTGTCGGCCTTTGTGGCGCTGGTCGCGG
Organism: uncultured Pseudomonadota bacterium; assembly: GCA_963736955.1. Classification (GTDB taxonomy): domain Bacteria; phylum Pseudomonadota; class Gammaproteobacteria; order Steroidobacterales; family Steroidobacteraceae; genus CADEED01. Next base: position 604,096 of record CAVTQT010000001.1, read on the forward strand.
CCGTGGGCTGGCTGCTCGTCTGGCTAACTACGCGCTTTCGTGGCGGTGTCGGCGTGTCCTGGCGATACGGCATTGCAAACCTTGGCCGCCGGCGCACCGAGAGCGTGGTGCAGCTCACGGCGTTCGCGCTGGGCATCATGATGCTGCTGCTGCTCGCGGTGGTGCGTAACGATCTGCTCAACGATTGGAAGCGCAGCCTCCCCGAAGACACGCCGAACTTCTTTTTCATCAACATCCCGCCCGACGAGCACCAGCAGTTCACGGCGTTCCTCGAAGAACGGGGTGCTCTGCATGCGCGTGCGCGGCCGATGGTGCGTGCGCGCATGACGCACATCAATGGCACTCAGATAGACGACATCAAGTTCACGACGCGTCGCGGACGAGAGTTTGCCAATCGCGATCAGAACATCACCTGGGCGGAAGTGCTCGGCGACGACAACGTGATCACCGCCGGAAAGTGGTTCACGCGCGATGATTTCGGCAAGCCGCTGGTTTCGGTGTCGACGGAATACATGGAAGAGATGAACCTCAAGCTCGGCGACGAACTCCAATTCGACATCGCCGGCGAGACGCGTGCCGCCAGGATTTCGAGCGTTCGCGATGTGAAGTGGGACAGCTTCCAGCCGAACTTCTTTCTCATGTTCGCGCCGGGTCTGCTCGATGGGTCGCAAGGCACGTGGATGACGGCCGCACACCTGGGGACCAAGAACCCCAAGACCATCGCTGATCTCGTGCGACGCTTTCCAAGCGTTTCGGTGTTCAACGTGGATGACCTGTTGAGCCAGGTGCGATCGGTGATCGACAAGGCCGTCGCGGCCGTGCAGAGCGTCTTCCTGTTCACGCTGCTCGCGGGCCTCGTGGTGCTGATCGCGGCGGTGCAGGCGAGTCGCGATGAACGACGCTACGAAAGCGCCATGTTGCGCACGCTCGGGGCGAATCGCTCCACGGTGCTCAAGGGGCTGCTATCAGAGTTCGCAACGCTCGGCGTGTTGTCAGGTGCGCTGGCATCCGCGGGTGCGTCGATTGCCGGCGTGTATATCGCCACGCGCGTCCTGCAGATCCCGTATACGCCGGATCCGTGGGTATGGTTCTACGGTGTGGCGGGCGGCGGTTTGTTGGTCTGCCTGGCGGGCTGGCTTGCCACGCGCTCGGTCGTGAACCAGCCGCCCGTGCTTACGTTGCGGGGTGCCTGATGACCCAGGAAAGGCCGACAAGACGGCGCTCGATGGTGGGCTGGTACGACCCGCGAGTGCTCGCGCATTCCGCGTACCAGGTGGCGATCGCCAACATCTTCGGCCGCCATTCGGATACGCGACTCATCGAAGCGCTCGCCAGTCAGCCGCAGGGCGAGTTCAACTATTCGGCGCCGCAGGGTGACTTCTGGTTCGACTACGTCGCGGACATCGGTGACGGCTGGAATTCGACGTTCGCCATTGCCGATGCCATCGCGCGCCCTGCGCTCCCGCTCCAGCACAACGGCGCCACGGTAAACACGCAAAGCGGAAAAATCCTGGTGTTCGGTGGAGACGAGGTCTACCCGTATCCCACCCGCACCGAGTACGACACGCGCACCGAGACGCCTTACAAACGCGCATTCGCGGGCCGGCCACGCCCGGACGTGTTTGCGATCCCGGGCAACCACGACTGGTACGACAGCCTGGTCGCATTTTCGCGTACGTTCTGCCGGCCGGAGCGCGGCTTTGCCGGATGTCCCACGCGCCAGACACGCAGCTATTTCGCGCTGCAGCTTCCGGCCAATTGGTGGTTGCTGGCCGTCGACCTGCAGCTTGGTGCCGACCTCGATGAGCCGCAGGTGCAGTACTTTCAGAAAATCGCTGCACGCATGGATGACGCCGCGCGCCTCATTTTCTGCGTGCCGCAGCCCAGGTGGATTCTCGAAGACGCCTATCCCCACCATTCAAGCTACGAAGAGCTCACCAGCACGCAGTTTCTGGAAGAGAAGGTCTTTCGGCGCAAGGCGCGCGTGTTTCTTACCGGCGACCTTCATTTCTACAAACGCCACGAAAACGCAGAGGGCATCCAGAAGATCACCTCGGGAGGCGGTGGCGCATTCCTGCATCCGACCCACGCTCCGGCCACCAAGCAACTTCGCAATGGCTTCGCCGAACGGGCGGTGTATCCGGATGAAAAGACCTCGAAACGCCTGGCCTGGCGGAATCTGCTGTTCCCGTTCATCAATCCGAAGTCCGGATGGATGTATGCATTCCTCTATGCCATGTCCGCCTGGCTGGCGTCGGCGAGCCTGGAAGCATCGGACATCATCGATCTGCCCACCGCGCTCGCCGCAACGATGAACGCGGCGATCCGCGATCCGCTGAACGGCATGTGGCTGGTCACTATCGTTGCCGGATTCATCTTCTTTACCGACACCCACGTTCGCTCGTGGCGAATCCTGGGCGGCGCCTGTCACGCGCTGCTGCACCTGGCGGCGGCGTTCCTGGTCGGATGGGGCGCGTTGCAGCTCACGACGAAAGGATTCGATCTGGCGTACGGCAGCATCCCGCAGCTGCTGATCTCCGGGCTCGTCACCTTCCTTCTGGGCGCGCCGGCGGGTGCGTTCATCCTCGGGGTCTATCTATTCGTCTCGATCCGGATTTTCGGACGCCACGGGAACGAGGCGTTCTCTTCGCTTCGAGTCCAGGATTTCAAGCAATGGCTGCGGCTGCGCATCGATGCGAGCGGGGGCCTCACGATCCATGCAATTGCCATGGATCGGGTCCCGCGTCGCTGGCGCAGTGCGCGGCGCGGGGGCGAGGCGACGTTCGAAGCCGATGACGCGCGAGCCAGTGCTCCGCGACTCATCGACAGGGTTGAACTGCGCCCCTGATGGCGCGCAGATGTCAGCGTGCGACGCTGATGCGGAACCAGCCGACCGGCACGCTTTCGCGACGCATGGTGAGACCTTCAACGGCCACCATGTAGTCGCCGGGCCCGAAGGCGCCCGCGTTCAGCGCCACGCGCAGTTGGCCATTTGAATCTTTTTCGATACCGTTGAGCACGGCGACCCGACCCTGATTCACGCGATCGATCGATACCTTGAACGAGCTGTATCTCGACCAGGAAACATCGACTTTCATGTCGGCGAATTCGCCGTAGTTGATCGACAGCGTCGCCTGCGCTGGCGGACCATTGCGGGCGATACCCACGACGATGGTGCGCTTGCGCGTCGAAGGTGCAATCGCACGTTCCATGTTTTCAGCCTTCTGCTTGGCAATCGTCGCATTGCGCGACGACACCTGCATACCGAGCACCAGGCAGCCAATGAGCGCGGCTACCGCGAGTCCGGCGGCGCCCATCGTGAAGACGGGGGTCTCCCAGAACTTCTTCGGCTTTTCGCTCCAAGGTTCCGCGATGCCGGCCGCGTCTAACAGACGCAAGCCCGCGTTTACCTTCTCGGGAAGGCCGAGTTCTTCGATGAGCTGCGGACGCGAGCGAATCAGTCTTTCAAAATCGGTGACGCCCTTGGGCGGCAGACGGCCGGCGAGATAACGCTCGACAATCTGGTTCTTGATTATGAATTCACGATCCATTGCAGGCGCAGGCATGCCGGGCGCAGCAGCCGAAGCGGCGGGCGCCTGGTTCACACCAGAGGATTCGATACGACTCGCAGCTTCCATCGTGTTTCAAAGTTCCGGATATTCAGAGCCAAGCGGACCGTCGGAATGTCGCTGCTCAAGCGCACGCGCCGCAGAAAGGCCAGGCGCCACTCAGGCTGGTATCTGCCGTTGGTCCTACAGGATCGCACCAGCATATGCTGCGATTCTTATGTCCGTAAGCCGCTGCGCCGTTTCACATTCCGCGAACGGGTTCCCAGCGCACCTGCGACGTGGTTCGCAGTTTGTTGCGTCAACTGGGCTTAACGCCGTCTGCCGCAACGCAACCGCTAGTTTTCACCCCCTTCCACCGAGGTTTGACCGTCCATGAGGAAATCGTTGCGACCGCTCGCCATTGCCGTTTCGTCCGCTGTGTTCGCGGCCGCCGCGCACGCCGAAACCGCCATCACGATCTACAGTTCCGCACAGCCGGGCGCGATCTCGCCCGAGTTCTACCGGCCAATCCCAGGGCAGGGCGTGCCCAACGCGATGTCCGTGCCGGGATACGCGCTGGTGCGTGATGACCGCGACATGAAAATCAAACAGGGTCGCTCGCAGCTTTCTTTCACCGATGTGGCAGCGCTCATCGATCCGACCACGGTGACGTTCAGTTCGCTGACGGATCCGTCCACGCGGGTGCTCGAGCAGAATTTCCAATTCGATCTCGTGAGCACGCAGAAGCTCTTGCTCAAGTTCATCGACCGGCAGATCACGGTCGACAAGTCGAGCGGCAACAGCGTCACGCCGATCACCGGCACGCTGCTCTCGGCGATCGATGGCATCGTGCTCCGAGGCACTGATGGTTCTATCTATTCGCTGCCGGCCTATACGTCGGTGCGTTTTCCGGATCTGCCCGGGGGCCTCAACACTCGACCCACACTGGTGTGGGACATCCAGTCGCCCGCAGGTGGCAGCCACAAGACGCGGGTCACCTACCAGACTGGTGGTATCACCTGGTGGGCCGACTACAACCTGATCTTCAACGAAGGGGCGGACGCCAACAGCGGGCTGCTCGACCTGTCAGCCTGGGTCAGCATCATCAACCAGTCGGGCGCCACCTATCAGGATGCGAAACTCAAACTGATTGCTGGCGACGTACACCGGGCCGAGCCAGTGCTGGATCGTGCCATGCGCACCAAGGTGATGGAGATGGCCGTCGCAGCGCCGCAAGGCGCAAACGGATTCGAGCAGAAGGACTTCTTCGAATTCCACCTGTACACGCTGGGCCGGACAACCACGCTGCCCAACAACTCCACCAAGCAGATCGAACTGTTCGATCAGGCGAAACAGATTCCCGCGAAGAAGGTGCTGCTGTACTACGGCGCGGTGCAGCCTTACTACTACCCGAGCCCCTACACCGACCGGAACATGGGCGTGGAGATGAACAAGAAGGTGGACGTGTACCTCGAGTTCAAGAACGACAAGCAGTTCGGTCTCGGTGTGCCGCTGCCGGCGGGACGTCTGCGCGTCTCGCAGCTCGACAAGGCCGACGGCAGCCTGGAGTTCATCGGCGAAGACACGATTGATCACACGCCGAAAGACGAGCAGGTGCGCGTGAAGCTAGGCTCGGCGTTCGACGTGGTCGGCGAACGCCGCCAGGTCAGCTTCAGCGTCGACACCACG
>CAVTQT010000002.1:0-452309 GCA_963736955.1 uncultured Pseudomonadota bacterium
TCGCCACCGCGCCGTCGACATCCACCTGGAACAGTAGATAGAGGCCGCCGCGCAGGTCAAGGCCGAGCGGCATGGCGCGCAGGCCCAGCGCCTGGATCCACCGTGGGGCGCGCGACGCGTACATCATCGCGTTCACGTAGGTCTTGTTGAGGCCAGTCTTCTCGTCCTTGACGACATCGCGGCCCTTGAGCTGCGCGTCATTGTCGGCGAACCGCACGATCACGTTGCCGTTATCGAGCTCGACGCGGGTGAATGCCACTCCGGCCTGCTTGAGCGTGGTTTCGATGCTCGCGAGCTGCGGCGCGTCGATCGCGTTGTGATCCTTGCGGGCGATCTGAATCGCGAAGTCATCGCCGAACAAGTTAGGCAGTGCGAACAACAACGCCACCGCCAGCACGACGCCGACGAGGATGTATTTCCAGCGCGCGTATTCGAGCATGTAAGACCCTCAGGCTCCCTTGAGTGTGCCCTTCGGCACCAGCGAGGTAACCTGAAAGCGCTGCACCTTGATACGCACGTTCTCCGCGATTTCAAGCGTCAGGAAATTGTCGCCAACCTCGATGACCTTGCCGAGGATGCCGCCGGCAGTGACCACTTCGTCGCCCGCGGTGATCTTGCTCAGCATCGCCTGGTGCTCTTTCTGCTTCTTCTGCTGGGGGCGGATGAGCAGGAAATAGAAGATGACGACGAACACCGCCATCATGATCAAAGAGGTCGTTCCAGCACCGGCGGGGGCGCCGCCAGCGGTCTGCGCCATGGCGTCGGGAATCAATGAATTCATGGTGTTATCTCACGCGTGACAGTAAAACGGCGCCCTCTGGGTGCGGCGCGGGCGCGTATTTTGGCCGAAAACGAAATTTATGCCACAGAGACTTGCGAGGAGTCGTCCGCGGCGTCAAAGACGTAGTCGCGGATCACCGCATCCAGGGATCCGGCCTCGATACCGGCGCGGATTCGGCGCATGAGCTCCAGGTAGTAGTGCAGGTTGTGAATGGTGTTGAGCCTCGCGCCCAGGATCTCGTTGCAGCGGTCGAGGTGCCGAAGGTAGGAACGCGAGAAATTGCGGCAGGTGTAGCAGGCACAGGCCGGATCGAGCGGTCCGGTATCTGCCTGGTGGGCCGCGTTGCGGATATTCACCACGCCTCTCGACGTGAACAGGTGTCCGTTGCGTGCGTGGCGCGTGGGCATCACGCAATCGAACATATCGATGCCGCGGGCCACCGCCGCGATGATGTCCTGCGGGCGGCCGACTCCCATCAGGTAGCGGGGTTTGTCGGCGGGCATGTGCGGCAACAATCCCTCTAACACGCGCAGCCGGTCTTCTTCCGGTTCGCCCACGGCGAGCCCACCTACCGCGAAACCCTTCCAGGGCAATTTCTGCAGGGTCTCGAGTGACGCCAGCCGCAGCGGCAGGTGCATGCCGCCCTGCACGATGGCAAACAACTCGCCCGCGGGTTCATGGCTGTAGTAGTGAGCGTGGCTGCGTGCAGCCCACCGCATCGAGCGCTCCATCGAATCGCGCGCCTGTTGCTCGGTGGCTGGATAGGGAGTGCAGTCGTCGAGCGCCATCGCGATGTCCGAGCCGAGCGCGAGCTGCGTGTCCATGGAATCTTCCGGCGTGAGCCGCACCGCGCTGCCGTCGATGGGCGAGCGGAACTGCACGCCCTCCTCGGTGATCTTGCGCAGCGACTCGAGGCTGAAGACCTGGAATCCACCGGAGTCGGTGAGGATCGGTCGGCCCCAATGCATGAAGCCGTGCAATCCGCCGTGCGCACGCAGGATTTCATTGCCCGGCCGCAGCATCAGATGAAAGGTGTTGCCTAACACGATCTCGGCGCCCAGGCCCTCGAGCTCTTCGGGCGTCATCGACTTGACCGTACCGTAGGTACCGACCGGCATGAATGCCGGAGTCTCCACGGTGCCATGTGCGAGCCTGAGCCGTCCGCGGCGTGCGTTGCCCGCGGTGCCTAACAAGGTGAACTCTGCTGTCATGAAGGGGCGGTCATGCGTGCGGCCTAAGCGCTGGAGTGATGAACATGGCGTCACCATAGCTGAAAAAGCGGTATTGCCCGGCGACCGCGTGCTGGTACGCCGCGAGCACGGCCTCACGGCCCGCGAACGCACTCACCAGCATGAGCAGCGTGGATTCAGGCAGATGAAAGTTGGTCACGATTGCGTCGACGACGCGAAAGCGGAAGCCGGGCACGATGAACAGCGACGAGTCACCCACGTACGGAGCGAGCGCACCGGTGCCGGCCGCACTCTCGAGCGCCCTCACCACCGTCGTGCCCACGGCGACTACTCGCCCGCCGCGAGCACGCGCGGCGGCGATCGCTTCACAGGCCGCGGGGTCCACTTCGACGAATTCGGCATGCATGACGTGGGCGCCGACGGCTTCAGTGCGCACGGGCTGAAACGTGCCCGCCCCCACGTGCAGCGTGATGAAGGCGCGGTGCACCCCGCGCCGGTCGAGGTCGGCGAGCAGCGCTGCATCGAAATGCAGGCTGGCAGTGGGCGCCGCCACGGCGCCGTGTCTGCGCGCGAATACGCTCTGGTAGCGCATGCTGTCGGCGGCGACAGGCTCACGCCGGATGTACGGTGGCAGGGGCATCTGGCCGAAGCGCTCGAAAAAGGAAAGCGCGGGCTCGGGTAGTTCGACGATCCAGAGGTCGCCACGCTTCTCCACGGTGGTGATGACGCCCCCACGGCTCTGCAGCGACATGGCCGGTCGCAGCGGTTTGCTCGCGCGAGCGTGGACCAGCGCCTGGTGCGAATCCAGTGGCCGCTCCAGGAGCATCTCCACCTTGCCGCCGGATTCCTTGACGGCGAACAGGCGCGCGGGAATCACGCGCGTGTCGTTGAACACCAGAAGGTCGCCAGGCGCGACGAGCTCCGGCAAATCACGCATCTGCCGATCGGCCAGCGCGCCGCTGGCGCCGTCGAGCGTCAGCAGGCGACTCGCCGATCTCTCGGCGAGCGGTTGCTGGGCTATGAGTTCGGGTGGGAGTTCGTAGGTGAAGTCGGTACGGCGCACGGCGGCGAGTTTACCGCCATGCGCCGCACAGTCAGGTGTTACTCAAGTGTGCCGGCTCCGCCCGGCACCGCCGGCACCGGCGGCTCCGGGGGAATCGCGGGAACCGGCGCGGTGAAGAAATGATCTTCGTCGAACTCCGGGCGATCGGGCATCGTCACGGCGAGCGTCAGCGGCTTGCGCTGGCGCAGCACATTGAGGTTCACCTTTTCGCCGGAGCGATAGGAACGCAGGATCCGCATCGCATGCGCGCCATTGTCGGGCTTGCGGCCGTCGATGGACTGGATCACATCTCCGTCTTCGAGCTTGAAGATTTCATTGTCGGGCGCCTGCACTACCAGCACGCCCTCTTTCGTCCCGAAGTACGCGCCGAGTTTCGGCGTGAGGCTCGCGAGCTCCATGCCACCGAATTCGCCCGGGAAAAACGCGTGAAACTGCTGAACCATCGGCATCGCACCCATGTGTCCCATGGGACCGATCGCGCCCATCTCGCCGCCCGGCGCCATCATTCCCGGCCCGCCTCGCATGGTGAAGACGCGCCGGTCGAAGGTCATCGGACGTGCCACGACGACGAAATCCTTGTTCTTCCCGTCACGCAACACGCGAACCTTCACTTTCTGATCGGGCTTCACGCCGCGCATCTGTTCGACCACGGCCTCGCCCGCACGGCTGCTGCCGGCGATCGATTTGCCGTCGATCGACACGATGACGTCGCCGTCACGAATGCCGGCTTCTTCCGCAGCACCACCCGGACTTACGTGCATCACGCGCGCGCCGGCCTTGTCGCTGGCGTTGTCGATCTGCACGCCGAGCACGGCTCGGTGATCGCCGTCGATCCTCATCGTGCGAATGCCATGCTCGCCGCCCATCGCATCGCGACCGAGTTGCATCGACAGCTCCGCGACTTCCTGCGCCGCCTTGTCGAGACGCGCACGCGCCTCATCGAGCTTGGCGCGGACCTTGGCTTCTTCGGCCTCGCGCTTCGCCTCGTCGGCGGGAGTCGGCGCAGCCGTGGTCTGGGCCCCGGCAGCCGCGCTCATCGCTAACAAACACACCAGCATCAAATGTTTCATCGAAGGTCTCCGGGACATCATCAGAAGTTGGCGCTCACCAATTGGGCGTAGCGCACCTGGGTATACGAATCGAACAGTTCGGCGCGCGTGCGTTCGAGGCGGGCAACTTCGGCGGATCCGCCGCGCAGGCGCGCCACGTTGAGCGCATCGTCGAGCGTCGCGATGTGGTCCTCGAGCGCGGCGACCGCGAGATAGGAGTCCGCGCGCACGATGCGCGGCTGCGACGCCTGCGAACTTTCTTCGGCTATCGGCTCGTTCACGACGGCCTCGCCATTGAGCGGCTGATCGAATCGCCACACGCTCGCGGCAACCAGCGCAACGATCAACACACTCGCGGTGCCGCGAGCAACCTTGAGCCTGCGACCTGCGCGCACCTGTTTGGCGGCATGCCGGTCGATCAATGCGTCGTAGCCAAAACTCACGGCAGGCGTGGCGCTCGCCTCGAGCCGCTTCAGCCGCGCGGCAATATCGTTGTCGATTGCTTCAGTGTCCATCGAACTCACTCCTCAGCGAAATGCCGAGGCCGGATTGCGCCGGCTTCAGCAAGACATCGCGCAACCGCGCGTGCCCACGCGCCAGCTGCGACTTCGAAAAACTCACGGTCCGGTCGAACGCCTTGGCGATCTCGTCGTGTGACCAGCCTTCGACGTCGTAGAGCCAGACCACGGTGCGGGTCAACGGCGAGAGCCCTGCCAGCGCGCGATCGAGATCGATGAGATCGGAGGTTCGGGATTCGGACTCCGCCGGAGCCGCCCAACTCTCTTCCGTCCAGGACTCGAGGGCGACACGAGCGCGATGCCAGGGCGAACGAAACGCCATCAGGCAACGGCTCACCGCGATGCTGCGCACCCAGATGCCGAAGGGCGCCTCGCCGCGGTAATCGTCCAGGTGCTCGTACATGGCAATCAGAGTGTCCTGCAGCAGATCCTCGGCCAGTGCCTTCTGCGCTACCAGGCGCCGGATGATGCCGAGCGCGGGCGGAGCAACACGCTCGAACAGCGCGCGCCGTGCGGCCGAATCGCCGGCGCGAGCGGCATCGAGCTCTTCGGCCGTGACGTTGATTTCCGCGAGTCTTTGCATTTTGTTATGGCTTAGATGCCGGTCGGCGGCGAAAGGTCGCAAACGCCCGGAATACCTTGGCTATACTTCCGCCCCCGCGCCGGGATGGCGGAACTGGTAGACGCGGCGGACTCAAAATCCGTTGCCCTTATAAGGCGTGTGGGTTCGATTCCCTCTCCCGGCACCATTTAATCGATGAACTTCTGCAGCAACTGTGGCACTCCCGTCGTCCTCAAAGTTCCTGAGGACGACTTCCTGCCTCGCCACGTCTGCGAGAACTGCGGCACCATCCACTACCAGAACCCGAAAATCGTCGTGGGCAGTGTCCCCGAGTACGAGGGGCGCATCCTGCTCTGCAAGCGGGGCATCGAGCCACGCCTGGGGCACTGGACCATTCCCGCGGGGTTTATGGAAAACGATGAGACCCTGGAGGCTGGAGCCGCGCGTGAGGCGCAGGAAGAAGCCCGGATCGACGTCGAGATAGGAAGCCTGCTGCTCGTCGCCAATGTCACTCACGCACGCCAGGTGCACGTGTTCTTTCGCTCCCGGATGCGCACGCCGGACTTTGGTGTGACCCACGAGAGCCTGGAAGTCGCCCTGGTCGATGAAAAAGACATTCCCTGGCACGACCTGGCGTTTCCAAGCACCGAATTCGCGCTACGGCGCTTCGTGGAAGACCGGAAAGCGGGCATCGAGCGTCACCACGTGGCGCTGATGCCGCGGCGCTTCTAGGGAAGTGCAGAGGCTGCCTGCGTCGGGCAGAATAGCGCCCCCGAAAAACCAGCCTGATTCCAGAAGGATTGTTCGATGGCGTTCGTCGTCACGGAAGCGTGCATCAAGTGCAAGTACACCGACTGCGTGGAGGTGTGCCCGGTCGATTGTTTCCACGAAGGACCCAACTTCCTGGTCATCGACCCCGAGGAATGCATCGACTGCACGCTTGTGTGAACCGGAATGCCCGGTCGAGGCCATCTTCTCGGAAGACGAAGTGCCCGCGGGTCAGGAAGAGTTCAAGAAGATCAACGCCGACCTGTCGAAGAAGTGGCCGGTGATCGCCGAGAAGAAAGCCGCACCGCCCGATGCGAAGCAGTGGGAAGGCGTTGCAGAGAAGAAGAACCTTCTCGAAACCTGATGGGAAATGCGTGCTCGCGCGCGCCTTACATCTTTCCTGTCTTCAGGTATTTCACGAGCTGCCCCGGCGGCGCGTATCCCGGCAGCATTTCGCCGCTCGCCAGAAAAATGGCCGGCGTTCCTTCCACCGCAAGCTTCAGACCGAGTTCGTAGTCGCGCTTGATGATGTCGGCGGGACAATGCGGCGCCTTGAGGTCTTCACCATTCTTCGCGCGCGTGAGCGCATCGTTTCGGTTGGACGAGCACCACACGGATTCGGCCTTGTGCCAGGAGTCAGTGTCGGGGCCCGAGCGCGGGAAGAACATATAACGTACGCGAATTCCGAGCCGGTTGTATTCGGCGATCTGTGAATGCAGGCGGCGGCAATAGCCGCAGTCGATATCGGTGAACACCGTGATGGTGTACTTCGCCGGTTCCTTGGGCGCGAACACCAGCATCTCGCTTTCCGGCACAGTGTCGATCATGCGCGCACGGACGCCACGGCGACGAGCCTCGGAAATATTGTCGTCGGAGTCGAGATCGATCATGTCCCCGAGGATGGCGTAGCGGCCGTCGCTCGACAGATAGCTGATATCAGCGTCGCGTGTGACTTCGTAAATGCCGCTGACCGGCGACATGCGCACGTCTTCGAGTTTGATGCCACCAACCTTCTTGACGATTTCGGCGCGAGGATCGGCTTTGCCCGCGGGCGCACTGGCGGGTGCTGGTGCGACGGTGGTTTTTGCAGCGGTGCCGGTCTGCGCCTGCGCGGCACCGGTGGCGAGCGCTGTGGCGATCACCATGGCAAACAGGCGGAAGGTTTTGGCTCTCATGGGCAGGAACTCGCTGGCGGGATAGGCGATTCGACCGCGGCCAGGCGATGAAGTTCGCGCCCCGGTCGAGGCGCGAAGCTTATCAAAGAACAGCGAATTTCCGATGAGGCGCGCCACTGGCCGCCCCTACCGGCTATCAGCCACGCGGGTGGTGCGTGCCGTGCATCTCTTTCATGCGCTCGCGGGCGACGTGCGTGTAGATCTGCGTGGTCGACAGGTCCGAGTGACCGAGCAGCATCTGCACGACGCGCAGGTCGGCGCCATGATTGAGCAGGTGTGTGGCAAAGGCATGACGCAGCGTATGCGGCGACAGTTCTTTGTCGATGACAGCCTTGCGGGCGTAGCGCTTGATGATGTGCCAGAAGGCCTGGCGCGTCATGCGATCGCCGCGACGCGTGGGGAACAGGTAGTCGGTGGTGCGGTCGAGCAGGATTTCGCTGCGCGGCGCGCGGACGAAGTCCGTCAGCCAGCGCACGGCTTCCTCGCCGAGCGGAATCAAACGCTCGCGATTGCCCTTGCCCATGATCCGGATGACACCCTGGTTGGTGTTGATCTGGTTGTACTTGAGGTTCACCAGCTCCGAAACGCGTAAGCCCGTGGCATACAGCACTTCGAGCATGGTGCGGTCGCGATGGCCGAGCGGATCGGCAATCGCCGGCGCGTTCAGCAGCGATTCGACCTCTTCTTCGGTGAGCGACTTCGGCAGCGAGCGGCCGATCTTCGGCATCGCAATCTGAGCAGTCGGATCATCCTTGATCACTCCTTCGCGGACGAAGTAGCGGAAGAATCGACGGAACGACGAAAGCTGGCGCGCGGTGGAGCGCGGACGGGCGCCCGCTTCGACGCGGAACGCGATGAATCCGAGCAGATCCGCGCGGGTGGTCTTGATGATGGGCGTGCCGCGTTCCGCCAGCCAGCGCGCGAGCGCGGTCAGGTCGGCGCGATAGGCCGCGAGCGTATTGGCCGAGAGACCGCGTTCCATCCACACCGCGTCGAGAAACTTCGAAACGGTGGCGTCAGCGGTGTCGGGGGCATGCGCTTCGTTTTGCGCTTTAGCTTGATTGACCAAGACGTGATTGCCTTAATACGTATGCGGATTAACGCTTCGCGGCAGTATGGGATTGGGGCTGGGGGTTAGGCGTGACGACCTTCACAGCTCGGCAAAACCATTAACATAAAGAGAACCAGTTCACATGAATCCCATCCCGCCAGTCGCAAACCCCTAGCGCATGACCTCTGTTTCGAACTCCGTGCGTGCGCCCTGGCCGGCGGCGATCTCGATTCCCCTGCGTTTCGTGTATGGCATTTACGCGGCAGTGTTGTTTCTCGCTGTCGGATTGATCGCCCTGTTGGGCGTCCTGTTGATGCCCACCCTGCCCCTGCGACGCGGGACGGCCCGCATCGCAGCACGATCCTTCTTCCTGCTGGCCGGCATGCCGCTCAAGCTGCGTGGCACCGAAAACCTGCCGGAGAGCCAGTGCGTGGTGGTCGCCAATCACGCGAGCTACCTGGACGGCGTGGTCATGGCAGCGGCGCTACCGCCCCGCTTCGGATTCGTGATCAAGCGCGAAATGAACGAAGTGCCGGTCGCGGGCCTGTTGCTGCGGCGGATTGGCTCGGAGTTCGTCGATCGTTTCAATCGCCACAAGGGCGGCACCGACGCCCGTCGCGTGTTGCGCACGGCGGCCAGCGGTCACTCGCTGGTGTTCTTTCCGGAAGGCACCTTCACGCCGGAAGTGGGCCTCGGGAAATTTCACACGGGCGCGTTCGCCATCGCGGCCCGCGCCGCCTGCCCGGTGGTGCCCGCGGTCATTCTCGGCACGCGGCGCAATATGCCGGCGACCCGCGTTCTGCCGCGGCCAGGTCCGCTCGAGGTGCGTTACGTTGCGCCGATCGCGGTGTTACGCTCAGTCGGCAGGCGTTGATCCCGCGCTGGTGCTACGCGACCAGTCGCGCGCGGCAATTCTCGAACAGTTCGGCGAACCGGACCTTCTCACCGGCACCGAAGGCTGACAATCTACATGTGCCTTCTGTATTGGCCGCCGACCTCATAGAGCGCGCGCGTGATCTGACCGAGCGAGCAGACCTGCACGGTCTCGAGCAGCTCGGCGAACACATTTCCGCCGCTCGCGGCGACGGCCTGCAACCGGCGCAATGCTTCAGAAGCTTCCGCCGCATGGCGCGCCTGGAACGCGTGCACCGCGTCGACCTGGGCGCGCTGTTCTTCATCGCTGGCGCGGAACAGTGGTGCGACTCCATGTTCGCTCTCGCCGTGCTCGTTGAGGAACGTGTTCACGCCGACGATGGGCAGCGAGCCATCGTGCTTGCGCGTCTCGTAGTGCAGGCTTTCTTCCTGGATCTTGCCGCGCTGGTACATCGTTTCCATGGCGCCCAGCACGCCGCCACGCTCTGCGATCGACTCGAACTCCTTGTATACGGCTTCTTCCACGAGGTCGGTCAACGCCGCGATGGCGTACGAGCCCTGCCAGGGGTTCTGGATGCTGATTGAGTCCGAGCTCGCGATTGATGATGAGCTGGATGGCGACCGCGCGACGCACGCTCTCCTCGGTCGGCGTGGTCAGCGCCTCGTCGTAGGCGTTGGTGTGCAGCGAGTTGCAGTTGTCGAATAACGCGTACATCGCCTGCAGCGTGGTGCGGATGTCGTTGAACTGGATTTCGCGCGCGTGCAGGCTGCGGCCCGAAGTCTGGATGTGGTACTTCAGCATCTGGCTGCGCGCGCCGGCCTTGTACACATCGCGCATGGCGCGCGCCCAGATGCGGCGCGCGACGCGCCCGATCACTGCGTATTCGGCGTCCATGCCATTCGAGAAGAAGAACGAGAGGTTCGGCGCGAAGTCATCGATCTTCATTCCGCGCGCCAGGTAGTACTCGACGATCGTGAATCCATTGGCGAGCGTGAACGCGAGCTGCGTGATGGGATTCGCACCGGCCTCGGCGATGTGATAGCCGGAAATCGATACCGAATAGAAATTGCGCACTTCGTTGTCGCTGAAGAACTGCTGCACGTCGCCCATCATTCGCAGCGCGAACTCCGTCGAGAAGATGCAGGTGTTCTGCGCCTGGTCTTCCTTGAGGATGTCGGCCTGCACGGTGCCGCGCACGCTCTTCAGCGCCTCGGCGCGCTGCGTCGCGTATTCATCGGCGGCGAGCAGCCCCAGCTCGACGAGTTTCCGGCCGCTGCAGCCCAACAGTCCCAGTCCGGCTCCGTCGTGGTCCGGCGGCAGATCGCCCCGGTAGCGCGGCCAGGCGCCATCTGTCGCGGCAGCGCGGTCAGCGCCGCCTCGACGTCGCTCCATCGATCCGCGTCGCGCAGGAACCGCTCCACGCGCTGATCGATCGCGGTGTTCATGAACATCGCGAGGATCATCGGCGCCGGACCGTTGATGGTCATGGACACCGAGGTCGACTTGGCGCACAGATCGAAGCCCGAATACAACTTCTTCATGTCGTCGAGCGACGCGATCGACACGCCGGAATTGCCGGTGCGGCCGAAGATGTCGGGGCGCAGGTCCGGATCCTCACCATACAAGCGTGGTCGAATCGAATGCCGTCGACAGCCGCGTGGCCTCGTGTCCGGCCGCCAGGTAGTGGAAGCGGCGATTGGTGCGTTCCGGCGCACCCTCGCCCGCAAACATGCGGGTCGGATCCTCTTCCTCGCGACGATACGGATAGACACCCGCCGGTGTAGGGAAAGCTACCCGGCAGGTTTTCGGTCTGCAGGAAATCCAGGATCTCGCCCCATCCCGTGAGTCTCGGCGCCGCGAGCTTGGGAATCGGTGCTGTGGCTCAGGGATTCGGTGTAGTTAGAGCCGCGCACCTCGCGGCCGCGCACCGTGTAGGAATATTCAGCATCCGACACGCCCTGCTCGCGCGCCGGCCAGGCGCGAAGCGCGGCGACTGCCTCAGGCCCCACGTCGTCCAGTGCGCGGTTGTAAGCGGCGCGCAGTTCATCGAGCGCGGCGCTGCCGGAGGGCGTCGAGCGGAGCTGCAACCAGCGCTTCGGGCAGACCCGAGTCACCGAGCGCCTGGAGCGAAAGGTAGAGCCCATGCAGGCGCCGCGCGGCATCGCGCCTTCGCCACGGTCGACTTGCGCGACTCGCGTCCCCGCGTGGCGATTTCCGCGAGATAGCGCGTGCGTGCGGATGGAACCAGCGGATCGCGCGAAAGGGTCGTGACGGGCTCGGCGCGCGCCGCGACTGCGGTCGAACTCCATCGGCCGGGCTCACCCGCCTCCTCGTCCAGCGCAGCGCACAGCGCGACGAACAGGCGATTCACGCCCGGATCGTTGAAGCGGCTGGCGATGGTCGGAAACACCGGCACCTCGCTGTCCGGCAACTTCATGCGGTCGGGATGATTGCGGCGCCATTGCTTGCGCACGTCGCGCAAGGCGTCCTCCGCGCCACGCTTCTCGAACTTGTTCAGCACGATCATGTCGGCGAAGTCGAGCATGTCGATCTTCTCGAGCTGACTCGCCGCGCCGTATTCGGCGGTCATGACGTACAGCGACAGGTCCGCGAGATCGACGATCTCCGTGTCGCTTTGCCCGATGCCGGCGGTCTCCACCACGATCAGGTCGAAGCCGGCCGCGCGGTACAGCGCGATCACGTCGGCCAGGACGGCGCTCGTCGCCAGGTGCTGGCGCCGCGTGGCGAGTGAGCGCATGAACACACGGGGAGCGCCCAGCGAGTTCATGCGGATGCGATCGCCTAGCAAGGCGCCGCCGGAACGGCGCCGCGTGGGATCGATGGCGACCACCGCCACCTGGCGGTCGGGGAACTGGCGCAGGAACCTGTGCAACAGCTCGTCGGTGAGCGAGCTCTTGCCGCCGCCGCCGGTGCCCGTGAGCCCGACGACCGGCGCGCGCTGCGCGTTGACCTTGCCGCTGAGCAGACGGCGCAGGTCGTCAGCGCCGCTGCCGTCACCGCCGCCCTCGAGCAGGGTGATCGCCTGCGCGATCGCGCCGTGATCGCGCACCGTGGGCAGCTCCGGCACCGAGGTGATGTGCGCGCGCCGTCCGACGCGCGCGAACACGTCGTCGATCATGCCGGTGAGGCCGAGGCGGCGCCCGTCCTCCGGCGTGTAGATCTTGGCGACACCGTACGACTCGAGCTCGGCGATTTCCGCGGGAGAGATGGTGCCGCCGCCGCCGACGACCACGCGGATGTGCGAGGCGCCGAGCTCGCGCAGCATGTCGATCATGTAGCGGAAATATTCGTTGTGCCCGCCCTGGTAGCTGCTGACCGCAATGGCGTCGGCGTCTTCGGCGATGGCGGCGCGCACGATGTCGGCGACGCTGCGGTTGTGGCCCAGATGCACCACTTCGGCGCCGCCCGACTGCAGCAGGCGGCGGATCATGTTGATGGCGGCGTCGTGGCCGTCGAACAGCGACGCGGCGCTGACAAAACGCAACGGCCTGCCCGGCTCTGGTGGCTTCATGTTACTGGCTGGTAAGATTGGTTACCGAAGAGTAACAGAACCATCCGGAGCAGAGCAGCAACGTGCCCGCCGCAATCCCCCGATCGAAAAACCGCAAGGCGCTGCGCGAGCCGGCCTCCCCCTGGGCGGCGCGTGGCCGGCGCGGCGAAGGCCGTGCGCTCAAGCGCGACGCGGTCATTCTTGCTGCGGCGCGGGCCTTCCGCGAACGCGGCTATCACAACACGTCGCTCGACGATCTTGCCGCCAGCCTCGAGGTCACCAAGCCAACGCTCTATTTATATGTGCCCAGCAAGGAAGCCATGCTGTTCGAGTGCTTCCGGGCAGGCCTCGCGCAGATCCAGTCCACGCTCGACGACTGCGAAGGCGCGCCGGGCCCGGCGCGCGATCGGCTGTTCGCCTTCATCCGCGGATATGCCGCGGCCATTGTCGGGGACTTCGGGTGGTGCATGCTGCGCGCCGAAGACCAGCACCTGGGCACCGCCATGAGCCGGCGCATCAAACTACTCAAGGCCGGCATCGATCGCCGCATGCGCGCGCTCATCGAGGCCGGTGTCGCCGACGGCTCCATCCGCGACTGCGACACGAAAATGACGGCCTTCGCGCTCGCCGGCGCGCTCAACTGGATGGGCCACTGGTATCGCGAGGATGCCAGCCTCAAGCCCACCGAGATCGCGGACCGATTCATCGATGTGTTCAACAGGGGCCTGCGCGGCCGCGACTGAATTGCAGGAGATTTTCATGGACAAGCCACAGGTCGTCATCGCTTCCGCCGTGCGCACGCCCATCGGCGCATTCCAGGGCGTGCTCTCGCCCGCCACCGCGCCGCAACTCGGCGCTGCCGCCATTGCCGGCGCGATCGCGCGCGGCGGCATCGGTCCCGCGGACGTGCAGGAAGTCATCATGGGCTGCGTGTTGCCCGCGGGCCTGGGCCAGGCGCCGGCGCGCCAGGCGGCGATCGGCGCCGGAATTCCCCAGGGCGTGCCCACCACCACCATCAACAAGATGTGCGGCTCCGGCATGAAGGCCATCATGATGGCCGCGGACCAGATTCGCACCGGCGATGTATCCATCGCGGTCGCGGGCGGTCTCGAGTCGATGAGCAACGCACCCTATCTACTGCCGAAGGCGCGCGCCGGCATTGCGCATGGGTCACGGCGAGATGCTCGACCACATGTTCTACGACGGCCTGCAGAGCCCGTTCGACGGGCAGCTCATGGGCGTGTTTGCCGAGAACACGGCGCAGAAATATGGCTTCTCGCGCGCCGACCAGGACGCCTTTGCCACCGAATCCACGCAGCGCGCCTTGAAGGCCATCGACAGCGGCGCCTTCGCGGCCGAGATCACGCCGGTGACGGTCAAGGGCCGCAAGGGCGAGACCGTGGTCGAACGGGACGAAACGCCGTTCACGGTCGACCTCGGCAAGATTCCTACGCTGAAGCCCGCGTTCCGCAAGGACGGCACGGTGACCGCGGCGTCTTCGTCCTCGATTTCGGACGGCGCTGCCGCCGCCGTACTGATGTCGGCCGCCGAGGCTGAGCGCCGCGGCATCAAGCCGCTGGCACGCGTACTCGGCTACGCGAGCTTCGCCCGCGAGCCGGAGTGGTTCACCACCGCCCCCGCGGGCGCCATTCAGAAGCTGCTCGCGCAGCTGGGCTGGAAGGCTGCGCGATGCTCATCTCTACGAGGTCAACGAGGCCTTCGCGGTCGTGACCATGGCGGCCATGCGCGACGTCGGATTCGACCACGCACGCACCAACGTGAACGGCGGCGCCTGTGCGCTCGGCCATCCGATCGGCGCGACCGGCGCGCGCATCGTTGCCACGCTGGTGCATGCACTGCGCGCGCGCGGTGGCGGCCGCGGCATCGCGTCGTTGTGTATCGGCGGCGGCGAAGCGACCGCCATCGCGGTCGAGGTGCCCAGCTGAGTTACAAGACGGCGCGCAGGTTCGTTATGCTGTGCGCGGTCTCAAACCACCGCTCCAGGACAGATCCATGAAAATCGCGGACGCGCGCGCCGTCATCACCGGCGGCGCTTCGGGTCTTGGCCTCGCTGTCGCCCGGCACATCACCACGGCCGGCGGGCGCGTCACCTTGTTAGACGTGCAGGAAGGCCCCGGGCAGGCTGCGGCTGCGTCACTCGGCGGCAACGCCGCCTTCGCCAAGTGCGACGTCACCTCCGAAGACCGAAGTGAACGCGGCCATGGAGTCCGCGCGCGCCGGCATGGGCAGCATCAACCTGCTGGTGAATTGCGCCGGCGTCATCGGCGCGGGGCGCGTGCTCGGCAAGAACGGCCCGATGGCCGGTGACTTCTTCACGCGCGTGGTGCACATCAACCTGATCGGCACCTTTCTGTGCGACAAGGCCGCGGCGGCCATCATGCAGCACAACACGCCCAGCGCCGACGGCGAGCGCGGCGTCATCGTCCACACCTCGTCGGTCGCGGCTTACGAAGGACAGATCGGCCAGGCGGCCTATGCCGCGACCAAGGCTGGCGTCGCCGGCATGACGCTGCCGATTGCGCGCGAGCTCGCGATGTTCGGCATCCGCGTGTGCTCGATCGCGCCCGGCATATTCGGCACACCGATGCTGTCCGCGATGCCGCAGGAGGTTCAGGACTCGCTCGGCAAGCAGGTGCCCTTTCCGCCGCGGCTCGGCCGGCCCGAGGAATTCGCCGCGGTCGTGCAGACCATCTTCGAAGTCACCTATCTCAACGGCGAGACCATCCGCCTCGATGGCGCGATCCGCATGCAGCCGAAATAACGATGAGCAACGGCCCCGCACAACGCGATGTGATGGAGTACGACGTCGCCGTCATCGGCGCCGGCCCGGCCGGCCTCGCGACCGCCATTCGTCTCAAGCAGCGCAATCCCGAGCTCACCGTCTGCATCCTCGAGAAGGGCTCGACGCTCGGCGCGCACATTCTTTCGGGCGCCGTGCTCGAGCCCGGACCGCTGGACGCGTTGCTGCCCGAGTGGCGCACCGCGCCGCTGCCGATCCGCGTGCCCGTGACGCACGACGAGTTCCGCTGGCTGGGCCGGCGCAGCGCGCGCAAGGTGCCGTGGATTCCGAAGTACCTGCGCAACGAAGGCAACTTCATCATCTCGCTCGGCGGGCTGGTGCAATGGATGGGCGCACAGGCCGAGGCCCTGGGCATCGACGTGTTCGCGGGTTTCGCCGCCGCGCTGCCGCTGTTCGACGACGACGGCTCGGTCGCCGGCGTGCAGATCGGCGACATGGGCGTGCAACACGACGGCTCGCGCGGCCCTAACTACACGCCCGGCCCCGAGGTGCGCGCGCGCCTCACGGTCATCGCCGAAGGTTGCCGGGGCAGCCTCGCCAAGGTGCTCATCAAGCGTTACCGGCTCGATGAGAAGGCAGATCCGCAGGTCTACGCGCTCGGCATGAAGGAGCTGTGGCAGCTGCCGCCCGGCCGCGTGCAGCCGGGCCTCGTGCAACACAGCGTCGGCTGGCCGCTCGATCCCAAGACCTACGGCGGCAGTTTCGTCTATCACCTGAACGACGATCGCGCCTACGTGGGCTTCGTCGCCGGTCTCGACTATCGCGATCCGCGCTTCTTTCCGTTCGAGGCCTTCCAGCAATTCAAGCATCACCCCTCGATGCACGACTTCCTGAAGGGCGGTGAGATTCTCTCGGCCGGTGCGCGCTCGATCTCCGCGGGCGGCATTCCAGTCCATGCCCAAGCTCGAGATGCCGGGCGCCGTGCTCGTGGGCGACTCCGCCGGCACGCTCAACGTGCCCAAGATCAAGGGCATCCACCAGGCGATCCGCTGCGGCATCGCCGCGGCCGACTACTTCGCCGAGAACAACACCAGCATTGGCTTCGATGCGATCTGGCGCAAGACCGAGGCCGTCGCCGAGCTGCACGAAGTGCGCAACATCAAGCCCGGGTTCAAGGCCGGGTTGAAGCTGGGCGTGCTCAATGCCGGCATCGAAAGCATGCTCGGAGGCAAGACTCCCTGGACTCTGCGCAACCAGGCGACGTTCCCGCTCGAAAAGCTGGCCGAATACGAATCGCCGAACCGCCACTGGGTAAATCGCGACCTGCCGCCGCGCGATCGACTGTCCTCGGTGTTCTTCGCCGTCACTGCGCACGACGAAGTGCAGCCCGCCCATCTCAAGGTGCGCGACAAGAACATCTGCGCCACCACCTGCGCCACGGAATACGGCAATCCCTGCACGCGCTTCTGTCCCGCGCACGTCTACGAGATGGTCGACGATGAGGCCGGCGGCAAACGCCTGCAGATCAACGCGGCGAATTGCGTGCACTGCAAGGCCTGCGACATCAAGGACCCGTACCAGATCATCGACTGGGTGACGCCGGAAGGCGGCTCCGGCCCCAACTACCAGCTGCTGTGACGACCCACGAACGACGTGCTCGGCGCGCTGTACGCGCGCGAGATCGCCAAGCGCGGCTTTACCTCCGATCCGGCGCAGCTCGCGGCAGTCGCCATGCTCGAGCGCCTGCGCGCGCGAAATCGCCGCGGCAGCCTCGGCGCCGCTCGGCAAGCGACTGCTGCGCGGGCTCACGCGCGACAACGGCGGCGCGCCGAAGGGCGTGTACCTCTGGGGTGGCGTTGGGCGCGGCAAGACCTGGCTCATGGACCTCTTCTATTCGAGCCTGACCCTCTCGCAGAAGCGCCGTACCCACTTCTATCGCTTCATGCAGGAAGTGCACGCCGACCTCAGGCGCCTCAAGGGAATGCAGTCGCCGCTCGATGGTGTCGCCGACAAGATTGCGAAGAAGGCGCAGGTCATCTGTTTCGACGAGCTGTTCGTCTCCGACATCGCCGACGCCATGATCCTCGCCGGGTTGTTTGACGCGCTGATCAAGCGCGGCGTCACGCTGGTGTTCACCTCCAACGTCAAACCCAAGGATCTCTACAAGAACGGCCTGCAGCGCGACCGCTTCCTGCCCACCATCGCGCTGATCGAGAAGCACTGCGAAGTGGTGGCCGTCGACGGCGGCGTCGACTACCGGCTGCGCCAGCT
Organism: uncultured Pseudomonadota bacterium; assembly: GCA_963736955.1. Classification (GTDB taxonomy): domain Bacteria; phylum Pseudomonadota; class Gammaproteobacteria; order Steroidobacterales; family Steroidobacteraceae; genus CADEED01. Next base: position 17,575 of record CAVTQT010000002.1, read on the forward strand.
CACCGCCGCCTCCATCTATCTGCCTGTGGGCGCGCCTGACACGCAGGCGAAGCTCGTGGAGCTGTTCGACGACCTGTCGGATGAAGACGTCGAGACCGACGGCTCGATCACGGTGAACCACCGCAAGATCAAGGTGCTGCGCGAAAGCGAAAACGTCATCTGGTTCGATTTCGCCGCGTTGTGCGAGGGGCCGCGCAGTCCGCCGGACTACATCGCCATCGCCAGCGAATACCAGTCGGTGGTGATCAGCAATGTGCCCGTGCTGCATGACACCGCCGACAATGCGGCACGCCGGTTCATCTCGGTGATCGACGAGTTCTATGACCGGGGCGTCAACGTGATCATCTCGGCCGCGGCCGCGCCGAACGAACTCTATAAAGGCGAGAAGCTCAAGTTCGAGTTTCAGCGCACCGTGAGCAGATTGGTGGAGATGCAGAGCGAGGAATACCTCGCGCGCGCGCATCGCGCCGCGTAATGGGGACATTCCTCATTTCGCGCGCAGTGATCTCGTCGGTCCCGGCAACCAGCGAGCGCAGCAACTCCGCGGCACGTCGATGTTTCAGCAGCGGCGCGCCCTGCCCCGACCACAGCGAAATCACATCGGCGCGATTGGCGGCCAGCGCGGCGGCCTTGAGTTGCGCCGTGAGCCAGGCCTGCACTGGATACGGCGCGAGCGCGCTTTCCTTACCGCGAAGCGCATCGATGAAGTCCGTTGTGAATGCTGCGCGCCAGTCTTCCGGTGAAAGCTCGCGTGAGCGTGGTGCGGCGCGCATCGGCGCTGAACAGCTTCGCGCGATGCAGCGGCGAGGCATTCGATTCCTCGCAGGCGAGGAACGCGGTGCCGATCTGCGCCGCGGACGCGCCTAACTTCAGCGCCGCGGCGATCCCGCGTCCATCGACGATGCCGCCCGCGGCGATCACCGGCACTTTCACCGTATCGACTACTTGCGGAATCAGCGCCAACGTTCCCGTCAGGCACTCCTCGGGCTCGCGCAGGAACGACGCGCGATGCCCGCCGGCTTCGAATCCTGAGGCGACGATCATGTCGACCCCCGCGTCCTCGAGTAGCTTTGGCCTCAGCAGGCGTGGTTGCGACACCGAGCGTCGCGATGCCCGCACTGCGGCAACGATCGAGCACGTCGGGCGTCGGCACGCCGAACACGAAACTGAACACCGGCGGTCGCAACTCCAGCAACGTTTCGACCTGTTCCTGATAGCGCGGCCCGAAGCGCGCCGGCCGCGACGGCAAAGGCACGCGCAGCTCATCGAAGTATGGCCGCAGCAGGTCTACCGCGGCTTTCCACTGCGCGTCGGTCACCTGCGGATTGTCGCTGTCGCCCAGCGGGATCCACAGGTTCAGCGCGAAAGTGCGCTGAGTACGCGTGCGGATCTGCGCGTCGATCGCGCGAATGCCCGCGCCGTCCAGGTGATGCACGCCGAACGAACCGAGCCCTCCGCCCTCGCTGACCGCGACCACCAGATCAACTGCTGACAGCCCACTGCCGAAGGGACCCTGCACGATGGGCACATCGAGCTTCAACCGTCGCGTCACTTCTGTGCTTTTCCACATGGCCTGAAGAGTAAGCTCACGCATCCTGAACTGTAAGTACGCACCTTTTGGTGCCTGGTATGCCATGGCCAAAGCGAACCCGTTCAATCCCGACTGCCCGTCGCAGGAAATCCTCGCGCTCATCGGCAGCAAGTGGTCGATGCTCCTGCTGTGCGTGCTGCGCGACGGACCCACTCGCTCGGGCGAGCTGGCGCGTCGCACCGGCGGCATTTCGCAGAAGATGCTCACGCAGACGCTGCGTGAGCTGGAGCGGCACGGCATCGTGCACCGGCGCGATTACCAGGAAGTGCCGCCGCGCGTGGAGTACAGCCTCACGCGACTTGGGGCTTCGTTGTCGGATCTGATCCGCCAGATCGAGGGCTGGGTGACCGCCAACTACGCGCGCATGACATCGGTGGCGCGAACCTTCGAAGAAGGTTCGCGCGCCGGCTAGCCGTCGAAGGCAGCGCTGGTTTTCGCGCGCACCTGTTCGGCGGTGACCCCCGGCGCAAGCTCGAGCAGTCTGAACTTCGACTTGCGATCCGGGCGCTCGAACACCGCCAGGTCCGTGATCAGCATGTCGACGCAGTTCGCACCGGTGAGCGGCAGCTCGCAACGCGGCTTGAATTTTGCCGCGCCATCCTTCGAGTTGTGCTCCATCACGACCACCACGCGGCGCACGCCTGCCACGAGGTCCATGGCGCCGCCCATTCCTTTGACCATCTTGCCGGGCACCATCCAGTTGGCGAGGTCACCGTTTTCGGCCACTTCGAGCGCGCCCAGCACGGACAGGTGGATGTGACCGCCGCGAATCATGCCGAAGCTGTCGGACGAGGAGAAAAACGACGAAGTCGCAAGTTCCGTGATCGTCTGCTTGCCGGCGTTGATGAGGTCGGGGTCCTCCTCGCCTTCGTAGGGAAACGGCCCCATGCCCAGCATGCCGTTCTCCGACTGCAGCACCACGTCCATGCCGGCCGGGATGTAGTTAGCCACCAGTGTCGGAATGCCGATGCCGAGGTTGACGTAGTAGCCGTCGCGCAGCTCGCGCGCGGCGCGTTTCGCCAGGTCTTCGCGCGTCCAGGGCATCAGCCAGTCCTCTTCCGCACCGTGCGCTGCTCGATGCGCTTCTCGTAGTGCGCGCCCTGGATGATCCGTTGAACGAAGATGCCGGGCGTGTGGACCTGATCGGGGTCGAGCACGCCGGGTTCGACCAGCTCTTCGACTTCAGCCACCGTCACGCGGCCCGCGGTCGCCATCATCGGGTTGAAGTTTCGCGCGGTTTTGCGATACACCAGATTGCCTTCGGTGTCGCCTTTCCAGGCTTTCACGATCGAAAGATCGGCGGTGAGTCCGGTCTCCAGCACGAAAAACTCACCGTTGACCTCGCGCTGTTCCTTGCCTTCGGCCACCACGGTGCCCGCGCCGGTGCGCGTGTAGAAACCGTAGATGCCGGCGCCTCCCGCGCGGATGCGTTCGGCCAGGGTTCCCTGCGGGTTGAACTCGAGCGCGAGTTCTTTCGCAAGGTACTGGCGTTCGAACTCGCGGTTCTCGCCGACATACGACGACACCATTTTGCGAATCTGTCGCGTCGCCAGCAGAAGTCCGAGCCCGAATCCATCGACGCCCGCGTTGTTGGAGATCACGGTGAGATCGCGCGCGCCCGAATCGCGCAACGCAAGGATGAGATTCTCCGGGATGCCGCAGAGCCCGAACCCGCCGGACATCACCGTCATGCCGTCACGCGTCAGCCCGGCGAGTGCTGACTTGGCGTCGGCAAATACCTTCTTGCTCGACTTGTCAGGCTGCATCGGGTTGCTTGGACGGATGCGCGTGCTGGAAGGCTGAGCAGGGCCGCGCAGTTCTCCGCGATCAGCGCGAGCCGCGGATATCTCGTGACTTCAATCCCGAAGCGCGAAGCGGCGAACAACTGCGGCATGAGGCAGCAATCCGCCATCGTCGGCGTATCGCCGTGAGAAAACTTGCCGGAAAGATGATCGCGCTCCAGGTGCGCGTTGTACGCATCGAGCCCGCGAGTGATCCATTCGCGCAACCACGTCGTGATGCCGGCCTCGTCGACGTGGAGCTTGTCCTTGAGATACACCGTGGTGCTGGTGTTCTGCAGCGGCTGGATGTCGCAGGCGATGATCTGCGACAACATGCGCACGCGTGCACGATCCACGGGATCGCGCGGGATCAGGCGATGGTCGGGAAAAGTCTCATCGAGATATTCGATGATGGCCAGCGACTGCATGAATCGCTGGCCGTCGTGAACCAGCGTGGGCACGCGGCTCTGCGGATTCACGGCGCGGTAGGCAGGGCTGAACTGCTCGCCGCCGTCTTTCGTGAGATTGACCGCGTGCAGGACATACGGCAGCGCCTTGAGATTGAGCGCAATGCGTACCCGATAGGACGCCGAGCTGCGCCAGTAGCTGTAGAGCTCGAGCATCAAAGCACTCCCCGGCGAATCTGATCCAGTTCGATGGACTCGAACAATGCCTTGAAATTGCCTTCGCCGAAACCCTGATTTCCCTTGCGCTGGATGATTTCGAAGAAGATCGGCCCGATGACATTGGCGGTAAAGATCTGCAGCAGCACGCCTTCATCGCTGGCGCCGCTGCCGTCGATGAGAATGCGGCGGCGCCGCAGCTCTTCGATGTTCTCCCCGTGGCCGGCCACGCGCGCATCGACGCCTTCGTAATAGGTCTCCGGCGTGTCCTGGAACGCGACTCCACGCGCACGCAGCACGTCGACGGTGCGATAGATGTCGTCGGTGGACAGCGCGATGTGCTGGATGCCCTCGCCGCGATATTCGCGCAGGTACTCCTCGATCTGCGATTTGTCGTCCTGCGACTCGTTGATAGGGATGCGGATCTTGCCGCAGGGACTGGTAAGCGCCCGCGAGAACAGGCCGGTCTTCTTGCCTTCGATGTCGAAGTAGCGGATCTCGCGAAAATTGAAGAGCTTCTCGTAAAAGGCGGTCCAATGGTCCATGCGGCCACGGTGCACGTTGTGCGTGAGATGGTCGATCTGCATGAGCCCGGCGCGCTCCAGCGGCTCTGGCGTTACCGGCTTGAAATCGACGTCGTAGATGGAGCGTTCGCCATAACGATCGACGAAGTAGATCAGCGACCCGCCGATGCCGACGATGGCGGGGATGTTGAGCTCCATCGGCCCGACGCTGCCGCTGTGCGGCTCCGCGCCCATCGACACGGCGCGCTCGAATGCGGCGGCGGCATCGCGAACGCGAAACGCCATGGCGCACACCGAGGGCCCGTGTGCCTGCGCGAAACGCTGGCCAAAGGATTGCGGCTCGGCGTTGATGACGAAATTGATGTCGCCCTGCGAATGCAGCGTCACGTTCTTGCTGCGATGCCGGGCGACCACCGGAAAGCCCAGTCGCTCGAACAAGCCGCGCAGCAGTGCCGGGTCGGGTGCGGCGTATTCGACGAACTCGAACCCGTCGGTACCCATCGGATTTGTCACAGCATGAGCTGCCATCACTGGCCTCGGGAAGGAAATTGATTTAGTTTCAATTGTAACCATTCCGCCGGAATGCGAAAGGCGCAAGCACCCTCATGACGCGACGCGAGAAGCTCCACCTCGAAGGATTTCTTCCCTACCGGCTGTCAGTGCTCTCGAACACCGTGAGTTCCGCCATCGCGGCGGCCTATTTCGCCAACTTTGGCCTGTCGATCCCTGAATGGCGCATCGTGGCGGTGCTCGCCGCAAATCCCGGGCTTTCGGCGGCCGAGGTCACGGCGCGTACCGCCATGGACAAGGTGGCGGTGAGCCGCGCCGTGGCGACGCTGCTGGCCGCCGGCCGGCTGCGGCGCACCACCGCGCCCGCGGACCGGCGCCGCACGCATCTGGCGCTCACGCCGGCTGGCGCGCGAGTCTATGCGCAGGTGGTCCCCATGGCGCTCGACTACGAGCGGCAGCTGGTGGCCCCGCTCTCGAGGCATGAGCGGGCCACCCTCGACCGCGTGTTGCGGGTCTTGCTAGGGCGTGCCGTCGAACTTGGCCCGGCGCACGCGCCATGAGCTCGCGTCGCCACATGTATAATCGCGCGCCCTGATCCGGCGCCTCTCATCCCTTCCTGAGAGAACTTCACATGCTCGGCAAGATTCCTGCTGCCCGTCTCGCGCTCATCGAAAAGATAGTCGCGCACGCGCTGAAGAGCGTGCCAAAACCACGGCGCGTGCTCACCCGGGAATTCCTCGCCGCGTATTTCCGCGGTGTCGCCGAAGAAGATCTGCGGGCGCATCGCCCGGAGGAACTGGCCGCCGCCGCGCTCGCTCACCTGGAATTCGGCCGTCGCCGCGCGGGCAATCGCGTGCTGGTGGACATCGCGTCGCCGCTGAATGCGGATGCGCCCACGGCGGCTCACCGCTCGCTGCTGCGCGTGGTGTCGTCGGACATGCCCTTCCTCGTCGATTCGATCAGCATCGTGTTCAGCCAGCTGAATATCGCCGTGCATCTCATCGTGCATCCAGTGCTGGCTGTACGGCGCGATGCGCGTGGCAATCTCAAGGCGGTCGGAGAGGACAAGGACGCGGTTCATCTCGAATCCTGGCAGATGTTCGAGATCGACCGGCCGGGCGACGCCGCGCATGCCCGTGAGCTCGAACGACGCGTTCGTGCATCACTCGAGGACGTGCGGCGCGCGGTCAGCGATTTCCCGGCGATGCTGGAACGCAGTCGCGCGGTGGCCAACGAGCTCGAGCGCGCGACATTGCCGATGCCGAAGTCGCATTCCAGCGAGGCACGCGCGCTGCTCGCGTGGATGCATGACGGACATTTCGTGTACCTCGGTTATCGCTACTACCGTCTCAAGCGCGGCCGCTCACGCGACGCGCTGGTTCGCGACGACGACACCGGGCTCGGAATCCTGCGCGGTTCTCCCCAGGGCCCACGCAAGTCACCGCTGCCCATCGTGCTCACCGGGCACCTGCGTCGCCAGGCACGCCTGCCTGAGCTGCTGGTGCTTACCAAGGCGAATACTCCGTCGACCGTGCATCGCGGAAGTTTTCTCGACTACGTCGGCGTGAAGACTTTCGACGCCGCCGGCCGCGTATCCGGCGAGCATCGCTTCCTCGGCCTGTGGACCTCGAGCGCCTATCACAAGCAACCCGCGGAGATCCCGCTGCTGCGACGCAAGCTCGACGCGGTGATTGCGCACTTCGGCCTGCCACCGCAGAGCCACGACGCCAAGTCGGTGGTCAACGTCATCGAAACCTTTCCGCGTGATGAGCTGTTCCAGACGCCGACGGCCGAGCTCGTTCCCATCGTGCGCGGCATCGTCAATCTCTACGAGCGCCGGCGCGTGCGGCTGTTCGTCCGTCGCGACAGTTACGAACGCTTCTACTCCTGTCTCGTCTATGTGCCGCGCGACCGATACAACACCGAAGTGCGCGAACGCATCGAGCGCATCGTGCGCGAGCGTTTCGGTGGCACGCATGTCGAGTCCCAGGTGCAGATCTCGGACTCCATGCTGGCGCGCCTGCATCTGCTGGTGCGTACTCCGCAAGGCGCACCCGGCGTAGACAGCATTTCGGCCATCGAAGCGGAAATCGCGGCGGCGACGGCCACCTGGGAAGACCGCCTGCAGCAAGCGCTGATCGCGCGCGGCGTCGAGCGCAGCGCCGTCGAACTCGCGACTCGCTATGCGCGTGCGTTTCCGCCGGCCTATCGCGCCGACGTCGAGCCCGCGCAGGCGCTGGAAGACATCGCGGACCTCGAAGCGCTCGCCGCAAATCCCGCGGTGCCGCAACTCAATCTGCGCGCGCGGCCCGTTGACCGGCAAGGCCGGCTGTCGCTTCGCATCCTGCAGGCCGGCGACCCGACCAGCATCTCCGACATCCTGCCCATGCTCGAGAATTTCGGGCTGCGCGTGCTGGCCGAGCATCCCTACCAGTTGCCCGACTCAGTCTGGATCCAGGACTTCGAACTCGAAGCGCGAGATCTGAAGCGCGCGAACATCGCCGCCCTCGAGCCGCTGTTCAAAGAGGCTTTCCTGGCGGCGTGGCGCGGCGAAATCGAAAATGATGGCTTCAATCGCCTGCTGCTGTGCGCGGGATTGAGCGCGCGCGAAATCGTGGTGGTGCGCGCCTACTGCCGCTACCTGCTGCAGACCGGCATTCCGTTCAGCCAGGCGTACATGGAACGCGTGCTGGTCGCGCAGGCGCCGATCGCCAGGGCGTTGGTGCGCCTGTTCGAAACCCAGTTCTCGCTGAGGGCCAAGGCGCGGGAAGCCGCGGCCGAACGCATCCGTCAATCCATCCTGCGCGCGCTCGACAATGTCGCGAGCCTGGACGAAGACCGCATCCTGCGCAGCTACCTGCACGTGATCCGCGCCACCCTGCGCACTAACTACTACCAGGCAACGGAAAACGGATCGCAGAAGAGCTGGGTGTCCTTCAAGCTCGATCCGTCCGCCATCCCCGACCTGCCGCTGCCGCGACCCAGGTTCGAGATCTTCGTGTACAGCCCGCGCGTCGAGGGTGTGCACATGCGCATGGGGTACGTGGCGCGCGGCGGCATCCGCTGGTCCGACCGCCGCGAAGACTTCCGCACCGAAGTGCTCGGGCTCATGAAGGCGCAGAACGTCAAGAACACCGTCATCGTGCCGGTGGGCGCCAAGGGCGGGTTCTACCCCAAACGCCTGCCTGCCGCCGGATCGCGCGAAGACGTGCAGAAGGAAGTCGTCGCCAGTTACCAGACCTTCATCCGCGCGCTGCTCGATGTCACCGACAACATCGTCAATGGCAAGACGGTGGCGGCAAGAGACGTTGTCCGTCGCGACGGCGATGACCCGTATCTCGTGGTCGCCGCCGACAAGGGCACCGCCACGTTTTCCGACATCGCCAATGCAATCTCCATCGAGTATGGCCACTGGTTAGGTGACGCCTTCGCGTCGGGCGGCTCGGCGGGCTACGACCACAAGGGCATGGGCATCACTGCACGCGGCGCCTGGGAATGCGTCAAGCGGCATTTCCGCGAAATCGGCGTCGACATCCAGTCGCAGGAGTTCACCTGCGCGGGCGTTGGTGATATGTCGGGCGACGTTTTCGGCAACGGCATGCTGCTCTCGAAGCACATCCGGCTGGTGGCGGCGTTCGATCACCGGCACATCTTTCTCGATCCGAATCCGTCCGTAGCCGGTAGCTTCCTTGAGCGCGAACGACTGTTCGCACTGCCCCGCTCGAGCTGGGACGACTATTCGCGCAAGCTCATTTCGCGCGGCGGCGGCGTGTGGCCGCGCACCGCGAAGTCCATTGCGCTCGGCCCCGAGGCGCGTACGTTGTTAGGGCTGGACGCTGCCGCTGCCACACCCGTGGAGGTGATGCGCGCCATCCTGCGCATGGAGGTCGACCTGCTGTGGAACGGCGGCATCGGCACCTACGTGAAGGCGACCGATGAGTCGCATGGCGAGGTGCGGGATCGCGCCAATGACGCCATCCGCGCCAATGGCAACGAGATTCGGGCGAAGGTGCTCGGCGAAGGCGGCAACCTGGGTTGCACGCAGCGCGGTCGCGTGGAATATGCCCAATCTGGTGGACCGGAAAGGTCTGGCGGACGCATCAACACCGATTTCATCGACAACTCCGCCGGTGTGAACACCTCCGATCTGGAGGTCAACATCAAGATCCTGCTGGCCGACGTGGCTCGCAAGGGACGTCTGACGCGCCCGGCTCGCGACAAACTTCTCGCCAGCATGACGGGGGAAGTCGCCGCACTGGTCCTGCGCAACAACTACCTGCAGAGCCAGGCCATCTCGGTGCTGGAGCAGCGCGCACCCGAACGGCTCTCCGAGTATCAAAGCCTGATTCGCACGCTGGAACGAGGCGGTCACCTGAACCGCGCCATCGAGTTCCTGCCGGCCGACGATGAATTCGCCGAGCGGCGCAAGCAGAACCTTGGGCTCTCGCGACCCGAACTCGCCGTCGTGCTGGCCTACAGCAAGATCTGGCTGAGCAATCACCTGCTCGATTCGGACCTGCCCGACGACCCGTACTTTGCGAGCGAAGTGCAACGCTATTTCCCCTCGCCCGCGCGCAAGCGTTATTCGCGCGAGATTCCTCGCCATCGGCTGCGCCGCGAAATCATCGCGACCGCCACGACCAATAGCCTGGTGAATCGCATGGGCCCGGTGTTCGTGACGCGCGCCCAGGAAGACACTGGCGCCGATCCGGCCGCGATCGCGCGCGCCTACAGCATCGCGCGCGAGATCTTCTCCATGCGCTCGTTGTGGGCCGACATCGAATCGCTGGACAACTCGGTCGTCGCCAACGTGCAGTACTCCATGCTCTATCGGACCGGCCGGCTGTTGCACCACACCAGCTACTGGCTGTTGCGCGAACACGGCAAAGATCTGCGCGTCGAAAACGCCGTGCGGGAATTGCGCGCGGGCGTCGAACAACTGACTGGCAGCGCCGACCTCGGCATTGGCGGCGAGTCCCAGGTGCAACAAGAATCCATCATGGCGGAACTCACCGGCGGCGGCGTACCGGAGAAGCTGGCGCGGCGCGTAGCGCGCCTGGCGCTGCTCGAACCCGCGCTCGACATCGTGGCTCTCTCGCGCAACGAGCGCGTCGCGGTTGCAGACGTTGCGCGTGTGTACTTCGAACTCGGCGTGACCCTGGGCCTCGACTGGCTGCACGGCGAAATCGACCGTCTCGTGATAGATGGTCCCTGGCAGGCGAGCGCGCGTACGGGACTGCGCGATGCCGCCATGCATGCTCATCGTCAGCTCACCCAGCAGGTGTTGCGCACGCGTGGCGCAACACGAATCACCGATCGCGTGGCGCGCTGGAGTGCGCAGCGAGCCGGCGCGCTTGCCGGATGGAAGCGCACTCTCACCGAAATGCGGGCGAGTGGTGCCGCGGATTTTGCCACGCTCACCGTGGGCGTAGACGTGGTCCGCAGCCTTGCCAATGGCTAGACCGCAAGGTCGCCTCGCGTTGGTGATCACCACCTACGAGCGCCCGGATGCATTGGCCGCGGTGCTCGCCAGTGTGTCGCACCAGACGATTGCGCCCACCGAAATACTGATCGCCGACGATGGATCGGGCCCGTCCACCCGCGAGGTCGTGGAGGCGTTCATCGCCCGTTGCAGTGCGCCAGTGCGCCTCGTATCGCAGCCGCACAGCGGCTTCCGCGTCGGTCGCCTGCGCAATCTGGCGATCGCCGCGACGAACATGGACTACCTGGTGTTCATCGACGGCGACATGCTGTTGCATCCCAAGTTCATCGCCGACCACGCGCGCTTCCGCCGCCACGGGTTTTATACCCAGGGCGTGCGTGTGCATGCCGACGAACTCAGGACCAGGCAGCTGATCGCTGATCCGGCGCAGCAACCCGGATTCTGGTCGCCCGGCTTCGGCGGCCTGCGCCGCGCCTATCTACTTCACTCGCCGCCGATGGCTTCCATGACGCGCCGATTGGCGAACGCGTTCATCGCCATCAAGGGGTGCAACCTGGGTATCTGGCGTGACGACCTGGTCCGCGTCAACGGCTTCAACGAAGCGATCGAGGGTTGGGGGGCGGAAGACAAGGAGCTCGCCGCGCGGCTCGAGAATTCCGGCGTGCGTCGGCAGACACTCTTGTTTGGCGGCATCGCCAGCCACCTGCACCACGCCCCGGCATCGCGGTCGACACTGCCCCGGAATCTGGCGCTGCTCGAAGTCGCGCAACGCGAACGCCGCGTGCGCTGCGAGCGCGGCCTCGACGCGCATTTCCGCGGTCGCGCCTAGCGCGCGCAAATTGAATGATCTGCGGGTAATATCGCGCTCCCCAACGGAGGAGCGCGCATGCCCGGTAAATCCATTCCCGGAAAGCTGATACTGGTTCGACACGGCCAGAGTACCTGGAACGTCGAAAATCTGTTCACGGGTTGGCACGACGTCGACCTGTCGGAGCTCGGGCTCATCGAGGCGAAATCCGCGGGCACCGAGATCAAGAAAGCGGGCATCAAGCCCGACATCGTGTTCACCTCCGTGCTCAAGCGCGCCATTCGCACGATGTGGAGCGTGCTGGACGAACTCGATCTCATGTGGCTGCCGGTGGAACGAAGCTGGCGCCTGAACGAACGTCACTACGGCGCGTTACAGGGGCTCGACAAGGCCCAGACCGTGGAGAAGCACGGCGAGGCGCAGGTCAAGATCTGGCGCCGCAGCTACGACATCCCGCCGCCGCCTCTCAGCGACGACGATGCGCGCCATCCGCGCGCCGATCGCCGATACGCGAATGTCGACCCGAGAGTACTGCCCGCCTCAGAATCGCTGAAGGACACGCTCGCGCGCGTATTGCCGTTCTGGAACGATCGCATCGTGCCCGAGCTGCTCGCCGGCAAGAATGTTCTGGTGGTGGCGCACGGCAATTCCCTGCGCGCCGTCGTGAAGATGCTCGACAACGTGAGCGAGGCTGCGATTACCGAGCTCAACATCCCCACCGGCGTGCCGCTGGTGTACGAGCTCGACGCGAATCTCAAGCCCGTGAGGAGCGGTTATCTCGGCGACCCAGAAGCCATCAAGGCCGCGGCAGAAGCCGTCAAGAAGCAGACCGAGAAGAAGAAGTAGCTAGTCCGGCTCAGTGAATCGGGCTGTCGGCGATCGGCACCTGTTTCGCGCTCCAGCCGTCGTATCGGCCGCCCTTGGCGATCGCCATATCGGTCAGGCGACGGCTCAGGTCCTGCATGTCGGGAACCGTGAGATGCAGTGTCTTCTGCGCGTGCAGGCTGAAACGCAACTCGCCACTCTCGGGCGTGTCGATGACGTCGGTCTTGAAACCCTCGGTCGTCATCTGCGCGGCCACTTCGTCCGCGGCTTCGCGCGTGGGAAACGCGAGGAAAAAATCCAGGTCGTGCGGCTTGAAAGGATCCGAGCCGCGTTTGCGCAACTGATCGATGAGGCGCGCGTCCCAGGAATCGTTCTTGCGCTGACGCAGCTTGTTGAGGTTCTGCCAGATCCGCCACACAGCGATGACGCCGCCGATGACGGCGAACACATACATCCAGTTGGTGGAACCAAACATGTCGCTACTCGTCTTCGGCGATGGTGACTTTCAGTCCCGACAATGCCTGCGTAATCTCGACCTGGCAGGAGAGCCGGGAATTTTCGCGATAGTGCGAGAGCTCGGTCAGCAGATCGCGCTCGTCTGACATCGGGGCGGGAAGTTTTTCGGCCCAGGCCGAATCGATGTAGATGTGGCAGGTGGCGCAGGAACACATGCCCCCGCAGATGGCCGCGACGCCGTAGTCCAGCTCGCGCAACACTTCCATCACTTTCAGCCCCGGCTTGCACTCCACGTCGTGAGAAACACCGTCCCGATCAATCACCTGCAACGTCGCCATTCCGTTTCCCAACACCCGAGATTTCGCGCAAATTCGCGGCGCTAGTGTGCCGAGGTTGGGCGTCGGGCGCCAGCGAAAGCAGGCGGCGCAATGCAGCGGATTCGACTTGCAGGTCGGTGGCGGGAACGGCGCGGGCAACGCGGCGCGCGCGATACCAGAGATATGTCAGCAGGGTGAACACATTGGTGAGTTCGCCCAGCATCGCAGGCGTCGCACCGACGTCGGCGAGGCCCGACGCTTCGAGCAGCAACGCACCGTGCGCCATGGCCCGCGGGTAATAGGTCATCACGCAGGCCAGGTCGAGCAGCGGATCGCCGACCTGCGCGTATTCCCAGTCGATGAAGTAGACGCGATCCGCGGTAAGCACGTTGCCGTGGTGCAGATCGCAGTGGACGACGGAAGGCGCACGCTGCGACGACGCGGCGCGTGTCATGGCTTCGACGCCGTTCGCCAGCAGGAACTGGATGCGCCCCTTCTCATCCGGCTCGCTGCCAATGATCGTGTCGGCATAGCGTCGCGCGGAGGCCATGGGATCGAAGCGCGGCACCGACGGTGGCGGCACGGACTGCAACACACGCAGACGTTGCCCGAGCGAACGCAGATCGCGCATGCGCGTGAAGTAGTGCGGCGTCCACAAGCGACCGTCGAGATAGTCCGTGATCAGGCAGAAATGGCTGGGGTCCGCGTACACCACCTGCGGTGCGATGCCGGCATTGGCTGCCGCCGTGTGCAGCGTCAGCTCGCGCGCGCGATCGAGACCCGGATCCGAGGTCGCGTTTTCATTGAGGCGCAGCACAAAGCGTCCGCGGCGCGTTCGCACCAGGAAACTGCGATTTACCTTGCCGCCACCGATGAGTTCCTGCGAATACGGCGCTTCGCCGTCCTCGCAACCCGGCACGTGTTGCAACAGCGTGGCGCCGATCATGCGGGCACCATCTGCGCGTGGAGGCGCCGGCGCCAGGCGACGAACCCACCTGCGGCGATGCCAATGAACAACACGTTGAGGAACGCCAGGAACGGCAGGTCTTGCACGTAAAAGAGGAACACCAGCACTCCGTCGATGACGATCCAGTACAACCAGTTTTCGAGTTTCGCACGCGCCGCGAGCCATGTGGCAAGCAGGCTGAATCCGGTGGTCAGCGAATCGAGGAGCGGCCACGCGGCTTTCGTTTCGGCGGCGAGCAGTTGCGCGGTCGCAAATGACAGCGCTGTAACGACCAGCGCCGCAATCAGGTGCGACGGATACGGCCACATTCCGACGGGTAATTCGCCCTGCGTCGCGCTGCGAGTCCAGCTCAGCCAGCCATACACTGACATGCCGACGAAAAATACCTGCAATGCCGACTGCATGGGCAGCCCACGCAACCCGGCCAGCAGGGCTGCGAGCGCAGAACTTACGGCACCTGCGAGCCAGCAGAGGCGATTGCGGCGCGCCGCGAGGATGGCATAGGCCGCTCCGGTGAGCATCGCGGTGATCTCGAAGATCTTCAGCACTTCGACGGGGAGCTGCATTGATGGACAGGCGCGCCGGCAGATCAGCCGAGCGGCCCTAACACCTTCATGACGAATATGGCCTTGCCGTCACGCTCGAACGTGGGACGCAACTCGCGCGTGAGCGCGTCCATGACATCTTCGTAAAGGCCGAAGACCTGCGTGCTCATGTCGTTGGTCATCACCTTGAAGCGGCCGTCGGCATTGAGGCGATCGATGAATCCGCGGATCGGCGGAATGTAGTCTTCGTGCAGGGGATACAGGCTGATCTCGACGCCGATGTTCATCCGTTCTCCGTCAGCGAAATAGATATGTCACCGTCACGCCTGCATGGCGCGGGTCTCCCGCCTGCACGTAGCGAGTCGGTACGAATTCCGGCGGCTCGAGACCAAACTGGAAACCACGCTGCGAATAGTACCTGTCGAACAGGTTTCTGACCCAAACTTCCGCGTGCCAGTGGCTGCCCGAATATCCCGCCTTCAGATGCGTAAGGACCCGGGACGGTGCACGCTCATCGTGCGAGGCATCGAAATAGAAGTCGTCGAGTCCCGCGAAATCGACGCGCGCGAACAAGCCGCTCGCGCCGTGATACTCCACGCCCAGGTCGTATTGGTATTGAGGCGCATGCGCCTGCTCGCGGCCATCAAGATTCCGGTCGCCAAACTGATAGCCGATGTATCGCGTTTCCAGTAGCGCAGCGCGCAGGTCTAGCAACCACGCGGTTGCGGGCTGCCAGCGCAGCGTCGTCTCGACACCGTAGTTTTCGCCGTTTGCCGCGTTGTCCGTGTAAAGGACAAAACTCAAGGGATTCCCCGGTTCCAGCTGCTCACCGGTCTGCACCTGCTGATCCTCGCGGCGCATATAGAAGAGAGCGACGTCACCGGCCAGCGATTCGGCCACGTTCGCGCTGCGCAGGCCGAACTCCAGACTGTGCAGCACCTCGGTGTCGAAGGTGCGCCGGTCTTCGGGCACCGCGGCGCCGATGTTGAAGCCGCCGGCTTTGTAGCCGCGCGCGAATTTTAGATAGGTATGCGTGCGTTCGCCGACGAGATGACGCAGCTCCAGCGATCCGCCGTACATGGATTCATCGGGCGAAAAAGCCGCACCCGCGGTATCACTGTAGTCGGCCGAGCGTCGCTCGATGCGCGCGCCGGCGCTCAGCACCGTGGCGTCCGTGAGCCGCCACTCGAGCTCGCTGTAAACGGCGAGATTGGTTGCGCGGTAGTCGCTCGAGCGCGTGAGATCGCCTTCACCGAACAGGAGGTCGTGGTAGACGTCGTGCTGCTGCACGTCTTCATCGGTGCGCAACGCGTACACGCCCGCCAGCCACGCGAAACTCGCACCATGATCGACATTGCCACGCGAGACGAGGCGCAAATCCTCGCTGAGTGTGCGGCGTTCGCGGTCGAAGCGCTGGAAATAGTCGTACGGCGCGTTCACGCCCCAGTAGGCGTCGTTGCCCCAGTCGCCGTCGAAGGAATACACGCTGCGCGAGATCCCGGCGGTCGTGCGGCTCGCGACATCGAAGGCGTCGGCGCCGCTGTAGTCGAGACGCACCGCGAGTGCGCGGGCGAGCTGCGTGTCCTGCCCCGGCCTGTCCGACAACGTGGTGCGCGAATTATCGATTGCAAATGCGTCGTAGCCGTTGTCGAGATCCGCCCACAGGGCGGTGAAGTCCGCGCTCAGGTTCTCTGAAGGCCGCGTGTGTAGTTTGAATCGCGCGCTGCTTTCGTCGTAACCGTTGGTGTCGTCGCGGTCGAGATAGGCGTCATGACGGAAACCATCGCTGCGATAGTTGCCGGCCACCAGGCGCCACGCCGCCTCACCCTCGCCCACCGGGCCACCTAACACGCCGCTTGCGCCGAGCGTGCCGAAGTCGCCCGCGGTTACGTTGGCGCTGAGTTCGTGCCGACGTTGCGGGTTTCGAGTGTTGATGGCGATGAGTCCCGCGAGCGCGTTGGCGCCATAGGCGGTGCCCTGCGGCCCACGCAACACTTCGATGCGCTCCACGTCGGAGAGCATCGCCGGCATGCCTATCCCCGAGAAGTCCACGCCGTCGATGAGGAAACCCACGGAAGGATTCGGTGCGCCCTGCCATTGCTCGAGCTCGCCGATGCCGCGCAACTGAAAAAAGCGCGGACGCGAGGTGCCCGCGGACCAGTTGAGATTGGGCACCAGCCCGAGCACATCCTGGAAGTGCTGCACACCCGCCAGTTCGAGAGTGTGTGAGTCCAGCACGGTGACGCTCGCCGGAAGCTGTCGCAGCGTGCGATCGCGCAGCTCCGCCGTGACCACGACTTCGTCCAGCGACGTGTCCTCGGCGACGGCCGCCAACGTGACAAACAACAGTGGAATCGCGCACGCAGCGCGCAAGAAGAAGTGCATCCCTATCCCTCCGCCGGTACTAGCCGGATCAGGTTCTACGGGTTCGCGGCCCATCCGCGTCTCAGGCCGGTGCAAATACGCACGGCCACCCCGAGGCGAGGCGGATAGTACCGGAAATGAAACTTGAGTGAGGCCGGTTTGCGGGTAGAATTCGCGCCCCGATGAGCCGCCGCATCCGAATTTTCCAGGTCGACGCATTCACCACGGATCGCTTTACCGGCAATCCCGCGGGTGTGGTGCTCGACGCCGATTCACTCGGCGACGCGGAAATGCTCGCCATAGCACGCGAGCTCAACAACGCCGACACGGCATTCGTGCTCAAGCCCGACGGCCCCGATCACGAGCTGCGCGTGCGTTTTTTCACGCCGCGCACCGAAGCGAGTTTCGTGGGCCATGCCACGGTGGCCACCCACTACGTTCTGTCGCGCGACGGCGCAACCACGCTGCACGGCCAGGCCAATGCACAAGGCCGCCGCGTGCGGCAGCGCCAGAAATCCGGCCTGGTCGACATCGAAGTGCGCGGCTCGGGTGCCACGCGGCGCATTGCGGTGCGTCAGCCGGCACCACCGCTCGGGCGGCAGCTCAACGATCGCGAGCGCCTCGCGGTACTCGACGCGCTTGCCCTATCCACCGGCGACATCGACACGCGCTGCCCGCTGCGCATCGTGGGCGGCGCCGGCACACGCCTCATGATCGGCGTGCGCAGTACCGAACAGCTCAAGCAGCTCAAGCCCGATTTTTCCCGTCTCACCACTCTGTCTGCGCAGCTCGGCGCGGCGGGGTTCTTCGTGTTCACGCTCTCGCACGGTTTTGATGGCTGCCTGACCGAATCACGCATGTTCTGTCCTGCTCTCGGCATTCCCGAAGATCCGGTGAGCGGCAATGCCCATGGATTGTTAGGCGCCTACCTCGCGGAACAGGGACTGTTGCCCCATTCGGGGGACACCGCAAAATTCACCGGCGCCCAGGGCCACCACGTACATCGTGCCGGCCGCGTCGACGTCGAACTCGAATACAAGGACGGCAAACTCGACGGCGTGTGGATCGTCGGCCAGGCGGTCGAGATCTTCGAAACCGAGATGTCCTTCGGCTGAAATGCGGCCGCACCTCCTAGTGAGGCGCGTACTTGTTCGGATCGACGCCCTCACCCACCGACCTCGGATGCCAGCCGCTGGTACCGCGGATGATGTTGTCGGGAATCATCGCCTCATCCCAACCGTCCGACGCATCAGGTTCGCCGCCGGCGCGCAGGATCACCAGTTTCAAAGACGGCACCACCCACAGTCGTTGACTCCGCCCGCCGTCCAGCCACGCCACGTCCGCGGCGGCAAACTGGCCGTTGACGTTGATACCAAAGCCCACCGTCGACTCCTTGTGTGTCGGGGTCAGCATGAGAGTGACGTATCGCGGCGGCGTGAACTGGTTGCCTTCGAACACGCCATCGTTGGCGAGCAATTCACCGACGCGCATCCAGTCGCTGATTCTTGCGGTGACGCAGCAGCCCGCCGTGGCGACATAGGCCCGCCATTCGTTCGATCCATTGCGCCGAAACGAAAGCTCCCCTCCACCCATCGGTTTCCACAGCCGCTCGCTCACCAAAATTTCGTAGTGTTGCTTGGTCACCAGTGCCAGAACGCGCGCGACGATCTCTGCTGGCCCATCGCCCTGGTCGGCCTGGCTGCCCAGAAGCTGGCGCAACGTGGAAGGGCCGGAAGAACCGGTGGGCGCGTCGCCAAGATCCGGCTGATAGTTAGATATCGGCTCGTCCAGATCCCTGATGAGCCGGTCGTTCATCGCCGAACCCACCAACAGCGGACCCAGCACCTTCGCGAAATGGTCCGTCGCGATCGAAGTGTCGAGCGTGGTATCGCCCCAGTACTTCTCGAACACGATGTGCCCATTGCGTGCGATCACGAGCGCAGACGTGTTGCGTTTGCCCGCATAGTCCACCGCGAGCTGGATCGCTGCCGGATCGATGCCCGCCTCGCCCGGTGAAATCTTCGGTTGCGGCGGGCCCGCCTCGAGTTTGACCACGATGCGGCCGGCGTCGGAATGACCGAATCGATACAGCGCGAACGCGGCCGCCGCGAGCACCACGACCAGCGCCAGGATTCCAAGCTTCTTCATGTCTCACCCAGTGCGCGGCTCGCAATCACGCGCCCCGCTTTCAGTTCCAGCACATGCGTGGTGTGCGCCGGCCATTCCTCACGATGATGCGTCGCAATCACGCAGCTTCCGCCATCCGCCAGCCATTGATTGAGCCGGCGCGTGAGGTCCGCACGAGTCGCGCGGTCCAGGCCAGCAAACGGCTCGTCGAGCAGCGCGAGCCGAGGTTCACGCGCCCAGGCTCGCGCGAACAGTATGCGTCGCGCCTGGCCATAGGACATCTCGGCGAGCGTCCTCTTGCGCAGCGCGAACATTCCGAAGCGTCGTAGCGCGCGTTCGGCGTGCTTGCGGTCGTTCGCAGTGATGGCCTCGTTGAGACCAATGCTGGCGTAGCGGCCCGACGCCACGACTTCCATCACCGGCATTCGCGGGGCTTGCCAGGTCTGCAGGTGCGGCGCCACGTAAGCCGTGCGCAACTTGAACTGCTCGAGCGGTACTCCGGGCACGATGCCGGCGCGCACGATGGCGCCACCCGATGCGACGGCATGGTCGCCGTAGATAGTTCGTAACAGCGTGGACTTGCCCGAGCCGTTCGGTCCATGCACCACCCAGCAATCGCCGGCGCGCACCTCGAGATCGATACCCGCCAGGAGGTGCGCCTCCTCGACATGCACGTCGGCATTTCGCAGCGCCACCAGTACGCGTCGATTGCGCGGCCGCGATTTCACGCGCGACTCGCGCGAGTGAAACGCCCGCGCATCCTGCTGCAGCAACTCGCGTGCCCCGTTCGCGCGCAAGGCGCCGCTGCGCTTCACCACGCCCTGCTCGAGCTCCAGCAAGTGGGTCATCGATTCGGGAACGTCGGAACTGCGGTGCGTGGCGAAAACCCAGGGCATCCGTGATCTCGCGCTGCCGTTCAGCCAGTGCAGGAAGCGTGCGTGGTTGCGCGCGTCGAGGCCATTGGCGACTTCGTCGAGCAGCAGCAATTTCGGACGGCTCGCCAGTGCGCGCGCGATGAGCACGAGGCGGCGCTCACCGTAGGACAGGGTGAGAAATCGTCGCCCGGCGAGCGCGCCGATGTCGAGGCGCTTGAGCAGGGCCGCGACACCACGCTGTTCGGCGGACGTGAGCTCGCGCATCGGTATGTCGGTGCGCTGTACGCCGGTGCCCACCACGTCGTGCACCCGGAAATTCCAGTCGTAGTGCTCGTAGCGGTCCTGGCGTTCCGCACCGACGTAGGCGATCTCCTCGGCGACGCCTGCCGGCGTGTCGAAGGCTTCGCCACGAAAATGGTAGCGACGCAGTTCGCGGCCCGTGGGTTTCGGCCACACGCTGCCCGCGAGCAACTTCAGCAACTGCGTCTTGCCGGCACCATTGCCGCCGACCAATAGCCAGCGCTGTCCCGACTGGACGCGCCAGTTCACATCGCGCAGCACTGCGCGCTCGCCGCGATCGAGATCGATGCGCTTGAGTGTGACGGAGAACGTTGGGTTTTCTGCTCGGGCGCGCGACATCGGCGCGGGAGCTTACCGGCGAATGGGCGGCGGCGCGAGGCGCGTCAGGCCAAAGGAATCAGGCCAAGGGAATCAGGAAACAGCGGATGCCGGCTGGTCGGTGGGCAGGCGCGCGTCGGGTTCGTAGGCCGGTTGATCTGCCTGCTGGAACAGGAGCTCGAAGTCGGCGTCGAGCACGCTATCGAACAACTGTTCGATGTCGTCCAGCACGAAGTAGGTTTTCTGATAGGCGTCGATCAGGTAGTTGGTCCGCAGTACGCGATGCAGATCGAACGCGATGCGCGCAGGTCCCGTGGCACGCGTGGCGTAGATGGTCTCGCCGCTGGAGGAAAGAATGCCGGCGCCGTAGGCACGCAGTCCACGCGAGGTGCGCACCAGCCCGAACTCCACCGTGTACCAGTACAGCCGAGCCAGCATTTTAAGGGCGGCGGGCGAGCGCGCGTGCGCGCCGATGGCGCCGTAGGCCTGGATGAAGTTCGCGAACACCGTGTGCGCCAGCATGGGCAGGTGACCGAAGAAATCGTGGAACAGATCCGGTTCGACCAGATAGTCGAGTTCTTCGCGGCGACGCATCCACACGGTGACCGGGAAGCGGCGCTCCGCCAGGTGCGCGAAGAAGTCGGCCTCGGGGATCAGACCGGGCACGCCGATGACTTCAAATCCGGTGAGCCGCTTCAGGCGTTCGCTGGCTTCTTCGAGCACGGGGATGCGGTGTGCATCCGCGCCTAACAAACGCAGGCCGGCCATGAACTCCGGCGCCGCATGTTCCGACAACATGCCGAGCTGGCGCTCATAAAGCGTGCGCCAGATGGCCTGCTCATCGGTCGTGTAGCCATCGTAGTTCTGGGCGAGCCGGAAATCGGCCTCGGCGCGGGAGTAGTCGCCTCGCAGATTCACGGTTGAACGCGCGGGCGCATCGGGGAGTCGGGGCATGCGGCATCTTCCCGCGCCTTCATTACAGAAAAATGGCTATTCACGTCGGCCAAACCCGGAGTTTTTGGAGTCATTCACTATTTTCCGGCGCAAATGTGGTTAAATTCACTAATTATGAAACTCGACAAAGTCGATCGACGCATTTTGGATGTCCTGCAGCGCGACGGACGTATCAGCGTGACGGACCTGGCCGAGCGGGTGGGTTTATCCGCGACTCCCTGTGCGCGCCGCGTACGCGCGCTCGAGACTTCGGGGCTCATCCAGGGTTATGCGGCGATCGTCGATCCCAAACGCGCGGGACAGACCATCCAGGCCATCGTGCAGATCAAGCTCGAGCAGCATTCCGATGAGATCGTGGAGCGCTTTCGGCGCACGCTCATCGACCGCCCCGAGGTCCTCGCCTGTTACACCATGACGGGCGAGATGGATTTCCTGTTGCACGTCATCGTGCGCGACATCGAGGCGTTGTCGGACTTCACCATGCGGCGACTGTTGCGCGTCGCCGGCGTGCGCGACGTCACCTCGTCCATCGTGCTCGAGACCGTGAAGCGATCGCCGGTGATCCCGCTCGAAGAGCTGGCGCCCGAGTAGTCGGATACGAAACCCGACATCTGCGGAGGATGGAGCCCGCCGGCACGCGGCAAGTGCGTGCTGCGAGTGTTGAGACTGCGCATTCCCACCCGGTAGTTAGCGCGCCAGGCCCGCGAGCACGTTGGCCACGACGCGATCGCAGCGCTCCGCACCAAAATCGAAGATCTCCGTGCTTTCACCCTGCAGGCGGCGCGACAGCAAGGTCCGCAGCTGGCGCTGCGCGCGGAACAGGCGGGTGCGAACCGTCGCTGCATTGATGTCGAGACACTCCGCCGTTTCACGCACGTCGAGCCCCTCGACAGCACGCAGGATGAAGACCGTGCGGAAGTTCTCCGGCAAGGCGTCGATGGCGTGTTCGATAAGCGCGCGCGCATGCGCCGCTTCGACGAACTGGTCCGCGGTGGGTGTTTCGCTGGCCGCTGTCTCTTCCACCGACAGTGCATCGTCGCCAGCTTCTTCGAGCGATATCGTGTCGCCACGCATGCGCCGGCGCATCATCAGTGCTTCATTGAGCGCGACGCGCGTGATCCATGCGCCGAATTTTCCGGTGGGTTGGTAGCTGTCGAGCCGGGTAAAGACCCGCAGGTAGGTTTCCTGAATCGCATCCTGGGCGGCGTCGGAATCGCGCAGAACACTGCGCGTCACACGGAACAGGCGGCGATTGTGGCGCCGCATCAACGCTTCAAACGCCAGCGAGATTGTGTTCTCGCGCGAGTTCGACCAGACGGTCATCGGGCAGGTCGCCCAGCGACTGCCAGGCGGCGGGACGGTAAGCGGGTTTCTGTTCGACGATCGGACTCATGTGGTAACAATGCGCCCATTCGCGGCGCCGTTCCCAGACCATAAGAACCATGAAACGACGTTACAAAATCCTCTGGTGGTTGCTGGGCACGCTTGGCGTGGCACTTGTCGGTATACGGCTGGTGCTCAGTCACGAATCGGCCTGCGGCAACGCACCGCCGATTGCCGAAGGCGCGCCCACGATGAAAGGATGGGTCCATCGCTGTTATGGCGGTCCGGAAATCCTGCAGTTCGAAGAGCTGGCAAAGCCCACGCCAGAAGACGATTCAGTCATCGTCAAAGTACGTTTCGCTTCAGTGAACCCGCTCGACTGGCACACCTTGCGCGGCAAGCCCTACTTCATGCGCATGGACGCAGGAATTGGCGTGCCCACTGAGTCGGAGTTGGGCGTGGACTTCGCCGGCGTGGTCGAGTCGGTGGGCAAGAGCGTCACGAAGTTCAAACCTGGCGACGAAGTTTTCGGCGCACGCAGTGGCGCTTTCTCGGAGTTCGTGCGCGTGAAGGAGAGCGGCAACGTCGTGCTCAAGCCCGCAAATGTTTCATTCGAGCAGGCTGCCGCCATCCCCATTGCGGCCATCACCGCGCTGCAGGCCCTTCGCGATAACGGCCAGCTCAAGGCAGGACAGAAGGTCCTGATCAACGGGGCTTCGGGCGGTGTCGGCACGTTTGCCGTGCAGATTGCCAAGGCGCTCGGCGCGGAAGTGACCGGCGTATGCAGCGGACGCAACGTGGAACTGGTGCGCTCGCTCGGCGCCGATCACGTCATCGACTACACCAAAGAAGACTTCACCACTGGCGCGACGAAATACGACCTCATCGTCGACAATGTCGTCACGCATCCGTTCTCTGACTACCGTCGCGTGCTGACCGACAACGGAACGTTCGTCATCGTTGGCTCAAACTCTGACGGCGACTATCTCGGCCCCGCCGTCGATGTCATCTATGCCAATCTCTACGATCCGTTCGTCAGTCAGCATTTCGGCTTCATGTTGTCATCGCTGAACCCCGAGGACCTGGCCACGCTCGCCGGGATGATGGCGGACGGAAAGATCAAATCGATCATCGATCGCGTGTACAAGATCAGCGAGTTGCCAGAAGCGATTCGCTACCTTGAAACCGGACGGACTCGCGGGAAGGTGGTCGTCACCTTTGATTAGCGGCGCTGCTGCGCGGGATTCCGACGTCAAACGCGATGACGAGCCGCTCTCCGTCCGTAAACGGCGCCGTTGAGTGCCACATTGTCGAAGGAAAGAGCACGAGCCGTCCGGGTTTCGGCTCTATCTTCTGGCAGGCGTTCAGCGCGAGCCCGAGTTCCGGCGGCGGCGCTCCGAAGGTGATCCATCCCGCCGGAGGCTCGCCCATTTGCGTGGCTTCGGGCAGCGCGACGTAGAACGCGGAACTGATCCAGCCCTTCGGATGCGTGTGGCTGATGTGAAATCCTTGCGCACGCAGTCGCACTGACCAACTACCGGAAAACTGTATCGGCTGTCGCGCTACACCCAGCAGCGGATGTCCAGGCTCAAAGGCGGGCAAGCCGGCAATGTATTGCTGAACTGCGTCGTGAAATTTCTGGCGCGCCGCCTGAAGGATTGGTTCATGTCGAAAGAACAAAGGCCGGTCGGTCTGAGTGCCACCACGCACGGATTGTTCGAGATACGGCGCGTTCGCGGTGTGTAACCTCCGCAGCAGGCTTGCGAGCTCTTCCAGTTCCTGCGCCGAGAAATCCAGATCGAAGGCCCGGACATGCGGCGGATTTCCATCGAGCCACTGCGCGCGCGGGTCGTTCTGCAGGCGCCAGATCAGTGAACGATACGGCCATGCGAGTCGGGCGGCCGGCGTCAGACAAAGGCGGCCGGCAACGGTTTCGGCCTTCTGCAGTTGGCCGGTGCGCAGAAAATGCCGGATCCGGCACACCTCGATGCCAGGATCGCGAACCGCGTCGGTCAGCGGCAGCAGTCGCTCGGCTTCTGCTGTGGCGCCTGTCTCGCAGGCGATGTACAGCCGGCCGGGACCTAACAACCTTTCGTCAGAGGCGATCGCCGCGGCTTCGTCGAGAACCTGCTGCGCCGCGGGCCAGTCACGGATCAGGGCCAGCATGGAGAACCACGCCATGCGCAGCGATGGATTGCGCGGTTGCACGCGGCAGGCATCGCGATAACTTTGCACGAAATCGGATCCGCGCCCCGCGGCCCAGCGCATCGTGGCGAGACACCGGTGACCGTCCAGCCAATCCGGGTGGGCTTCGAGCGCCGCGATGAGCAGCGACTCGGCCTCGGATGTGCTGCCTTCGGCCGCGAGCGCGACCGCGGTATGCATGGTGATGTCGGGATTCGCCGGCGCCAACTGCCGGGCACGCATGAACAATTGCGCCGCGGGCAAGCCCGACGAGTAACAGGCTTGCGCGTAGCCGGCGGCAATGGCGACATCCGCCGGCGCGAGTGCCGCAGCGCGTGCGAATGCCTGCGTGGCCTCGAACATGCGCTGTTCCGCCGCGAACGCGAGCGCCCGCGCGTGCCAACCGGCAGCGTCGCGGGGTTCGTCCACCTTTGATTCGGGCGATGGGTGCATGAATTGATGGCGCGCCCGGACGGATTCGAACCGCCGACCACCTGGTTCGAAGCCAGGTGCTCTATCCAGCTGAGCTACGGGCGCGTGCCGTGCATTCTATCCGCCCGGCCGTGGAACATCGATAGACGGGATAAACCCCAGAAATGTTGGCAGGATGCGCGCCGATGGCAAAGAAGTTCTATGTCGTATGGCGAGGCGTGAAGACCGGTGTCTTCCAAGACTGGCCGACCACGCTGGCGCTGGTCGACGGTTTTCCCGGCGCGCAGTACAAATCGTTTCCAACACTCTCGGAAGCAGAAGCTGCGTTTCGCAGCGGCGCCCCCGCTCGAAGCTCAGCCGCCGCGGCAGCCAGCAAACCTCGCGTCGTGCGCACCGACCATGCGGACGCTGTCGCCGCTTCCGACACGGTCATCTTCTGCGATGGCGCCTGCGAGCCGAACCCGGGAAAAGCGGGCTCGGGAATGGCGGTTTACCGCGCAGGCGTTCTCGCGAGTCTCTGGTACGGCGCGTACAACCCGGCCGGAACCAACAACACCGCCGAGCTCAATGCGCTGCTGCAGGCACTGATGCTCGCCAAGACCGAGATTCAGGCAAACAAGACCGTGCAAGTGCGCAGCGATTCTTCATATGGATTGAACGCGGTGACGAAATGGGCCGCGGGCTGGAAGAAGCGCGGGTGGCGCAAGGCGGATGGCGAGATCAAGAACCTCGAGGTCATCCAGGAACTTTATGCGCTGTATCAGGAGATCGAGGACGACGTGAAGCTCCAGCACGTGAGCGCGCACGTGGGAATCGAAGGCAATGAACTCGCGGATCGAATGGCGATGCTCGCGGTCGAGCGTCGCGAATTGAAATGGCGCGAATACGAGGAGCCGTTGGACGTCGACAAGCTCCTGAAGATGCGCGCCGGTTGAATCCCGCGACTCAATGCGACTCGCGCACCGTCCCGGGCGCGTGCCCGTTTCGACCTGTCAGGTGCACGAACAATCCCAGAATTCCCATCACCCACACGATGACCGGGCTCGAGGGCAGATCGGTGATCAACGACACCCCCAGGCCGGCGAGATAGCTGCCGATCGCCAGCGCGTACCCGAGCATCAGCTGGCGCTTCGGCGAATGCCGGTAGGTAGCCACGGCCGGCACGATCAGGCTGGTGAACACCAGGTACACGCCCACGAGCTGCACCGACGCCGTCACCACGATGGCAAACAACACATAGAAGCCAATGCGGCCGATGCGCGCGCGCCATTTGAACCAGACCAGCAAGAAAACGGCGGTCAGCACCGCGGTGCGGATCAGCTGGCCCGTCGATACCCAGAGAATCTGCCCCGCCAGCAGGTCCTTGAGGTTCTCGCCGCCATGCGGATCGTTGGCTAACAACAATATCTGCGCGGTGGACGCGAGCACGAACAGGATGCCGATCAGGGCCTCCTGCACTTCCGGGCGCTTGCGCTCGGTCCAGGTGAGCAGCAACGCGCCGGCCAGTGCGGCGGCGCCCGCCGCGGCTTGCGCGCCCCACCCCTCGATGGGCAGCTCAAAGCAGTTGGCCGCGATCACGCCGAGACCGGCAACCTGGGCAATCGCAAGATCGATGAACACGATGCCGCGCGACAACACCTGCTGTCCGAGCGGTACATGCGAAATCGCGACCAGCACGCCTGCGATGAGCGCTGGCCACAGGATGCTGAAATCGGTGAGCATCGTATTCATTTCGCCGCCAGCAATTTGTTGAGCGTGTCGTCGAACAATCCGAACAGGTCCTTCGCCTCGGGCGACCCTCCGACCGAAAACGGCAGCACCACCGCTGGCGCATGCACACGCTCTGACAGCCAGTTCGCCGGCTTCGCATCGTTGTAGGCGTTGAGCAGGATGAGCTTCGGCGGTGTGCCGGCGAGCTTGTTGACGAGCTGCCCGAGATACGACGCGGTGGGCGGCACGCCGGGCTTGGGCTCGATCGACGCGACTTCATTGAGACCCAGCCAGTGACATAGATAGGCCTGGTCGCGATGCATGATGACCACGCTCACGCCTTTGAGTGGCGCGGCCTTCGTCTCCCAGCGCTGGATGGCTTCAGACCAGCGCGCATCGAAATCCTTGCCGCGCGCGGCGTAGTACGCCGCCTGCGCGGGTTCGAGCGCGCTCAGCTTCGCCGTCAATGCATGCGCGACGATCGCGATGTTGTGCGGATCGAGCTGCACGTGCGGATTGCCCAGTGGGTGGATGTCGCCCATGGCGCGGTCGAGCTTCGACGGCACCTCCAACAACCTGAGTGCTGATGCGGCCTCGAAGTAGCCAGCGGCGCCCGGCTGGATACGCGAGTTGCCCGACTCCTGGATGAGCACCGGCAGCCAGCCCACTTCGAGTTCGGCGCCGGTGGCGACGACCAGGTCCGCGCTGCGCGCACGCGCCACCAGGCTGGGCTTGGCCTCGACGCGATGCACGTCCTGCAGCGCGGTGGTCGCCACGTACACGTTGACGTGCTCGCCTCCGAGTTCCTGGGTCAACGCGCCCCAGTCGGGCGTGGTGGCGAGTACCTTGAGGGCCGCATGGGCCGGCAGCGTTGCCCGCAATCATCAGCAGGGCTAACAAACGTAGTGAGTTCTTCATGACAGGATTCCTAGTACTTGTGCGCGCCGTGCGCGCCGATGCCGTAGAGGTATTGCAGGCGCAGGATGCGATCCGTGTCGCCGTCATCGCGCGCGTCGTCCCAGTCGTACTGCGCGCGCAGCCGCGAGAACTCGCTGGGATTCCAGTCGAGCATCAGTGACACGCGATCGGGACTGGCGCTGAGCAGCCCGTCGGGCGCCAGCGTGTAATGCGGCGTGCCCGAATCCAGCGAGTCGTAGCGCGCTCCCACGCGCCAGCGCGGCGTGAATTGATAGACGCTCTGCAGATACCAGCCGGACTGCGTGTTGAGATAGTCGTCGGCGAGGAGCACGCCTGTAGCGTCCGCGATCTCGCCACTTTCTTCGCGATGCAGGTATTCGCCCTGCACCTTGAGTTGACGTCGCGGCGATGGCGCCCACTTGATCACGCCATCGACGACCCAGGTGTGCGCATCACCGGTGAAGGACTCGAACAGCGGATTGCCGGACGCGTCCGCGATGCCGCCGGCGCGATCTTCGGCCTGGCTGTCGATCCAGGACAGTCCGGCGCGCCAGCTCGTGTTGTCGCCGACATCACCGCCCACGTGCGCGAACAGCGCCGCGGCATTGAGGCCATTGCCCGCACCGCGCGTCGCCGGGTAACTGTCGCCGTTGCCCGCCTCTGCGCCGAGCTCAATGAAAAGATCCGTGGGCGCGAGCCACTTCACCTGCACGCCGTCCTGTCGCGACTGGCCGCCAAACATGGCTTGGTAGACGAGCGGCTGGTCGACGAAGTCCCAGGCATGCGCGTGCACTTCGTTGAGATAGCCAAAGCCCGAGAAGAAGCGCCCCATTTTTCCGGTGAAGCCGTCGGGTAAAGCCGTGGTGCGTACGAAGGCCTCTTCGACCTCGATTTCGTTTTCGCCGGTGATGGCTGCGGTCAGCACTCCGGAAAAGTACGGGTCGATGTTGGCCGCGAACGTGAGCTCGGACTCTCCGAGGTTGAAGCTGCGTTCGCCGGGACCGACTTCACCGCCGCTCGGCGGGAATCCGGCGATGTTCCAGTCTCCGGGATCGCGCGACGTGCTGGTGTAGCTGCCACCCAGGATCAGCGAGATCGCGGGATTGAATGCCGAGGCGCCGCCGGCAGATTTCGGCGCAGGCGTTTCGGGCGCGGGTACGGGCTCAGGCGCCGGCACCGCAGGCGCCGCTTCGAGTTGTTGAATGCGCGCTTCGAGCGCGTCGACGCGCGCGCCGTATTCAGTTTTCAACGCCTGCAGTTCCGCCCGCAGCGCACTGACGTCGTCAGCGGCTCCCGCAACTACAGGCATCAGGGCCAGCGCCAGCAGCGCGGCCATGGGCCTGAAACTCAACATGGATTTTCTCCTTCCGAAACCAACAAACACGCGCGCGAGAGCGGCGTGGAATTACTTGTCGATCAACGGAAGGACGGTGGAGCGCGAGAGCGGAATGCCGAGAAGGCGCGGTGCGGAAGCTGGGAGACCGCGTCGCCCTCGGGCGCCACATCGGGAGTGACAGTGACGGCGAAGACAACGGGGGGCGTGCCGCCCACCGCGTTCTGCATCGAGGCGAACGACACGCACTCGCTGCAGAGCTGGGTCTGCGTGGGCGTGGCGTGCGGATTGGTTTTGAGGTGCGTGCTGGCGTGCACCACCATGCCGAGCTGGGCGAACAACAGCGCCAGCGACAGCACATGCACGAACCAACGGCGATTGCGTCGAATCAGGGAAGCCTCCGCGGGTGAGTATTCCCGCAAGAGTTGTTGTCGACAAGCTCGGCCGGTCGAAAATTGCACGCCAAGCGGTGACCTGTCGAAAACTTCACGGACGCCGTCGCTTCGACGGCGTCAAGAGTGGCCGTTAGGCCTGGGCAAGACAGCCCTCAATGACTGTCGCGCGTGACGACGGTGCCGCTGCCGCCGACCAGGAAATCCAGGTCCGCGCCCTTGTCGGCCTGCTGCACGTGCTCGACATAAAGCTTGTAGTAGCCGCGCTTGGGCGGCTCCGGCGCCACCCACTCCGCGCGGCGCTTCTCGAGTTCGGCATCGCTCACATCGAGGTGCAGCTTGCGGGCGGGCACATCGAGTTCGATCACATCGCCGGTTTTCACGAACGCCAACGGACCGCCGGCGGCGGACTCCGGCGCTACGTGCAGCACGACGGTTCCGTAGGCCGTGCCGCTCATGCGCGCATCGGAAATGCGCACCATGTCGGTGATGCCCTTGCGCAGGATCTTCGGCGGCAACGCCATGTTGCCGACCTCGGCCATGCCCGGATAACCCTTCGGACCGCAGCCCTTGAGCACCATGATGCAGTTCTCGTCGATCTCGAGACTCTCGTCGTCGATGCGCGCCTTGAAGTCTTCGATGGTCTCGAACACCACCGCCGGGCCGCGATGTTTGAGTAGTTTGGGGGTCGCGGCCGAGGGCTTGATGACCGCACCATTCGGCGCGAGGTTGCCGCGAAGTATCGCAATGCCGGCATTGGCCTTGAACGGATCGTCGAAGGCCTTGATGACTTCGCGATTCCAGCACGGCGCATTCGCGATGTTCTCGCCCATGGTCTTGCCGTTGGCGGTCATCGCATCGCGGTTCAACACGCTGGAGATCTCTTTCAACACCGCCGGCAGTCCGCCGGCGTAGTAGAAGTCTTCCATGAGGTACTGGCCCGACGGCTGCAGGTTCACCAGGCACGGAAGCGTCGAGCCGTGCTTGTCCCAGTCTTCGAGCTCGAGCTTGACGCCGAGTCTTCCGGCGATGGCTAACAAGTGCACCACGGAATTGGTGGAACCGCCGATCGCGGCGTTGGCCATGATGGCGTTCTCGAATGCCTGGCGCGTGAGGATCTTCGATAACACGAGATCTTCACGCACCATCTCGACGATGCGCCGGCCGGAAAGCTGCGCCATCCGATAGCGGCGCGAGTCGACGGCGGGAATCGCCGCATTGCCTGGCAGAGAAACTCCCAGCGCTTCCACCATGCTGGCCATGGTTGAGGCCGTGCCCATGGTCATGCAGTGACCCTTGGATCGATGCATGCACGATTCAGCGGCGGTGAATTCTTCCTGGCTCATCTTTCCGGCGCGCACGTCTTCAGACATCTGCCACACGCCCGTGCCGGAACCGATCTGCTTGCCACGGAAGCGGCCTGACAACATTGGCCCGCCGGAAATGCCGATGGTCGGCAGATCGCAGCTCGCGGCACCCATGAGCAGCGAGGGCGTGGTCTTGTCGCATCCCATGAGCAGCACGACG
Organism: uncultured Pseudomonadota bacterium; assembly: GCA_963736955.1. Lineage (GTDB taxonomy): Bacteria > Pseudomonadota > Gammaproteobacteria > Steroidobacterales > Steroidobacteraceae > CADEED01. The sequence goes on from CAVTQT010000002.1 coordinate 48,722, forward strand.
CCGTCCATGGGATTCCCGCGAATGGATTCTTCGACATCCATGCTGGCGAGGTTGCGGAACAACATCGCGGTCGGCTTGAGCTGCGTCTCGCCGAGCGACATCACGGGAAACTCGAGCGGGAATCCGCCGGCTTCGAGCACGCCGCGCTTCACGAACTCCGCGATTTCGCGGAAGTGCCCGTTGCAAGGCGTGAGCTCACTCCAGGTGTTGCAGATGCCGATGACCGGGCGTCCGTCGAACATATCGTCGGGATAGCCCTGGTTCTTCAGCCAGCTCCGATGGATGAATCCATCCTTGTCCTGCTTGCCGAACCAATCCTGACTGCGCAACCGCCGCTTCATCTTCGGAACCTTGGCCTCGCCTTGAGTGGGAAGGGGCGCACCTTCGCACAAGCGGCGCCGGAATATCTATACTTCAGCGCCTTTCGCATCTGCCCCCGAGGCCCTTCCAATGTCCCTCGATCGTCGAGACTCCCCTGCCGCCCCGGATGGCGGCGCCAGTTACCCGTCTCTGCGCGGCCGCCGTGTTTTCATCACCGGCGGTGGCTCGGGAATTGGCGGATGCATGACCGAGGCATTTGCGAGACAAGGGGCGCTGGTTGCGTTCGTGGATATCTCCGAAACGCCCTCGCAGGAACTGATCCGAAAGATAGAGCAGGCGGGATTGCCCCGCCCCTGGTATCGCAAGACGGATGTCACCGATGTCGCGGCCCTGCAGACGGCCATCCGTGACGCGGCCAGCCACATGGGCGACTTTCACGTACTCATTAATAACGTGGCCAGCGACGACCGCCATTCACTGATGGAAGTGACGCCGGAGTACTACGACGCACGCATCGCGGTAAACCAGCGCCCTGCTTACTTCGCGATCCAGGCCGTGGTGCCCGGCATGAAAAAGCTGGGCGGCGGATCGATCATCAACTTCGGTTCGAATTCCTACGGTGCCAAGGGCCGCAACATGTCGGTCTACACCACCGCCAAGTCGTCGGTCATCGGTTTGACGCGCGGGACTCGCGGTCGAACTCGGAGAACATCGCATCCGCGTCAATGTGATCACGCCCGGCTGGATCATGACGCAGCGGCAGATCGACAAATGGCTCACGCCCGAAGGCGAGCTCGAGATCAAGCGCAACCAGGTACTGCCCGACAAGGTGCGGCCTGAAGACGTCGCGCCCATGGCGCTGTTCCTGGCTTCGGACGACGCGCGCGCCTGTTCGGCGCAGGAATACATCGTCGACGCGGGGTGGCTATGAAACTTCTTCAGTACAGCGATGGCGGGCGCACACGCGTAGCGCGCGTCGAAGACAAAGGCGCGGTGCTGCCGCTGGCAGGCGTCGAGTCCACCTATCAACTCGCACGCAAGGCCGTGAACGAGCGGCGCTCGCTCGAGCAGGTCGCGGCCGCTGAACCGGTTGAAGCTCCGATCGCTTACGAGGAACTGCTGAGCGAAGGCCGGATACTGCCGCCACTCACACATCCGGACCCGTCGCATTGCCTGGTGAGCGGCACGGGGCTCACGCACCTCGGCAGCGCCGCGGCCCGCGACTCGATGCACGCCAAGATCGACAAACAGGACGATGCGCTCACCGACTCGATGAAGATGTTCAAGTGGGGCGTGGAAGGCGGCAAACCCGTGGGCAGCAAGCCGGGCATGCAACCCGAGTGGTTCTACAAGGGCAATGGCCGCAACGTGGTCGGCTGTGGCTCACCCCTCGCCTCGCCCGATTTCGCCGAAGATGCCGGTGAAGAGCCCGAGCTCGTGGGTCTCTACATCATCGACGAGAACTGCCAGCCGCGCCGCCTCGGGTTCGCCATCGGCAACGAATTCTCCGACCACGTGACCGAGCGCCGCAACTATCTACTGCTGGCGCACTCGAAACTGCGCCAGTGCGGCGTGGGACCCATGCTGAACACCGGCGCTTTGCCCGCACACCTCGAGGGCGTGAGCCGCATCCGGCGTGACGGCGCCGTGCTGTGGCAGAAACCCTTCCTCACCGGCGAGGCGAACATGTGCCACACCTTCGCCAACCTCGAGTACCACCACTTCAAGTACAAACAGCATCGCCTGCCGGGCGACGTGCATCTGCATTTCTTCGGAACCGCGACGGTGAGTTTCGTCGACAACATCCGCGTGCAGGCAGGCGACGAGTTCGAAGTCGACCTGCCGGCGCTGGGACCACCGCTGTTCAACAAACTGCTGATCGAGCCGGGCGGCCTCGCATTGCACGAGACGGCCATTCTCTAAGGGGAAGCCAGAGGGGAATACGATGAAATTTTCACGTCGGGCACTTCTGACCGTTCCCCTGGCCACGCTGCTCCTCGCGAGTTGCGCACGGGAAAAACCGGACGAACGCATCGTGCTCGGCTTCAGCCAGATCGGCGCCGAGAGCGAATGGCGCACGGCGAACACCGAATCCATCAAAACCGCCGCCGCCACCATGAACATCGATCTGCGTTTTGCCGACGCGCAGCAGAAGCAGGAAAACCAGATCAAGGCACTGCGAACATTCATCGCGCAGAAGGTGGATGTGATCGCGTTTTCTCCGGTGGTTGCCACCGGTTGGGACACGGTCCTGCGGGAAGCCAAGGCCGCGGGTATTCCGGTCATCCTCACCGACCGCGCCGTCACCAGCGATCCGTCGCTCTATGTCGGGTTCCTCGGGTCGGACTTCATCGAAGAAGGCCGCAAGGCCGGCCGCTGGGTCAGTGAAACGTTCAAGGAAACCACCACGGACGTGAACATCATCGAGCTGCAGGGCACAGTCGGTTCCGCACCGGCCAACGATCGCAAGACGGGATTTGAAGAGGTCATCGCCGCGAATCCGCATTTGAAGATCATTCGATCCCAATCCGGGGATTTCACGCGGGCCAAGGGAAAGGAGACCATGGAGGCCATCCTCAAGTCCGAGTCGCGCAAGATGCACGTGCTGTATGCCCACAACGACGACATGGCCATCGGCGCCATCCAGGCCATCGAAGAAGCGGGCTATCGGCCGGGCAAGGATATTTTCATCGTGTCGATCGACGCGGTGAAGGGCGCGTTCGAAGCCATGATCGCCGGCAAACTCAACGCGACCATCGAGTGCAATCCCTTGTTAGGTCCACAGCTGATGACTTCGGTCGCCGAAGTGGTCGCGGGCCGGCCGATTCCGAAACGCATCGTCGTCGAGGAGACCATGTTCACCATGGACACGGCCAAGCAATACATCCAGACGCGCAAGTACTGACCGAATGAGCGACGCCACGATCGTGCTCAAGGCGCGTGACATCGCCCGCGCCTTTCCCGGCGTGCAGGCGCTGGCGGGCGTCGAGCTCACGTTGCGCGCCGGCGAAGTGCACGCGCTCATGGGCCAGAATGGCGCCGGCAAGTCCACGCTGATCAAGGTATTGACCGGCGTGTACGCGCCCGACGCCGGCACCATCGAACTACTGGGGAACCCAGTCCAGCCGGCGTCGCCCATCCACGCGCAGGAGCTCGGCATCAGCGCCGTGCACCAGGAAAGCCACCTGCTGCCGAACCTGTCGGTCGCGGAAAACATCTGCGCAGGACGCTATCCGCGCCGGCCCTGGAACCGCGGCGGCGGCATCGACTGGCGTGAAACCGAAAGGCGCGCGCGCGAATTGTTAGCCGGTCTCGGCATCGAGCTCGATGTGACGCAGCTTGCGGGCGGCCTGCCCGCCGCCCTGCAGCAGCTCGCCACCGTGGCTCGCGCCGTCGCTACCGATGCGCGTGTGCTGATCCTCGATGAGCCGACCTCGAGCCTCGACGCGGAGGAGGTCAAAGCGCTGTTCGCGCTGATCCGCCGATTGCGCGACAAGGGCGTCGCCATCCTGTTCGTCACCCATTTCCTCGACCAGGTCTACGAGATCTGCGATCGCATGACGGTACTGCGCAACGGCAAGTTCGTCGGCGAATACGCCTGCGGCAAGCTCGATGCCCGCGGCCTGGTGGCCGCAATGGTCGGTCGCGAAGTGGCGGTGGCCGAGCGATCCGCTACTCCGGCCTCCTCGGCTGTCGGCGAACACGCACCCGTACTCGCTGCCAACAACCTGTCGCGCCGCGGCCAGCTCAAGCCTGTGGACATCGAATTACGCCACGGCGAAGTGCTGGGCCTCGCCGGGTTGTTAGGCTCGGGACGCACCGAGCTCGCGCGCCTGCTGTTCGCCCTCGACGTGCGCGACTCGGGCGACATCCGCATCGATGGCAAACCCGTGAAGCTCGACGATCCCGCCGATGCGCTGAAGCTCGGCCTGGGGTTCTGCCCCGAGGACCGCAAGCACAGCGGCATCGTCGCCGAACTGTCGGTGCGCGAAAACATCGCGCTCGCGCTGCAGGCGCGCATGGGACTCGGCAAATTCCTGACGCTGGCCGAGCAACGACAGATCGCGGAGAAACTGGTGACGGCGCTCGGCGTGAAGACGGCCAGCATCGAGACTCCCATCGGCCAGCTCTCGGGCGGCAACCAGCAGAAGGCGATCATCGCGCGCTGGCTCGCCACGCATCCGCGCGTGCTGATCCTGGACGAGCCCACGCGCGGCATCGACGTCGCGGCCAAACAGGAACTCATGCAGGAGATCCTCGAGCTGGCTCGCGGTGGCACCGCTGTGCTGTTCATCTCGGCGGAGATCGAGGAAGTGGTGCGCGTCTCGGACCGCATCATGGTGCTGCGCGACCGCGCCAAAGCCGGCGAACTGCCGCCGGGCGCAGATGAAGACGCGGTGTATTCGATGATTGCGCAGTCGGATCCGGGCCACCACGTTTCCTCCTCCCCGGGCTCATGAAGCGAATCGTCCACCACGCGCTGTTCTGGCCGTCAGTCACGCTGGCGCTGCTGCTCGTGGCGAGCAGCCTGTTCAACGCGTCGTTCCTCACGTTGGCCTGGCGCGATGGCCACCTGTACGGCAGCGTCATCGATATCCTCAATCGCGCCGCGCCGCTCATGGTGGTGTCACTCGGCATGACGCTGGTGATCGCGGTGCGCGGGCTGGACATCTCGGTAGGCGCCGTCGTGGCCATCGCCGCGGCCGTGGCGGCGCTCATGATCGGCGGCAGCTTCAGCGCCACGGGCGAAGTGCATAGCAACTATCCGCTGTGGCTGGCGCTGTCCGCGGCACTGGCCGTGGCGGCGGCCTGCGGTCTGTGGAACGGGTTGTTAGTGGTCAAGGCGGGCATGCAACCCATCGTCGCCACGCTCATTCTCATGGTGGCCGGACGCGGCATCGCGCAGCTGCTCACCGGCGGCCAGATCATCACCGTGTATTACCCACCCTTCTTCCAGCTCGGCAACGGCTTCCTGTTGGGCCTGCCGGTGGCGCTGTGGATCGCGGGCGGACTCTGGCTCGCGCTGCACCTGTTGCTGTCACGCACCGCGCTCGGGCTGTTCGTGCGATCCATCGGCGGCAACCCGGAAGCGGCTCGCGTGGCGGGCGTCCGATCCTCCGCCATCACGCTGTGCGTGTACACCTTCTGCGGTTTTGCGGCCGGCGTCGCCGGTCTCATCGTGAGCTCGAACGTGAAGAGCGCCGACGCCAACAACGCCGGCCAATTGCTCGAGCTCGACGCGATCCTGGCGGTGACGCTCGGCGGAACGGCGCTCACCGGCGGGCGCTTCCAGCTCGCAGGCACGGTCATCGGCGCACTCATCATCCAGACACTCACTTCGATGATTTACTCACTCGGTGTACCACCCGAGGTGAACCTCGTGGTCAAGGCCGCGCTGGTGTTCGCGGTGATGCTGCTGCAATCGGCGGAGTTCCGCGGCGTCGTGATGCGCATCGCGCGCGGCAATCCGAACAAGGCGCTCGTAAAATGATGAGCCGCCGTCTCCTTCCACTCACCATCACCGTGGCTCTGTTCCTCGCGATGGCGGCATTCGGCGCCATACGCTACGACGGCTTCCTGTCTCCGCAGGTGTTTCTCAACCTGCTCATCGACAACGCCTTCCTGTGCATCGTCGCCGTGGGCATGACCTTCGTGATCCTGTCCGGTGGCATCGACCTCTCGGTGGGCGCGGTCATCGCCCTGACGACGATGATCTCGGCGACGCTGCTCGATTCCGGCTGGAATCCCTACGCCGCCATGGCCGCAGTGCTGCTGCTCGGCGCCGCGTTCGGCGCGCTGCAGGGATTGCTGATTCAGCGCTTCAAGCTCGCGCCGTTCATCGTGACGCTGGCCGGCATGTTCATGGCGCGCGGCTGCTGCTACCTCATCAGCACCGAGTCCATTCCAATCAATGACGCCACCTACGCGGCGATCGCGCAGGCGCGCATTCCCGCAGGCTTCGGCGCCTCGCTCACCATCGGCGCCTTGATCGCGCTGGTGGTGGTCGGCATTGCGATGCGCATCGCACACTCCACCGAGTTCGGCCGCACGGTGTACGCGATCGGCGGCGGCGAATCCTCCGCGCGCCTCATGGGACTGTCGGTGGACTCCACCAAGATCGGCGTCTATCTACTCTCCGGACTGACGGCGGCGCTCGGCGGCATCGTCATGACGTTCTACATGCTCTCGGGCTACAGCCTGCACGCGGTGGGACTGGAACTCGACGCCATCGCCGCGGTGGTCATTGGCGGCACCCTGTTGGCCGGCGGTGTGGGCTACGTCTTCGGTACATTGTTCGGCGTGCTGATTCTCGGCATCATCCAGACCCTCATCGCCTTTGACGGAACATTGAGCTCATGGTGGACCAAGATCGTCGTCGGAGCTTTGCTCTTGCTCTTCTGCCTGTTGCAGCGGCTTTTCGAGGGGCGCACGCCCAAGACGGCGTGAACGGCGGGACGCACCGTTCATTCGGACGATTGCCAGATGGCCAGGAAGTCGAAGCGTACGTGCTGGGCTCGCCCGACGGATTGCAGGCCGAGATCCTCACGCTGGGTGGAACGCTGCGCAGCCTGACGCTCCCGGTCAAAGGCAGGCGAATCCCATTGGTGCTCTCACTGCCCGACCTGCCGGCCTATCTCAAAGACACCTCCTATCTCGGACAGCTGGTCGGGCGTTACGGCAATCGCATCGCCGGGGCCTCGTTTGACCTCGAAGGTAAAACTTACAAGCTCTCCGCCAACAATGGCGGCAACACACTGCACGGCGGCGACGTCGGCTTCGGCAAATACGTGTGGACAGTGCTGGGCTCTGGCGGCGGCAAGAACACCTACGTGAAGCTCGGACACCATTCGCCCGCGGGCATCAACGGCTTTCCCGGCAATCTCGATATCACGGCGATGATCAGCGTCTTCGAGAACACGCTGACGCTGGCCTACGAGGCCACTACCGACGCGCCGACCCCGATCAGCTTCACCTGGCATCCGTATTTCACGCTGTCGGGCGATCCGTCCATGAGCATCGATGAGCAGCGGCTCATGATGGCCGCCAGCCACTATCTACCCGTCAACCGGTCGCGCGCGCCTACCGGCGAGATCGCGCCGGTGGCCGGCACGCCGTTCGATTTCCGCAAACCGAAGACCCTTGCGGTGCCGCCCGCTTCATCGCATCCGCAGATCGCGCTCACCGCCGGCTACGATCATTGCTGGGCCATCGATGCAGGCGCTCCCATCGCTGCCGAGCTGTTTTCGCCCGCGAGCGGTGTGCGAATGCGCGTGAAGACCAATCTTCCCGGACTGCAGGTCTATGGCGCCTATCACCTGAAGACCGCGTATCCAGGCTGGCACGCCGTCTGTATAGAGCCGGAGAATTTTCCGGATGCACCGAATCACGCGAACTTCCCGAGCAGCATCCTCAGGCCCGGCGAGACGCATCGATCCTTCATGAGCTTCGCTTTCTCGGAGTAGCAAGATGAAAATACTGCTGGCGCTCACGCTGATGTTTGTCGCGCATGAAGCCGGTGCGGCCTGCACGAAGAAGCATTCGAGCGATACGACGTATGTCGAGCTCGCGGTGCCCGACGACGCGATACGCCCGTCGAGTGTCGAGGACTTCCGGTTCATCACCGACGAGACCACTTACGATCAGCTCGTCGCCAAGGTCGGGCCGCCCGACGCCGCCACGGGCACGCGCATCAGCTACTTCATCTGGTGTTTCGCGGATGGCACCGAACTCACGGTGGCCACCAAGGATCGCGTCGTCATCGAAAACGTGCGCTACGACGGTCACCAGATCTACAAGCGGGGCAAGAAGTAAGGAGTAGCCACGACTCGACGACCCGATACTCATCCGTCGCGAGCACGCGCGCACCCTGGTTGTCTATCAGGAAAACGCCGTTGGGTTGCAGACAGAAGTTTCCACTGTAACGGTTATCATCACAACCCGTGAGAGCTGCGTTCCTCCACCCCAAGTACTGGCCCACGTGGCTCGGCATCGGCTTCCTGCGCCTGTTCGAGCCTCTGCATCATCACCTGCTCTATCTACTGGGCCGCGGTGTCGGTCTGTTCGTGTTCCTGTTCCCGACATCATTCAAGCGCATTGCGGCCCGCAACCTCGAGCTCGCACTACCGGAACTGGTGCCCGAAGCGCGCGCGCGCATCCTGCGCGAACACTTCGCGGGCTTGGGGTGCGCGCTGTTCGAAACCGCCATGAGCTGGTGGTCGTCGAACGAACGCATCCGCCGCATCACGCTGGTCAACGGGCTCGAGCATCTCAAGGCGGCTCACGAGACGGGGCGCGGCATATTGCTGCTGTCTGCGCACTTCAATTCCATCGAGATCAGTTGCCGGGCGCTCGCTGCACGCATGCCGCTCAATGTCATGTATCGCCCGACGAAGAATCTGCTGCTTGGCGATTTCCTGCACTCGCGTCGTGCGGTGCAGACCCGGCGAGCCATTCCGCGCGACGATGTGCGCACGCTCATCAAGGCCCTCAAGGATGGCGACGTGGTCTGGTATGCCCCGGACCAGAGCTTTCGCAAGAAAGGCGCCGAGATGGTGACGCTCTTCGGCATCCCGGCGGCGACGAACACCGCCACTTCGCGCATCGCCGGTATGACAAAGGCCATCGTGCTGCCCTACTTTTTCGAGCGCCTGCCAGGCGGCGACTACCGCGGCACCATCCACCCGCCGCTGGACAATTTCCCCACCGACGACCCGGTGGCCGATTCGGAGCGCTTCAACCGGATCGTCGAGGCCGAGGTGCGGCGCATGCCCGCCCAGTACCTGTGGATCCATCGGCGATTCAAGGGTTTGACGCCGGACTACCCCCGCTACTACGACTAGAAATGGGGTCAGGCCCCGTTTTATAGGAAATGGGGTCTGACCCCATTTCTGGCTAAGATAGCCCCCCACTCAAGATCCATTACGCGGGGATTCGATTCATGAAGCAGCTCCTTAGTGCCCTCATCCTTGGTTGCGGCCTGTTCATGGCACAGGCGAATGCGGCCTGTGATTACCCGGCGGCCCCGGGGAAATTTCCGGACGGTAATCAGGCGAGCAAGGACGAAATGCTCACCGCGAAGAAGTCGGTCCAGAAATACAACGACGACATGACTGCCTATCTTCAGTGCATCAAGTCGGAGTTCGACACCAAGATCGCCGGGATGCCCAACGTCACTCCCGAGCAGAAGGCGGAAATGGAGAAGGTGCAGAATCAGAAGCAGACCGCGGCACTCGAAGAAGTCACCGCCGTCACCGAACGCTTCAACGAACAGCTGCGCGCGTGGAAAGCCAAGAACGTTCCGGAGAAAAAGCCCTCCTGATCCGCCGTTGCTAGGTGCGGCGTGACGGGGTCAAAGGAAACCATGCCCATGTTGACGCCTGCCCAGGCCGAAACTCTGATCGAGCAGCACCTGACGTGCCTGCCGATCGAATCCTTGCCGCTCACCCAGACAGCGGGCGCCATCCTGCGTGAAAACATCTACGCCGAACGCGATCATCCGCCGTTCGATCGGGTGGCCATGGACGGCATCGCACTTTCCACTGCGGCCGCGGTCCACAACGCCGGGCGCCTGCGCATCGCCGGCGTGCAGGCCGCCGGCGATCCACCGCAGTCTTTGGCGGATCCCGACACCTGCATCGAAATCATGACCGGCGCCATGCTGCCGCGCGGCTGCGATGCGGTGGTGCCGGTCGAGCTGGTGCAACGTACTGGCGCGATCGCGGAGATCGGCCGCAAGCAGGTGCTGCCCTGGCAGAACGTGCATCGCCGCGGCTCCGACTGCCCGCAGGGTGCATTGTTGTTAGCCGCCGGCACGCGCCTGTCCGCACCCGAAGTCGCGATCGCCGCCGGTGCCGGCATGGCGCGGCTACGGGTTAGCGCCCAACCAATGATCGTCGTGATCTCCACCGGCAATGAGTTGATCGAGCCCGGAGAAGTCATCGAGCCGCACCAGGTGCGCCGCTCTAATGCCTACGGCATCACCGCCGCGTTGCGGCAGCACGGATTCGCTCGCGTCGCCGACGATCACGTGCGCGATGACGAATCGCAAATCACCGAGCGGCTCAGCTTCCACCTGCGCACGCACGATGTGCTGATACTTTCCGGCGGCGTCTCGATGGGCAAGCTCGACCTCGTGCCGAAGGTGCTGGAGAAGCTCGGAGTGAACCTCGTGTTCCATCACGTGGCGCAGCGCCCCGGAAAGCCGATGTGGTTTGGCGTGTCGCACTCGGGACCCGCGGTGTTCGCGTTGCCCGGCAATCCGGTCTCGACGCTCGTCTGTCTGTCACGCTATGTTCTGCCCGCGTTGCGCGCCGCCATGGGCCAGGCGCCCGTCGAATCGCAGCGCATCGCACTCACCGCACCGGTGGAAGTGAAGACGCCGCTGACGTTTTACATGCCGGTGAAACTCAAGAGCGACGATTGGGGCCGCACGTCGGCGGAACCCAAACCCACCAATGGATCCGGAGATTTCACCGCGCTCGCCGGCACCGACGGATTCGTCGAGCTGCCGCCGGGGCCCAACACGTTTCCGAAAGGCTTCGTGGCGCGTTTCTTCAGTTGGTGAGCCTGATGGACCCTCGCGAAAACATTGTCCCGTTGACGAGAGTCCGCGCTCCGAGCGATGCGCTCGGGCGGCCCATCCACGACCTGCGCATCTCGGTCATGGATCGCTGCAATTTCCGTTGCCCCTATTGCATGCCGCGCGAGACTTTTCACGAGTCTTACCGCTTCCTCAAATCCAACGAGCGCCTCGACTTCGCCGAACTGTTGCGCCTCGCGCGGGTGTTCGTGCGCGCCGGCGTGAAGAAGCTGCGCATCACGGGCGGCGAGCCCCTGTTGCGGCCGAATCTCAGCGATCTCATCGGAGACCTCACATCGCTGCCCGGCATCGAAGACATCGCGCTCACCACCAACGGCATGCTGCTGGCCAAATACGCGACCGAACTCAAGGCCGCCGGCCTCACGCGCATCACCGTCAGTCTCGATACGCTGGACCCGGGCGTGTTCGCGCAGATGAGCGGCGGCTTCGGCGGTGTGGCCGAGGTGCTCGACGGTATCGAACACGCGCGGCGCGCGGGCCTTGCGCCCATCAAGATCAACACCGTGGTGCAGCGTGGTGTGAACGATCACACGCTGCTCGACCTGATCGAGCACTTCCGCGGTACCGGCGTCATCGTGCGGTTCATCGAATACATGGATGTCGGCACCCGCAATCACTGGAATCCTGCGCTGGTCGTGCCATCGCGCGAGCTGGCGGCGCGCATACACGCCCGCTGGCCCATCGTGCCGCGTGAACGCGACTACCGCGGCGAAGTCGCCGAGCGCCACTTGTTCGAAGACGGGGCCGGGGAAATCGGCTTCATTTCTTCCGTTTCGCAACCGTTCTGTGGCGATTGCTCGCGCGCGCGTATCTCTTCCGACGGCTCGTTCTACACCTGCCTGTTCGCGACTCAGGGCATGGATCTGCGCGGCCCATTGCGCGCCGGCGCCACCGACGATGAGCTCTTCGAGCTCATCCGCGGCGTGTGGAGCGGCCGCCGCGACCGCTACAGCGAGCTGCGCGCATCGATGCGTGACGCTGCCGGGCTGCACAAAGTCGAGATGAACTACATCGGTGGCTGATCTGGTGCGGGACAGGTTTCCTCAACCTGTCCCCACTAGTATTGTGCGGGACAGGTTTCATCAACCTGTCCCCACTAGTATTGTGCGGGACAGGTTTCCTCAACCTGTCCCCACTCAGTAAAGGACCTGACTACACAGTGCCCCGCTCATCGCCAAGACTGACCCACCTCGACGCCGCCAATCGCCCCACCATGGTCGATGTCGGCGCCAAGACCGCCACGCTGCGCGAAGCAACCGCCGAGGCCATCATCAAACTACCGCCGGCGGTCGCCCGCGAACTCGCGCGCACCGGTCATCGCACGAAGAAGGGCCCGGTGTTCGACACCGCCATCGTTGCCGGCGTCATGGCGGCCAAGCGCACGCACGAGCTGATTCCCTTCTGTCATCCGCTCAGCGTAGAGCGCTGCACCGTCGACATCGCCAGCGAAAAGGCCGGCCGCATCCGCGTCGTCTGCAGCGTCGCCGTGCACCACAAAACCGGCGTCGAGATGGAGGCGCTGGTCGGCGCCAGCACCGCCGCGCTCACCATCTACGACATGTGCAAGGCGCTGTCGCATGACATCGTGATCGAGTCCACCCGCCTGCTTCGCAAAACCGGCGGCAAGCGCGACTTTCAGCGCGCAACAAGGAAAAAGACATGAACGTTCCACGTATCCATGGGTTAGTGCTCGCGGGTGGCCGCAGCTCGCGCATGAAGCGTGACAAGGCCTCCATCGAATTTCGCGCTGGCGAGACGCAACTCGACGCTGCGATGAAGTTGCTGGAGGGACGCGTGGCGCGCGCTTACGTGTCGGTGCGCGACGATCAAAAGGACGACCCCGCACGCGCGCGCTACCCCCGCATCGTCGATCGCGGCGACATCGAAGGTCCCATCGCAGGCATCAGCGCTGCGTTCGCCAGTTCTGCCGATGTCGCGTGGCTGGTGATCGCCTGCGACCTGCCCTTCCTCGACGCGCAAACGCTCGACACTCTGCTCCTTGCACGCGACCCCGGCTTCGACGCCACCGCCTTCCGGTCCAGTCACGACGGCTTGCCCGAGCCGCTGTGCGCGATCTACGAGCCAAGCGCGCGAAAAGGGATTGCCGCGCAAATCGCCGCCGGCAGGAACTGCCCACGGAAATTCCTCATCAACGCGCACACGCAGCTTCTCGAACAGCCCAATCCGCGCGCGCTCGACAACGTGAATACCGTGGACGAGTATGAACGCGCGATGTCGGAGTTCAGCCATGTCCGAACGCTTGAAGAACAATTCGCGTGCAGTACTACGCACTGTTGCGCGAGCAGGCGGGCCGCAGCGATGAAACCCTGACCACCGCCGCCCGCGATGCTCGCGAGTTGTATACCGAATTGCGCGCGCGATATCCGTTCACGCTGCCACCGGAAATGCTGCGCGTAGCCATCAATGCCGAATTCGGTGAGTGGTCGCAGCCCTTGAAGGCCGGCGATGCCGTGGTGTTCATTCCTCCGGTGGCCGGCGGATGAGTCCATTTCGCTTCAGCACGAGTGCGCTCGATACCGTCGCCCTTCAGCGGCGAGATGCGCGATGAGAGCTGCGGCGGCTTTGCGTCCTTCGAAGGCTGGGTGCGCAACCACAATGAAGGCCATGCGGTGACGCGCCTGGAATACGAAGCGTTCGCCGAGCTCGCGGAAAAGGAAGGCGCACGTATCGTGGAAGAAGCGCGCGTGAAATATGGCGTCACGCGCGCCGCCTGCGTGCACCGCGTGGGCTCGCTGGGCTTGGGGGACGTCGCCGTGTGGGTAGGAGTGAGCGCCGCACACCGCGACGAAGCGTTTCGCGCCTGCCGCTTCATCATCGATGAAGTCAAACATCGCGTGCCCATCTGGAAAAAGGAACACTACGTCAACGGCGATTCGGGCTGGGTGAACTGCGAGCGATGCGCCATGCCCGGCGCACACACGCACGAACACGAGCACGGGCATCACCCCCATGTGCACGTACCCACGCCTGACTACTCGCGCCAGATCGCGTTGCGTGAAGTCGGGCCTGAGGGCCAGGCGCGACTCCGTTCCGCCTCAGTGCTCGTGGTGGGCGCGGGAGGCCTCGGCGTTCCGGTGCTGCAGTACCTCGCGGGCGCCGGCGTCGGCCGCTTGAGCATCATCGACGCCGACCGGCTCGAGCCGTCCAACCTCCATCGCCAGACCTGGTATGCATTGAGCGAGTGTGGCCAGGAAAAATCCTCGCTGGCGGCAACGCGCGTGCGTGCGCTCAATCCCGAGGTGCGTGTGGAAGCACATGCCCTGCGCCTCGACGCTCACAACGCTGAACGCCTGTGCGCCGGCCACGACCTCATCCTCGACTGCAGCGACAATTTCGCCACCAAGTTCCTGCTCAACGACCTCGCGCTGCGCACCGGCAAACCGGTGATGTTCGCGAGCGTGTACCAGTACGAGGGGCAGTTGCAGCTGGTGCGCGGCGACAATGCGAGCGCCTGCCTGCGCTGCGTGTGGCCGGAGGCGCGCGACGGGCTCGTCGGCAATTGCGCCGAAGCCGGCGTGCTCGGCCCGGTACCCGGAGTGTTTGGCAGCCTGCAGGCGCTCGAAGCCCTCAAGCTGTTGCTGGGATTGCCTGGACTCAAACCCGACGAAATGCTGATCTTCGATCTCATCACCTTGAGTACGCAGCGCCTGCGCGCGCGCCGCCAGCCGGAATGCGAGGCGCATCGGCGTGCCGCCAGCTCCGCCCCGTTGCTGGCACCCGAGGAACTCGAAGTGCAGTTCGGCTCGCTTGCCGACGCGGCGAGCGCCGGCTTTGTTTTCGTGGACGTGCGCGATACGCGCGAGCGCGAGGCCGAACCGCTGCCGGCCGGCGCGCTGCACCTGCCCATGTCCAAACTACTGACCGATGCCGCGACGCTCGATCTCGCCGGGCGCTATCTGCTGATCTGCGCGACCGGCAAACGCAGCGCCGCGGCCGCCGGGCTGTTGCGCTCGCAGGGATTTGCCGAATGCCGCTCGTTGCGCGGCGGACTCAAGAACCTGAAAGCCTCCGCTTGAAGCGCGTATTACCCGCCCTGGTGTGCTTGCTCGGGTTGTCAGGCCAACTGCCTGCGGTGGCGGATTCCTCCGATCATCCCCTGCTCGAGCTTGCGCGCGAATTGCAGAGCGACCGCAAGCTCGACCTGCGTGAAACGCCCGGCGCGCCCGAACTGCGCCAGGCCGACCACGCGCTCGAGCAGGCGCATGTACCAGAGGATGCCGAATGCGCGCGCAGCCTGGGAGCCACGCGTTTCGCGGATCTGCACATGGACGTGGGAGCCGGGCGTGTCGGGCTGGGTGACTTTTCCGGCGCGGCCATGGCATACCGCAGCGCCCACGCCTGTCGCCCGCGCGATGCGCAAATACTCGCCGCGCTGGCCGGTGTGCTGTTCGATGCGCGCAATTATTCAGGCGCACGCGAGGCCATCAACGCGTCGCTCGAGATCGATCCGCGCTCCGTGAACTCCAATCGGCTCGCGGGCAATATCGACTTCGTCGGCGAGCACTGGGCGGACGCCGTCGCTCGCTTCCGCTATGTCGCCGCCAGCGATCCGGATCGCGTGCAGGCAGGGTACGGGCAACTCATGCTGTGGCTGGCGCAGATGCGCGCTGGCGTCGCGAAGCCCGAATATGTGCCGCGCACGCCCGGCGAGGGTTGGCCACAGCCGTTGTTGCAGTACCTGCGCGGTGAATACACCGAAGAGGAACTCGTCACTCCCATCAAGGAAGGCGACGACGGCGACAACACACAACCCCAAACCAGCACCGATGAAAGGCTCTGCGAAGCTCTGTTCTACGTCGGCGAGGCCTACTGGGCGCGCGGGCAGCCCGAGGTGGCGCGCGATTACTTCGCGGCGCTGGTGAACATCAAGGTGATCTACTTCCTCGAGCATGGGCTGGCGTTGGCTGAGATCGCGAAAATGCGGACCCTTCCCAGGCCTGACGGCCACCTTTAAACGCCGCCGAAGCGGCGTCGTCCGTCCTATGGCCTTACTTGCCCGGTGCCTCGCACCACGTATTTGTAGCTTGTCAGCTGCTCCACTCCCACCGGCCCACGCGCATGGAAGCGATCGGTGGAGATGCCGATCTCCGCGCCCATGCCGAACTCTCCACCGTCGGCAAATTGCGTGGAAGCGTTGTGCAACACGATGGCGCTGTCCACGCGCTCGAGGAATCGCTGCGCGGTGCCGGCATTTGCGGTGACGATGCTGTCGGTGTGCGCCGAACCGTATTTGCCGATGTGCTCGATGGCCGCGTCCACGCCGTCGACCACGCGCGCGGCGATGATGGCGTCGAGATACTCGGTGTACCAATCCTGCTCGGTGGCAGCCTTCACTCGCGCATCCACCTTCTGCACGATGGCATCGCCGCGCACTTCGCAACCTGCATCCAGCAGATCCATGATCACGGGCGCGAGGTGCGTAGCAGCACAGGCGGCGTCGACCAGCACCGTCTCGGCGGAGCCGCAGACGCCGGTGCGCCGCAGCTTGGCGTTCTTGACGATGGCGCGCGCCATGGCGAGGTCGGAATCCCGGTCCACGAACACATGACAAACGCCTTCGAGATGTCCGATGACCGGCACACGCGCTTCCTGCTGCACGCGCGCCACGAGACTCTTGCCGCCGCGTGGAACGACCACGTCGATGTAATCCGTCATTGATGACAGCAGGTAACCCACGGCCGCGCGATCGGTAGTCGGCACGAGCTGGATGCTGGCGGCCGGCAAGCCGGCAGCGATCAGCCCATCGACGAGGCAGGCGTGGATGGCGCGACTGGAATGCACACTCTCGGAGCCGCCGCGAAGGATCGCCGCGTTCCCGGACTTCAGGCACAAACTACCGGCATCGCAGGTCACGTTCGGCCGGCTCTCGTAGATGATGCCGATGACGCCGAGCGGCACCCTTACCCGTGCGATGTCGAGACCGTTGGGACGCGTCCACTGCGCGACGGTGGCGCCGATGGGATCGGCCAGCGCGGCTATTTCCTCGACACCCCGTGCCATGCTCTCGATTCGGGCAGCATCGAGCGCGAGGCGATCGAGCATGGCGCCAGACAGTCCCTTGGCGCGCGCCGCCTCCAGATCCTTCGCGTTGGCCGCTAACAACTCCGGGGCGCGCACCCGCAGCGACACGGCGATCTTCGCGAGCGCCGCATTCTTGGTGGCCGTGCTCGCCAGTGCCAGCACGGAGGCAGCCGCCGCCGCGTCGCGGCCCAGCCGGTCCATGAGAGCAGCGATATCCAGTCCAGAAGCTTCGTTGGCAGCAGCGTTCATGTTCACTCAGGCCGTCGCGAGGTCGGGGCGCAGCAGCACCAGGTCGTCGCGGTGGATCATCTCGTCGCGGCCGCGGAATCCGAGCAATGCCTCGATGTCCACGCTGCGCTTGCCGATCAGGCGCGCGGCGTCCCGGTCGTTGTAGGCGATCATACCGCGCGCGATTTCGGCGCCATCGCGATCGAGCACGCTCACGGTGTCGCCGCGCGCGAAGCGGCCGCTGACACCGGTGACCCCGGCGGGCAGCAGGCTCTTGCCGGAACGCAAGGCCTGCAAGGCGCCAGCGTCGATGGTGATGGCGCCACTGGGCCGCAGCGATCCGGCGATCCATTGTTTGCGTGCATTCTCCGGATTCGAACCCGGCAGGAACCAGCTGCACTCGGCACCCTCTTCCAGGCGCCGCACCGGGTGTAATGGCGCACCGGCGGCGATCGCCATGGCGCATCCGGCGGCGGTCGCGATCTTCGCCGCTGCGATCTTGGTGGCCATGCCACCTGTCCCCACGGCCGATGCTGAACCTCCGCCCATGGCTTCGATCTCGGGCGTGATGTCGCGGATCTCGGGGATGAGCCGCGCCGTCGAATCGAGGTTGGGATCGGCGGTGTACAGGCCCGACACGTCCGACAGCAACAGCAGGCAGTCCGAACTGGTCATCTGCGCCACTCTCGCCGCCAGCCGATCGTTGTCGCCGTAGCGGATCTCGGTGGTGGCCACGGTGTCGTTTTCATTGATCACCGGCAGTGCACCGAGTTCGATGAGTTCGGTGAGCGTCGCACGCGCATTGAGGTAGCGGCGGCGGCGCTCGCTGTCTTCAAGCGTTAACAGAATCTGGGCGACGGTGACGCCGGAGCGCGCGAACAACTCCTTATAGATGTGTGCGAGCGCAATCTGCCCCACGGCAGCTGCGGCCTGGCTTTCTTCGAGTTTGAGCGGGCCTTTGGCAAGCCTGAGTTCGCGCCGGCCGAGTGCAATGGCGCCCGAGGACACCAGCACTACCTCCTGCTTGCGTGCACGCAGACGGAGCAGGTCCTCGACCAGGGATTCGAGCCATGGCCGATTGACCTGTCCCGTGGCCTGATCCACCAGCAGCGCCGAGCCGACCTTGACGACGATTCGGCGTGCACCAGTTAGAGGAGAAGAGGTATTCATGAGCGGGACCGATCTTACGCAATACATCCCGTTGCCGCATTCGCAGGCAGACCCTAAACTCTCGCCCCTCCAACTGAGGCGAAGTCTTGTGAGCAGAGAATACGCACCGACCCCCGGCAAGTGGTACGAGAACAAGGACGAGGAAGAAACCTTCCGTGTCCTGTCCGTCGACGAAGACGATGAGCTCGTCGAAATCGAGTACGAGGATGGCGAAATCGAGGAACTCGATCTCGACACCTGGCACGAGCTGGATCTCGAGCTCACCGACGTGCCCGAAGGCTGGTCCGATTCCGCCGCAGAAGACGATGACGATGAGGACGACGATTTCGACGACGATGAAGACGAGGACGATGATGACGATGATGATGACGACGACGACGACGATCTCGACGACGAAGAAGAAGAAAGTTACTAACTAGGTATGGGCACCGGCGCCGCCGACAGCTGGTACCACGAGAAAGAGTCCGCCTGGCTTTACGGCGAGGTCGCGGCGGTCGAGCCCGATCCTGCCAGGCGTGCGTTGTTCATCAAGCTTCAGGCCGCGGCGGAAGATCAGGCCGCTTGCTGGCTCGCCACGCGTCCTGAACTCAAACCGGTTTTCGCTCCCGCCCTGCGCGCGCGCATCGTGGCCCAACTCGTGCGGCGCCTGGGACCGCGCCGTCTCCGCGGCGTGCTGGCGGCCATGAAGCTGCGCGGGTTGTCCGTGTATACGACATCGCCGCCGCCGACATCACACGCAATACCGACCACGGTGACGGAAGTCGGCAAACGGCATTCCTCGGCCGGCGGCAAGCTTCGCGCCGCGGTTTTCGGTGCGAGCGATGGCCTCGTCTCCAATGCGTCGCTCGTCATGGGTGTGGCCGCCGCGGGTTCCGATCTGCATTCAGTACAGATTGCCGGCACCGCTGGAATGATCGCCGGTGCGCTCTCCATGGCGGCGGGTGAATATGTGTCGGTGCGCTCACAGCGCGAGTTCTACGAGTACCAGATGGACCTCGAGCGCAAGGAACTCGCCGAATACCCGGAAGCCGAGGCCGAGGAGCTGGCGCTCATCTACAACGCGCGCGGCATCGACATGGAAGAGGCGCGCCGCATCAGCGCGACATTGCTGTCGCGACCCGAGCATGCACTCGACGTGCTGGCGCGCGAAGAACTGGGACTCAACCCAGACGATCTCGGCTCACCGAGCGCGGCGGCCTCATCTTCGTTCGTCGCATTCGCAATCGGCGCCTGTATTCCGCTGATTCCGTTCTTCGTAGGCGCCAATGGCCGCACGGCGATTTACACCTCCGCCGGCGTTACCGCGCTCGCGCTGTTCGCTGTCGGCATCGCCCTGAGCCTGTTCACCGGCCGAGGCGGTTTCCGCGGCGGCCTGCGCATGGTGTTGATAGGCGGCGGCGCTGGCGTCGCGGCCTGGGCGGTGGGCAAGCTGCTCGGCGCGAGCCTGTCTTGAAAACGCACTGATGCGCGTCGTCGCGATCGTAGGACGGAAGGGCAGCGGCAAGACCACGCTGATCGAGAAGCTGATCCCCGCGTTGCAAGCGCGGAATTTGAGCGTCTCGACCATCAAGCACACGCATCACCACGACATCGAGCTCGACGTGCCGGGCAAAGACAGCCATCGGCACCGCCTGGCCGGCGCTTCCGAAGTCATCGTGGCATCTGACAGCGGGTGGGCGCGCATCGCCGCTTCGACCGATCCCGCCAGCCTGCAAACTCTCCTGGGCCACTTGCGCCCGGTCGACGTCGTGCTGGTCGAAGGATTCAAGAAACTCGAATGGCTGCGGCGTGTCGAAGTCTTTCGTGGGCAAGGTACGCCGCTCGTTCTGGCCGACCCGGGCATCGCCGCTGTGGCTATGCCCGACGGTGTAGAGCTGGTCGGGTATGCGGGCTTGAAACTGCCGCTGGCTGATCTTTCGGCGGTGGTGGATTTCATCCTAAGCTCCTGATTTAGATACAAGCCCAGAGGCATTGAATTCCGCGCCGCCGTCGCCAGATTGCACGCACCCGATAGTGAATAGGCCCCCATGAAACGCATTTTCCTGTTCCTCGCGACCAACCTCGCCGTCATCCTGCTCCTGACCCTGGTCATCAATCTGCTGGGGCTCGATTCCTATCTCGATGCCCGCATGGGCAACTACGTCAACCTGCTGATTTTCGCGGCGGTCATTGGCTTCGGCGGCGCCTTCATTTCGCTCGCGATGTCCAAGACGATGGCCAAGATGTCCATGGGCGTGCAGGTCATTGCGCAGCCCGCCAACGAAACCGAACGCTGGCTGCTCGAAACGGTTCGCCGTTTCGCCGAGACCGCCCACATCGCCATGCCCGAAGTGGGCATTTTCGATTCACCGACGCCCAACGCGTTTGCCACCGGCGCGCGCAAGAATGCCGCCCTCGTTGCCGTCAGTACTGGTCTGTTGCGTTCGATGCGCCGTGACGAAGTCGAGGCCGTGGTCGGACACGAGATCGCGCACGTCGCCAATGGCGACATGGTGACGCTCACGCTCATCACCGGCGTGGTGAACACTTTCGTGGTCTTCCTCGCACGCGTCATCGGCAGCCTGGTCGACGGCGCCACGCGCGGAAACAGCGAGAGCAGCGGCCCCGGCATCGGCTATTTCGCCACTGTCATGGCCTCACAACTGGTGCTCGGCCTGTTTGCCAGCATGATCGTCGCGTGGTTTTCGCGGCAGCGTGAATTCCGCGCGGATGCAGGCGGCGCTTATCTCGCCGGCACGCGCTCGATGATCGGCGCGCTCGAAGCGCTCAAGCGTGCGCATTCCCCTAAGCCGCTTCCCCAGCAGTTTGCGGCCTTCGGCATCAATGGCGGAATCCCGCAAGGGATCCAGAAGCTGTTCATGAGCCACCCGCCACTCGATGAGCGCATCGTCGCCCTCGAGAGAGGCGCTGCGACAAGTCAGCTCAGCTAATCGCGACGTAATTCCCGTCTCAAAATGGGCCGAATGCGCCAACATTCGGCCCATCACCTTTCTGCAAACATATTTCTGAATGAACGCACAAACGCACACCTCTCGAAATCCGCTGGTCCGACTGGGCACGGCAGTGCTGCATTGGTTCGATACGGCTCGCAGTACGAGCATCGAGACCGATCATCCCGCCGCCGACCGCATCGACTGGCTGCGCACGCTGCCTTTCATCCTGATGCACGCGGCCTGCCTGTTTGCCTTCGTGGTGGGTGTGAGCCCCATCGCCATCATGGTCTGTTTGGCGCTCTACTTCCTGCGGATGTTCGCCATCACCGGGTTCTATCACCGCTATTTCTCCCACAAGTCGTTCAAGACCTCGCGCGTGGCGCAGTTCCTGTTCGGCGTGCTCGGCTCCTCGGCCGTGCAGCGCGGTCCCATCTGGTGGGCCGCGCATCACCGCGATCACCACCAGTACTCGGACAAGAAAGAAGACGCCCACTCTCCGATCCAGCACGGCTTCGTGCGAGCCCACATGAGCTGGTTCCTGTCGAAGAAGGGTTTCGCGCCGGACCTGAAGCGCGTGCGCGATCTCATGAACTTCCCCGAGCTTCGCTGGCTCGACCGCTTCGACATCATCGTGCCGGTGTTGTTAGCCGTCGCCGTGTTCTTCCTCGGTGTCGCCCTGGAGAAGTTCGCCCCGGGCCTCAAGACCAACGGCTGGCAGATGCTCGTCTGGGGATTCTTCATTTCCACGGTGCTGTGCTCGCACGGCACCTATACGATCAATTCCCTCTCGCATGTGTTCGGCAAGCAGCGTTACAAGACGGGCGATTCGAGCCGGAACAACTGGTTCCTGGCGTTGATCACCCTGGGTGAGGGGTGGCACAACAATCACCACCACTATCCGAGCTCCACGCGCCAGGGCTTCTACTGGTGGGAAATCGACATCACCTACTACCTGCTGAAAGCGATGTCGTGGCTGGGGATCATCTGGGATCTCAAGGCTGTGCCGCTCTCGGTCCGGGATCATCACCCGCGAAGAATTCGGCAGCTCCCCGCGAACAGATAACTCGC
Source organism: uncultured Pseudomonadota bacterium (assembly GCA_963736955.1). Classification (GTDB taxonomy): domain Bacteria; phylum Pseudomonadota; class Gammaproteobacteria; order Steroidobacterales; family Steroidobacteraceae; genus CADEED01. Next base: position 71,084 of record CAVTQT010000002.1, read on the forward strand.
TGAGCCGCGCGCTATCATGCGCCGGTGAACGACCACGCCAATCCACTGCACCAGCTGCGTACGCTGGTCGACGATGCCGCGATGCTCACCGATCCCGAGCGCATCGCGCCCATGCTGCGCGATCACCGTGCGCTGTATCGCGGCCACGCGCTCGCCGTGGTCGCGCCGGCGGACACCGCTGCCGTATCGCGCGTACTGGCCTTCTGCAACGAGCATCGCATCGGCGTCGTACCCCAGGGCGGCAATACCAGCTACTGCGGCGGCGCAACCCCGGACGCCTCGAGCAGCCAGGTGCTCCTGTCGCTGGCGCGCCTGAATCGCGTACGCAGCATCGACGCGGCCAATCACACCATGACTGCGGAGGCCGGTTGCGTGCTTGCCAGGTTGCAGGCTGCCGCCGCAGAAGCCGATCGCTATCTACCCTTGAGTCTCGGCAGCGAGGGCAGCTGCATGCTCGGCGGCAATCTCTCCACCAACGCCGGCGGACTCAATGTCATCCACTACGGCATGGCACGCGAACTGGTGCTGGGCCTCGAAGTGGTACTCGCCGACGGCCGGGTCATGGACACGCTCACGGGTCTGCGCAAAGACAACACCGGCTACGACATCAAGTCGTTGTTCCTCGGCGCCGAAGGCACGCTCGGCGTAATCACGGCCGCCTGCATCAAGCTTTATCCGTCGTTGAAATCCCGCGCCACCGCGTTCATCGCCGTGCGCGACCCGGATGCCGCGGTGTCGTTGCTGGGCTCGCTGCGCGCGGCGAGCGGCGACTGTGTGACGTCGTTCGAATTGATCCCGCGCATCGGCATCGATCTCACCACGCGTCACATCCCGGGTGTCGTCGATCCGCTCTCCGCGACCTCGCAGTGGTATGTGCTGTGCGAATTGTCTTCCTCGCGCGCCCAGGAGCCCCTCGACGCGATGCTGCAGGCCGCGCTCGAGCAGGCGCTTTCAAAGGGCTGGGTCTCCGACGCCGCAGTCGCACAGGCCGACCGCGAGCGCGATGCCTTCTGGCGGCTGCGCGAATCCATCCCCGAAGCGCAGCGCAAGGACGGCTACAGCCTCAAGCACGACATCTCGGTGCCCGTGTCGCAGGTGCCGCGCTTCATCGAAGTTGCCGGCGGCTGGGTGGCTCAACACATTCCGCAAGGCGTGCTGGTCTCCTATGGCCATCTCGGCGACGGCAATCTGCACTTCAACATCAATCAGCGCCCGGGCGCCCAGGTCGCGCAGTTGCAGGCGGTGGAGCAGAAAGTGAAGCGCGCCATCCACGACTTCGTGAAGGAGTTCGGCGGCAGCTTTTCCGCCGAGCACGGCATCGGCCAGTTGAAAGTCTTCGAGCTCGAGCGCTATGCCAATCCGGTGGAGCTCGATCTCATGAAGCGCATCAAGCGGGCGCTCGACCCTAACAACATCATGAACCCGGGAAAGGTCCTGCGCCCGTGAGCGCAGGCAGGCGCCGCTACTGCGCCGCCGTCTCCACCAGCTCGACGATCGTGCCGTCCGGCGCGCGGATCGCCATGGTCTTGTGATCGCCGAGGTACGCGGTGGTGATGGAAACCGGGTCGAATACCACCGGGATATCGTTGGCGCGCAGCCGCTTGTTGGCCTCGACCACATTCGGGATCAGGTAGGTCCATACCTGCACGCGCACCCCGTCCGTTGCCTCGATGCCCTGCGGCAGTCCCGGCACGTCGCTGCCCAGCACATTCCTGAAGAACGCGCGGTTGGTGGCGGCATCGGCTTCGCGGCCTTTCGCCGCGAGCTCCATGACCAGCACGCGTAAATCCGGCGTATCCGCCGTGGGACCCTTGAGGTGCGCGGCCCTCGCCACGACCGGCTCGGGAACGCTCCACAACGACGCCTCGACGCGATCCGAAGCCGGATAGTTAGAAGCGAACGTCATCGCGGTGTAGCCCTTCTTCGTGAGGAGCTGCGAGAGCGTCGCATCGTCAGTGACCAGAGTCACGGCATGCAGCCTGGCAGGCGCCAGCGGAACGTCCTTCAGGGAGGCGTACTGGGCATCTGTCGAGCCCGTGCAACCAAACAACATGGAAGCGAGAACGAGGCCCGTGAGGACGCGGCGGAAATTCGGTGTTTGCATGTTAAATTGAGTATATGGCAGACAGAATCGAATGCGTGGTTGTCGGCGCGGGTGTCGTCGGCCTCGCCGTGGCGCGCGCCCTCGCACTCGCGGGCCACGAAGTGTTGTTGCTCGAGGCGGAAACCCACCCGGGCACGATGACGTCAGCGAGGAACAGCGGCGTGATTCACGCCGGCCTCTACTACGCGCCGGGCAGCCTGAAGGCGCGCTTCTGCGTCGCAGGCAACCGCGCCTTGTACGCCTACTGCGAGGCGCGAGGGGTCGAACACCACAATTGCGGCAAACTCGTGGTCGCCTCCGGCGATGACGAAGAGCGGGTACTGCTGAACCTCCTCGAGCGCGCACACACCAACGGCGTCGAAGGCGTGCGCATGATCTCGGCCAGGCAAGTGCGCGAGCTCGAGCCTGAAGTTCACTGCACCGCGGCGCTGCTCTGCCTGAGCAGCGGCATCGTCGACCAGCATCCTTACATGCTGGCCTTGCAAGGCGACATGGAGAATGCCGGCGGCACCCTGGTGTGCGATTGCCGAGTCGACAGCCTCGTGCGCAAAGGCGACGGTTTCATCGTGAAAACGGCAGGTAACAGCGCGACGGAAATCGAGGCCCGTTTCGTCGTCAACAGCGCGGGCCTGAACGCCGTCGCCCTGCTCGGCCACATCGACGGGTATCCGCAGGACCGCATTCCCACCATGCACCTGGCACGTGGCAACTATTTCACGGTGGCGGCGCGTTCGCCGTTCCGGCATCTCATCTATCCGGTGCCACACGCAGCCGGCCTCGGGATTCACGCCACGCTCGATCTCGGCAAGCGCGTGCGTTTCGGCCCCGACGTCGAGTGGATAGACCGCATCGACTACTCGGTGAACGCCGCACGCGCGCCGTCGTTCTATGCCGCGATTCGCCACTACTGGCCCGCCCTGGCCGACGGCGCGTTGATGCCCGACTACACTGGCATCCGTCCAAAGCTGCACGGCCCCGGAGAACCGCAGCCGGACTATCGCATCGAAACGGCGGCCGATCACGGACTCGCCGGCCTCGTGAACCTGCTCGGCATCGAGAGCCCCGGCCTCACTTCCGCGCTCGCCATCGGTGACTACGTCGCGTCCTTCGCTTAAATTGCCGCATGCGCAACACTCTCGTCGGACTCATCGCCACTTTCGGCCTCATTGCCTGCAGCAAGCAGGAACCTCCTCCACCCGCCCCGAGCCCACCCGCGGCCAGCGAGAAGAGCGAACCCGCGGAAGGCGCGGCGCGCATCGCGATCGCGCCGGACGGCGTACACGTGCAGTACCGCGTGTACGGCAGTGGCGAACCTGCGTTGGTGTTTATCCACGGATGGTCCGGCGATTCGAACTACTGGCGTGAACAGGTGGCTCCGTTCAGCCGCAAATACACGCTGGTCATGGTGGATCTCGCCGGCCATGGCGGTACCGACGGCAATCGCAGCGACTGGACCATCGCCCGCTTTGGCGGGGACGTAGCCGCCGCGCTGTCCACCGTGCCTAACAAGCAGATCATCCTGGTGGGCCACTCCATGGGAGGCCCGGTGGCGATCGAAGCCGCGCGCGCGCTCAAGGGCCGCGTCATCGGCATCATCGGTGTCGACACCTTCAAGTCGATCGGCGCCCCGGCGCCGGGCAAGGCCCAGGTCGACGCGCTGATCAAGCCTTTCGAAGCGGACTTCATCGGGCAGACCCGCACGCTCGTCACCGAGCATCTCTTCGTCAAAGGCGCCCATCCGCAGCTCGCGCAGAAGATCGCCTACGACATGTCGCTCTCTCCGCCGCGCGTCGGCGTGGCTTCATTGCGCGCGGTGCTGGAATACGATTTCACCCAGCCGCTCAAGGACATTTCGGTGCCCATCGTCTCGATCAATTCCGATCTCGGCGAGCCGTTGAACGAAGCGCGCATCCGCAAAGTGCTGCCGAAGTTTCGCGCCGTCACGCTCGCCGGCGACGGACATTTCCTCATGATGGAAGATCCGCAGCGCTTCAATCCCGCGCTGGAAACGGAAATTTCGACTCTGCTCGGCGCCAAAGAATAGTGGACGCAAACGCCGATCGCGGGGGGCAGCATGGTGGCGACGAACGCGGCCGACGCTCGCTCAATCATCTGCGCGCGATCGCGCAACTCTTTGACCAGGCGTTCGGCATTCCCGGCACGAAATGGCGATTCGGCCTCGATGCCCTGTTCGGACTCGTGCCGGGTCTCGGTGACATCGCCGGCGCGCTCGTGGCGGTGTACGCGATGCAGGTCGCACGACAATTGAATGCGCCAACGGCCGTTCGGTTGCACATGCTCAGCAATATCGCGCTCGATGCGCTCATCGGCATGGTGCCGATCGCGGGAGACCTGTTCGATTTCGCCTTCAAGGCGCAGACGCGCAATCTGGCGCTGCTGGACGCTTACCTCGCCACACCGCATAAGGCTGCGCGTCGAAGCCGTCGCGGGATGCTGCTCATTGCGCTGGCTACGATCATCGTGTTCGGCACGCTGAGCGCGCTCGGCCTATGGATGATCTATCTCCTCGTGCGTTGGCTGGGAGGGCTGATCGCCTAGGATCTTTGTTCACCGGTCTCTGACACGACCGGCGCGCAGTCGATCTTGAGCCAGCCGATGTCGATGCCGACGCGGGCCGCACCCAGCGAGGTCCAGCTCGAGGCGATCGGATCACTGTCCGCCTTTCCATCGCTCAAGGTGAGCACCAGCGATTCGCGCCCTTCCGATAGCGGCCAGTCGCGGCCGTGCAGTTCGAGCTGCAATTCGCGGCCGTCGGGCGTGTGGAATCGCGCGCGCCCGCCGCGATCGTGCAGGTCGACATTGTCGATGAGCTTGCGCGGCGACTTTTCCCTGGACGCCGTCCAGGAGATGCCGCAGGAAAACAGCCTCGCTTCGTCGAGGTCCAGATGTGGGAAACCGGCGATCTCCTCGGCGAGTTCATCACCGGGCAACGTCAGGCGGCGTTTTCGATACCAGAACAAGCCGTCGCCGATCACGACGCGATAGTCGAGCCAGCGTCGTTCCGCGCCCCCCGTGTCGAGGCACTTCCGTCCGTGGGTTCCGCCGCGGAACTGCGCCCCTTCACGTTTGAGAAAGAGGTCGCAGCCTGCCACCGACTCGATGTCGTCCGGCGTCAATGCCGCGGGATTGTCCGAAGTCTTGCGCGTGAACTGCCGAACGCGCAGTGAGCCGTCGGCGGCGCGCCCGGGCTCGATGGACAACAGCACACGGCGTCGCAACTCGAAGGGTTCATCGAAGGGATATTCCTCGACATAGAGCACATGGGTCCCGAGCCAGGGCAACGTAACGCGCCGTACGTTGATCTGCACACGCTCGGTGACCGCGGCGAGCGGTGAATCCTCCTCCGAGCCGGCCACCAGCTCTTCGGAGATGTCGTAAATGCCGGTCCAGAGCTGCGCCAGCGCGTCGCGTTGGTCGGAGTCCGCCACGGTCGGCACGGCGGTCAGCGCCACTCCAGAGAGCGCCAGGGCGCCGATCAGGACTGCGGCTGCACGAGGCGTATGAGGCCCTCTTGCGCGGTACTGGCCACCAGCACACCGTCACGAGAATAGAAGCTGCCGCGCGCGAATCCGCGCGCGCCCGAGGTGCTGGGGCTGTCGAGGCTGTACAGCAACCAGTCGTCGACGCGCGCCGGTCGGTGAAACCAGATGGCGTGATCGATGCTCGCCATCACCATGTTGCCGCGCAGGAACGACGAGCCATGCGGCATGGTCGCGGTGTCGAGCAGCCAGTAGTCGGAGATGTACGCCAGCATGCACTGATGCAGCGTCGCGTCGTCGGGTAGTTTGCCGATCGCGCGCATCCAGATCTGGCGCACCGGCTCGCTGGCCACTGGAGCGAGCGGGTTGTAGTTTTGCACCGGGCGGAATTCGAACGGCCGCTCGATCCTGAGCCAGCGCTGCAGCTTTTCCGGCAGCTGGTCCATTTCCGCCTGTGACGGCTTGGTCATGGGCGCGAGTTCTTCGGGCGGCGGCACCTTCGGCGCGGTGGCCTGGTATTCGAGCCCCTTCTCCGGCGCCTGGAAGGAACCCGAACAGATGAATATCTGCTCGCCGTCCTGGATCGCCACCACGCGTCGCGCCGAGAAGCTGCCACCGTCACGGCTGCGATCGACCGTGTACACGATGGGCTTGGTGAAATCTCCGCGCCGCAGGAAGTACGCGTGCATCGAATGCACAACGCGTCCGTCGTCGATGGTGGAATACGCGGCCATCAACGCCTGGCCGAGCACCTGGCCGCCGAACACCTGCGGGCTGCCTGTATCGCGGCTCTCACCGCGAAACAGGTTCACCTCAAGTCGTTCGAGCTCGAATTGCTTCTGGACGTCGGCGAGGCTCATCCGAACTTGAACGCGCCCTTCATCATGGTCGAGTGGCCCGGGAAGGTGCAGAAGAAGCTGTACGCCTCACCCTTCTTGAGAGCTGACGTCGCAAACTTCACTGTGGCCGTCTGGCCACCGCCCACCACCTTGGTGTGCGCCAATACCCGCGCGTCACCTTTCTTGATGTAGTCGTTGGGCAGACCGGCACCCATGCCATCGCTGGCGATTCCCGCGAGATCTGATGTCTTCGCGAGCACCCAGTTGTGGCCCATGGCCTGCGCGGGCAGTTTGCCGGCGTGCTTGAGCGTGACTTCGACTTCGGTGCAGTCGGCGGCCACGGCGATTTCCTTCTTGTCGAATTGCATCTGGTCCGTTCCGGAAATATCCACCTTGCAAACCTTGTCGGCGGCGAACGCGCTGCTCGCGGCAAAAGCCAGTGACAGACAGGCAATGATGCGAATCGTCTTCATTTGAAACTCCTTTGGAAGTTAGTGCGGTACGCCGAGGCGCTTCTGCATGACCGGGCTGGTGGTCGTGTATTGCAGGAACTGTTTCTTGGCGGGATAAAGGTAGTGTTGGATCGCGAAAGCCGCGAGCGCCGCTTCGTGGAATCCGGACAGAATCAGTTTCTTCTTACCCGGGTAGGTGTTGATGTCTCCCACGGCAAAGATCCCGGGGACGCTGGTCTGGAATTTTTCGGTGTCGACCTTGAGCGCCTTCTTCTCGAGCTCCATGCCCCACTCGGCGATGGGCCCCAGCTTCGGGTGCAACCCGAAGAACGCGAACACGTGATCGGCGTCCACGGCATGCATCGCGCCGTCCGTGCCCTTCACGTTGATCCCGGCGAATGAATCGCCGGCTAAAATCAGCGAGTCCGCCAGCCCTTCGATGTAGCGCACCGCGCCCGCGTCCACCAGCGAGCGCATTTTCGCCACCGATGCGGGCGCACCGCGGAATTCTGCGCGGCGATGGATGTGGGTCACGGCCGCCGCTTTGCCGGCAAAGTCGATCACCCAGTCGAGCGCCGAATCGCCGCCGCCGAAGATCGCGAGCTTCTTGCCGTGATAACTCGCAGCATCGCGCACGCGGTAGTGGATGGATTTGCCTTCGAACACATCCGCGCCAGGAACACCGATGCGCCGCGGCTGGAACGAGCCGACGCCACCCGCGATGACCACCGCGCCCGCGTCGAAACGCGTGCCCAGGATGGTTTCGACGTCGAAGCGGCCGTCCTCGCGCTTCCGCAGCGCGGTGACTTCCTGGCCGAGATGCAGCGGCGCGTTGAACGGCGCGATCTGTTGCATCAGTCGATCGACGAGCTCCTGAGCGCCGCAGATGGGTAACGCCGGAATGTCATAGATGGGTTTGTCGGGGTACAGCTCCGTGCACTGACCGCCTGGCGTACCCAGCGAATCGATGAGGTGGCAGCCCATGCCCAACAGCCCGAGTTCGAAGACCTGGAACAGCCCACAAGGACCGGCGCCAATAATTACGACTTCCGTGACGATGGGCGGCTTCGACGGGATCTCGGACAAACTCAATTCCTTCAAGGGGCTGGGGACAGTTTAGGGGGCGCAATCATAACCCAGGCTGAACGCGCGTCCCCCTCCTACAAATTCGCTGGCGGGCATATAGTCCTGCGCTGTCGTCAGGCATCGGGGGAGTGGCTCGTGACCAAGCTCAATGTGAATGGAAATGCCGTTGAAGTAGATGTCGATCCGGAGACACCCCTCCTCTGGGTGCTGCGCGACACGCTCGGCCTGACCGGCACCAAGTTCGGTTGCGGCATGGCGTTATGTGGGGCCTGCACCGTGCATCTCGATGGCGAGCCAGTACGCTCCTGCCAGGTGCCCGTGAGCGCCGTGGGCGAGAAGCCCGTGACCACCATCGAGGGGCTGTCGAAAGACCGTAGCCATCCGGTGCAGCAGGCGTGGATCGAACACGACGTGCCGCAATGCGGCTACTGTCAATCCGGCCAGATCATGTCCGCCTCGGCGCTGATCGCGAGCAAGCCGCGACCCACCGATGCCGACATCGACGCCGCCATGGCCGGCAATATCTGCCGTTGCGGCACCTATCAGCGCATCCGTGCGGCCATTCGTCGCGCCGCGGAGATCAAGCGCGCCTAGGTCAGAAGAACAACAGTTCGAAAACGACAATTGAGTTTCGGGGGGAGGAAACCGCCATGTCCGCGAACCTGATGTTGACGCGCCGCCACGTGCTGGGCGGCTTGGTGATCGCGATAGCCCTTCCTGGCTGCAAACAGTCACGCAACTCGAGCGGCAAGAGCTCGACCCTGGAACCCAATGCGTGGCTGCGCATCGGCAGCGATGACACCATCACCTTCTTCTGTGATCGCGCCGAGATGGGCCAGGGGGTCTATACCTCGCTGCCCATGCTGGTGGCTGAAGAGCTCGGTGTCGGGCTCGAACGCATCAAGGTGGAGTTCGCGCCGCCCGGCGACCAATACATCAACAACATGATCGGCGGGCAGATCACCGGCGGCAGCACCAGCGTGCGTGACGCCTGGGAGAAACTGCGCAAGGCCGGCGCCACCGCGCGCCATCTGCTCGTAACCGCCGCGGCGGAGGAATGGGGCATCAACGCGCGCAGCTGCAAGGTGGTCGACGGTGTGATCGTCTCGCCGCAGCTCAAGAAGCTGAAGTTTGGCGAAGTGGTCGAGGCCGCCGCCAAATTGCCCATCCCGAAAGACGTGCCACTCAAACCCGCATCGCAGTTCACGCTCATCGGCAAGGCGCAAAGGCGCAAGGACACGCCGGCCAAGGTGGACGGCAGCGCGATCTACGGCATCGACGTGAAGCTTCCGAACATGGTGTACGCAGCGCTCGCCCAGCCGCCGGCACTCGGAGGCTCGGTGAAGACCTTCGACGACGAGAAAGCGCGCGCCATGCCAGGGTTCATCGCCACGGTGCTCACGTCTTCCGGCGTCGTCGTGGTTGCCGATTCCTGGTGGCGTGCGCGCAAGGCGCGCGACCAGCTGCAGATCGACTGGGACGCCGGCCCCAACGCTGCGCTCAACGACGCGAAGATCGCCCAGACGCTGCGCAAGGGCGCGCAAGGCAGTGGCCGGGTGGCGCGTAACGACGGCGACGTTGCTGCGGCCATCAAGAGCGCGTCACGTGTGGTTCGTGCCGACTACGAGTTGCCGCTGCTCGCACACGCCACGCTCGAGCCGCAGAACTGCACAGCGGACGTGCGCGCGGACGGCGCCGACATCCATGTGCCGACGCAGGTTCCGCAGATCGCGCAGGCTGCGGCGGCCAAGGCCGCTGGGCTCGATCCCAAGCAGGTGAAAGTGCACACCACGTTCCTGGGCGGCGGCTTCGGGCGGCGACTGGAGGTGGACTTCATTCCCGCTGCGGTCGAGGCATCCAAGGCCGTCAAGAAACCGGTGAAGCTCATCTGGACGCGCGAAGACGACATGACGCACGACGCGTATCGTCCGCCCGCGTTCGACCAGGCGACCGGTGCCTTCGACGCCAAGGGCAATCTCGTCGCGTGGAAACTGCACCTCACCGGGCCGTCGATCACGGCGCGCATGTTCCCCTCGGTCACCGAGAAGATGGTCGACCCGTTCGCGGTCGAAGCGGCCACTAACTACCCGTACGACGTGCCCAACGTGCACGTGGATTTTCAGCAGCAGGAAATCGGAATCGATGTCGGCTACTGGCGCTCGGTGAGCCATGCACTGAACTGTTACGTGGCCGAGAGCTTCATGGACGAGCTGGCGGTGGCGGCCAAGAAGGGCAGTTACGAGTTCCGCAAGGCGCTGCTGCAGAAGCAGCCCCGCTTCCTCCGGGTGCTGGACCTGGCGTTCAAGGAGTCCCATTTCAACGCTCCGCTCAAGGGGCACTACCACGGACTCGCGGTCATGGAGGGTTACGGCACCTACATGGCGCAGGTGGCTGACATCTCGATCAAAGACGGCAAGGTCAAAGTGCATCGCATCTTCTGCGTCGCGGACTGCGGTCAGCAGGTGAACCCCGATACGGTGGTGGCGCAGATTGAAAGCTCGATCGTGTTCGGGCTTTCGGCGCTGATGTGGGGCGAGATCAATATCCAGAATGGGCGCGTGCAGCAGACCAATTTCGACAGTTATCGCGTCGCACGCATGAACGATACGCCGCGCATCGATCCCTACGTGATCGACAGCACCGAGGCACCCGGTGGGATCGGCGAGCCGGCCACTGCACTGGTGGCTCCGGCCGTCTGTAATGCAATTTACGTGGCCACCGGGCGTAGAATTCGGTCACTCCCGTTATCGCGCCACAATTTGGCGTAAGTCCGAGGCCTCGCATGTCGAAGAACGCTGACCTTCACAAGCGGCGAATCGCCGCCATTCCGCGTGGCGTCGGCAATTCACTCGCGGTGTATGCCGAGCGCGCGCAGAACGCCGAGCTCTGGGACGTCGAGGGCCGCCGCTACGTGGACTTCGCCAGTGGCATTGCCGTGGTCAACACCGGGCATGTGCATCCGCATGTGAAGGCCGCGATGGCCGCGCAGCTCGAGAAGATCACGCACGGCTGCTTCCAGGTCACGCCCTACGAAAGCTACATCGCGCTGGCCGAGGCCCTGAACAAGCTCGCGCCGGGACCGACGCCGAAAAAGACGATCTTTCTCTCGACGGGTGCCGAGGCCGTCGAGAACGCCATCAAGATCGCGCGCTACGCCACGAAGCGCTCGGCGGTCATCGCGTTCAGCGGTGGCTTTCATGGCCGCACGCTCGGCTGCATCGCGCTTACCGGGAAAGTGCAGCCCTACAAGGCGGGCTTCGGGCCCATGCTGCCCGAAGTGTTCCATGTGCCCTACCCCATGGCGTATCACGGGGTCAGCGCCGAAGATTCATTCGCCGCCATCGACCATCTGTTCAAGGCCGACGTGGATCCGGCGCGCGTCGCGGCGATCATCATCGAGCCAGTGCAGGGCGAAGGCGGGTTCTACATCGCACCGCCGGAATTTCTCCGTGGCTTGCGCGCGCTCTGTGACAAACACGGCATCCTGCTCATCGCCGACGAAATTCAGACCGGCTTCGCGCGCACGGGCAAGTTGTTTGCCATCGAACACGCCGCCATCGAGCCCGATCTCATGACGGTGGCCAAGAGTATCGCGGGCGGAGTGCCGCTGTCGGCGGTCATCGGCAAGGCCGACATCATGGACGCGCCGGTGGTCGGCGGACTCGGCGGCACGTTCGCTGGATCACCACTCGCCTGCGCCGCGGGACTCGCCGTGCTCGAAGTCATCGAGAAGGAAAAGCTCAATCAGCGCGCCGAGCAGTTAGGCGGAAAGCTCGTCGCCCGGCTAAAGCAGATGCAGGCGAAGTTCAATTGCATCGGCGACGTTCGCGCGCTCGGCATGATGGTGGCGATGGAGCTGGTGAAGAATCGACGTGCCGACGCGCCCGATGCGGATCTCACCAAGGCGTTGGTGCAGGCCGCCGGACGTCGCGGGCTGATCCTGCTGTCCTGCGGCATCTACTCGAACGTGATCCGCATACTCGCGCCGCTCACCATTCCGGAGACGCAGCTCGAGGAAGGAATGGGATTGCTGGAGCAGTCGCTCGTCGAGGCGACGACGGCGCAAACGTCCGCCGTCGCCTGACAGAAGTCAGAACCCATTTCCACGGACGCCGCCGCTTCGGCGGCGCTTGGAGTGGCCGTTAGGCCTGACTATTTCACGCGCGGATTGAACGGTGCGAACACGCCTTCCTGGTTGAACTCGAACAGCCAGGCGTGCAGCGTCCACAACTGGAATTCCTGGTTCGCGTCCCACTCATCGGCATGCCCGACGAATCCCACTGGTGCACGCTTCGACAGTGAGAGCGGCACGGCGTACTCCACCGCGACCAGCTTGCGTTTGCCGCCGCAGGGATCGTCGGCGTACACCAGCAGCTCGGGCTTGGTGGGATCGAACCTGCCGTCGACGAGCGCGTCCTTCATGTAGTGCCATCCCATGTGTGGCACGAACAATCCGATGTCGTGATACCCCGCCGCTTCCGCCGCCGCGACGTCGATGAACTGCGCGGTCGCATCGCGCACCGCGTCGAGCTGCACGATGGCGAATGGCGGTGGCTTCTGGTGTCCCTGGGAGGGATCGTGGTCCCCGTGCGCGAATGCGGTCGTCGCCAGCAGGGCCGCGGCGAGCCCGAAAGAAATCTTCTTCATGATCAACTCCTGATAGTTAGTCTTTCCCCGTCGCGGGAAAGAATAAGTTCTCAGGATTCAGTCGCGAATGATCGCGCGTCCGACGTCGATGTCCGGTCGTCCGCGCGCATGCTCGCGCGTCCGCGGTTGATGCCCGATCGTCCGGCGCGCGCTCAGGCTCTTCCGGCGTTGGAGTCGGTGGGCGTGTGGAAGTATTCGCTCTCGGAGGCGAGCTGCTCGATGAGGCGCTTCAACTCGGACATGCGGCCTTCGGCGGTGCTGATCGGCATGCAATCCTGGCAGCGCGTGTCGCCGCAAGGCTGGCGCGAATACAACCAGTACTGAATCGCCCCGGCGAGCATGCCATCGGCGATGTCCCACAGGTCCGCGTCCTTGTCCTTGTCCGCCATCTTGTTGGCAAGATCCACGGTCTTGGAGAAGGCGGCATCGAAGGTGTCGGCGATCGGTTCCATGGGCGGGAGTATAGGCATCGCTCAGTCCATGCGAAAAGCCTCAATTGCGCCGACAGCAGCCTATGTTCAACGCGGGGCTTACTCCAGGCGCAAGGAGTAGACACGCAGGCGGTCCGAACCTGGCGCCCTGCCCTTAAACAGCGTGATGTCGGAGATATGCGCCATGTCCATGAGCCGGCCTCTGGGGCCGTGGCGGATGTCTTCGACCAGAATCCGCAGGTTGCGGCGCTCTTTCGCAGCCAGTTCGAAATTCCGGTTGAAGCGGTCGTTGTACATGCGATTGTGAAGGCGATCATGCACGCGCACGGTGAGCTTGAGCGAGGTATCGCCGGGATTTTCGACGTCTATCACCAGGATCTTGTAACGCCGCCAATCCGGCACGGGCTCGTGGAAAGAGACGCCGGGAAATTCCACTTCGCCAAATTTCACTTCGAGCGCGTCATCGACAATTTGGCGCTTGACGCCGATGCTCATGGTCCAATACAGCTCGATTCGGGAATGGAAATCCGCGAGCACCGGGAACTCTGCATTGCGATGCACATACGCTCGCCCCATCCTAACAAGGGGCTCGAGGAATATTGCGATGCAGGAGATCGCGACCACCAGTGCGAACGCACGATGCCAGGGGCGTAACGCAGTGCGGCGCTCGAACAGCCCATACACGGCGAGGCCGCAAACCACACCGACCACATCCGCCGCCACGTCTTCCCATGACGCGTCGCGGGCCAACGGCTTCTGGATCACCTCGCTGAGAAATCCCGTGCTGGCGCCGATGAGCCCCGCGAGCGCGTAGTGCCGTACGCCCTGGAATCGGGGAACGTCGCGAAACACAAAGAGCAGCCCCAGCGTCAGGAGGAAGAACAGGGGCGCGTGGCCGGCGTTCTCGATGGTCTGGCCCGCGTAAGTCCGTGCAATCGGCAGCGGCACGAACAGCAACAAGCCCGCCAATACGAACAATGCGCTGAGGTAGATAAGACGGCGGGGCACACCTAAGTATACTTCGCGCATGAACATCCGACTGACGGCAATCGAGGCGCGAATCATCGGCGCGCTCATCGAGAAGCAGATCACCACTCCCGACCAATACCCTCTGTCGCTGAATGCACTCATCAATGCGTGCAATCAGAAGAGCAACCGGGAACCTTTGATGCAGCTCGATGAACCTACCGTGAAGTTCGTCGTCGACGGACTGGGACGCCGCCATATGGTGGTGGAGAAATCAGGATTTGGCAGCCGCGTACCGAAGTATCAACAGGTCTTCTGCAACACCGAGTTCGGCAGCCTCAAGTTCACACCGCAGGAAACCGCGATCGTGTGTGAACTGTTGTTGCGCGGGCCGCAGACACCCGGCGAGCTGCGCTCGCGCGCCCCGAGGATGGCGGACTTTCCTGATCCCGGTGTCATCGAGTCGGTTCTCGCCGGCCTCGCAAGCCGTCCCGGTGGCGCCATTGTCGTGCGGCTGGCGCGCGAGCCCAACCGGCGCGATTCGCGCTGGGCACAGTTGTTCGAAGAACTTCCGGCCTCCGCCGTCGTGGCGGGCGCCGATGAGCCTGCGACTGGCAGTCCGGATGACGCGGCAACTCCGCGCGCACCGAGCAATGCACAGCTGGTCGCGCGCGTGGCCGAGCTCGAAGCAGAGATTGCGGCCTTGCGCGCCGAGCTCGCAGCACTCAAACAGGATCGCGTCGCTTGAACCTGCCGGTCTGGGCGCAGAGCGCGGGCCTGCTGATCGTGTCAAATGTCTTCATGACGTTTGCGTGGTATGCGCATCTCAAGAACATGGCGGCCAAGCCATGGGTGATCGCCGCACTCGCAAGCTGGGGCATCGCCCTGTTCGAATACCTGGTACAGGTGCCCGCCAATCGCATCGGCTACACCACGATGTCGCTGGGCCAGCTCAAGGTGATGCAGGAAGTCATCACGCTCGCGGTGTTCGTGCCGTTCGCGCTCTTCTATATGAGGCAGCCGCTGAAGCTCGACTTTCTGTGGGCGGGGTTATGCCTGGTCGCCGCCGCGTACTTCATGTTCCGGGACTGAAAGCTGCTGCGAAGCTAACTACTTCAGCTTCGCGAGCGCCGCGCACAACGCATCGACGTCCTCGTCGGGCGTGTCCCAGGAACACACGAAGCGAGCCTCGCCGGAGCCGGCGGGCCCCCACGGGTAGAACCCGAAGTCTTTCGACAAGGGGACGATGCGCTCTTCTCCCAGCTTCATGAACACCTGGTTGGTGGCCAGCGGCTCGCTCAACCATTGTGGCGCTGCGGCGGCGATGCGTGCCGCGAGCCGGTTAGCCCTGAGGGCATTGTGCTGCCACATACCACTTTCGAGGTACGCAAGAAGCTGCACGGCAGCGTATCGTCCTTTGCAGAGCAACTGCCCGGCCCGCTTGCGTCGGAACTCGAAGTCCGCGACACGGGTCGGATCGAAAAACACTACGGCCTCCGCGTTCATGCCGCCATTCTTGATCACGCCAAACGACAGCACGTCGACGCCCGCCTTCCAGGTGAGATCGGCCGCGTCCACATTCTGGGCCACCAGCGCGTTGGCGAAGCGTGCCCCATCCACATGCACGGCCATGTCGTGTTCGTGAGCAATTTTCGCGAGTGCAGTGATTTCCTGCGGCGTGTAGATCGCGCCGCGTTCCGTCGCCTGGGTAATCGACAGCATGCGCGGCTGCACGCCATGCACGTGAGGCTCGAACCATGTGAGGCGCGCGGCAAGATCGGCTGGCAGGATCTTCGCGCCGGCGCCACTGATCAGCGAAAGCTTGGCGCCGCCGGTGAAGAACTCCGGTGCGCCGCACTCGTCGCGCTCGATATGCGCTTCGGCGTGCGTGAGCACGGTTCCCCACGGCGGGCAGAAGGTCGCGATCGCCAGCGAATTGGCCGCGGTTCCCGATGCGACGGCGAATACCCGCACCTCGGTGCCGAAGAATTCGCCAAACACACGATCGAGCGACTCCGACCAGCGATCCGCGCCGTAGGCCACCGCGGGGCCGGTATTCGCGCGTTCGATGGCCTGAAGAATCTCTCGGCTCACCGCAGCTGTGTTGTCCGACTTGAAAAATCTCATAGACTGCGATTCTAACGAAGGAGTACCCACATGGATGATCGACATCTCGCTTACCTGCGCGCTGCGATTCTGCTCGCGCTCGGTTCCGCTACCCAGGCTCAGGAGGCCACCCCCACCCCTCCGCCTGCGGACGACGACATGGACAGCATCGTCGACGAGGTCGTCGTCACCGGCACGCGCGTGACCTCACGCACCCGGCTCGAATCGCTGGCGCCCGTGGATGTGCTTTCCCAGGAGGCGCTCACCTCACAAGGCACTACCGAGCTCGCCGAAGCGCTTAGCGATGCCGCTCCCTCACTCAATTTTCCGCGGCCGGCGATCACCGACGGCACCGACCACATCCGCCCCGCCACCTTGCGAGGGCTCGCGCCCGATCAGACATTGGTACTGGTGAACAGCAAGCGCCGTCATCCGTCGGCGCTGGTGAACGTCAACGGTTCGGTAGGCCGCGGTTCAGCCGCGGTCGATCTCAATGCGATTCCGCTGGCGGCCATCGAATCCGTCGAGGTGCTGCGTGATGGCGCTTCCGCGCAATACGGCTCGGACGCCATCGCCGGTGTCATCAACTTGCGCCTGCGTGATGCGCGCGAGGGTGGCAGCACCACTGTCACCTATGGCGAATACAACACCAACGTCGAAACCGAACGCGGTCATCGCAAGGAAACCGACGGCGCGACGCTGACAGCTTCGGCCTGGGTCGGCCTGCCACTCGGAGCCGAAGGTTTCCTCACCTTGACGGGCGAATATCGTGACCGCGATCCCACCAGCCGCGGCGACTTCGACAACCGCGTACCGGGCTCCCCGGTGACTTCGCGCTATGGCGATGCGCAGGTCGAGGACATCACCGCATACGTGAATGCCGGCGTGCCGCTGTCGGACACCTGGGACATCTACGGCTGGGCCGGCTACCAGAAGCGCGACGGCAACTCCGCCGCGTTCCCGCGCATCTTCAACGACGTGCGCAACGTGCCGGCTATCTACCCGAACGGGTTCCTGCCTCTCATCACCACCGACATCGACGATCTCGCCGTGGGCTGGGGCGTGCGCGGCAAGCTCGGCGGCTGGGATTCGGACGTGAGCCTGGTGTATGGCCTCAACGAAGTCGCCTACGGCGTCGAGCACAGCCTCAACACCTCATATGGCGCGGCTTCGCAGACCAGCTTCGACGCGGGCGCGATGAAATACGACCAGCTCGTCTTCAACGCCGGCATCGTGCGCACCTTCGACGTGGGCAACCTGCCCGAAGGCATCAACGTGGCGCTGGGCATCGAGGCACGGCAGGAAAACTATTCCATCGACGCGGGCGAGCCTGCCTCCTACAACCGCGGACCCATCGTTGGTGTTGCCGCTGGATCGCAGGGCTTCCCGGGCTTTCAGCCCAGCAATGAGCTTGATGAAGACCGTGAAGCGTACAGCGCCTATGTCGACGTCGAAGCGAAGCTGACGCAGAAACTCCTTACATCGGTCGCGTTGCGCGCCGAGGACTACTCGGACTTCGGTTCCGCCGTCACCGGCAAGGTCGCCGCACGCTACGACTTCACCGACGCGTTCGCGCTGCGTGGCGCGGTGTCCACGGGTTTCCGTGCACCAGGACTTCAGCAGGAGTTCTTCACGTCCACCGCGACAAACTTCATCGCGGGCGTTCCGTTCGAAGTGGGCACCTTCCCCGCGACGTCGGACGTGGCGATCACGCTGGGCGCTCAACCACTCGACGCCGAGGAGTCGGTCAATTATTCGCTCGGTACCGTGTTTCGTTTCGGCGGTTTCGAAGCGACCGTCGATGCGTATCGCATCGACATCGACAATCGCATCGTGCTTTCGGAAAACCTCAACACGCCGCAGGTGGCGGCATTGATCGCGCCGTTCGGCGCGACGGTGGCACGCTTCTTCATCAACGGCGTCGAGACCAAGACAGAAGGCATCGATCTCGTGGCGCGCTACCTGTGGCGCACCGAGAACGTCGGCCGCTTCGAATTCATTGCTGCCGGTAACTGGAATGACACCGAGGTCGAAAAGGTGCCGTCCACCAACGTCATCGACAACATCTGCAATGGGCAGCCTGCGCCCTGCACGCCGCCCGTTCTGTTCGCGCGCATCAACACGCTGAGCTTCGAAGATGGCACCCCCGACAACAAGATGGTGCTGGGTGTCGACTGGAACGTACCGCTCGGCGCTGCGGAATTCGGCGTGAATCTCAAGGGCACGCGTTACGGTGAAGTCATCGAGCCCGGCGTGCCGACCGCCGATGAAATCACCGCCGGGGTAGAGGATGCGCGCGATCTGCACATCCAGCCGGACTGGGTAATCGATCTCGCCTTCGACACAAAACTGATGGACAAGAAGCTCGGCATCACGCTCGGGGTGGACAACCTGTTCGATCAGTATCCCGACCGCGTCCCGAACGCGCGCACGATCCCGACGCCACCCGGCGGAGTCGCGAATCTGAATGCCACCAACGCACTCGGATATTCGCGCTACTCACCCTATGGCTTCAACGGACGGTTCTATTTCGCGCGCATGTCTTTCAACTGGTAAGTGCAATCATCTCGGGGCCGTCCCGCGGGCGGCCCCGCCATTTGACGCACATTATTTGATGTAGTCGCCACTCGGCGGCAATCCGGCGCGCGCCCGAAATCCCTGCGGCACGGAACCGTGAACTGTGTGCCCCTCGACCGCTTGGAATCGCTCGGGGTTTGCCCGTATCGTCGGTTGGTGGGCACCACATACCGCATGCCAACGTTGACGAGCCGCCGCGAGTACTTTCGCCTGCCGTATCCCATCACCAGTGGCGCCACTCTCGTCGTGGATGGCACTAACTACAAGGTCCGCGAACTCTCCGAACGCGGGCTGCGGGTGGTGGCCGGCGCCGGCCGTTTTCCGGTGGACACGCCCGTCGAAGGTACGTTGATCCTCACCATGGGCGTGCGCTGCCCGATCTCAGGATCGGTGCTGCGCGTCGAAGACGACAGTGTCGTGCTCAAGCTCGAACGCGGCCCATCCACGCGCGACGTCATCCGCGAGCAACTCTACGTAGCGAAAGCGTTCCCGGACTGGAAACCGCAGCCGGCCGTGAAAATGGGGACATTCCTCATTTCGTTGTCATAAACGCCAGAGATTTCAAACCTGAGGCTCACTCAATCGTTTATGACAACGAAATGAGGAATGTCCCCATTTTCTAGTTCCCAAACTTCGCCAGCCTGGCGTCAACGCGGGCCAGCGATGCCACGCCATCTCTCACATCGACCATGTCTATGGACGGGAGGGTTGCATTGGCGGTCACGTTCTGTAGTGACGCGACGCCGCGCTGCAAGGAATCACGTGCCTGGCGCCAGAGATCAAGTTGCGCGCTGCGACCCGCGCGGGAGCTTTCCGCGAGATGCGCGTACAGCTCGCCCAGGCGCACCGCATTCACCCCGAGCGCATATTGGGTGCGCAGAGAGTTGTCTCGCTCGAACACGGCCTCGAGGCTCCTGGCACACTCGAGGAAGAGAATCCGCGCCTTCTCGACGCTTCCCGTCATGAACAATGCCTGCGCGTACCGCGTTTCATAGAGCGCGAGCGAGTATTGCGCGCGAACATTGTCGGGATCCAGCGCAGCAGTTTTCGCCGCCACGGGCAACGCCTGCTCGTAAAGCTCGAGTGCCTCCTGGTACCTTCTGCGCGCCGCCAGGCGAATTGCAATGTTGTATCGCGTCCCCGACAAGCGATCCTGGTACTCGGCCTCATTCGGCTTGATTGCCAGCAACTTTTCATCGGCCCACATGCGCTTTCGAAACAGTGCGAATGCCCGCTCGTCAATGGCGGCCTCTCCTGTCAGTCTCGGATCGTCGATATGCGCGGCATTGTTGTAGGCGGTACTCAACGCCTGGAAAGCTCGTTCGTCATCCGGATGGGTATGCCAGTACGCTTCACTCACGCCGATGAGCTTGTCGAGTGACTCCATGGCCTCGAGCGACAATCCCATGAATCCCAGGATGCGCGCCTGCACCACATAGGCGTTGACGAACTGGGACAGGCGCTGCGCTTCGTCGGGTATTTTCGGTGCGAATGCCTCGGTGAGGGCGACTCCTTCTTTTGCGGAATCGCGCGCGAATTTCGGGCCGCGAACCACCATCAAAAGCGCCGCCTGTTCGATATGCGCGTGGGCGAGCGCCCAGCCGGCGTGATGATTCGCAGGATCTTCCGCCATCAGCGGCGTGAGCAGCGCAATGGCGCGCGCATAGCTGGCCAACGCTCCCGCGAAGTCGCCCCGGTTGGCTTCCGTGTCACTGCCCTGGATCAACGCTACCTTGATGTACGCGTTGGCGAGCTCCTCCTGCAGCTGCTGGTCCGACCCACCTTGCTTGTACAGCGCATCGAGATACTCCAGTGATGTCTTCACCAGCATTTCGCGGGACTTGAGTGAACCCGCGTCCTTTGCCATCTCGTCGTGGAGCTGGAACAACATCGTATTGGCGAGCTTGCGCACGCTGTCGAAGTGCTGTTGCGCGACGTGGCGCTCGCGCTCCGCGATGTCTGCTTCGCGCATCGAAAACACCAGCGCACCGAGCAGCGCGCAGCCGACGAATACTCCCGCCGCGAGTTCAATCCGCCGACGTCTCACGAACTTGCCGGCGCGGTAACGCAACGAGTTGCCGCGGGCACTCACCGGCATGCCTGTGAGGTAGTTTCGAAGATCGCTCGCCAGCTGCTCGACGCTCGCGTAACGCCGCTGCGGCTCCTTGCGCAGCGCCATCAGCAGGATGTTGTCGAGATCGGCATCGACCTTGCGTTCCACCTGGCTCGGACGCGTGGGCGTGGTGTCGCTCAGGATCTCCGCCATGCGCGCCGCGTCGTTGCTGCGAGCGGCGTACGGGCTCTTGCCCGTGAGCAGACGATAGAGCACCACGCCGAGTGAATACACGTCGCTGACGGTGGTCACATGCGCACCGCTCACCTGCTCGGGGCTCGCGTAGTCGAGCGTCATGGCGCGCAGCGTGGTCGCCGTCGCATTGGCGTCGGCTTTGGCAACATCGGTGCTGGCTTCGGCTTCGAGTAGTTTGGCGATGCCGAAGTCGAGCAACTTCACCGATCCGTCGGCGGTCACGAGGATATTGGTGGGCTTGAGGTCGCGATGCACGATGAGGTGCTGATGGGCGTAGCTCACCGCCGCGCACACCTGCAGGAAGAGTTGCACGCGATCGCGCACCCCGAGATGGCGCGCATCGCACCAGGCGTCGATGGGCTGACCCGCCACGAGTTCCATCACCACGTAGGGCACGCCGCCGTCGGCGGTGCCGCCATCGAGCAGCCGCGCGATGTTGCGATGGTCGAGACCCGCGAGAATCTGACGTTCGATCCGGAAGCGCCGTTCGGTGAGCTGGCTGCGCATGTCGGCGCGCATGAGCTTGATGGCCACTTCGGACTGGTACTGCTCGTCGTCGCGAATCGCCTTGAACACATCGCCCATGCCGCCGCTGCCCAGCATCCCGACGATGCGATAAGCGCCGATGCGCTCGCCGATGCGGCTGCGTGCCGCGCCGGAACTGGCGAAAGCCTGCGAGCGGAACTCCTGCGTCACCGTATCGAGGAACGCGCCCGGTCGCTCATGCGAGTCGAGCAGCGACTGCACTTCGGCGATGAGTGCCGCGTCGCCACCCGATTCGAGGGTCAGAAAGGCGGCGCGATCCTCACGAGGAAGATCGAGCGCCGCGGAGAACAGCGCCTTCACGGCGTCCCAATGCGTGACGCTCAAGTAGTTGCGCCTGCGTCGTGCGTCGCCAGTTCGCGGCGCAGCCAGGCACGAGCCATGGCCCACTCGCGTTTGACGGAGGCCAGCGAAATCCCGGCGACACTCGCCGTCTCCTCGAGCGTCAGGCCGCCGAAGTAGCGCAGTTCGACGATCCGGCTCTGCGGCGCATCGATCTGGTGAAGTTTCGTCAGCGCCGAGTCGATGGCGAGCACATCGACGCGCTCGTCATTCAATGCATGGAGTGCCTGGGCTTCATCGACTTCGATGGCCGCCTGCGTGTCGTGACAGGCTCACTTTCCGGGCTCCATCGCCGCGCCGCTGCGCGCCGCGCTGCCGCGCGTAGTCCACGAGCACGCGGCGCATGACCTGTGCGGCCAGCGAGAGAAACTGCTCGCGGTTCTGCCACTGGAATACGCGTTGCCCGGAAAGCCGGATGAATGCTTCGTTGACCAGCGCCGTGCCCTGCAACGTGTGATCGCCGCGCTCGCCCGCCATCTGGCGCCGCGCGAGGCGGCGGACGTCGTCGTAGACCATCGGCCAAAGCGAGTCGAGCGCCGCAGTGTCGCCGTCGGCCCAGCACTGAAGGAGTCGAGTGACTTCGCCGGGTGGTGGTTTGTTCTCGTTATCGGCGTCCACGAGGCATTGTGGCTTGGAAATGGGGACATTCCTCATTTCATTGTCATAAACGGCCACGTCTTTTGAAGGCCGCGCTCATCGTCGTTTATGACAAGGAAATGAGGAATGTCCCCATTTCCAACCCCGTCTTTGGCGTTTAACCGCCCATGTGGTACCTTGCGCGCCCCCTGGCCCCTGCCTGCGCGTCCCTTCCGTCGCGCAAGCCCATGAGTTCTATGGCAAATCTTCCGATTCGAAACATCGCGATCATCGCGCACGTCGACCATGGCAAGACGACGCTGGTCGACTGCCTGCTGCGTCAGTCCGGCACCTTCGCCGCGCACGAGAAAATCGCCGAGCGAGTCATGGACTCGAACGACATCGAAAAGGAACGCGGCATCACGATCCTGGCCAAGAACTGCGCCATCGAATACGGCGGCACGCGCATCAACATCGTCGACACGCCCGGGCACGCCGACTTCGGCGGCGAAGTGGAACGCGTGTTGTCGATGGTCGATACCGTGTTGTTAGTCGTGGATGCCGTCGAAGGCCCGATGCCGCAGACGCGATTCGTCACGCGCAAGGCGCTGGCGCTCGGCCTCAACGCTATTGTTGTTGTGAACAAGATCGACCGTCCGGGCGCACGCCCCGACTGGGTCGTCGACCAGACCTTCGAACTGTTCGACAAGCTGGGCGCCACCGATCGCCAGCTCGATTTCCCCGTGATCTTCGCTCGGCGCTCGAAGGCTGGGCCAGCACCGATCACACGCGCCGCGAGCCCGACATGCGCGCGATGTATGAGGCCATCCTGCACCACGTGCCGGCGCCGAAGAGCGAGCCGGACGCGCCGCTGCAGTTCCAGATCTCGACGCTCGACTACAACTCGTATGTCGGACGCATCGGCATCGGCCGCATCCGCCGCGGCACGATCAAGGCCGGCCAGACGATCCAGCTCTGGAACGGCAGCGAAGATCATGGCGCCGCGAAGGTTCAGCAGGTGCTCACGTTCAAGGGTCTGTCGCGTGAGTCGGTCGCCGAAGCAGTCGCCGGCGATATCGTCGCGGTGACCGGCATCGAGGACGTCCATATCGGCTATACGATTTGCGACGTGGAGCATCCGGACGCCCTGCCGCCCATCGCGGTGGACGAGCCGACGCTGGTCATGAGCTTCCAGGTGAACACCTCGCCGCTCGCCGGCAAGGAAGGCAAGTTCGTCACCAGCCGCCAGATTCGCGAGCGACTGATGCGCGAGCTCGAGAGCAACGTGGCGCTGCGAGTCGAAGAAACCGCCGACGCCGACGTGTTCCGCGTTTCGGGTCGCGGCGAACTGCATCTCACGATCCTCATCGAAAACATGCGCCGCGAAGGTTATGAGCTCGCCGTGGGCAAGCCCCGCGTGCTCACCAAGACCATCGACGGCGTGGTGCACGAGCCCTTCGAAGCGCTGACCGTCGACATCGACGAAGACCACCAGGGCGGCGTCATGGAAGCGCTCGGCCGCCGCAAGGGCGAGCTCAAGGACATGGCGAACGACGGCCGCGGCCGCGTGCGCATCGAGTACCGCGTCTCCGCGCGCGGGCTCATCGGCTTCCAGAGCGAATTCATGAATGCGACTCGCGGCACCGGCCTGCAGAGCCACATCTTCGACGGCTACGCGCCGCTCGCGGGTGATATTCCCGACCGCCACAACGGCGTGCTGATCTCCAGCGAACCCGGCCATGCCGTGGCGTACTCGCTGTTCTCGCTGCAGGAACGCGGCCGCATGTTCGTCTCGCATGGCGAAGCGGTGTACGAAGGCATGATCATCGGCATCCACTCGCGCGAGAACGATCTCGTCGTGAACCCGATCAAGACCAAGAAGCTCACCAACATCCGCGCCGCCGGCAAGGATGATGCGCTGATCCTCACGCCGCCGATCGACCTCACGCTCGAATACGCGGTGGAATTCATCGCCGACGATGAGCTCGTGGAAGTGACGCCGAAGAACATCCGCATCCGCAAGCGCAAGCTGCTCGAGCATGAAAGGAAGCGCGCGAGCCGAGTGGATGAGGCGCTGCTCGCCTAGCTATTCGCTGCCAGAGGTTCGCGAGCGAAGCGCGCGCCAGGCAAGCAGCAATGCGAGTGCGGCCATGCACACCCAGGCGAACGCATCGCCGAGCTTGAGATACCAGGTACCGCCCGCGCGTATCCCCAGATCGGTGACGACCGTCACGGGCCTCGCGGGCGAGGTGATGGCCTCGGCGATCACGCGGCCGTAGCGATCGCTGGCCGTCAGTCGACCCGCGGCAGCGGAGCGCGCGATCGCAAAGCCATTTTCGACGCCGCGCACCACCGCCATGCGCGAGTGCAGGCGCCCATCCCGCACGAAGTCCCACGCCGGCACCAACAGCAAGTCGACTCCCCGTTCACCGTATCCACGGACCATGCCGGGAAAGTCCATGTCCTTGCAGATCGCGACGCCATGCGTGTCCATCACCAGGGGACCCGGGCCGCGCGAATAGCCGAGTTCGAGGCCGGGAATGAGCCGCCGCTTCACGTAGCGCTGCAATGATTTGCCCGGCGCGAAGACCTGCGCGCTGTTGATTCGCGTGGAATCCGCGAGCACCTCGTCGAAACCCGCCACCAGCGTCACGGGCTGGCCGGCCACCGCCTCGGCCAGCAGCTGCACTCGAAGCGCCCTGCCTCGCGCGCGCCACCAAACTGCTTTTCCGGAGCGACGATGTATTTCGGCTTTTCGAGCACGAGCTTGCGCACTTCGCCCGCAAATGCGCGCGCTGTTTCGAGAGCTTCGTTCTCGCTGCGATAGGCGCGCCCTTCGTATTTATCGAGGCCGACCAGCGCGACGCGTGTCTTTGAATCGTAGGATTGGTTGAGCCGCAGGGCGCCAGCGCAGGCGATCAACACCAGCGGTATCGCGCCCGCGATCAACGCGGCTCGCCATTGCTTCGGCGAGGCAATGGCGAGAGCGACGGTCATGGGCGCCAACGCCACGCAAAAGGTCAGCGCCGGAACACCGCCCACGCTTGCCGCTTGCAGCAGCGGCAGCACGTCGACCAGCGCATAACCCATCGCCCCGAAACTGCCGTGCGGAGACACCATTCCGAACAGGAATTCACTGGTGACGAGCAACAGTGGATAGGAGAACACGGCAAGTGCCGAGGGCGTGCTGCGCGCCAACCAGCGCGTGAGTAATACGACGCCGGCGTAGATCAGCGAAAACGCCGCCACGAACGCGAGCATCGCCGCCAGCGGGAAATCGTCATAGACATAGACGATGCCTGCAAGGCCAATGGCACGCGCGCCCGCCGCCGCCAGGGCCACCGTGATGGCGCGCGGCGCGCTCAGCGCGTAGATCAGCAGGGGAACCGGAGCCAGCAGCGCGAGCGGGCCCCAGGGCCCGACATCGAGCGAAGCCAGGAAGAGCACGCCGGTGAAGGCAGCCGAAACAACTCCAAACCAGGGGCTAGCACGCCAGTTCATTCCTCACCTCCGCGTCTTGGTTGTTTGCGGGCGATAGCCCGCGAGCATGATTTCCACATGGCGCGCGGCCAGAGTCAGGAACGCGCTGCGCGACATCGCCATGCGGCCGTTACGGTGCAGGAGCGCGAGCCCATGCAGTTGCGCCCAGAACACCATGGCAATCTCGAGTGCGTCAGCCGCGATCAGCACTCCGGAAGATTGGGCCGCCTGGACGCGCGCAACGATCATCGAGACTACGGGCGACTTGCCGGCGCGAAAGTCGCGCGGGAAACGCCGCTCGACCCCGGTGCGCAACACGAAACAGGCATCGAAGCGCGCCGGTTCGTCGAGCGCGAACAGCACGTAAAGACGAGCCGCCTGAACCATCCACTCCATCGGATCGGTGGTGCGGATCGATTCGATCCGGCGTTGCCATACAGCGAACGCCTCGCGCCCCGCTTCCTTCAGCAACTCATCTTTGTTCGAAAAGTGCCGGTATACCGCCATGGGGGTAAGGCCGGCCGCGGCGCTCACCGAGCGCAGACTGAACGACTCGATCCCACCCCGTTCGAGTTCCTCCAGCGCGTGGCCGATCAGTCGTTGCCGGGTATCCATGTATACACTGTATACATGACTCATCGACCGATGTATACACTGTATACATCGACATGGCGGACGGGCGCTGGCAGTAGCCGGCTCACAAGACGCTCAACGAATGCGCGGCGGTGTGGCAGACTTCGGCCCCATGACCGGCGTCGATCTGCAAACCGAAAACGTTGCGCACCTCATCCAGCTGGCGCTGGGCCCGGTGTTCCTGATCTCGGGCGTGGGCATCACCCTCAGCATGCTGACGCAGCGCCTGGCGCGCATCGTCGATCGTGCGCGCACGCTCGAGGACAAACGCGAGCTGACCAGCGACGAGGGCAAGCTCAAGATCATCGACAAAGACCTGCGCGCGATCCTGCGCCGCTCCCGCTACATCAACAGCGCCATCGCGCTGTGCACCACGTCGGCGCTGCTCACCACGCTGGTGGTGACCCTGTTGTTCGCCAGCGAATTCTCGCCCTTGGGCATGGGCGCCGCCATCGCCGTCATGTTCGTGGGGTCGACGGCGTGTCTTTCGACGGCGTTCATCATGTTCCTCATCGAGGTACGCATAGCCATCAATACGCTGCGCATCGGCGTGCAGAAGCACGACAAATGATGCGTCGGAGCTGCCTCGCAGCCATCTGCCTTGCTGCGGCGGGCGCCGCCTTCGCCATCGGCCCGAGCGATCGCGACAAGCCGCCCACCACGGCGCAGGTGATGGAGTCCGCGAAGCCGGAGGACTGGCGCCGGCCCGACCCCGCCAACACTCTTTATATGGAGCTCCCGGGCGGGCGGGTCATCATCGAGCTCGCCCCCCGCTTCGCGCCGCTGCACGTGGCCAACATCAAGCAGCTCGTGGCGGAAAAGTTCTTCGACGGTCTCGCCGTCGTTCGGGTGCAGGACAACTTCGTCGCGCAATGGGGCGATGCCGACAAGGCGCGGCCCACCGCCGACCGCGCTACGCAAGATTCCGGATGAAACCATCGTCGCCTGGGGCAAGGGCCTGCCGTTCATCAAACTACCGGATCCGGATGGCTACGCGCCCGAGACCGGCTGGATCGACGGCTTCCCCGTGGGCGTCGAGCGCAAACCTTCCGGCCAGGCGTGGATCACGCATTGCTACGGGGTGCTGGGCGTCGGTCGTGAAGACTGGCCCGACACCGGCAGCGGCGCCGAGCTCTACGTCGTGACGGGCCAGGCACCGCGCCAGCTCGACCGCAACATCGTCACCGTCGGCCGCGTCTTGCGTGGCATCGAACTGCTGTCGTCATTGCCGCGCGGCACCGGCGCGCTGGGTTTCTACGAGAAGCCCGAGCAGCGCACGCCCATCAAGTCCATCCGGCTCGCCGCCGAAGTGCCCGATGGCGGAGCGTAGCAACATCGAAGTGTTGCGCACCGACACGCCCTTGTTCACGCAGTACGTCGAGTCGCGCCGCAATCGCCGCGATGCCTGGTACCTCGTGCCGGCCGGTCACACCGACGTGTGCAACATCACCATCCCCGTGCGCGACGTCAAGTAACAGCAATCGCCGGAATACCTTAGACTTCGCGCCCTATGGGACGCATCTTCGAAGTACGAAAGCACACGATGTTCGCGCGCTGGGACCGCATGGCCAAGCAGTTCGCGCGCATCTCCAAAGACATCAACATGGCCGTCAAGGCCGGCGGATCGGATCCGAATTCCAATCCCGCGTTGCGGCGCGCAATCCAGAACAGCCGCAACCTCAACATGCCCAAGGACAAGGTCGAGGCCGCGATCAAGCGCGCGGCGGGCAAGGATGCCGCCAGCTACGAACAGATCATCTATGAAGGCTACGCGCCGCATGGCGTCGCCATCATCGTCGAGGCCGCCACTGACAATCCCACGCGCACGGTCGCGCAGGTGCGCGCCATTCTCTCCAAGGGCGGCGGCAACCTCGGCAGCACCGGCAGCGTGGCGTTCCAGTTCCGCAAGATGGGCGTGTTCCGCCTGAATCCCGCGGGCATCGATCACGACGACCTCGAGCTCTATCTCATCGACCACGGCCTCGACGAGATGGGCGACAGCGTCGGCGAAAAAGGCGAGCCACAGATCGTGGCGCGCTGCCTGTTCCCGGAATTCGGCCACATGCAGGAAGCGCTCGAGAAGCGCGGCATTCATCCGCTGTCGGCCACGCATGAGTACATCTGCACCACGCCCGGTCGAACTACCCGAAGCGCAGGCCACGGAAGTGCTGCAACTCATCGACACGCTCGAACAGAATGACGACGTGCAGAACGTCTACCATTCGCTCGTCTAGCTACCCATGGAAGCCATCGAAGCGCTGAACACCCGCGCCACCGCCAAGACCTACGGCGACACCGCTCCCACGAAGGAACACCTCGCCATCGCGCTGCAGGCCGCGGTGCGCGCGCCCGACCACGGCCGCTTGCGCCCCTGGCGTTTCATGCTCATCGAAGGCGATCAGCGCCGAAAGCTCGGCGAGATGCTCGCGGCCTCCGCGCTGCGTCGCGTTCCGGGATTGAGCGAAGGCGATGTGCAGCGCGAGCGCGACAAGGCGCTGCGCGCGCCGCTCATCATCGTCGTTGCCTGCCGCATCGTGCCGGGCACCAAGATCCCGGCGATCGAACAACTCATGGCCGCGGGCGCCGCGGCGCAGAACATTCTGCTGGCGCTGCATGCGTTGGGCTATGTCGCCGCGTGGAAAACCGGCGAAGCGGCGTACGACACCGAAGTGAAGAAGTCGTTGGGCCTTGCGGCCGACGATCACCTCGTCGGCTTCATCTACACCGGCGGTGGAGCCGGTGCGACCTTCGCCGCGGGCAAGGCCGCGAACGTTCAGGACGCGATGCTCGACTTTCCGGGCTGACGCCACATCAGCGCGATGCCGAGAATGAAATAGCCGAAGCACACGACGCTGGCTTCGGGGCCTTGCGTTCCGCCCGTGAGCCAGTCCGGTCCGACGGGTTGCAGATCCACGAGCAGCGCCGGAAGTCCCACGTCGATTCCGGTCAGCGGCAGGCCGAACCCGACAGCCAGCAACCAGTTCCAGCCGGCATGCCACCCCATGATGCCGAGCACGCTGCGAGTTCTCAGCACCCACGCGCAGCCAAACAATCGCAAACAGGAACGTGCCGACCGATACCAGCCAGTGCGTGCGCGGGTTGAAGTGCATCAGCGAAAACAGCGCCGAGCTGACGACGACGGCAATGGGCACGTTGAATTTCTTCGAGAGCACCGACAGCAGCCATCCACGGAACAGCAGTTCTTCGACGCTGGACTGCAGCGCGAATGTGAACAGCAACAGTGCGATCGGCACCAGGGACGCGGGCTGCGAGAACGCCGGCGCCACCGCCGTGAACTGCAGCCCACCGGCTATCCAGATCACCATGACGACTCCAGACGAGACCCGCGAGGCCAATCGCGTGACCTCGCAGGAAATCGCGCAGCTTGCGCTCGCCGCAAATGCCGATGCTCTCGACCGGGCGCCGTTCCACGAATCTCACCCAGGCCAGCAGGACCAGCAGCAGCAAGCCGAAGGGCACCAGCGTGAATGCGATCAGCGCGGTGGGATCGAGCGGATTTCCTTCCGGGCTCATGTTGACGTGTTTTGCGATGAGCCAGTCGCCGGTCAACGCAGTGGCGATCACGAACGCCAGCGCCAGGAACGGCGCGAGCGCGCCCCAGGGAATCCAGCCTCTCGCCGGCTCAGCCGGAAAAATCTCCTGAGATCGCACTACTGTTCCGCAAAGGCCAGCAGTTCCGCCCCTTCTCGCACCTGCTCGCCCACCTCACAAAGCACGCGATCGATCTTTGCCGGCAGATGGCGCGGTGATCGTCTGCTCCATCTTCATGGCTTCGAGCACCACGAGCGGCGCGCCCTTGGCGACTTCATCGCCCGCCTTCACCAGCACGGCCAGCACCCGGCCCGGCATGGTCGCCAGCAGCCCGCCGTGCGACGTCTGCGTGTTCGATGGCGGGTAGATAGGGATCGATCCACTGGAACTGCCGGTGCTCGCCGTCGAGGAACAGGTGGATCTCGTTGCCGCAGACGAACGCGCCGGGGACTCGCCTTCCCCGGATCGAACCGCGACTTCCCGCTCGACCTCACCTTCGACGCAATTCCAGCGCCGCTCGCCTCGTTCGCCGAGCGCCCAGCCGCTGCGATCGTCCCAGGGTGATGGTCGACCGGATGCGGACGAAGTTCTGCCCTCCCCGCGTTGCGACTGCCACAACGCCTGTGCCGCCATCTCCCACATGCAGGGCGCGGCTTCGCCGCGCGGCGCAAACAGGTGCTCGCGCTCGCGCTCGATGAGCGCCGTGTCGAGCTTTGCCTCGACGAATGACGGCGCGCGCATGAGCCTTCCCAGGAATTCGACATTGGTGCGCACGCCGACGATCTGGTACTGCGCGAGCGCCGCGCGCATCCTGTGCGATGGCGTCTCGCGCGCGTTGCCGCATGCACGATGAGCTTGGCGATCATCGGATCGTAGAACGGCGTGATTTCATCGCCCTGCGCGCACGCCGGTGTCCATGCGCACGTCGTCGCGTGGCTGCGGGCGTCGACGAGGTGCATCGAGCTTGCCGATCGACGGCAGGAAATCGCGCGCCGGATCTTCGGCGTAGATGCGCGCTTCGATGGCGTGGCCGGTGATCGACAGTTCGCTCTGCTTGCGCGGCAGCGGCTCGCCCGACGCCACCCGCAACTGCCACTCCACGAGGTCGAGGCCGGTGATCATCTCGGTGACCGGATGCTCCACCTGCAGGCGCGTGTTCATTTCCATGAAGTAGAACGCATCGCGCCGTCGACGATGAACTCGACGGTGCCGGCACCGCTGTAGTCGACCGCGCGCGCCGCCGCCACCGCGGCCTCGCCCATCTGGCGGCGGCGTTCGGGCGTCATGCCTGGCGCCGGCGCTTCTTCGATGACCTTCTGATGGCGGCGCTGCACCGAGCAATCGCGCTCGAACAGATAGACCGCGTTGCCGTGGTTGTCGCCGAACACCTGCACTTCGATGTGCCGCGCGCTGCGTCAGGTATTTCTCGACCAGCACGCGATCGTCCTTGAAGCTGGCCGCGGCCTCGCGCTGGCAGCTCGCGAGCGCGCGCGCGAAATCCGCCGCGCGGTCGACGCGCCGCATGCCCTTGCCGCCGCCGCCGGCCACCGCCTTGATGAGCACGGGAAAGCCGATGCGCTGCGGCCTCCTTCAGTAGATAGTCCGGCTTCCTGGCGCTCACCGTGGTAGCCCGGCGTCAGCGGCACCCCCGCCTTCTCCATGAGCGACTTCGCCGCGGACTTCGAGCCCATGGCGGCGATGGCTTCGGGCGACGGGCCCGACGAACACGATGCCGGCGCGTGCGCAGGCGGCAGCGAACTCCGCGTTCTCCGACAGGAACCCGTACCCGGGATGAATGGCCTCGGCACCGGTACGGCGCGCGGCCTCGAGAATCACGTCACCGCGCAGATAGCTGTCCTGCGGGCGCGAGCCGCCGATGTGCACGGCTTCATCGCAGGCCGCGACATGCGCGGAATTGGCGTCAGCGTCGGAAAACACCGCAACGGTACGCACGCCCATCCGGCGCGCGGTGCGCGCCACGCGGCAGGCGATTTCGCCCCGATTCGCGATCAGCAGTTTGCCGAACACCGGACTACTTCTTGGGCATCCAGGACGGCGCGCGCTTCTCGAGGAATGCCCCGATGCCTTCGCGCCCTTCGGGTGACACGCGCGCATCGGCGATGCACTTCGCCGTCGCAGCCAATAACACGTCGTCCATCGGCACCTCCACCACATCGGCGAGCAGGCGCTTGGTGGCGGCCAGCGCCGCGGGGCTCGCGGCCAGCAGGTGATGCGCAAGGCGCTCGACCTCGCGGTCGAGACCTTCCATCAAGGTGACTTCATGAACCAGACCCGAGCGCACGCGCCGCAGACGCCGAGAATTTTTCCGCGGTGAGCATGTAGCGCGCCGCCTGGCGCGCACCCATGCGATCGCACGAGGTAGCGGCGAAATGGTGGCAGCGACGATGCCGAGCCGCACTTCCGACAGCGCAAACTGCGCAGCCTCCGCGGCGACGACTATGTCGCAGGCGGCCGCGAGGCCCACGCCACCGCCGAACGCATCGCCCTGCACGCGCGCGATGACCGGGCGCGAACAGGAGTGCACGGCATGGAACATGCGCGCCACCTTGAGCGCGTCGGCGTGATTGTCGGCGTGGCTGAAGCCCGCCATCGACCGCATCCAGTTGAGATCGGCGCCCGCGCAGAATGACGGGCCGCGTGCGGTCACCACGACCACGCGCGTTTCCGGCGACGCTTCGATCTCGGCGAATGCGGCGGCGATTTCCGCGATGAGCACGTCGTTGAACGCGTTGCGGACTTCGGGCCGATTGAGCCACAGCCAGCGAACGGCGCCGCGCTGATCGATCTCGATGTGTTGATAGTTAGCCATGCGATCCTTCACATGCGAAAGACACCAAATCGCGTCTCCGGTATCGGCTGCCGCAGCGCCACGCCGAGCCCGAGCGCGAGGCACATGCGGGTGTCGGCCGGGTCGATGACACCGTCGTCCCAGAGCCGCGCCGTGGCGTAATACGGATTGCCCTGGGTTTCGTACTGCTCGCGGATCGGCGCCTTGAACGCCTCTTCTTCTTCAGCACTCCAGGCACCGCCCTTCGCCTCGATCGAATCGCGGCGCACGGTGGCCAGCACGTTGGCCGCCTGCTCGCCGCCCATGACGCTGATGCGCGAATTCGGCCAGGTCCACAGGAACCGCGGCGCGTAGGCGCGGCCGCACATGCCGTAGTTGCCCGCGCCGAAGCTGCCGCCCACGATGACCGTGAACTTCGGCACGCGCGCGCAGGCCACCGCCGTGACCATCTTGGCGCCGTGACGCGCGATGCCCTCGTTCTCATACTTCTTGCCGACCATGAAGCCGGTGATGTTCTGCAGGAACACCAGCGGCACGCGCCGCTGGCAACACAGTTCGATGAAGTGTGCGCCCTTCTGCGCGGATTCGGAGAACAGGATGCCGTTGTTGGCCAGGATGCCGACCGGCATGCCGTGGATGCGCGCGAAGCCGGTTACCAGCGTGGCGCCGAACCGCGCCTTCCATTCGTCGAAGTCGCTGGCATCGACGATGCGCGCGATGATTTCGCGCGCGTCGTAGGGTTTGCGGGTGTCCGCGGGAATGAGTCCATACAGATCGTCGGCCGGATATTTCGGCTCCTCGAAGGCGGCGACCGGCAGCGCTGCGCTTGCGCGCGGATCGGGCGGCAGTCCCCCGATGATGCGACGCGCGATCCCCAGCGCATGGCCGTCGTTCTCGGCGAGATGATCGACGACGCCGGAAATCCTCGCGTGCACATCGCCGCCGCCGAGCTCCTCGGCCGTGACCACTTCTCCAGTCGCCGCTTTCACCAGCGGCGGACCGCCGAGAAAGATGGTGCCCTGGTTGCGCACGATGATGGATTCGTCGCTCATCGCCGGCACGTAGGCGCCACCGGCAGTGCACGAACCCATGACCACCGCGATCTGCGGAATGGCGGCCGCGGACATGTTGGCCTGGTTGTAGAAGATGCGGCCGAAATGTTCGGCGTCGGGAAACACTTCGTCCTGGCTCGGCAGATGCGCGCCGCCCGAATCCACGAGGTAGACGCAGGGCAGCCGGTTTTCTTCGGCGATGCGCTGCGCGCGCAGGTGCTTCTTGATGGACACCGGGTAGTACGTGCCGCCCTTCACCGTCGGGTCGTTGCAAACCACCACGCATTCACGGCCGGCAATGCGCCCGATGCCGGTGATGATGCCGGCGCCGGGAGATTCGTCGCCGTACATGCCGAAAGCGGCGAGCGGCGACAACTCGAGGAACGGCGTGCCCGGGTCCAGCAGCATTTCCACGCGATCGCGGGGCAGCAATTTGCCGCGCGCCACGTGTTTGGCGCGCGCCGCATCCCCTCCACCCAGCGCGCTTTTCGCCTGGCGGGCCTTCAATTCGGCGACCAGCGCGCGCATGGCCGATTCATTGGCGGCGAATTCAGCGCTTTTCCTATCGACTTTGGATTCGAGCAGCGGCATGATTGTCGGACAATAGTACATTCATACATTTGAACGCAAGAGAATGGGACCAGGAAATGAGCAACTTCGATCGCTGTGATTTCGACTTCGGCTCGGCGAAGTCATCGACGAGGTGCGCGCGCAGGCGCGGCGGTTCGCGCGTGAACGCATCGCTCCGCGCGCGGAAGAAATCGACCGCAGCAACGAATTCCCGCGCGACCTGTGGCCCGAGCTCGGCAACGCCGGCCTCCTCGGCGTCACGGTTCCGGAGCGCTGGGGCGGCGCCAATCTCGGCTATCTCGCGCATATCGTCGTCATGGAAGAGATCTCGCGCGCCTCGGGCTCGGTCGGCCTCTCCTACGGCGCGCACTCCAACCTCTGCATGAACCAGATCGCGCTCAATGCCACGGACGCGCAGCGCGACCGCTATCTACCCAGGCTCGTGTCGGGCGAACACGTGGGCGCGCTGGCGATGAGCGAGCCCGGCGCGGGCTCCGATGTCGTCGGCATGCAGTTGCGTGCCGAAAAGCGCGGCGAGCAGTTACGCCCTCACCGGCAGCAAGATGTGGATCACCAATGGTCCGGATGCCGACGTGGTGGTGGTCTATGCGAAGACCGATCCGGCCGCGGGGCCGCGCGGCATCACGGCGTTCATCGTGGAAAAGGGCTGGGCCGGCTACACGTCCGCGCAGAAGCTCGACAAGCTCGGCATGCGTGGCTCGTCCACCAGCGAACTGGTGTTCGACAACTGCCTGGTGCCCGCGGAGAACGTGTTAGGCCAGTTGAACGGCGGCGTGCGGGTGCTCATGAAAGGTCTCGACTATGAACGTGCCGTGCTCGGCGGCGGACCGCTCGGACTCATGGCCGCGGCGCTCGACCTGGTGCTGCCCTACGTCCACGAACGCAAGCAGTTCGGCGAGGCCATCGGCACCTTCGGCGTCATGCAGGCCAAGGTGGCGGACATGTACGCCTCGCTGAACGCAGCGCGCGCCTATTCATATGCGATCGGCCGCGCCTGCGATGCGGGCCGCTGCTCGCGCCAGGACGCGGCGGCGGCGATTCTCTTCGGCGCGGATCAGGCCACGCAGGCTTGCCTGCAAGCGATCCAGGCGCTGGGCGGCAATGGCTACATCAACGACTACGCCGCGGGGCGCCTGCTGCGCGATGCGAAGCTTTATGAGATCGGCGCCGGCACGCAGGAGATCCGCCGCATGCTCATCGGCCGCGAGATTTACGAGGCCACCGCGTGAAGAAGAAACCCGCGAAGGCGAAAAACGGCAGCGGGACGCGACTCACGCCAGCCGACACGGCAGTCGCCGAGTTCGAGCCCATTCGTATCGAACCCGCCTATCGCAAGGTGGCCGCCGCCCTGCTCGATCGCATCACCACGCGCACCATCAATGCCGGCGACCGGCTGCCACCGGAGATCGAACTGGCGCGGCAGTTCGGCGTGCACCGGGGAACGGTGCGCGAGGCGCTGCGCGAGCTGCAGACCAATGGCGTGCTGAAGCGCGAGCGTGGCTCGAAGCTCATGATGGTCACGCGCCCGGAGCGCGTGGACGTAGCGGCGGGCGTTTCTCGCGCGCTCGCCCTGCACGACGTGAGCTATCACGATGTGTGGGAGGCGCTCACCGCGCTCGAGCCGCCCATCGCGGCGGCGGCGGCGCGCCAGCGCAAGCCTGCAGATCTCACGAACCTCGAGGCCGTGGTCGCGCGACTTGGCGAGGATGTCGACACGGGCAGCGCCGTTGAACAGGCAGCGGAGTTCTTCCACGCCGTGGGTGAAGCCACCCACAACCGGGTTTTCATGCTGGCGCACGAGCCGCTGGTGCAGCTGCTCGTTCCGACGCTCGGCGCCATGATCGACAAGGTTCCACAGGCACGCGCGCGCATCGCCGATGCGCAAAAGCGGCTGGTGGCCGCCATTCGCGCCGGCAATGCCGCGCAAGCCGAGGAATGGATGGCCAAGCACATCCGCGATTTCCGCCGCGGCTTCGAAATCGCGCGCATCGCGCTCGAACGGCGGGTCGGCACCGCATAGAATCCGGACAAACCAACGCACTGGGAGGGGGCCGGTTTGTTCAGAACAATCACATTGCTGCTGACTCTGTTCAGCCAGGCGCTGCTGGCGCAATCGCCGGCACCGCCGCACCGCCCGCGGCCACCCATCCCGTTTCACTCGACGATCTGTATTCCGAGCCCAACGTCGTGGACGCGGCCATCTCTCCCTCGGGTCGATACCTGGCCGTCGTGGTGCGCCGCGCGACCGACGACATCCTCGTGGTCATGGATCTGCAGACCAACGACAAGAAGATCATCACGTACACGAAGCCAGAGCAGGCTGGCAAAAAGCTGTTCCTGCACATGAGCACGGTGTACTGGAAAACAGACGAGCGTCTGTTGTTCCGCGTCACCATCCGACCGGACGAAAGCCTCGTGCTGAACCTGCATGTCGTCCAAGCTCTACATGCTCGGCGACCGGCTCTTCGCCATCAATCGCGACGGCAGCAAGCTGACGCCGCTGCTCGCCGACAACCACAATTCCGCGCTCGAAGGCGCGTTCGATCTCGGCGCGATCATGAGTTTCCTGCCCAAAGATCCGCAGCACATCCTCATGGTGCTGGATGGCTTCAACGGCCGCAGCCTCTTCAAGGTGGATCTGGAGACCGGCCTGGGCGAGCAGATGGAGCGGCCCAACGAGAACGTGGCCGGCTGGTGGCTCGATGTCGATGGCAACCCGGTCGTACGCATCATGGCTTCGGGTGGCACCATACGCCTGTTTCGCAAGGACGAGGAAGGCAAGTGGCGCAGGTTCTACACCATGCGCATACGCGAGATGAAAGAGCGGCCGGAGTACGAGTCCGTGGGGCCGTCCGACCAGCCCGGCAAGTACTACGTGCTTGCGCGGCCGCCCGGCAGGGATCGAATCGGCCTCTATCTATACGATCTCGAGAAGGAAGTGTTCGGCGACCCGCTGTTCGAAAATCCGACTTACGACCTGGTCTCGGCGCAGGTCTCGCGCGATGGCAAACACGTCATCCGCTATTGCTACAGCGCTCACGTGCAAATCTGCAGCTTCTCCGACTCGAAGATCGACAGTCACATGAAGGGTATACGCCGGTACTTCGAAGAATCGGCCAACGTGTACACCTTCGATTCCTCGGAGGACGGCAACACCATCCTGCTGTATGTCGAGGGGCCGCGTGACCCGCCCGGGTACTACATCTACCTGACCGAAAAGCGTGGCATCGACTCCATCGGCACCGAACGGCAGGCCCTGCTCACGACGACGCGCCCGCGTGCCACGGTCATCAACTACAAGGCGCGCGATGGCAAGGAACTGACCGGCTATCTCACAGCGCCCGCCGCGGCCGATGCGAAAACCCGGTTGCCGCTGCTGCTCATGCCGCATGGCGGTCCCGAAACACGCGACTCGCTGTCGTTCAATTCCTGGGTGCAGTACCTGGTCGCGCGCGGTTACGCCGTCTTTCAGCCTAACTTCCGTGGCTCCGACGGCTTCGGCAGGGCGTTCGCCGAGAGCGGTTATGGCGAGTGGGGTCGCAAGATGCAGGACGACCTCACCGACGGCGTGAAGACTCTCGTGGATCAGGGCCTGGTGGATCCCGCGCGGATCTGCATCGTCGGCGCGTCCTACGGCGGTTATGCCGCGCTTGCGGGTGCGGCGCTCACGCCCGATCTGTACAAATGCGCGGTGTCGATCGCCGGCATTTCCGATCTCGACGACTTCATCGGCTGGCGCAAACGCAATTGGGGCTCCGACTCGGAGGGCTACACGTACTGGCTCAAGGCGATTGGCGATCCTGACAAGGACGAAGCGCGTCTGCGCGAAGTGTCGCCGTTGGCACAGGCAGCGCGGATCAAGATTCCGATCCTGCTGATCCACGGCAACCAGGACTTACATCGTTCCCATCGCGCAATCGAAAGCCATGAAGAAAGCGCTCGACAAGGCTGGACGCAAGACCGAACTCATCACGCTGCAGGACGAAGGACATTCCTACTGGTCGGCCGACAATCAGAAGCTCACCATGACCGCAATCGACAATTTTCTTTGGCAACATCTCGGCCCTGGTTTTGGGGTGACCACCCCGCCGCCGGCGCGAGGAGAAAAATCGAAATGAAACTTCCCCGTCGTCAATTCATGCGCAACGCCGCCGCTGCCACCGCCGCGTTCACCCTCCTGCCACGCCAGCGCTCAGGCGGCCCGCGCCAGATCGCGCCGAGCGATCGCGTGAACATCGCCGGCGTCGGCGTCGGCGGCATGGGTCGCGCAAACCTGCAGGCGCTCTCGAGCCAGAATATCGTCGCGCTCTGCGACGTGGACTGGAGCTTCGTCGACTCGCGTTTCGCCGACATTACGAAGCAGATCGAGAACGCGCAGAAGCGCGCACACGAAGCGACCGACGCCGCCGCAGCGTGAACGCGCGCTGCAACAGGTGAAAGACTGGCAGGAACTGCAGCCGAAGCTCCCCAAGGCCGCCCGCTACACCGACTACCGCGAGATGCTCGCGAAGCAGAAGAACATCGACGCCGTGGTCATCGCCACGCCCGATCACACGCATGCGCTCATCGCGCTCGCCGCCATGGATCTCGGCAAGCACGTGTACGTGCAGAAGCCGCTCGCCTGGTCAGTGGAGGAATGTCGCCGGCTCGCCAAGCGAGCCACCGAGACCAAACTACAGACGCAGATGGGCAATCAGGGCCATTCCTCCGACGATGCGCGGCTGGTGAACGAATACATTCAATCGGGCGCCATCGGCACCGTCACCGAAGTGCACGTGTGGACCAATCGGCCACTCGCTTATTGGCCGCAGGGCATTCCGCGCCCTGCTCCGCTGCCGGCCAATGCCCAGGACCTGCCCTGGAACATGAACGGCGTGTTTGACGCGCGAAGCGGGATCTTTCGGCACTTACGCGCCACCCGACAAACTCGCCTGGGACCTGTTCCTCGGACCGTCACGCTTCATCGAATATCACCCTATCTACCACCCGTTCAACTGGCGCGGCTGGACCGACTGGGGCGTGGGCGCCATCGGCGACATGGGCGCGCATCTC
Organism: uncultured Pseudomonadota bacterium; assembly: GCA_963736955.1. GTDB lineage: Bacteria > Pseudomonadota > Gammaproteobacteria > Steroidobacterales > Steroidobacteraceae > CADEED01. Next base: position 110,730 of record CAVTQT010000002.1, read on the forward strand.
ATCGATTCCTCGTTCTGGTCGCTGGATCTCGATTACCCCACCAGCATCGAAACCACGTCGACGCCCTACAACCACGACACGTATCCCATGGCGTGCACGACCTACTACGAATTTCCGGCGAAGGGCGCGCGGCCCGCCGTGAAGATGACCTGGTACGACGGTGGACTCACGCCACCGAAGCCCGTCGAGATTGGCGACGAGGAACTCAACAAGGGCGGCGGCGTGCTGTACATCGGCACCAAGGGCAAGCTGATGCACGACACGTACGGCTTCAATCCTCGGCTGCTGCCGAAATCGCTGCATGAGAGCGTGGGCAAACCGACGGAAACTTACGCACGGATCAAGACCAGCCACGAGATGAACTGGATCGACGCGATCCGCGGCACGCAGAAGACCACCAGTCCCTTTGAATATTCGGGCAAGCTCACCGAGATCATGTTGCTAGGCGTGGCGGCACTCAATGCCGGCAAGAAGATCCATTACGACGGCGCGAACATGAAGATCACCAACGTGCCGGACTCCGACGCGCTGCTCAAGCGCACGTATCGCAGCGGCTGGGAACTGACGTAATCACGAGCGCGGGCTTCGCATGACTCAACCCCATGCGACCCCCTTTTTGTTTGGGGGTGGCAGCCTCGCGAAGCAGAGCAAGGCCCTGGGCAACGCATAGGCTGGCTTTTCATAACGCCTGCCTCCAGATGCAAACAGGGGTGTTATCAGGAGAACCCTGAGCTATGCTACCGGCCAGTTTCGGGCGGACGGACTCCATGGAATCTCCAGAGCTGCAGCGTTTGCGAGCCGCCATCGTGCGCGACCCGGGTAACGCGGAGTTGCGCTACCTGTTAGGCGCCGAGCTCGCGCAACGGCGCGAATATCCGGAAGCCGTGGCGCAGATGCGCACCGCGCTCGACATCGATCCCAAGCTCCATTTCGCGCGGCTGCAGCTCGGGCTGCTCTACCTGACGATGTCGCAGCCCGGCGATTCGCTCGCCATCTGGGCGCCGCTCGAAGAGCTCGACGAAAGCGCGGCGTTGAAGGCTTTCAAACGCGGGCTCGAAGCGCTCATTCGCGACGATTTCTCCGACGTGCATCGGTTTCCTGCAACGGGGCATCGCACTCAACAAGCAGAACGCGCCGCTCAACCACGACATGTCGCAGCTCATCGATCGCGTGCGCGACGGCAGCGTCGTCGCCGCACCGGCCATTCCGTCGCCGCACGTGGATTTCTCCCGCTACGGCGAGCCTTCCGGCACCAAGCACTGAGATTCCCGGTTGCGTACCGGGCGCGGGCTTGTTATCAAGCTGCATGAGCGAATTCTCCGCCGACGACTTCAGTCTGCCGTCGTGGGCGTACACCGACCCTGAATTTCTCGCGCTGGAACGCGAACGCGTCTTCCGGCCCTCCTGGCAGGTGATCTGTCACGTCTCGGAAATTCCCAATCCCGGCGACTACCAGTGTTTCGACTTCATCGGCGAGATGCTGTTCGCCATGCGCGGCAGGGACGGCGCAGTGCGCGCATTCCATAACGTCTGCCGCCATCGCGCGTCGCGCCTGCTCGATGGACCGCGCGGACACTGCGCGCGCCGCATCGTCTGTCCTTACCACGCATGGTCCTACGACTTCGAAGGCGGTTTGGCCTCGGTCGGCGATCGCAGCGCTTTTCCCGATCTGGACATTGCGCGCGAATCGCTGGTGCCGGTGGAAACGGAGATCTACGCAGGCTTCGTGTTCGCGCGGGTCCAGGGCGGCGGGCCCGACGGTTGCGCAGATGATGGCGCCGTATGCCGCAGGAGATCGCCACGCACCAGTTCGAAAAGCTCGAGCCCATCGGCCGCGTCACGTTGCGTCCACGCAAGGTCAATTGGAAAAATGTCGGCGACAACTACTCCGACGGCCTGCACATCACGGTGGCGCATCCGGGCCTCACGCGATTGTTTGGCGCCACCTATCGCGTCGAGGCACGCGAGTGGATAGACCGCATGTCGGGAGAGCTCAGCGACAAGCCGTCGCGCAACTGGGCCGAACGCATGTACCAGAAGCACCTGCCGGCCGCCGAGCACCTGCCGCAGGCCAAGCGGCGCACCTGGGTGTACTTCAAGCTGTGGCCCAACTTTGCGTTCGATGTGTACCCGGACCAGGTGGACATCATGCAGTGGCTGCCCATCTCGCCCACCGAGACGCTGATTCGCGAAATCGGTTACGCGCGGCCGGACGATCGCCGTGAGATGCGCGTGGCCCGCTACTGCAACTGGCGCATCAACCGGCAGGTCAACGAAGAAGACCGCGTGCTCATCGAGCGCGTGCAGAACGGCATGGCCTCGGGCAGTTACCGCGTCGGGCCGCTGGCGGCGGGAGAAGTGGCGCTGCGCAGCTTCGGCAAACGCATGCGCACGCTGATCCCCGAGTGCGGCGAGCCGGCGCCGCCGGCCGCGGGCTGGTCGCGCCACCGCAGTGCTTCGTCGACTAACTAATGGCCCATCGTCGCAAGCTGGGGCCGGTGCTTGCGACGATAGTCGTAGCCGGGAACATGATCGGCTCGGGCATTTTCATGCTGCCGGCCACGCTCGCCACGGTCGGCAGCGTCACCATCATCGGCTGGGTGGCGGCCACGATAGGCGCGATCGCGCTGGCGCTGCTCTTCAGCAAACTCGCGCGACGTCAGCCGATGGCAGGCGGCCCCGCGTCCTACATCTTCGATGCGTTCGGCCCGTTCGCGGGCATGCAGGCGAGCCTGTGGTACTGGACCTCGTGCCTCATCGGCAACGTCGCCATCGCCGCGGCAGCGGCAGGCTACCTGGCTGCATTTTTTGGAATTCCCGCCGGACCCGCGCTGTTGGCGTTCATCACCATCGCGCTGATTTGGCTGGCAACCGCCGTCAACATGGTGAGTCCACGGTTTGCAGGCCTGTTCAATGGACCGCTGTTGATCGCAGGCCTGGTACCGCTGGTGCTGATTGGCACTCTCGGATGGTTCATGTTCGACCCCGCGCAGTTCAGTACCAACTGGAACGTGAGCGGCACGTCAGACCTCGAAGCGGTGAAGCAATCGCTCGTGCTGGTCTTCTGGGCCTACCTCGGGCTCGAGAGCGCGTCGGTCGCCGCCGCGGTCGTCGAAAATCCCGAGCGCAACGTGGCCATCGCCACGATCGCCGGCGTGTTGCTGGCGGCACTCATTTATATCGTGGTGAGCGCAGCGATGATGGGGTTGGCGCCAGCCAGCGACCTCGCGAACTCATCGGCGCCCTTCGCACTGGTGGCCGGCAAGATTTTCGGTCCGGTGGCGGGCCCGCTGGTTGCCGGCGCGGGAATGCTGAAGGCGCTGGGCACGCTCGCTGGCTGGGTGTTGCTGACCGCGCAGTGCAGCCGCGCCGCCGCGGATCACGGCCTGCTGCCGCAAATCTTTGCACGCACGCGCGCCGGGGACACGCCGGTCGCGGGACTCATCACCGCAGGTCTCGCAGGCACGTTCGGTGTGGTGGTCACCATCTCACCGACGCTCGGCAGGCAGTTCGGGCTGCTCAGCGAAGCCGCGACGCTCTTCTGCCTGCTCATGTACCTGGGAGGCTGCGCGGCGGCGATCAAGTATCGACTGCGCGGTGCCTACGTGTTGAGCGCCATTGGTGGCACGTTCTGCATTTGTGCCATCGCCTGGTCGAGTGCGGCCTCGCTCAAGGCCACGGCGCTGTGCCTGGTCGTGCTCGCGATGTTTTATGTGCCAGCGATGCGACGCAAATATCTGTTGCCCGACGCGACGGTGCGCCCCGCAACCGGGAAGCTGCGCGAGCGGTACGACGACGCGCCGCCTGGCTAACTAGTTGGGCGATGGGCGGGACGCCATACGACCAGGAAATACGCCAGCGCCCCGAACATGAAGCCCAAGACCAGGATCCAGCCCCACACCACGGCGCGCCGCGCGGGTCGCTCGCGTACGCAGGCCGCCAGCATGCGAAACCAGAACCAGAACATCGCGATCGTTCCCACGAGTGTGATCAGCGCGATGCGCGGCGGAATGGGCGGGGGAGCCAGCGGGTCCATCGCCGTCAGGTCGAAATTCGATTGCAGCCAGAAGAACAATACGGTCGTGAAAGCCGTGAGCACCGCGAGGACATGTACGAAGTACCACTGCCCGCGTTGATTCGTTCGATTCAGTGATTGCCATTACGTCCCCTAAAGCAGTTTCGCGTGCCAGGTCAGGTGCTGCGAGATGAAGCTCTGGATGAAGAAGTAGCCGTGGTCATAACCCTCGCGCATCTGCAGGTAGATCTCCTGCCCGGCCGCCTTGCAGGCGGACACTAACAACTCCGGCTTGAGCTGATCGGCCAGGAATTTGTCGGCCGTTCCCTGGTCGATCAGGATGCCGCCCGGAAATTTGTGCCCTGCCTTCACGAGCTCGGTGGCGTCGTACTGCGACCAGGCGGCTCGATAGGCGCCGAGATATCCGGAAAACGCCTTCACTCCCCAGGGGCTTTGAATCGGCGCGGCGATGGGCGCAAACGCCGACAGCGACTTGTACTTCTGCGGGTTCTTCAGCGCGATGGTCAGCGCACCGTGTCCGCCCATCGAATGGCCCATGATGCCGCTGCGCGAAATATCAGCCGGGAAGTTGGCCGCGATCAGGCCGGGCAGCTCGTCGACCACGTAGCTGTACATGCGGTAGTGAGCGGCCCACGGCGCCTGCGTTGCGTCGAGGTAGAAACCCGCGGCGATGCCGAAATCCCAGGATTCGCGATCGCCGGCCAGCGGCACTCGCGGGCTCGTGTCCGGCGCCACCAGCATGAGACCCATGCGCGCCGCGTGTTCGAGCGCGCCGGCCTTGGTCACGAAGGTTTCTTCGGTGCAGGTGAGACCGGCGAGGTAGTACACCACCGGCACCGGGCCTCGTGCGGCCTGCGGCGGCACGTACACCGCGAAGCGCATGTCGCAGTGGTTAGTCTGCGAAGGGTGCTGGTAGTAGCCCAGCACGCCTCCGAAGCAGGCGTGCCGGGATATCGTTGCGAGAAGTGCCAATTTTCTGGAGTCAGGCTTTGAGCGTGCCCTTGGCTTTCGCCACGTGCGTCGCGATCGCATCCATGAGCGGCGGCGACAGGCAGTCGTAGGGCGTCAGGCGCAGCTTCTTGAGCCGATCGCGGATCTTGGTCATCTCCTTGGGCTTCGCAGCGCCGGCTTCGATGATCGATGACACGAAAGCCGCGAATTCCGGCTTGGCCCAGCCCTTGTCCTTGGACAGCTCCACGTGCACGAAGTCGAGACCGAAGAACGGATGGCTCGTGTTCTCGATGCGTCCGTACATGTGCACGCCGCAGCCACTGCAGGCGTGCCGCTGGATCGCGGCGCTGGCATCGACGGTCGTGCAGCTTCTGTTCGTTCGCGGTGACGCTGAGATTGTCGCGACTGACGACCGCCACCACCGAGAACTTGGCGCCGGCCGGTTTCCAGCACTTGGTGCAACCGCAGGCGTGATTGTGGGCGACGTTGCCCTTGATGGAGACGGTGACCGGATCGGCGGCGCAGTGGCAGGTGAGCGTGCCGCCCTTGAATTTCTTGGCGCCGGGTTTCAGACCCTTGTCGATCGATGGATGAAGCTTGACGGCCATGAGCATTCCCTCGTCGTTGTTAGTTAGTTCTAGAAGGTGACCACAGAGCGAATGGATTCGCCGCTGTGCATGAGATCGAAAGCATCGTTGATCTTGTCGAGCGGCATCACGTGCGTGATGAGGTCGTCGATGTTGATCTTCTTGTCCATGTACCAGTCGACGATCTTCGGCACGTCGGTGCGGCCGCGCGCGCCGCCGAAGGCCGTGCCTTTCCACACGCGGCCGGTCACGAGCTGGAACGGCCGCGTCTTGATTTCCTGGCCGGCGCCGGCGACGCCGATGATGACCGACACGCCCCAGCCGCGATGCGTGCACTCGAGCGCCTGGCGCATGAGGTCGACATGGCCGACGCATTCGAAGCTGTAGTCCGCGCCACCGTCGGTGAGCGAGACGAGGTACGGCACGAGATCGCCCTGCACCTCTTTCGGGTTCACGAAGTGCGTCATGCCGAACTTCTCGGCCATCGCCTTGCGCTTCGGGTTGATGTCGACGCCGATGATCTTGTTGGCGCCCGCCATGCGCGCGCCCTGGATCACGTTGAGGCCGATGCCGCCGAGTCCGAACACCACGACATTCGCGCCGGGCTCGACCTTCGCGGTGTTGATGACCGCGCCGATGCCCGTGGTGACGCCGCAGCCGATGTAGCAGACCTTCTCGAACGGCGCGTCCTCGCGGATTTTCGCGAGCGCGATCTCGGGCAGCACGGTGTAGTTAGAGAACGTGCTGCAGCCCATGTAGTGGTGCACCTTCTCGTTGCCGATGGAGAAGCGGCTGGTGCCATCGGGCATCACGCCCTGGCCCTGCGTGGCGCGGATCGCGGTGCACAAGATTGGTCTTGTGCGAGGTGCAGGATTTGCACTGGCGGCATTCCGGCGTGTACAGCGGGATGACGTGGTCGCCCTTCTTCAGCGTGGTGACGCCGGGACCGACGTCGACGACGACGCCTGCGCCTTCGTGGCCGAACACCACGGGGAACAGTCCTTCCGGATCGCCGCCCGAGCGCGTGAATTCATCGGTATGACAGACGCCGGACGCCTTGATCTCGACCAGCACTTCGCCGGTCTTGGGACCGGCCAGATCCAGCGTCACGACTTCGAGTGGTTGGCCGGCTTTCCAGCCAATGGCTGCGCGCGTTTTCATTCTTCTGTCGCCCCTTCCCGTGAGCGCCGAAGTCTACTCCCGCGCCTCGCGCAAGGCACGCGACCAGCCTCCCGAGAGGACGAAACGCGGAAACGTAATCCACTGCTCCAGGAAGATGCGCGCCAGCGCATTGAAGGGGCTGGAAAACGGTACGGGCGGTACCGGCTCTCCTCGATGGCCGCGGCCCTGTAACGCGATGGACAGGAGCGTGCAGGCGACACCCGCAACTACTTCGATCCAGTCCTGCCGCATCGCACCGACGATCAGCGCTAGATTGCCCGCGAGGAACAATGGCACGAGGACGATATGCATGAGGAGATTGGCGCGCGACTGGTGGTACTGCGCATAGCCCTCCCACTGCCAGGCTAACAACTTCGAAATTCTCATCGGGCGGCGTATACCTTCCGTGGCGGCGGGTGCGCAGCCCCCTTACAGGATCGAAGCGCCCTCGTCCGCCGGCGTCGCACCCTCGCGCAACCGGGTGAACAGTTCGCGGCCCACACCGTACGTGGTGTCCATCACTTCAGGCTTGATCGGCTGGCGCGCGGCCTGAAGCACCGCCGCATCGACCTGCGCCTCGAGCACGCCGGCGCGGGCATCGAGGCGGATGATGTCGCCATCCCGCAGCTTCGAGATCGGCCCGTCGGCAGCGGCTTCGGGCGTGAGATGGATGGCGGCCGGCACCTTGCCCGACGCGCCGGACATGCGCCCGTCGGTCACGATGGCCACGCGTCGGCCCTTGGCTAACAACCCGGACATGGCCGGAATCAGCTTGTGCAGTTCGGGCATGCCGTTGGCGCGCGGGCCCTGCCCGCGGATCACGGCGATGAAATCTTCGTTGAGGCCGGCCTTGAGCGCCGCGGCCATGGCTTCCTGGCTTTCGAACACCCGCGCCGGCGCGGTGATGTCCCAGTACTTCGGGTCGACCGCCGAGGTCTTGATGACCGAACGGCCGAGATTGCCGCGCAGCAATTTGAGCCCGCCGTCCGCGGAAAACGGATTCGACACGGGACGCAGGATCTTTTCGTCGTGCGATTTTTCAGCTGCGTCGCGCCACACCAGCTTCGAATCGACGAGGAACGGGTCTTTCGCATAAGCCGACAGTCCCGGACCCCATATCGTCATGGCCGATTCGTGCGCGAGGCCGGCATTGATGAGCTCGCGCACGACGAACGCCATGCCGCCGGCGGCATGGAACTGGTTCACGTCCGCCTCGCCGTTCGGATACACCCGCGCGATCAGCGGCGTGATGCGCGGAAATGTCCGCCATGTCGTCCCAGGTGATCGTGAGGCCAACGGCGCGTGCCATGGCCACGAGGTGAATCACGTGATTGGTCGAGCCGCCGGTGGCCATCAACCCGACGATGGCATTGACGAACGAGCGCTCGTCGATGACTTCGACGAACGGCAGGTAGTTAGCACCGAGCGCGGTGGTCTGCGCGACGCGCTGCGTGGCGGCCACGGTCAACGCATGACGCAGCGGCGTGTTCGGCGCGACGAACGCGGCGCCAGGCACGTGCAGCCCCATCATCTCCATGAGCATCTGGTTGGAATTGGCGGTGCCGTAGAACGTGCAGGTGCCGGCGTCGTGGTACGAGCCCATTTCCGCGGCCAGCAGCTCGTCACGCGTGGCGAGTCCTTCGGCGTAGCGCTGCCGCACTTCGGCCTTGGCCTTGTTGGCCATGCCGCTCGGCATCGGCCCGCCGGGCACGAAGATGATGGGCATCTGGCCGAACGAGGCCGCGCCGATGAACAGGCCCGGCACGATCTTGTCGCAGATGCCTAACAACAAAGCGGCGTCGAACGCTTCGTGCGAGCAGGGCTACGGCAGTCGCCAGCGCGATCACGTCGCGGCTGAACAGCGAGAGCTCCATGCCCGCGCGGCCCTGCGTGACACCATCGCACATCGCAGGCACGCCGCCCGCGACTTGCGCCGTGGCGCCGGCAACTCGCGCCGCGGCGCGGATCACCTCGGGATAGGGTTCGAACGGCCGATGCGCCGACAGCATGTCGTTGTACGAGGTGACGATGCCGATGTTCGGAATGACCGACTGCTGCAGCTTCGTCTTGTCTTCGCCCGAGGCGGCCATGACATGCGCGAGGTTGGCGCAGGCCAGCTTGCCGCGCGCCGGCTCGATCAGTTTTCGTTTGCGCGTGCGCTCGAGATATTCACCGCGCGCGGCGGCAGAGCGTCCACCAATACGTTCGGTGACCTCGATGATGGTGTCGTTGAGCCTTTCAGATTTCTTGGGGGTGGTCATTCCTACTCGTACCAGCTGTGGCCGTGACGCTCGGTCAGAGCGATCGCAGCCGTGGGCCCCCAGGTGCCCGCAGGATACGGCTTGACCAGTTGGCGCGTCGAGCGCCAGCTCGTCTGGATGCCGTCGATCCAGTGCCACGCGGCCTCGACCTCGTCGCGGCGCACGAACAGCGTGGTGTTTCCCTTGAGCGCGTCCAGCAACAGGCGCTCATACGCGATACGCGTGCGGCCACCGCTTTCGTCCTTGGGCAACGACAGCTCGAGCGGGACTTCGCGCAGGCGCACGCCTTCCAGGCCCGGCTGTTTGCTCAGGATCTCGAGCGTCACGCTCTCCTGCGGCTGCAGGTGAATGATGAGCTGGTTGGCCTGCAGGTTCGGTTCGTCCGCGGCGAAGATGTTGTGCGGCACGGATTTGAACTGGATGGCGATATCGGTGCGGCGCGACTGCATGCGCTTGCCGGTGCGCAGGTAGAACGGCACGCCCGCCCAGCGCCAGTTGTCGATCTCGGCGCGCAGCGCGACGAAGGTCTCCGTGTCGCTGTTACCTTTGGCACCGGTCTCCTGGTTGTAGCCCGGCACGGCGACGCCACCCGAGCTGCCCGCCGCGTACTGGCCACGCACCGTGTTCGCGGCGACGGTGGCCGCGGTGATCGGACGCAGACTGCGCATGACCTTGGTCTTCTCGTTGCGCACCTCGTTCGGCTCGAACAGGTGCGGCGGCTCCATGGCGACCAGCGCGACCAGCTGCAGCAGGTGGTTCTGCACGATGTCGCGCAGCGCGCCGGCGTCGTCGTAATAACCCCAGCGCCCTTCGAGACCGACGGTTTCCGCGACGGTGATCTGCACGTTGTCGATGGCCGATGCATTCCACAGCGGCTCGAACAACGAGTTCGCGAACCGCAGCGCGAGCAGGTTTTGCACCGCCTCTTTTCCGAGGTAGTGATCGATGCGGAAAATGCGGTCTTCGTGGAAGACACTGCCGACGGCGTCATTGATTCCGACGCTCGACGCATAGTCCTGGCCGATGGGCTTCTCGAGAACGACTCGGCAAAGCTCGCAGGCGAGACCCGCGGCGCCCAGGCTCAGGCAGGTCGGCCCGAAGAACTTGGGCGACGTCGCCATGAAATAGAGGATGCGATTGTTGCCGGCGAGCGCTTTCTGCAGCGCCTCGGTGCCCTTCGCGCTTCCGTCACCGGCCTCGAACGGCGCGTAAGTGACCCGCGTCAGCAAGTCGGCCAGCGCGTCTTCCTTGAGATATTCGGCGGGCACGTACTTGCGCAACGCGCCTTCGACGACCTTGCGGAATTCGTCATTGGGCATTGCATGGCGCGCGGAGCCGACGAAGGTGAGCGTCGGCGGCACGAGTTTTTCGCGGCACAGATGGTAGAGCGACGGCCAGATCATGCGCTGGGCGAGATCGCCGGTCGCGCCAAACAGACACGAATTTCTGGATAGTCTGCTTCATGAGTTGAGCAGCAGCCGCGCCGCGCCCAGCAGCTCGACATGCGGGTGTGAAATGGTCTCCACCGGAATCCTGCGCATCGAGGGCGTGAAGCGCCCCTTGTACTCGAACCCGGAACGCACGCGGCGCTCGAGCATGGGACGGTCGAAGTGCTGGAGCATCGCGCCCGAAATCAGCACGCCCTGCCAGGCACCCAGCGTGAGAGCCAGATCGCCCGCGAACGAACCCAGCAACTCGCAGAACAGGCCCACCGCTTCAACGCATAGGGCGTCGCCGCCTTCGTTGGCGCGCGTGGTGATTTCGGATGCCGAAAGCTCCGGCTGATGCAGGCCATCGATGGCGCAGAGCGCCAGGTACAGGTTGGCAAGTCCCGCGCCACTCAGCACACGCTCCGCGGACACGCGCCCGTATTTCTTTCTCAACCAGCGCAGCAGTTCGATGGCGCGTTCGCTGGTGGGCGCAAAACTCGCGTGGCCACCCTCGGTGGCCAGCACGCTGAACGTTCCGGCGTTGGCAATGACTCCGCCGACCCCGAGGCCGGTGCCCACGCCCACGATGGCGCAGACGCCCTGGGTCATGGGCAGCGATAGCCGCTGCGTGCCGATGGGGTTGAGATCTGTCCGCGCGCAAGGCGCCGACCGCATGGCCGACGGCCTCGAAGTCGTTGATGACCTGCAGGTGCTCGAACTGCTGGGACTCGCTCAACGCCCGCGCGGAAAATGACCACGCGCTGTTGGTGAGCTGCACCAGGTCATGGTCGACGCGACCGGCGACCGCCACGGCCGCCCGATTCAGCGCCGCCGGAACACCGGGCGTGTCGCTTCGATAATGCTGCGCTGCATGGGCGATGGATTCGTGGGCGCGAACCGCGTAACGCCGCACGCAATGGACATCGAGTGCTCCGGCGCCCGCGCCGCCCGCCCCGCCCACCGCGATGCCGAAGCGGATGTGCGTTCCGCCGACGTCTGCTACCAGTCCCAGCACCGCGGAGCGGTCAAATTGTATCTCGATCCGAATCCGTGCCGGAAAGCGCGTTATTGACTGTCACCATCTCGCTCCGAAAAACCGCAAAAGTTGTGCCACGGTCGACAACGCTGTCAACCAAATGGCGGCGGGATTCTACCTGCTTATTAAGGTAAGCGTCGCGCGCGCCGAGGGTTCGGATGACCCCCGTTTGACAACGCTGTCTGACAACAAGACAATTTGCGACGCCAGGGGGACTACGATGAGCCGAATAACGATTCACGACGTATCGAAGGCTGCGGGTGTGTCTATCAAGACTGTCTCGCGTGTGCTCAACAGCGAGCCAAACGTCCGCAGCGAAACCCGCGCGCGCGTGCTCAAACTGGTTGAAGAACTCAACTACCACCCCAGTCTTTCGGCGCGCAGTCTCGCCGGCCGCAGCTCGAATCTCATCGGGCTGATCTACCAGAACCCCAGCGCTAACTACGTCGTCGACCTGCAGAAGGGCGCGCTCGAGCGCTGCCACACGCGCGGTTACCGGTTGCTCGTGCATCCCTGCGAAGGCACGGATTTGTCGAGCGTGCGCGATCTCGCGGGGCTCGTGCTCGAATCGCACCTCGATGGCGTGGTGCTCGCGCCACCGCTGTCCGACTCGACAGAAGTGCTGGCCGAACTGCAGAAGCATCGCATCCGCTTCGTGCGCATCGCGCCCACCGTCGATCTCGACGCGTATTCCTGCGTGTTCATGAACGACGTCGCGGCGGCGCGCGAGATGACCGAATACCTGATCGCGCTCGGCCACGAACGCATTGGCTTCATCAATGGCCCGCCAGGACATCCGGTAACCGAACAGCGTTACCTCGGGTACACGCTGGCACTGCGCTCACACGGGCTCGACGTCGACCCGCAGCTCGTCGATCGCGGCGAGTTCACTTTCGATTCCGGATTGGCCGCTGCGCGGCGCCTGTTGTCTCGTGCGACACGCCCTACGGCCGTGTTCGCCAGCAACGACGACATGGCGGCCGGCACCATCATGGCGGCGCATGAAATGGGCCTCACCATCCCCACTCGCCTGTCGGTCGCGGGTTTCGACGACAGCTATGTCGCGCAGGTCATCTGGCCGCGGCTTACCACCGTGCACCAGCCCACGTACGAGATGGCGCACCAGGCGGCGGACATGCTGTTCCGCTCGATGGGCGACGAAGCGCCGCCCAGGAGCGTGGAGATTCCCTATCGCATGGTGTGCCGCGAATCGACCGGGCCCCGTCCGTCTAACTAGACGCTGGTTCGACCCGCCGAGACGCGCGTCACACCCGGGTAGCAGGAGCTGATTAGTTAGCGGCGCCGCTCAGGAAAAGCGCGCGAGCGCGCTGATTTCCGCGATCGCGGCTACGAGGTGGTAGAAGCTGCTCGCGGGCGCGGGCTCATCGACGATATTTCCCTGGGCGTCGATGCGGTCGTACCAAAGACCGGGAATGGGACAGTCGAGATAGCGCATCAAGCGATCGGCCGCCGCCACCGTCATCGAAAAGTATTTCGCCTCTCCTGTCAGGCGCGCAGCGATCGCCGCCGCCTTGAGCCTTTCAGTCTGCGGCCACAGCCGGGCGCCGGCGTCATGAGCCGAGAAGTCGTCGAGCAGACTGTTGGTGGCGAGCCCATGGCGCACACCATGCGTCTCGCCGATTTCGATGAGCCGCAGCGCGACCGCGCGCGCGCGCGCGTTTTTCGTTCCGCCCCACCGCAGCAGCAGCCAGGCCCATTCGAACTGATGCCCGGGTTCCACGATGCGGCCGGGGATGCCTGGCAGCGGGATTCCATTGCTCGTCGAAGAACTCGCGCAGCGCACCGGTCTCCGCGTCGACAAACTTGTTCAGCGCCAGCTCGGCGATCTCGTCGCTGAGCGGTTTCCACACCGAGCTGTCCGAACACACTTCGCAGCCGGCGAGCGCGGCTTCGAACAGATGCATGTGCGGATTCGACTGCAGCGGCAGGCTCGCCGGCACGCCGGATTGGAAGCCCTGGCCCGCACGCTTCATGTGCTTCATGACCAGCGCGTGAAGCTCGAATGACTGCCGCTCGCGCACGGCGCGTGATTCACCACCGGCAGCCGCCACGTTGAACGCCAACAGCGCGAATGCCTGGTCGTACAGCAACGCACGGTCGTCGAGCGGCGATCCGTCAGCGGCGATCAGCGTGCGAAACAAACCATCGGGGCGCTGGTAGCGCGCCACGAAGTAGTCCAGCGCGTGCCGGATGAGTCCCGCTGCATCGCCGCGCCAGCCAAGCGACGGCGCCATCGCGAAGCAATAAGCCTGCCGTGGATTGACGCGCGAGCGGCGCGGCTCGACCAGCGGCTTGCCGTTCTGCGCCAGGCGCTCGTGGAATCCGCCTGCCGGATCGACACCGGCGGTCGACCAGAGTGGATAGGCAGCATCACACAGCCAGCTGCAGAGCTGGCTGTGTTGTTGATCGATGCGTGCCTTGTCGTCCATGCCCTCCCCTGTTCAGTGGCCCGCGGTTGCCGCCGCAGTGCCGTGCTCGTAGGTCTTCGCGCTGAACGATGCCACCGCGAAGACGACGATCAGCGCATAGGCGACAGCCGGCAGGAAGTACGCCGCATGCAGGCCAGCCGCGTCGGCGATGAGGCCGAAGACGTACGGCAGGATCGCGCCGCCCACGATGGCGAGACACAGCAGCCCCGACGTGGCGGCCGGTGCCGCGGTGGAACGCTCGAGCGTCGCAGTGAAGATCACCGGGAACATGATGGAGTTGAACAGCCCGATGGACAGCGCGAGATACGCCGACGTGGCGCCTTCGAGCTGCGAGACCGCGAGGCACAGGCAGGTTGCGACCGCCGCGAAACCGGCGAGCAGCCAGGGCGCGCGCTCCTTGACGAGGAACAGCAAGCACGCTGCCGATGAGTCGGCCCACCATCGCGCCGCCCCAGTAGTAGCTGACCATTTTGCCAGCGTCTTCCATCGAGATGTTCAGCATGTCCGGCTCGTGCAGGAAGTTCGTCATGGCGCTGCCGATCGATACCTCGGCTCCGACATACAGGAATATTGCGCACGCGCCGAAAACAGCCCAGCGCGACTTGAACGCCGTGGCGATGGATGGGCGCTGTCCTTCGTCGACCGGCTTGGTGACGTCGAGCAGCTTGCGGAACACGAAGATGAACAGCGCGAGCAGCAGCAGCGCACCGGCGATCATGAAGAACACGCTGTCGATCTTGCGGAACGTTTCCTCACGCAGCGCGGGCGTGACCTCCGCGCCGTGAGTGACCGCGAAAATACCGCCCGCGAGGATGATGGGAGCCACGAGCAGGGGCCCGAGGAAAGTGCCGAGCGAATTGAAGGTCTGCGAGAAAGTCAGGCGGAAGTGCGAGCGCTCTGGATGACCGAGCGCCGCGGCCAGCGGATTCGCGACGACCTGCAGGATGGTGATGCCGCTCGCGATCACGAACAGCGCGACGAGCACCAGCGAATACGTGTCGAACATCGTCGCCATCGGCACGATCAGGCAGCCGAGCACCATGACGCCGAGCGCGAACATGATCGACTTGCTGTTGCCGAGTCGCGCGATGATCGCCGCGGCGGGCAACGACACGACGAAGTACGCCATGAAGAACGCGAACTGGGTGAGCATCGCCTCCGCGTAGGTGAGCTTGAAGATTGCCTTGAGCGCCGCGATCAGCGGATCGATCGACACGGTGATGAAGCCCCACATGAAGAACAGTGTGGTCACCGTCGCAAAACCCGCACGCATGCCTTTGTAGTTAGAGTTCATCGGACCCCTCGGATGTGGAAATCTATAACGCCGCGACCTTCATGAGCGCGGTTCGTGTCGGTAACAGGCGGTGGCTGAACGGCAGGATGGCGGCGCCGACGGCCGGCGCGTCATCTGACAACGCGGCACGCGCCACCGGTGCGATGGCGGGCACCGTGCCGGCATAGGCCTCGAGCCGCTGGTTCAGGCGGTTGGCGATCTGGTCGACGATGCCCGCGGGCAATCGGCCGCCGATCAGCACCGCTTCAGGATTTACCAGGCAGTTGATGGACAGCACGGTGTCGAGCAGCGTGTCGACCGCAATCTCCACCCACGCATTGATGATGGCCTGGCCACTGTCGTCGAGATCCGTGAGCTCGTGCGGGGCGGACACCTTGATGCCCTGCGCCGCGAGCCGGCTGTAGAGCGCCGACAACGACACGATGTTCTGTATCTGGCGCTCGTGACCGGTGGCATCGCGTCCGCGCAGCATGCCGAGTTCGCCGCTGCGGCCGGTGGCGCCGCGGAAATGGTTGCCATCGATCACCAGGCTGCCGCCGAGCGCCGCGGTGATCAGCACGTAGAAGAAAGTCTGGTACTTCTTGCCGAGGCCGAACTGCATTTCGCCCATGGTGGCGGCCGCGGCATCGTTCTCCACGAACACCGGCACGTGCAGGGTTTCGCGCAGCAGCGACGCCACGTCGGTCGAAGCCCAGATACCGTAGTTGGCCGGCTGCTGCGGCAAGGCGGCTCGGGGCATGTCGTCGGGCAGCGCCACGCCGACGCCGACCAGGCGGTCGCGGCCGATCCCCACCTTGGCGAGTAGTTTGTCCACTCCCTTGGCGAAGAACTGCTGCACGTCCTTGGGCATGGCGAAATTCACTTCCCGCGATGCGCGAGCACGCACGCGGCCCTCGAAATCGAGCACCACCATGGTGATGTGATCGCGGTCGATGTTGAGGCCGATCGAAAACCAGCTGTCCGGGTTGATGACCAGCTTGGTCGCGGGCTGGCCGCGCCCGCCGCGGCGGCGTCCGGCATCCTGGATGAGGTTGTCGGTGAGCAGACGCTTGGTGATGTTGGCGATGGCCGGCGCGGTGAGCCCGGTGATGACGGCGAGCTCGGCGCGCGTGATCGGACCGTTGACGCGGATCGCATGCAGCGTCACGCGCTGATTGTGATCGCCGGCACGCTCGAGGTTGGTGCCCGACAATCGCATGTGCTTGCCGGAGCGTTCAGTCATCGCAACGCGGCAGTGACGACGGGTGCGATCGCCTTGGCCTGGTTTTCCGCGTCGGCCGCGAGCGCCAGCGCGCCCAACGGCCCGGCCATCGCGCCGAGACCCGGCGGCACGAGGAATTGTGCGAGGCCCTGCTCGAGCTCGGGCGCTTCGACATAACGATTGAGGCTGCGCTTCAGCTCCTGCTGGATGCGTTCGAACAGGTGCGTCTGCCCGCTCATCACGCCGCCACCGAGAAAGATGCGTGACGGCGCGGTGGTCAGCACCATGGTGTGCATGAGCTGCCCGAGGCCATGGGCGACGAAATCCCAGGCCGGATGGTCGGGTGGCAACTGCGAAGCCGGCATGCCGGCGCGCGCTTCGATGGCGGGACCCGAAGCAAGTCCCTCGATGCAGTCGCCGTGAAACGGGCAGACGCCTGGAAACTTGTCGCCGGGTTTGCGCGCCACGCGGATGTGTCCGAGCTCCGTGTGATTCATGCCGAATACCGAGCGTCCACGCACGATGGTGCCGACGCCGATGCCGGTTCCCACCGTGACGTAGGCGAAGTCGTCGAGTCCCTTGGCCGCGCCCCAGCGCCCTTCGGCGAGTGCCGCGCCATTGACGTCGGTGTCGAAGCCCACCGGCGCACCGATGCGGCGACCGAGCCGCTGCGCGACATCGGTGTTGCGCCAGCCGGCCTTGGTGGTCGAGGTGATGAATCCGTAGGTGGGCGACTTGGCGCGCAGATCGACGGGGCCGAACGACGCAATGCCGAGCGCGCGCGGCGCCCCGTATTGCGAACGCCAGCGATCGAGCACGGCTTCGATCTGCCGCAGCGTCTCTTCGCGTTCGCCGGTGGGCAGCCGCTCGACCGCGCGCACGTCCTCGGGCCCGGTGCCGAGAATGCACACGCACTTGGTGCCGCCCAATTCGACGCCGGCCAGTAGTTTGGCGGAAGGTGACATGTCAGCCCGTCGATTGCGCCGCGGCGGCGGCCTTGCGCAAGCCTGCGACCCTGGCGTTTGCCTGGGCGAAGAAGCTGTCGTGCGTCGGAGCCGCGGCGGCGTCCGCCGAGACCTTCTGACTGATCGCGAGCATCAGGCGCTTGACCTGTTCGAAGTCCACCGTGTCGACCAGCGGATCGTAGTCTCGCGGTGTGACGCCGAGACCTTCGAAGACCCAGAACCAGTCGAGATCGGTGAACAACTCCGGCCCACGCTGGGTGATGCGGCCGGTGGCGCGATACATGTCGATGCGCTGCGCCAGCGTGTCGGGCAGCGATGAGTTTTTGACGCTCCTGCCAGAACGGCGAGTCGTCGCGCCGCGAAACGCAGTAGTGCAGGATGATGAAGTCACGAATACGCTCGAACTCGTCACCGATGAGGGCGTTGTAGCTCGCAATATTCGCGGGGTCAAACTGCTTGTCGGGAAAATGATCGAGCAGATTGAACAATGCGTGGGTCGCGAGATGCAGGTCGGTGGCTGCGAGCGGCTCGAGGAAACCCGAGGCGCTGCCCAGAGCCACCACGTTCTTGTCCCAGAACCTGCGGCGTCGGCCCGAAGTGAATTCCTGTCGCCGGGGCTCGATGAGCGGCTCGCCGCCCATTGCCGCCAGCAGCTCGGCCCTCGCCTCGTCGTCACTCTGGAAAGCGCTCGAATACACGTGGCCATGGCTCAGGGTCTGCTGCAGCGGCGTGCGCCACTGCCAGCCCGCAGTCCGCGCGGCGATACGCACGTAGGGCGGTCGCGCATCTTCGAGTGCGCCCGGAGCGCTGACCATGCGATCGCAGGGCAGCCACTGCTTCCAGTCTTCATAGGGCGACTCGAGGATCTCGCCGATGAGCTGGCCGCGCGAACCACTGCAGTCGATGAACAGATCGGCGCGCAGTTTCCCGCCGTCTTCGAACTGCAGCTCGTCGATGAAGCCATCCTCGCGGCGCGTGGCACTAACAACCTTGCGCGCGAGCAGGATCACTCCGGCGCGCTCGGCGATGGATCGCAGGTAGCGCGCCATGAGCACGGCGTCGACATGCAGCGCATAACGCAGATGCGGCGCGACGCCCAGCGAGTTCGTCGGGAAGATGAAGCGGTTGGCCACGCCTAAGGCCACTTCCTGGCTGAACAATTCGATTTTCGGCTTGAGCCCGAGGGCCTTCGCCTTGTGCCAGAAGTGGTAGAACGGCCGGCGCTCGATCAACGCGCCGAAGGCGCCAAAGGGATGCCAGAAACTCTGGCCCGGTTCCGCCCAGTCGATGAGCTTGGTTCCAAGGCTGTACGTGGATTGCGTCTTGTCGATGAAGTCGTTCTGGTCGACCCCGAGGAAACGCAGCAGCTCGAGGATGGCGGGTTGCGTCGCTTCGGCGTGGCCCGGAATCACGGGTTCGGGCGCCTCGACCACGTGAATTGAACATTGTCCGCCGAGCTTTCGGCCGAGCATTACCGCGGCGGTCCACGCGGCGACACCGCCACCCACGATGGCAATTCGCCTGATTCTTCGATCCGGTTCCATTGACTCTGCGCCCACCCATCCGCCCCGATGCGGCGGCGAGGCTATCTGCGCACCAAAAACCTGTCAATGAAGCGCGAACCACCCTCGAATTTCCGCCGCAGAGAGCATAGGCTGTCCGCGCTCAAAAACAGGAGTTTTTCGATGTCCCCTTCCATGTCTCATGTCCGTACCAAACAAGGCGCGGCTCTGCTGCTCGTGCCTTTCCTGTTGATGCTCGGATGCAAAGATGCGGCCAAGGAAGAGCCGGCACCACAGGCCAAAGCCGAAGATCCGGCGGCAGTACATCCTGAAATCTGGCCGTCGCCGAAATGGCCATTCGCCAAAGACGACGCGCTCGAAGAGAAGGTCGCGACGCTGCTCAAGAAGATGACCGTCGAGGAAAAGGTCGGCCAGGTCATCCAGGGCGACATCTGCTGCATCAAGCCCGAGGACATGAAGCAGTACCACCTGGGCTCGATACTGGCCGGCGGCGGTTCTTCGCCCGGCAATAACGAGCGCTCACCCGCGAAGGATTGGCTCAAACTCGCCGACGAGTTCTACGCCGCGTCCGTCGACACCAGCAATGGCGGCGTGGGCATCCCGATGATCTGGGGCATCGACGCCATGCACGGCCACAGCAACATCGTGGGCGCCGTGCTGTTCCCGCACAATGTCGGCCTCGGCGCCACGCACAACCCCAAGTTGTTAGGCGACATCGCGCGCGTCACCGCCCAGCAGGTGCGCACCACCGGCATCGAATGGACGTTCGCGCCCACGGTGACCGTGCCGCAGGACGACCGCTGGGGTCGCGCCTACGAGGGCTACTCCGAAGATCCGAAACTCGTGGCGTCCTTTGCCGGCGAGTTCGTGAAGGGCCTGCAGGGCGATCCCGGCCTCGCCCGACTTCCTCAAGGGCGCGCACGTGATCTCGTCGACCAAGCACTTCCTGGCCGACGGCGGCACCGAGAATGGCCGCGACCAGGGCGATTCGAAGGCCTCGGAGACTGAGCTGCGCGATATCCACAACGCGGGATACGTGCCGGCCATCGAGGCGGGCGTGCAGACCGTCATGATCTCCTTCTCGAGCTGGCAAGGTCAGAAGCTCAGCGGCCACAAGGGCCTGATCACCGACGTGCTCAAGAAGCGCATGAACTTCGACGGCTTCACGGTCGGTGACTGGAACGGTCATGGCCAGGTGGCGGGTTGCACCAACGACAACTGCCCCGCGGCTTTCAACGCCGGCATGGACATGTTCATGGCGCCGGACAGCTGGAAGGGCCTGTACGAGAACACGCTCAAGCAGGTGAAGGACGGCACCATCTCGATGGAACGTCTGGATGAGGCCGTGACGCGCATTCTGCGCGTGAAGTTCCGCGCCGGTGTGTTCGATGGCGCCGCGCCGTCGAAGCGTCCGCTGGGCGGCGACTTCAAGATGCTGGCATCGCCCGAACAGCGCGCCATCGCGCGCGATGCCGTGCGCCAGTCACTGGTGCTGCTCAAGAACAACGGCGGACTGCTGCCGCTCGCGGCCAACAAACACGTGCTGGTCACCGGCGATGGCGCCGACAACATCAGCAAACAGAACGGCGGCTGGACTATCACCTGGCAGGGAACCGGCCTCACCAACGCCGACTTCCCCGGCGGCGACTTCGGTCTGGGGCGGCGTAAAGGCCGCGGTGAAGGCCGGCGGAGGCTCCGCCGAACTTTCTGCCGATGGCAGCTTCAAGAAGAAGCCTGACTACGCCATCGTCGTGTTCGGAGAAAATCCGTACGCCGAGTTCCAGGGCGACCTCAAGGTGCAAACGCTGCCGGGCTCGATGACCCAGCACCTCGAAATCATGAAGAAGCTGCAGGAAGAGAAGATTCCGGTCGTGGCCGTCCTGCTGTCGGGTCGTCCGTTGTGGCAGAACCGCGAGCTGAATCTTGCCAACGCGTACATCGCGGCGTGGCTGCCCGGCACCGAGGGCGGCGGCATTTCCGACGTCGTGTTCCGCAAGAAAGATGGTTCGGTGAATTACGACTTCACCGGCAAGCTGTCGTATTCGTGGCCGCGTGACGCCACGGGCACGCCGCTCAACGTGAACAAGGAACCCTACGATCCGCTGTTCCCGTTCGGATTCGGCTTGAGCTATGCGGCTCCGGCAGAATTCGCGGCACAATCGGAAGATCCCGGCGTTCCCGCCGAGCTCATGTCCACCGGTTCGTACTTCGACAAGGGCCTGCCCGTGCAGCCCTGGTCGCTGCGCGTCTCGAATGGCTCTGACACCACGCGCATCACCACCGTACCGGTCGAAACGGTCGGTGGCCGCGTCAAGGTGACCGCCGTCGACGACACTGTGCAGGAAGGTGCGCGTCGTTTCGTGTTCGACGGCAGTGGTCAGGCTGCTGTGCAGATCACGAGTGAGGGCGCCGTCGATGTCTCGCGCGAATCGAATGGCGACGTCATGTTGTTAGTGCGCCTGCGTCGCGACGCTGACGTGCCGAAAGACGTGAAGATCGGCATGGCCTGCGGTGCCGGTTGCGGCGGAGCACTCGCCTTCGCGGACACGCTCTCTGCCCTGCCCGCCGGCAAGTGGCAGACCGTCGGTGTGCCGCTCAAGTGCCTCGCGAAGGCCGGCGTCGACGTAACCAAGGTCAACCAGACTCTGTCGATCGAGTCGGCGAGCAAGCTCGACCTGTCGATCTCGCAGGTCAAACTCGGCACCGTCGCCGACAAGACCTACGCCTGCAATTAATGGGGTCAGGCCCCGTTTCCTGAAACGGGGCCAGACCTGACGCAGACGAAGAAGGGGCGCTCGCAAGAGCGCCCCTTCAACATTTTCCGGCCTTATGAATCGACACTTGAGGCCCGGCACCGTTTTCCAGGAAACGGGGCCTGACCCCATTTCTAACTACCGGAGCTGACTGTCCTTGCTGCCGCGGCGGTTGTAACCGCTGTTCTGCACGGTGTCGCGATCGTGCGCTTCCTGGCAGGCCACGCACAGGCGCACTCCCGGAATCGCCTGCTGGCGCGCCTCGGGAATCTTCGTGCCGCATTCGGCACACGACTCGAGCGAAGGCCCGGACGGCAGGCGGCTTTTCGCCCGCTTGATGCCGTCTTTGACCGTCGCGTCGATCTGATCCTGTACGGCGCCGTCCTGCGCCCAACCCGTTGCCATGGGCCTATTTATCGCGGCCGGGAATGCAATTACAAGCGCCGCCCTCGGCCAGAACCGTCCTACCAGATAATCACGACCGAATCGCGGCCTCGGCCACGGTGCGCATCGCCGCATAACCCGCGGGCGTCGGATGCACTTCGTCCTTCGCGAGCTCCAGCTTCACGTTTCCACTGGCATCGGTGAGCACCGCCGCATAGTCCGCGTACTTCGCGCCGATCTGCTTCGCGTAGGCGCGCAGCCACTCGTTCATCGCGAGGGCCGCGGGCTTGGGTTTCGACTCCGGTTTCCACCAGTACTTCGAGGCCGGCGGAACCGAGCCCAGCACGATGCGCAGCTTGTGCGCCTTCGCGATCTCGCACATCGCCATGAGATTGTTCTGCGATTCCTGCGCCGTCATCGGACCGGTGTTCTCGGCGATGTCATTGGTGCCGGCCATGATGTGCACGACGCGGGGCTTCAATGCGATGACATCGGCGTGCATGCGCACGAGAATCTGCGGCGTGGTCTGCGCACTGATGCCGCGCCCCACATTGCCCTTCGAGAAGAACTCCGCATCGGCGCGCACCCAGCCTTCGGTGATCGAGTCGCCGAGGAACACGGTGTCGACTTTCACACCGCTCGCAATGAGTTTTGCATTGTCGTCGCGATAACGCGCGAGCCACGGCCAATCCGTGAGCAGCAGCGGCGGCTGCAGCGCGGGCGCAGTGTTGGGCCGCTCGCCGCATTGCTCGTCGGCGAAAGCCGATGCCGCGATGCCCGCGCTCAAGGTTGAAACAAACAACGAACGACGATTGAACGATTTCATGCGCCTGCTCCTGCTTTGTGCTCGAGTGCCTGGTCCATTTTCTCCAGCTCCACGCCGCGCGTCTCGGGGAAATAGGCGAGTACCACGACGAACTGCACCACCATGCAGGCCGCGAAGAACGCGAACGGCAGCGCCTGCGTGTACGCCGCGATCATCGGAAATGCCTGCGCGATCAGCGCGTTCATTCCCCAATGCGTGGCACTGCCCAACGCCTGGCCACGTGAGCGCACTGCGGTGGGGAAGATCTCGGCGAGGTACACCCAGATCACGGCGCCTTGCGAAAACGCGAAGAACGCGATGAACACGATGAGCATCGCGAGCAACAGACCTTTTCCCTCGCCGGTCGCAAAGATCACCGACACCGCCGCGAGCGCGCAGGCCGTGCCGATGGCGCCGGTCAGCAGCAGTTTCTTCCGGCCGACGCGGTCGATGACGCGCAAGGCGATCACCGTCGCGATGAGATTCGCAGCGCCGATCGCCACCGCCTGCAGCGCGTTCGACCAGCCGTTGAAACCCGCATACGCAAAGATGTCGTTCAGGTAGTAGAGGATGGCGTTGATGCCCGAGAGCTGGTTGAACATGGCCAGCAGGATGGCGAGCACGATTGGCCGCCGGTATGCCGGAACAAACAACTTCTCGGCGGAATTGCGTCGCGCCGCCTCGGCCGCCCGCTCGAATTCGGCGAGCATCGCATCGGGATCCTGCACACCGACGCGCTGCAACGCGCTTTTCGCCTCGGCGGTTCGCCCGCGCAATGAAAGCCAGCGCGGACTCTGCGGAATGGTGTACATGAGCATCGCGAAGAGGATCGCCGGTACCGCGGCAATGCCTAACTTCAGGCGCCACAGATCCGCGCCCCCCATTTCCTGCACGACGAAATTGCTGATGTACGCCAGCAGGATGCCGAACACGATGTTGAACTGGAACAGGCCCGTAAGCGCGCCGCGGCGATCCGCGGGCGCGATTTCCGAGATGTAGACCGGCGCGAGCACCGACGAGGCGCCGATCGCAAGCCCACCGATGAAACGGAACACGTAGAACGATTCGAGGTTCCAGCAGAACGCGCAGCCCAGCGCGGAAGCGACATACATGAAGCCCACCGCCTTCAGCGTGTCGCGCGAACCGTATCGATCGCCCGGGACGCCGGCCACGAGCGCGCCGATGAAGGTGCCAAGCAAGGCGCTCGCGACGGAAAAGCCATACCAGAAACTGCCGGCGTCGAGGTGAAACACCCTGCCCACCGATTCGGTGACTCCAGAGATCACCACGGTGTCGAAGCCGAACAGCAGGCCCGCGAGGCTCGCGGTCACGATCACGCCGAGATTGGTCGAACCCCTCATCGCTTCCCCCTTGCCCACCGCTCATATAAGAAGAGTGAGCTTATTAATGAAAGACACTTTAGTTATAGTAAGGCATCGATCACGGGGTGGAATCAAGTCGACGTGATCTCGCGTGCAGTCGTGCACGCCTCTAACAATCTTGGCAGCGCTCCTTTCCGCAATCCGGCCCCTACAACGTCACCATACTCGAAGGCGGCGAACGCCTCACGCGCAGTCATAGCTGGTTGCATTGTGGTGCGTCGCGCTTGCGCTGGCAGGAAATGGCGAGGGCGACAAGGCGCGAGCATCGAGGCCCGCGGCCCTTTAATATCCGCGCATGCCCGCAGCAGAAATCGCGTGCGTCAGCACGCAGATCGACCAGATCTACCGCAAGGATTCGCGCCGCATTTTCGCGACGCTGATCCGCCTGCTCGGCGACTTCGAGCGCGCCGAGGAAGCACTGCACGACGCCTTTCGCGCGGCCATGGAGAAGTGGCCCTCAGAAGGTCTGCCGCAGAATCCCGCGGCCTGGCTGGTATCCGCGGGGCGCTTCAAGTCCATCGACAAGCAGCGCCGCGACCAGCGCTTCGATCACCTGGAAGACCGCCCCGACGTCGCAGAATCTCTCGCCGACCAGGCGCCCGCGCCCGATGAAAAGGAAGAGCTCGAAGACGATCGCCTGCGACTGGTCTTCACCTGCTGCCATCCGGCGCTCGCCTCCGACGCGCAGGTGGCGCTGACGCTGCGCGAAGTCTGCGGCCTCGCTACCGAAGAGATCGCTGCGGCCTTCCTTACGCCCGCACCCACCATCGCGCAGCGCATCGTGCGCGCGAAATCCAAGATTCGCGACGCCAACATTCCCTACCAGGTGCCCGCGCGCGACGAACTACCGGAACGCCTCGAGAGCGTGCTGCGCGTGGTGTACCTGGTGTTCAACGAAGGCTATTCGGCCAGCAGCGGCGACTCGGCCACACGCGCGGATCTGTCGGGCGAAGCGATCCGGCTTGGCCGTCTCATCGTGGAGCTCATTCCCGAACCCGAAGCGCGAGGCTTACTGGCGCTCATGCTGCTGCACGAATCGCGCCGCGAGACTCGCGCGACCCCGGACGGTGAATTGGTTCTGCTCGACGAGCAGGATCGCTCGCGTTGGAACCGCGCGTTCATCACCGAGGGCGCGGCGCTGGTACGAACCGCCTTCGAGTCACAACGGCTGGGGCCCTACGCGATCCAGGCGGCGATTGCGGCGGTGCACGCCGAGGCTCCAACTGCCGCCGACACCGACTGGCGCGAGATCGTGGGCCTCTACGACCTGCTGCTGCGGATCTCGCCCTCGCCCGTCGTCGCGCTCAATCGCGCAGTGGCGCTCGCCATGCGTGATGGGCCCGAGGCCGGCCTGGCGGCTCTCGATGAATTGCTCGGCGAAGGTGTGCTCGACGGCTATCAGCTCGCCCATGCCGCGCGCGCCGACTTCTGCCGCCGCCTGGGACGTCATGCCGAGGCGCGCGAGGCGTACCAGCGGGCCATCAAGCTCACTGCCCAGACCCCCGCCAGGCGATTTCTGGAGAAACGGCTGGCCGCACTGCCCGACTGATGGATTTTTCAGGCCTCGTCGAAAATCCTGAGTGCCGTTCGACTACTTCATGAATCCGCCCAAAACCGGGTTCCGCCCTCAAGGAGACCGTCGTGAAATATCTTTGCCTGGTTTACCTCTCGCCCGAAGAGTGGAATTCCGCGCCCGATGAAGCCTGCATGGCCTGCAGCGATGAGCTGCGCGCCAGTGGGCATTTCATCACCGGCACCCCGCTGCATCCCACGCACACCGCAACCACAGTGCGCGTGCGCAACGGGCGCGTCTCGGTGACCGACGGTCCCTTCGCCGAGACCAAGGAACAGCTCGCGGGTTTTTATCTCATCGACGCGCGCGACCTCAACGAGGCCATCCAGCTCGCCTCGAGAATTCCGCCGGCGCAGTTCGGCAGCATCGAAGTGCGGCCCACACGCGAGCTCATGGTGAGCACTCAACACGCCGCCGCAGCCGCCGCCCCCTGAAAGCAACCTCACCCGAGAACCGCCACATGCACTCGCAGATTTTCATCAATCTCCCGGTCAGGGACCTCAAGCGCTCCGTGGATTTCTTCACGAAGCTTGGCTACACGTTCAATCCCACGTTCACCGACGAGAAAGGGACCTGCATGATTCTCGGTGACAACCTGTTCGTGATGCTGCTCGTGGAGAGTTTCTTCGGAACCTTCACTGACAAGAGCATCGCGGACACCAGCAAATCCACTGAAGTGCTGACGTGCGTGGCCTGCAGCAGCCGCGAGCAGGTGGACAAGCTCGTATCGAACGCGCGCGCCGGTGGCGCGAAGGTGCCGCGCAAACCGCAAGACCACGGCTTCATGTACTCGCATGGCTATGAAGATCTCGACGGCCACACCTGGGAACTCGTCCACATGACCGGTACGCCGCCGCGATAAGCATCCCGTAACTCATTGATTACCTGAGTCATGCATGTCGCCCGGCGGCGGCGTGCAGATGACAGTCAAGTGCCTGAATTCGCGGCCGTTAACGGAACGGGTCACCACGATTAACAGGCCATGCACAGCTCTGCGCAGACGACCGCCCCCGACGACATCAATCGCATTCTTCACGAAGCCATGGCCGATGAATCCCTGGAGCTGCCGCCGCCGCCGCAGGTGGTTTCGGAAGTCATGCGACTCACGCGTGGCGGAGCTGCCGGGGAAGACAATGCCGACGCAGGCGCCGCCGATCTCGCGCGGCTCATTCAGCGCGACATGGCGCTCGCCGGGCAGGTAATGCGCGTCGCGAACTCCGCCGTGTATGCGCGTCGCAATCCCGTGGTCACGCTGCCCCAGGCCATCTCGTGGCTGGGCATCCGCGAAGTTCGCAACATTGCCTTCGCCGTTGCGCTCAAGGGCCAGGTGTTCTCCTCGGCCTACTTTCGCAACGAGGTCACCGACCTGTGGCGCGAGTCGGTGATCACGGCGCTGTTCGCGCAGGAGATCGCGCGGCTGAAGCGCCGCAACCTCGAATCGGCTTACCTCTGCGGACTGCTGCATCGTGTGGGCATGGCCGTGATCCTCAGTCGTGTGGGCACGACGCTGACCCGGCTCAAGCTCAAGCCGGATTCGAGCCATGTGCTCAAGCTTGCGGCGCGCCACGAAGTCCGCGTCGGCACGCTGCTCAGCATCGCGTGGCAATTGCCGCCGTCGGTTTCGGCGGCGATCGCGCACTGGTGTGATCCGCCGTCGGCGGAGATGTCGCGCACGGAAGTCATGGAAGTCGCGCTCGCGCGGCAGATCTCCGACGAGCTGCGCACGCCGGGTATTGGCGGCGAACTGCCTGACTCCATGTTAGGACCCGTGTCGCGCTGGATGGACGAGTTGTCCATCTACCCCGACGAACTGTTCTCCATCATGGCGCAGCGCGCCGCCATCTACGCGACGGCCGAGAGCTTCACTTAAGCACGAGCGTTCCGGCGAGCCAAAGGTCAAGCTTCCGGAAGTTGAAGTGCTTCAAGTCAGCGGGAGCAGCCGAAACCAGTTCACGAACGCCAGCCAGGGACCCGTGTGCGGAACCGCAAAGAACAGCGCGAGCGTCACTCCCGTCCCGAGGCAGTAGTTTCGATACCAGGCGCGGCCCGGCGTTTGCGGCGGCAGCGAGCTCACAAGGAAGGTCATCACGGCCGCGATCAACGTAAAGGTGATGGCTTGGTAAAGCTCATCTAACGGCAGACGGGGCAGGTAGAAGAACATGATTCGGGCGAGCACTGGGTCGAGCAGCAGGAGCGCGGTGGACAGCATGAAGCGTGCATGGACAGGGGCAGATTTTCGCCAGCGGAAGCCCAAGACACATGCGGCCGCAAAGAGGACTGCGACAGCGAGCGGGAGGTAGATGTAGATGCCCTCCTTCGCAAACGCGGCTTCGGTCATTCGGCTGACTCGGAAGTGAGTGAGTAGCAAGCCGGACAGAACAAACCCGAGCGCAATGAAGATTGACGTTCGTCCAGTCAGCCGGTGAGCGAGTCTGTAACCGCGAAGTATCAGGAGCGGCTGAAGGATCAGGATCACCAACCAAAGCGTTCCAAGAAATGCGTGAGCGTGGGTGTAACGGTCTATCGCGGACCAATTCTTCGACAGATACATAGGCCAAAATGCCACTGACGCCAGTAGCAGCAGACCGAAGGTGAAGAGCGCTACAGACCGGGATATGGGGGGATCGCGAGGCCTAACGGCGGAACTGAGCGACTTGCGCTCCAGCGATTTGTCAGGTGCCACGAAACATGACCGTCGTGTTTGTCGGGAACGCCGGCTGAATCACGGCGAGCCGCACTTCGTCGACGGTGAGGAGGTCGATGTCGTCATGCGGTTCGACCACCAGCAAAGACCCCGTAAAGCAGAAGTACGCCGAATGCGAATGGCCCCATGGCGCACAGTCTGAGGTGTCGAACGACCATCGGTATCACCCGCTCCGCGAACCGGTGGTGCCACTGCCACGGAAGGCACATCAATGCTGCGGAGCTAACGACGACGGCCCAGCCAACGAGCCAGAACATTTTGGACTGCCACATGTCCGGCGAGAGCACGACAAGCGCCGCCCCGACTAGCAAGCGAATCACCTGCTCTACGTAGTGGGTGCGCACGGAGCTGGCGAAAAGCTTCAAGAATCGCTCGGCAACCGCCGGTTTTGCGAAAGTCACGCCCGTGAAGGCGATGAGGAAAACGCCAAACGCGACAACCACGAAAGCTGCGACTTGGGTCATGGGCTTGCGGGAGCTCTAAAGAGCCGCATGGCTGAGATGAGCGTGGCGGTTTTGGCTTGGCACTCTATCTACCACGCGTGCGCATCAGCGATTTGTTGAATGCCACTCACGCTTCCCCATTTATCCTGAGCTCGGTGAATCGCTTTGTCTTTGGGTGCCATGACCCACCGAGTTACGGCAGCGGACCAAGCCGGGAAAGCCACGATTCTTTTCCTGAGTACGCGGCTACAACCATATTGCCGCCGAAGACAACAAGTGCAAGACCAACCGCAACACTTAGAGCTGTCATCGGGCCAGCGAACAAGAGAGCGTATAGCCCAGTGCCAATCAGGAAGGTGCCAAAAACGCCTGACACCAGTCTGTAGGTGCGCTTGGCGTAAAAAGGCGCGTTGTCTCGCTGATTTCTCATGGGCAGGGACTAACGGTTGAGCTGAGCGGCGCGCAGGCCGACGTTTGGGCTTGGCACTTTATCGTCCACGCGTCCGCTCCAGCGATTTGTTAGGCCGCAGCTCCATGAGCTCCTGGCAGGTTTTGTAACTCGAGCGTCGAGCTCAAGGTGTTTCATGCGGTGCTCTGACCCTGCGCCATTTGGAGCCGCAGCGCGCTTACCGCCTCGCCTGGGCCAGACACGGATAGACCAACGTAGGTCTCGGCTTCTACCACAAGTTGTCCAAGCGATGATTCGAGTACCCACCTGCTAAGTTCCTGGGACCCGGCGACACCCCAGGCATCATCTTCAAGCGTACAGCCGAGCTTTCGAAGAGCAGCGCCAAGGGCTAGAAAGAGCGCCTCGTCGTGCTCTGCGCCAACCACCCAAGTCTCGACGCCCACAAGATGCGGCCTAACTCTCAATTAGGCCGCATGAATGCGGTGATGAATTACCGCAGAAGTGACGCATGACATTCCGCCGCTCCCCGCATGTGACTGTTTTTACTACAGCATGCCGCCGTCTGCACCGTCAAACGATCCCGGTAGTTATACGGCGAGTCAGCCAGTCGCGGAAGGCGTACGCCCAAAACTCAGCCGCTAACACTTCCCGGAGGGCATTTGGGAAAGCCACTGGCGCGCGGTTTGTTCTGCGGTGAAGAATCGCACGGTCGGGTGGATCCGATGCTCGTGCATGAGCTCGCCGAAGCGCCCGCCGTAAATCGACGCGTCGCGCACGATCACGGCAAGCTTGGTGCGGTAGTTCACGAACTTCCGCAGCACCTGGCCGGCAAGTCCGGTCTGGAGGTCGAAGAAGTCGGGTGAGATGTTCTTTTCATCGAGCACCAGCCCGCCTCGCTCGACGCTGGCCGTGAGGGCAGCGGAAATGTCGCTGGAGGACTGGATGCCGGTAAATGTCATATCAGACAGTCTACAGGCCCAGCGCGCTCAAACCCGGATGATCGTCGGGTCTGCGTCCCAACTCCCAACGAAACTTCCGCTCGGCTTCCTGAATCACCACGTCATTGATGCTGGCATGGCGCGCTTTCATCAATCCCAGTTCGTCGAACTCCCAGTTCTCGTTCCCATACGAGCGAAACCAGTGGCCGGAATCGTCACGCCACTCATAGGCAAAACGCACGGCGATGCGCGCGCCTTCGAAGGCCCACACCTCTTTGATCAGCCGGTATTCGAGTTCCTTCGCCCACTTGCGCCTGAGGAATTCGACGATGGCCGGCCGGCCTGAGAAAAACTCGGCGCGATTGCGCCATGCGCTGTCGACGGTGTACGCGAGCGATACGCGCAAAGGATCGCGCGAGTTCCACGCATCTTCCGCGGCCCGAGCCTTCTGCGCCGCCGTCTCACGCGTGTATGGCGGAAACGGCGGGCGTCCTTGCCCTGGCGCGCTCATCAGAATTTCTGGTTGAACCTGAGCCCGATCATCCGAGGCCGCGTGGTGATGCTGTAAACGATGCCACCGCAGATGGTGACGTCGCATTCGGAGTAACGGTACAGGCGCGCAATCTCATCGAACGCATTGTCGATGAACAGCTCGGCGCTCCACTTGTCGCGGCCGAGGCCGAACGAGAGATCGACGAGCGTGTAAGCATCCGAATTGCCGAGCACATCGTTCTCGGCCGGCAGCAGCGCGGTTGTCGAGTCGCCGTTGTGCACCACCGATCCCTGGAAGTGCGCATCGAGCCCACCCATGGTGAATTCGTAGCGCCCGGTCAGGCTCGCCTTGAACTCGGGAGTGGTTGGCAGGCGGGTGCCTTCCGGCGCGAAATCCGCCGGTTCGTTGGCGAGGCAGTCTTGTTCGTTGAACGGATCGCCGGTGAGCGGGTCGATGGACTTGCAGAAGTCTTCGCCGAGCTCGGCCTTCTGCACCGCGAGACCGCCGTAGATGGAGAGTGCGTCGGTCACCGCCCACTGAACGTCCATCTCCACGCCTTCGAGTTGCGCATTGCCGGCGTTGGAGACGTTGGTGAGGCCATTTTCACCAAGGAACGAGAACTGGAAGTCATCCCAGTCGCCTTTGAAGATGGCGCCATTGAAGCGCAGGCGATGGTCCGCCCACTCCGACTTCCAGCCGATTTCGTAGTTAGTCAGGAAGTCTGCCTTGTAAGGCGGAAACGTTCCGCGCCGGTTGACGCCGCCGGGACGGAAACCTTCGGACCACGTGGCGTAGAACATCACGTCGTCTGTCGCATGGAACGTGGCATTGAAGCGGTACGTGCTGTCGTTTTGCTTCACGGTCTTGTCGAGATTGGTACAGGGCGCGGTCTCGAAGACCTGCCCGGTATCGAAGCAGGAAGCCTCGCCGGTACTCGAACCGTAGGCATTGTTGATGCCGAAGCCAAAGAACCCTTCGAGGGAATTCTCGGTTTCGAAATAGCGCCCGCCGCCGGTCAACGAGAACTTGTCGGTGACGTCGAAAGTGACCTCGCCATAGATCGCGGCATCGCGGTCCACGCGCCACTGCTTGGTGAGCCAGAACGAATCGTCCCAGCCCGTGACGTCGGCGTCGTCGGCCAACCCGGTGATGAGGTAGTTTTGCTGGATATCGTGCGTCTGGCGCTGCGCGAACAGGCCACCCACGAAGCGCCAGCGGTTTTCCGCCGACGTCGAGAACCGCAGTTCATTGCTGGTCTTGGTGTAGCCGTCCTTGCCCTGGATGTACTGCGAGGGATTGATGAGCTCGCCGGCGTTATCGGTGAAATAGCTGCCGTAGCCCACCAGCGTGTCGTAGAAGAACGCATAGTCCGAGTAGTCGGAGTTCACGTCCACGTCCCGCTTCAGGTACGAGCTCGCGAAGGTGATGTCGAGGTTACTGATCTTGCCTTCGACGGTGAGCGCGGCCTGCGCCCACTGGTCGTCGGTGTTCTCCGGATGCCAGTGCGCAACCTCCAGATCTCCGAGGTCGCTCTCGCCGGCATAGACGCCGTTGCCCTTCTGACTCTGGAACATCACGCTCGGCGTAATGCTCCAGTTGTCGTTGAGGTCGATCTTGAGCGCGGCGCGCGCGCCATAGGTGTCGGCGTCGTTGTAGTTGTCTTTGGCCAGTGAAGTCTGCGAGATGCCCGAAGTCGGGAAGGTGCGAGTGGCGGCCACGTTGTCGATGTAGCCGCCATCGTGGCGCACCCATCCGACGAGGCGAATCGCGGCGCTTTCGCCGAGCGGAATGTTGGCGAAGCCTTCGGCGAGATAACCCGGGTCGCCATCGGCGATCGTGTTGCCCTCGAGGCTGAAGCCGCCATCGAAGCCCGACTTGTCAGGCTTGTTGGTGATGATGCGGATGGTGCCCGACTGCGAGCTGGCGCCGTACAGCGTGCCCTGCGGGCCCGCCAGCGCTTCGACGCGCGCAATATCGTACATGTGGATGTCGAGCGCGCCCTGGATCGTGGTGATGGGCTGCTCATCGAGATATTGACCCACGCCCGGCTGCGGACCGGAGTGGTTGCCGTTGTCGCCGGCGGCCGCGCCGCGCATGAAAACTCGGGCGAAACCAGGACCCGCGGATTGATATGAGACGCTGGGCAGGTACTTCACGTAGTCGTCGAAGCTCGAGATGTTGAGCTCTTCGAGACGTTCGGTGCTGATGGCCTGGATGCTGACCGGCACGTCCTGCAGGTTCTGCTGGGTTTTGAGCGCGGTAACGACGACTTCGTCGAGTCCGCTGCTCTGCTCCTCCGCCTGTTGCGCCTGCACGACGGGCGCGCCCACGAGCATCGCGCTCGCGAGCGGCACTCCGGTGAGGAACACCCGCGTCTTTTTCGCCTGATTACGCCGGATCTTGCGCAGTTTGCTGCGAGTCATGAGTGATCCCCGTTATTTTGTTTAGAGCGTGTGCGCCGAGTGTATGCTCATCACCACGAATTCAAAACTGCGGCGTGGAGGGATACGACGAAACGACATCCCCCAGCGCCTTCTCGAGGGGCGCGAGCCACGGCTCGAAATGCCTCCAGTGGTCGACACCCTCTTTGAATATCGGCTGCCGTACTTGCTCTGAGCTGGCCGTGCGCACCGCGCGCTGGTTCTCGTGAAACCGCAGCACGGACTCCTCGAATGGAAGGCCGCAGTAGTCCAGCAGCCGCCGCACCTCGCGCTCGGTGTCCTCGACCATGTTCTCGTACAGCACGCGATGCACGCGCCCCGGCAGCACGGCGTCGAAGTGCGCCATCAGCTCCACGTAGTCGCGGTAGTAGCGGCCGATTTCACCGAGGTCGTAGGTGAAGTTCTGGCCGCGCGCGAAGTGCTGCTTGAACCCGGAGAAGCAGCAGCCGAGCGGATGGCGGCGCGCGTCGATGATCTTCGCATTCGGCAACATCAGGTGGATGAAACCCACATGCGCGAAGTTGTTAGGCATCTTGTCGATGAAGATCGGCGCGGAGGTCTTGCGCTGGATGCGGGTCTGCGCGAGATATCTCGTCCCGAGCGCGTGCAGCTCCTCGGCGGAGAATTTCTCGAGCGCGCGCGGATAGGCGCTGCCGGCGTTGCGCGTGGTGCGCGCGCCAACTACGCGCGCCAGCATGGCGACGTCGGGCAGCTCCATGGTGCCTTCGACACTCGAGTGTGACGCCAGGATCTGTTCGATGAGCGTGGAGCCGGAGCGCGGCAGACCGACCACGAATATCGGATCCGGCGCCGGATTGCCGAAGCCTGAGCGCTCCGCGAAGAATTCCGGCGTGAACAAGCGCTTCGAACGTTCGACGTGCGCGTGGTTCTCGTCGGCGTCGTAGCGAATCATCTGCCGTCGCAGGTGGTTGCCCTCACGATAGTGCTCGAACGACTCGGCGTACTCGCCCGCGTCTTCGAGCGCCTTGCCCAGCGAGAACTCGAAATGAAACCGGTCGTCGGGCGACAGCGCGGTGCCGGCGAGCTGCTCGCGCATTGTTTGGGTCTGCGCCGGCGAGAATCGGAACGTCTTGAGGTTCGCGAGGCTCCAGAAAGCCTCGCCGAGATGCGGCGCCCGCTCGATGGTCTTGAGATAGGCGTCGATGCTTTCGGCGTGGTTGCCGGCGGTCTTGAGCGCATGCCCGAGGCTCATCCACACCTTGGCCTGGTTCGGATAGTCGGCGAGCACGCTGCGGTAGTGCTCGATGGACGCCGCGTACTCGCCGACGCGCCCGAGGATCGCGGCCTTGAGGTTGCGATAGCCGGGATTGCGCGGGTCGTCGATGAGTAACCGGTCCACCTGCTCGAGCGCGGCTTCCGGCTTGTTCTGCCGGTGCAGCACCATGGCGAAGTTGTGGCGTGCGGCGCCGAATCCCGGAGCGAGCTCGAGGCAGCGCGTCAGCAGGTTTTCCGCGTCGACGTAGCGGCCGAGACGCGCCGCCACTTCGGCCAGCATGCGGATCGCGGCCACATCCGTGGGATGGCGCTTCAGGTGTTCGCGTAGCGCGCCTTCCGCTTCGGGTATGCGGTTTTCCGCGAGTGCGAGCGCGGCTCCCATGAGCCTTGGATCGTGCGTCGAGTGCCGGATGGATTGCGCGTAGGCGCCGTCGGCGGCCTCGCGCATCTCGAGCGCGGTGTAGTGATCGCCGAGCGCGCGCCAGGCGTCAGGCAGCGCGGGCTTGAGATGCACCGCGCGCCGCAGGAGCTCGATGGCTTCGTCGCCCTGCCCCAGCCGGCCAAGCGCCAGCCCCTCGAAGCGCCAGCGCATTGGGCTGGTCGGGCACCGCTTTGAGGATCTCCGCGGCCTGCTCCGCGGCCGCGCGCGCATCACTTTCCAGCAGACGCGTCGCGTGCGCGAGCGCCACCTCGAGCGTGCCGGTCGGTTGCGCGGACGTGGCGGCCACGGTCTATCTACCCGCGAGTTCCTTGATGAGCAGGTACCACATCTCGAGCCCGTCGTAGAACGACTTCACCGGCAGGCGCTCGTTGAGCCCGTGCGCGAACGCGTCCTTGTCGCGGATGAAGGTGGGATCGACGCCGTAGGTCGGGATGCCGACCGAACGGAACACGAGACCGTCGGTCGCGCCGGAGGCCTGCTGCGGCACGATGGTCGCCTCCGGATAGAACTTGTGCACGACTCGCGTCACCGCGGTGAGGATGTCTTTGCGCAATGGCGAGGCATCGCTCGACATGGGCTGCTGGTCCACCGTCACCTCGACACCCTGGCCTGCGATGCTCGCCAGCGTCTGGCGCACGTCTTCGATCTTCACGCCCGGGAAGATGCGGCAATTCACATTGGCGACCGCGCTCTGCGGCAAGGCATTCTGCGCGTGCCCACCTTCGAGCATGGTGGCGACGCAGGTGGTGCGCGTCTGGCCGACGTATGACGGGTTCGCCGCAAGCGCGGCGGCCGCGGCTTCATCCTTCGGGTTGGCGGCGAACTTCGCCATGGCCTGACCGAGCTCTCCCGGCGTTGTCTTGCTCGACGCGCGGAAGCCCGCGATGGTCGTGTCGTTCCACATGACCGGAAAGCTGAACTCGCGCAGTTTCACGAGCGCTACGGCCAGTTCGTAGATGGCGTTGTCTGAGCGCGGCGTGGAGCTGTGCCCGCCCGCATTCCGCGTCGTCAGTTTGAAATCCGCGTAGGTTTTCTCCGCCGTCTGCAGGCCGAAGAACAGCGGCCTGCCCGTCTCATCGTCGAGCGTGCCGCCACCGCCGTCGGAATTCAGGGCGTACTCGGCGTCGATGAGCGGCCGATGTTTGTTTGCCACCGCCACCGTGGTCGCCATCGCGGTTTCTTCGTCACCGCTGAAGTAGATGATGAGGTCGCGCTTCGGAACGTACTTCTCGGCCTTGAGACGCAGGAACAGCGTCGTCAGCTCGGTGACACCATGTTTCACGTCATAGGT
Organism: uncultured Pseudomonadota bacterium; assembly: GCA_963736955.1. Classification (GTDB taxonomy): domain Bacteria; phylum Pseudomonadota; class Gammaproteobacteria; order Steroidobacterales; family Steroidobacteraceae; genus CADEED01. The sequence continues at coordinate 146,919 of CAVTQT010000002.1, forward strand.
GCCGCGACCATAGAAGAAGCCGTTCTCTTCGACGAGTTTGAACGGGTCGCGCTCCCAGTCCTGCCGTTTGGCCGTCACCACATCCATGTGCGCGAGCAGCAGGATGGGCTTGCCGCCGCTGCCGTCGCCCCGGTAGCGCACGACGAGCGCTGCCGTTTCATCGTCCGGTAGTTTGAGCGGCACGATCGTGACGTCTTCGGCGGGAAAGCCGGCTGCGCGGAACTCGCCCGCCAGGTACTCGGCCATCTCCGGAACCTTGCGATTCCCCAGCGAAGTGGGGATCGAGATCACTTTCTCGAAGATTTCGCGCGCCTTGGCGTCGAAAGGACCGCGTGCGGGTGGTGCGGCGACCGCCACGGTGAAGCATCCGGCTAGCAGGCTGCCGAGCACCCAAACAGACTTTGAATTTGTTAAGCATGAGTTACCCCAGGAGCAATGGAGCGAATCTTACCCACACAGCACTTGCATTGGGGGCGCGTGCCTTTATTCTTCGTGCTCGCGCGTTCGTTGCGCGCCGTTCTGGCGGGAGGTTCCATGTTCAGCCGCATTGCCAACCTGTTCAAAGGTTTCCTGTCCCTGTTTGTTTCGGGCGTCGAAAGACGCAATCCGGAAGCGCTTGCTGGAGCTCGAACAGGAAAATCTGCGCAAGCAGATCGGCAACTTCAACCAGGGCCTCGCTTCCCACGCCGGCTTGTCCGAGCGCCTCATGAGCCAGGTCCGCAAGCTCGAAGCCGAGCAGAAAGACCTGCGCGCCAAGACCACCGCGCACGTGCGCGCGGGCAACAACTCCGCCGCCGGCCAATACGCACTGCGCCTGCAGGCGGTCGAAGCCCAGCTCGCCGAGAACCGCACCCAGCTCGAGCAGGCGGAAACCACCTACAAGAATCTGGTGAAGGCCCGGGACGTCGCCGATGCAGACCGCGCGCGCCAAGATCGAAAGCCTCAAGGGCGCCATCAACGACATGCGCATGAAGCAGGCCATGGCCGAAATCCACGAGATGTCGGCTGGCATGATCACGAACATCGGCGGCGCCGGTGACACGCTCAATCGCCTCGAAACCATGGTCATCGAAGAACGCGACAAGGCCGCGGGCCGCGCGCGCGTCGCCAGGGACTCGGTCGACATGTCGCAGGTGGAGGTCAAGGAATCCGAGATGAACGCGCTCGCCGACCAGGCGCTGGCGGACTTCGCCGCGCGCGAGGGCATTTCGCTGAAAGGCGCCGCGGCGCCCGCCCCGGCCGAACGCTCCATGGGCACGGCCGAAAAGCCGCCAAGGCCAGGGCTAAGGGTCAGTAGCTAGACTGGACGCCATTCAAGGACAAACATGGCGTGCCCGCCCCGCAATCCGCGCCGGCCTGGGCGAATGATCTCGCGCTGGCCTACGAGAGCGGCGCGTCTTCGCAGTTCATCCTGTTCGGCAACGTGCACGACCGGCTGGCCGTCGGCGAGCGGCTGGTGAGCCTCGCCGACTTCCTCGAAGACACGCTGCTCAAGAGCTTCGGCGTGGTGCTGTCGTACGATCTCGGCAGCGGGCTCATCATCGAGCGCGGCGGCGACATCGTGCGATAAGTGGAAAGGCGCCGAGCTCAAGCAGCAGATGCGCGAGCCGCTGCAGGCGGTGCAATGGATCGACCGCTACCTGCGTTACCTCGGGAACCTGCGCATCCATCGGCAGCAGCGAAAAGACACCGAACGTCGCGGTGATCCTGCGCAGCGTGGATCACATCGTGCCGGCCGACGGCGCGGGGTTCGAGCACGGCAGCATCACCAGCATGCTGCGCGCCTGGTCCTGCGACTCCCCGTTCGCCGACCTGCCGTTCGCCAGCCTGCTGATCGCTGACAATCTCAACGACGTCGAGCCGCTGATCGCCAGCGCCGCGCAAAGCGTGCGCACGCGCGTGCCGCTGCCCGACGCGCAGGCCTTGCAGCAGGCGCTCGGCATCCTTCGCAAGCAGTCGCCCAAGGCGTTCGCGCGCGGATGCCAACCTCGCGCAGATCGCCGGGATGCTCACGGGCGTCACCGTATCGAGCCTCGAAAGCCTCACGCGCATCCGGCACCACGAGAACAAACCGCTCGCCGACGCCGATCTCGCCAAGCTCAAGAAAGAACTGGTGGAGCGCGATTCCGCGGGCCTGGTGGAATTCATCGAGCCCGGGCGCACGCTCAACGACTACCACGGACAGGAAGCGCTCAAGGCCTGGCTGCGCCAGGACATCGTGCTGTGGCGCGCCGGCGACTCGAAGGCGCTGCCCATGGGCTATCTACTCTGTGGCCCCGTGGGCACGGGCAAGACCTTCCTCGTCGAGTGCCTCGCCGGCGAAGCCGGCGTGCCGGTGGTCAAGCTCAAGAATTTCCGCGACCGCTGGGTGGGCTCATCCGAAGGCAATCTCGAGAAGATCTTCCGGCTCATCCGCGCGCTCGGCCGCTGCATGGTGTTCATCGACGAGGCCGACCAGACGCTCGGCAAGCGCGATTCGGGCGCGAACGACTCGGGCCTCTCGGGTCGCATCTATTCGATGATCGCGCAGGAGATGTCAGACAGCGGCAATCGCGGCCGCGTGCTGTGGTTGCTGGCTTCGTCGCGCCCCGACCTCATCGAGGTGGACCTCAAGCGTCCCGGCCGCATCGACGTGAAGGTGCCGCTGCTACCGACGAGCACTCCGGCCGAAAGCGCGCAACTCATTGCGACACTGGCGAAGCGCTACGGCCTCGAGCTTGCGCCCGCGGACCTCGCGCGCCTCGAGCCGCGCATGCCCACGCTGCTGACGCCGGGCGCCGCGGAGGCGCTGGTGGTCAAGGCCTATCGCCACGCGCGCACGCAGAACGTCGCCGGCGGCGCAGCGCTCGAAGCCAGTCTCACCGGCTACCAGAATCCCGTGCCCGCCGACGTGCTCGAATTCCAGATGCGCATCGCGATCCGCGAAGCGACCGATCTCAACTTCGTGCCGCCGGCATTTCGCGCCATGGCTCAGACCACATGAAGGACAAGCCGTCCTATCTGGCCAAGGCGTTCAACGCGCGGCCGCTTGGAATGCCGATTCCACCCAACTGGTTCGGCATCGCAACCTTCGGTCTGCTCGGCGCGCTGATCAATCCCGGCCTGTGGCTCATCGGCCTCGGCGCGGAAGGGCTCTATCTGTGGTGGCTGTCGAGGAGCGAACGTTTCCGCGCCACCGTCGACGCCGAAGCGGGCGTCACGGACAGTACGTCGCGTTACGAGAACCTGCTCGCGCATCTCGACTCGGGCGAGCAGTCGCAGCAGTACGAAATCGAACAGGAGGCCGCGGAGATCGTCGCGCTGCTTGCAGCGAAGCGAAGCCCACGGCTCTCAGATCGGCGATGTGCGGCAGATGGCCTGGCTGCACCTGAAGCTGCTGGCCGCGCGCGCTGCGTTCTCCGAGGTGGTCGAAGTCGCCGAGCGCGAGCGCAAGAAGCTCGATGAGCAGGAGCGGCGTTGCCGCGAGCGAATGGCGGCCAGCGACACCGATGACGAGCTCCGCCGCTCGCTCGAACAGCAGATCGAAGTCATCCAGTCGCGGCTTGCGGCACACGCCGATGCCAAGCGACGCATGGAGCTGGTCGACGCCGAGCTTGGACGACTGCGTCAGCAGGTCTCGCTGGTGCGCGAGCAGGCGCTGCTCGCCACCGAAGACAGCAACATGGCGCAGTCGCTCGACGCGCTGTCGGCGTCGCTCAACGAGGCCAATCGCTGGCTCAAGGATCAGCGCGAACTGTTCGCGGGCCTCGACAATTTCACCGACGAGCCGCCTCCGGCGGATATGTTGGCTTCGAAGCGCGCCACGCGGCGCGCGTCGAAGGTTTCTGAGTGAGCGCAATGTTCAAAGGAGAGGCGCACATGTCGTTACGTCATTCACGCGGGTCGGCCGCCGGCAACATCATCACTTTGCTGCTGCTGGTGGGCATCATCGGCCTGGGCGCGTGGCTTTGGCTCGGCAAGAAGGAGGAATCCAAGCCGGCGAGCGAAGCGCAGAACACCAGCGCTCCGGCGAAAGCCGATAGCGGCGTTGCCAAACCCGAGGGCGATGCGCCTGTTCCCATTGAACCGGTGACCGGAACTCCAACGCTCGAAGCCGCGAACACGTTCGTGCCGAAAGACAACGTGCTGCGCATCGACATCAGCGAGTACGCGGGATACGGCGGCCTCATCGTCGCCAACGGCGGCCTCGAGCCGAACGCGGATTCATTCTTCGCGAAGGAATACGGCTTCAAGGTCGCGATCTCGATGAGCGAGAACGAGACCTGGGGTCCGCTCAACAACGGCAAGCTTGCTGCCACGGCTACCACGGCCGACGCGCTGGCGGTGTTAGGCCGGCAGTTCGACGCGATCGTGCCAGTGCAGATCGGCTACTCGCGAGGCGCTGATATGGTCGTCGTCGATCGCGGCATCGCTTCGGTGAACGCGCTCAAGGGCAAGACGCTCGCGGCCTCTCAGTTCAACGAAAGCGAGTTCTTCATCCGCTACCTCGCGCAGGAAGCTGGCGTGCCGGTGACCGTGCTGCGCGATCTCGACTCGAAGCCCGCGGCGGGCTCGCTCGGCCTCGTGTTCTATGAGGATGCGTTCGTTGCCTGCGACGCCTACCAGCACGAGCTCGCGAGTGGTGGCGGCCGGCTCAATGGCTGCGTGGGATGGACGCCGAAAACCGACGAGGTGATCGAGGCGAGCAAGGGCGCCGCCAAGGCGCTGGTGTCGAACCGCAACTTGTTAGTCATCGCCGACGTGCTCGCCGTGAACAAGGGCTTCGCCAAGGCCCATCCGGAAATGGTCAAAGGCCTGGTACATGGGATTCTCGAAGGCAACCGGCGTCTGCGCGACAACCAGGCCGAGAACATCGGCGTGGTGGCCAAGGCGTTCAAGTGGAGTGAGGCCGACGCGCGCGACGAGCTCGCGCACGTGCATCTGTCCAACGCGCCGGAGAATCGCGCGTTTTTCGCGGGCACCATCGACTCGGCGGGGTCGTTCGGCGGCATCTTCCAGTCTTCGGTGCTCGCTTACGGCAGCGTGATCAAGAACCCGGCCGATCCGGCGCGTTTCGTCGACTCGAGTTTCCTCGACGCGATCGCCAAGCGCAGCCCGTTCTCCGAGCAGAAGATCGCCATCGCCCCGATTCGCACGTCGACGCAGGCCGCGCTCGAGGGCGATCCGCTGCTCAGCAAGGACATCCGGTTCTTCTTCGAGCCGAACTCCTCGAACCTTGACCGCAATGCGCCGCAGAACCAGGAATACCTGCAGACCATCAAGCGTTTTCTACAGGTCTCACCCGGATCCACCGTGCTCCTGCGTGGCCACGTCGACAACACACGCGTCAACGAATTCCGGCAGTCAGGCGGAGAACAACTCGTGCAGAGCATGGCGCTCAAGGCCATGGAGCTTTCGCGTCAACGCGCCATCGCCGTCAGCGATGCGCTGCTCGCGAAGTTCCCGGATATCGACAAGGCGCGCGTGGAGTCCGTCGGTCGCGGCTGGGAAGAACCGACCGGCGCCACCGACAACGCGCAGAACCGGCGTGTCGAAGTGCAGTGGTTCACGATCGAGTAAATGGGGTCAGGCCCCGTTTCCTGGGAAACGGGGCCTGACCCCAATAACGCCTGCTAATTCCCGCAGTGTGCTACCAGGGTAGTGCTTCGCGGGGTCCCCGTGATGTTCACGATGCCGCCCAGCACTCCGTAGTAGTCGCCCGAGAGGTAGTAGGCGCGGCATTCCTTGCCAATGGGAACGGAACCGACCACGCGGCCTACCACCCACTTGCCAGTGGTCGCGCTGCGGACCACGTCGTAAACGGCGGTCGCGCGAGTCTTACGCACCTTGGGATTCGTGATCCTGATCGACACAGTCTTCGCCGCGCTCGCGCCAGAGATCACCTTGGACGAGATATTGCTGTCGCCTGATTCGATCTGGTTGGCGTTCACCGCGCGGACTTTGAAATACCACGTGGCCGGAGTCAGTGCGCTGATCGTGGTCGAGCTCGAGGAGATGTCGTTGACTTCCCTGACCCGCGTGAGCGAGCTGGTGCTGGTACCGTAATAGACACGGAACGCGGCGAGATTGGTCAGCGGCGTGCCGTCGGTGTTGGTGGTGGGCGCGGTCCAGTTGCACGGTCGTCGAGCCGGTGCTCCAGCTGCAGGTGAGCGTGTAGCTGGTGCTGGCGTTGATGTTCGAGAGCGTCTGGGCGCCCGAGGGCGCCTTGGTGCCCGACCAGCCGCCACTGGCGGTGCAGCTGGTGGCCACGGGGCTGGTGGACCAGGTCAGGCGCGGAGTCATTTCTCCCGTGGCGGAAGTCGAGTTGGCGCTTAGCGTGACGGTGCCGGCGGTCTGGGCTTGTACGGCCGATGCGGCGAGAAAAAGAACGATGAACAGTGCGGTGTTTTTCATGGCCGCAACGTTGCGGGCATGTCCTACGTCGTTCAAACGCAGAACGCTTTTCTGCAGGTGCCCTCTGACCCAAAATTGTGGCGCTTAGAGGCGACAAAATCGCATGAAATCGATTGATCGCCTGCGCAGGACGAAAGATTTACAAATTGGTGTAATCGATACCCTGCTTGGGGGCGCCCTTGTGACTACTTGCTTCTCGTTCGCCGGTGATGGCAATTGGCGACAGATCTTGGATTCGCTTACGGGATTAGGCAGTCAGGTTTGTCGGCGGAGGTCTGCGCGACTGCGGCGTCCACATGAAAGCGCGTGTCGGCTACCGCCTCACGCAGCGGCGACTGAATCTTGGCGAGATCGATGGACTCGAGCTGTTCGCGGGCGTGACGCGGACAACCTTGCTCGAGCAGCGTCTGGGCGAGATTGTTGCGCGCACCCGCGTTGCTGCCGTCGACACGCAGCGCGGCTGCATAATCCTGCGACGCGTCCGCCAGTTTTCCGGCGCGATACTGCGCGGTGCCGCGACCGATCCAGGCCACCGCCTCGGATGGCCAGCGTTTGACAGCCGCATCGAACACGAGCAACGCATCCTCGGGACTTGCGCCGTGTTCGAAATCTGCGGCGGATTGCAGGTAAAGCCTCGGATCGGCGATCACGGGAATTTCACCCGGTCGCAGAACCACCATGGCCCAGCGATGAGCCTGGTGCCACGCCACCATGAAGGTGCGAACGCGCCACTCGTCGCGTTGTTTGAGACCGGAACGCAGGATGAAACGGTCTCTCGCGGAGTCGTAGCCGATGACGACGGCGTAATGCCACTTCGGAAGCATCGGCAGGCCGTAGTTGTGCAGCACGAGCACCGGTCGGCCGGCGTTGATCTCGGCGAGGATGGAATCCATGTTCGGCGACAGCAGGTACGACAGTCGCCCGAACTTGCGCGGCGCCGCCTGCATCTCCACCTGCAGGCTGCCCTTTCGCCCGGGGATGTAGACCACAGGCGTGAGCGCGTCGGGTGTCGTCACCACATCCGATGCGACGAGCACGCTGGCGAGCGCGGCGGGGCCGCACTGGTATTTTTTCTGAGGAAAGAACGGCGTGGCGCCCAGCTCCACGCTCGCGCGGGCACCGGGCGCGAGATTGGCCGGAATGAAAGGCCCGCGTACGACGCACGCGGACAACAGGGTTGTAAGTGCGAGGAGAAACGCGAAGCGCGCAGCCACACCGGCTGCGCGCTTCTGCATCGGAAGGTCGCTCAGGTCTTCTTGAAGATGTCGATGACGCCGGTCAGCTCGAGGATGATCAGCACGATGAACACCACGCCGATGATCCAGACCGCATCACCACCCGCGGGTGCGTTCTGCATGTCCACGGCCATCTGGTGCAGTTCGCGATCGTTGAGGGCTGCGATGCGGCGATCGACAGCGGTGGCATCCACGCCCATATCTTCGAACTTCGCGCGAACTTCAGCGCGATCGAGCTGCGCACGCACGGTGCTCAGATCGGCTTCACGCTCGGTTGTCACAAGAGCGGAAGTGTCCACGATGGCCGCCTGGGCGGCGCTGGCGAGGCCCATGTTGAGGATCGCGATGGAAAGAATGGCGATCGAGGTCTTTCGCCATGGTGAGGGTCTCATTGGTAGGTCTCCGTGAATTAGCTAAGGCGGGGAGAACCTTAGCAAAACGGGCGCGCGGAAATGTAGGCGAACAGGAGTCTTTGCGGTTTGTGACGCCGCGCAGCGACAATCTGAACCGACGAACCGACGAGCCAACGACATTCAAGTTGTTTGAGCATTTCAAAAGCTTGCGTCTGGAATGATTCAAGATCTCCCCTTTGGGAGACGATGGGTATTCGGACGCTTCGGCACAATGCGACATGTCCCGACACTCCGATTCCCCCGATTCCGCCGGCGGCAGAGGGTTCACCGCTGCCATTGCGGCGTTTGGAATGTGGGGGCTGTTTCCTCTCTATTTAATTGGTCTGCGAGCCGTGTCGGCGATGCAGATCACCGCGCATCGCATCGTCTGGTCTTGCGTGTTCGTGCTCGCGTGGCTCGCCCTCAGGGGTGAGCTTGGGCAATTGAGGTCAGCTGTCAGGCGTGACGGCGTACTGATCCGGCTGGTGGCCAGCGCGTTTTTCATTGCCGTCAACTGGGTTGGGTTCGCATGGGCGGTCAATCACGACCACGTGCTCGAGGTGAGTCTCGCGTACTTCATGGGTCCACTGCTCAACGTGCTGCTGGGCATCTTCGTGCTGTCGGAACGGCTGGATCGGACGCAATGGATCTCAGTCGGCTTTGCTGCTGCCGGAGTTGCCTATCTCACTTTCATCGCTGGCCACACACCGTGGATCGCGCTCATGGTCGGCAGCTCGTTCGCGCTCTATGGGCTGATTCGCAAGACCGTGCGCATTGACGCGCTGCCCGGACTCGCTGTGGAAACGATCCTGCTTGCGCCATTCGCCATCGGATACCTGGTCTGGTGCGAGGTGCAGGGAATCGGAATGCTTGGGCATTCGAGCGCGCTGGTGGATGGCCTGCTGCTCATCGGCGGAATCGTCACTTCGATTCCGCTGTTCCTCTTCGCGTACGGTGCGCGCCGCGTTCCGTACTCGACGATCGGCGTGCTCCAGTTCATTGCGCCGAGTCTGCAACTGCTGTGCGGCCTCGTCGTCTTCGGTGAACCTTTCGAGTCCGCGCGCGCGACCGGCTTCGCGCTCATCTGGATGGGGCTCGCGATCTACGCCGGAAACGCACTGTGGCGGGCCCGACTACTCAAGCCCGTACCAATGGCCTGACAGCCCGGGGCCTGAGCCCCGGGCTGTCCAGCCCATTACGTCAGTGCACACTCCAGTAGAAGTTCGGGATCTCCGTGATCGGAGTACCCACCTGGATGGTCACCTCTTTGTGTGTGGTCAGCTCGATGGCTTTCCAGTCAGTGGTCACCTTCGTGACGACGCCCCCCTCGGTCGAGTAGACGACGATGGGTTTACCCGTGAGCCCAGCGACATTGTCCGATTGCAGCGGCATTCCCCAGATCTCGAACAACATCCCCAGCGTGAACAGGCCGGGCGCTGGCCCTTCAACATGGATCTTGCCGGACCAGTCGTGAGTGTGAATGGAGTAGAAACATACCGGGTTCGTCCCTTCCTGCACTCTGCCGACGAATCTCGGGAAAGCCAGCGCGACGCCGTCGAGGAATATCGAGACGTGGGTATGGACGTGGTAGGTCTCGAGCAGATTGGTTTCACAAGTCAGACCCGCTGTGGGGGCCCCTTGTGCGCCCGTCGTCGTGTCTCCCCCGGACCAGTGCAGTTCGCCCACTTGGTGGTTGTCGTCGAGATCGATGACAGTGGATGACAGCGGAGGTACCGGATCCGGCGGTGGCGGCGGTGGTGGTGGCGGCGGTGGCGGCGGAGCGGGAGCCGGCGCGGGGGCCGGAGGATTGTTCGACTGGCTCGGTGACGATCCGCCACCTCCACATCCGGTCAGATGGATCAGAAGCGCGCCAACCATCGCAATGCGCGCTTGATTTGAAAAACTGGTCATAGGAGTTCCTTCCTGAATTGCGTACGCGGTTAGTAGACCGGAACGCGGGGCGCGGAAGCGCCAGAGGACAGGACGAAAACCCCCTGATGTCGGCCTACGTCGCGCATGGACGACGCTTACACGCGCGCACTGTCAAATGCCTTGAGGCAATCCCTGAAGGCTCCCAATTGCCGGAGACTAGTTAGCGCGGCGTGGGCGCCCGTCGGGCATAAAAGAACCTCGTGTGGGACGTCATAACCCTGCCGGGTGTTGGATTGCTCGGGCGCGGAGGTGACATCCGCTGACAGAATTCATGCTGCCATCTGTTGTCGCAGCAGGAATTTCTGCACTTTGCCGGTGACCGTCATCGGAAACGAGTCAACGAACTTCACGTAACGCGGCACCTTGTAGTGCGCGATCTGGCCGCGACAAAACTCGCGAATCTCCTCGGCGCTCGACTTCGTCGCCTGGTCGCAGGATGATGCAGGCGCACAGCTCCTCGCCGTACTTCGCATCGGGCACTCCGACACATTGCACGTCCTGAATCTTTGGATGACGGTAGAGAAACTCCTCGACCTCACGTGGATAAATGTTCTCGCCGCCGCGGATGATCATGTCCTTGGAGCGGCCGACGATGCGACAGTAACCCTCCGCGTCGAGGGTCGCGAGGTCGCCGCTGTGCATCCAGCCGGCGGCATCGATCGACTCGCGGGTCCTCAGTTCGTCGTCCCAATATCCGCGCATGACACTGTAGCCGCGCGTCAGCAGTTCGCCGGTCACGCCATGCGGCACGATGCCCCCGTCTTCATCGACAATCTTCACTTCCAGGTGCGGCAGTACGCGTCCCACGGTGGAAACACGGTGCTCGAGCGAATCGTCCATCGAACTCTGGAACGAGATCGGTGAGGTCTCCGTCATGCCGTAGCCGATGGTGACCTGCCGCATGTGCATGCGATCGATCACCTTCTGCATCAGCTCCACCGGACAGGGAGCGCCGGCCATCATGCCGGTGCGCAAACTCGACAGGTCGCATTGTGCAAAGCGCGGATGCTCGAGCATCGCGATGAACATGGTCGGCACGCCATGCAGCGCCGTGCAGCGTTCCGCTTCGATGGTGCTGAGCACGGACTCGGCGTTGAAGCTCTCGTCCGGGATAGACCATCGTCGCGCCGTGCGTGATGCAGACGAGATTGCCGAGCACCATGCCGAAACAGTGGTACAGCGGCACGGGAATACACAGGCGATCGACCTCACTGAACTGCATCGCCGCACCGACGAAGTAGCCGTTGTTGAGGATGTTGTGATGCGTGAGCGTGGCGCCCTTGGGTTGGCCGGTGGTGCCCGACGTGAACTGAATGTTGATCGGGTCATCGAACTGCAACGTGGCGCCGACGGACTCGAGGCGCGCGAGCTCAGTCGCGCTGCGCGTCACTGAGCAGCGCGTCGAAATTCAGCATTCCGGCTGTTCTTTCCTCGCCCAGCCGGATGACGAGCGAAAGCGAGGGAAGCGCGGCCGACGCCAACTTTCCCGGCTTGCAATGAGCGAGCTCAGGCGCGAGCTCCTGCAGCATCTCGAGATAGTTGCTCGACTTGAAATACGGCGAAACGATCAACGCCCGGCACTGCACCTTGTTCAATGCGTATTGAAGCTCGATGCTGCGATACGCCGGATTGATGTTGACCAGGATCAGTCCGGCCTTGGCGGTGGCCAACTGCGCTAACAACCATTCGGCGTTGTTCTGCGACCAGATGCCGATGCGCTCGCCGGGGTTGAGACCAAGCCGCAGCAACGAGACGGCAAGATTGTTGGTGCGTCGCTGCAGTTCGCGATAGGTCCAGCGTATGTTCTGGTGCCGGACCACCAGCGCTTCGCGCTCACCGAAACGGTCGACGATGCGATCGAAGCACGCGCCAATCGTTTCGCCGAGCAGCGGCTGTGTGCCGACCCCGCTTACATAACTCAAATCTGAGTGTTGGCTCATGTTGGAGTCACCTCGAACGGGCCAATGCCGACGATCTGCACGACGGCGCCGTCCTGCGTGTGCGCAAAATGCAGCTCGTTTGCCGGCAGCGACGCGTACGCGCCCGCGGTCAGCTTGCGTGTGCCAATCGCCCCGGACTCGCCGTACGTTCCGACCGTGATCGCGCCGGCGAGCACGATCAATTGCTCTTCCTTGGGCCGACGATACGGCGGCAGCATATACCCGGGCGGCAACCGCACACGCATCACAAATGGACCTGCTTCGAGCGGATCACCGGAAATGACCGCAAAGGTTCCACCCGGCGGCATGCCCGGCGGCGCCTCATGCCAGGCTTCCTTCTCCAGTGGATACGTGGCGCCGGGAGGAATCCCTGCATTGTGCTGTCCGATGCTTTGTGTGGCGTACAGCGGCACCATCGAGAGCACGAGACCTAACAATCCAAACGCGATGGCGCGCGACCAGCCCTGCCCGCGCACCACCGAGGTCAGCTCGCTGAACCTAAGGGTTGCCAATGAGCGGTCAGGAACTGCAGAAGGGATCGGGCGACGTTCGCTCGCGTCCACTGCCTCGATGAATCTTTCGAAGATCGGATTGACCAGCTCCGGCTGGGCAATCGGCGCCATGTGGCCGGCCTGCACTGCGAAACAACTCGCATGCGGCAGCAGGCTGGCGAACATCGACATCAGCCGCTGCGCGGGTTCCGGGCTCCAGTGACCTCCGATCAGGCAGGTCGGCACTTCGATGCGACGATACGCCGCGGCATTGCAGGCTTCATTGGACACCGCGACCAGCTCGAGCAGAACTTTCGACACTTGTGCCGCCAGCACCCGCTGCCGCTCTTCGCGCAGCTGCTCAAACGCACCCGCGCCACTCCAGTAGTCGACAAAGCGCGTTGCCGCACCGCGTCCGTCACCCGCGTCCACCCTGTCCTGGATTTCGCGCCAGACTTCCCGCACCACCGCCAGATCGGGATCACGCTCTGGCAGGAGGTGAAAGGCGATGGGCTCGAACAAACTCAGGCTGCGCACGCAGCTGCGGCTGCGCTTGCGCCGCGAGCTGCAGCGCGACCATGCCTCCATACGAATGTCCGATCAGGTGAAACTTCTCGCCGGGCCGCAGCTCGCGGGCGAGTACCGATTCGACCAGGCGAACTTCGTCGCGAAGGCTGTAGCACTCGAAGGACGATGGCATGGCGGACTCGCCATAGCCGAGCAGGTCGATCGCAATCAGTCGATAGCGATCGCGCAGGCTGTCGATCAGCTCGCGCCACTGGCTCTTCGAGCTCATCGAACTGTGTAGCAACACGATTGGCGGGCCGCAGCCTTCGATGCGCAATCCAATATGATCCGTCAGCAATGAATCCAGCACCGGAAACTCCTTGTAGTTGGGCTGGCGATAGTTGCTGCAGATTGGACGTGCGTCGATTGGCAATCGACGCCCGGGGCTGTGCATTCGTGCACAGCGTGTTGTCAGTGTCGGGTGGTGCCTCGGAGCTCTTCGGCGTGCTTGCGCATCAGGTCGATCACGAAACGGATCGCCACGCGAACTGGTTCGGCGAGTCGAACCTCCCGCCGATAGGCCAGCGAGACCGAATGTTTGATCAGCACGTCTGGAGTCAGGCGCTTCAATGCGGGCTCCGCCTCGGCGAGGAAACAGGGAAGTAGCGCAAGCCCTGCTCCGGCTACGGCTGCAGCTACCAGCGACGCGCTTGCGTTGCTGCGTGAGACGACCGTCGCATTCGCGGCGTGTTCCGCCAGCCATTTCGCAGCCGGAGCGGAAGTAGATTCGGCTTTGAGCGCAACGATCTCGTGACCCGACAAGTCGTTCGGATCGACCGCTCCCGGATGACGTGCGAGGTAAGCGTCGGTCGCATACAGGGACCACCCGATGTCACCGAGTGAACGCCTCACCAGATCGACATCGATCACCGTTCTAACTAGCACCGCCAGATCGACCTCGCCCCGCTTGAGATCGGGCGGTCGATTGTCACTGATGATTTCCAGTGAAATCTCGGGTTGGTCCCGCCGCAGTTGGGCGAGACCTTGCGTGAACAGCGCGGTGAGCGCTTGCGGCACGGACAAGCGAACTCGTGCGCATTCCGCTTTGACGGCCGCGCGCGCGGCAGACACCGCTCGCTCGACCTCCAGGACAAGCGGAGCGATCCGCTGGCCCAGTGGTGTCAATGTCAGGCCTTCGGGCCCGCGCAGAACGAGCGGCGCACCAAACGCGCGCTCCAGTACCGACAGGCGGCGACCGATGGTGGTGTGCTGGACACCCAGCGAACGAGCGGCGCCCGCGAGCGTTTTCTGCTGCGCCGCACGCAGGAAGAAGCGCAGATCATCCCAGTTGAAGTCGTCAGCGGCAGCCACCGCGCGATTCTACGGCTCGAGAGGACTCGGTGTGCGGCCTCAATGCGTGAGCGCAGCGAGGCGCGTTGGCGCGAACCCACTCGTGCCGATCCAGCTCCAGAAATCACGCGCATCGCGCGGACGCCCGAGAATCCGGAGCTGCTGCTGATCCAAGGCCTGGCCCGGCCGGATATCACCGCTCCAGATTTCAGTGAGCGCACGCACTGTCGATTCGACGATCAAGGTGACTTCGTGGCCCGGGTCGTCACGGCACAGGTCGACCTCGCCGTTTTCGACTACCAGCCACCACTCGCGTTCGCCCCGGCGCGCGTCCGTGAATCGAAATTGAATGACGACGCGTTGCTGCGCAGGGAACAGTTCGCGATGTGCAAACCGACGGATATCCCACATGAGGAATCCGGCATCGAGTTGTTCGCGCTTGAGTCGACTGCCGATCCACCGTGCGCCCCAGTGTCCGAGCGCCAGAACAAGGGGCCGCAGCTCTTCTCCCGCGGCAGTCAGACGGTACTCGGCACCGGCTTTGGTCTTGACGCGTTCGATCACCCCAATTTCCTCGAGCTTGCGGAGTCGCTGCGCAAGCAGCGTGGCGGACATGCGTGGTACGCCGCGACGAATGTCGTTGAAGCGCTTGCTGCCGCACAGCAACTCGCGGACGACCAGTGGCGTCCAGCGCTCGCCGATGACTTCGGCGCCGCGCGCGACCGTACAGAATTGCCCATAACCGAGCATGTCCACACGCTACCGCTAAAGCGCAATCGACACTAGTCCAGATTCTGTAGTTGGAAAACCATTGGCCGGTCCAGATTCCTGACTAGTCAGGAGTCACGCGAGGGGCAACAGTTAGCCGCATCACGAACACGGAGGAAACGACAATGTTGTTTAGAAAAAACAAGATCACTCTGATCGCGTGCGGAATTCTCGGCATTTTCGGCGCCGGGGCGCTCGCACATGCCGACGCGGTCACCGATTGGAATGCAATTACGCTCGACGCCGTCACGGCCGGCCGTCCCGGACCCATCGGCATGGTCGATGTCGCACTGGTGCAGGCCGCAGTGCACGATGCCGTGCAGGCCCTCGACCGGCGATATGAGCCGTATCACGTGGAGATCAGGGGAGCGAGAGGTCGGCGCTCGGCCGCTGTGGCGGCCGCGGCACACGATATGTTGGTGGGCATGTTCGAGAATCAGTCGATGAATCTCGACACCTTGTATTTCAACTACCTGGCTAACAATGGACTCACTGGCGATCCGGGGATTCTGGTCGGACAGAAGGTCGCAGCCCGCATGCTTCCGCTGCGGCGCGTGAATCCAGACCCGCTGCCGCCGCCCTTTGTCGGCGGCACGGAGATCGGGGTCTGGCGCCCGACCAACTCGTTCCTGGGAAGTCCTCCGGCACCTCCTCCGTTCTCACCCATGGTGACGCCCTGGATGGCAGAGCTGGATCCTTTTACGCTCACGAGCCCGACGCGTTTTCGAGCCCCACCGCCGCCGTCACTGACCAGCGCTCGCTACGCGAGGGATTACAACGAGGTCAAGGCACTCGGAGCGCTCACGGGCAGTACACGCACGCCAGAGCAGACCGACATCGCCTACTTCTACAGCGAGAATTTTCCCGCACAGTGGAATCGCACGTTGCGAGGCATAGCAAATCGCTACCTGCGAAAAACCGGCGACAGTGCCCGGCTGTTCGCGCTCGCGAACATGGCCGGCGCCGATGCGCTGATCACCAGCTGGGACAGCAAGACGCACTATGTCTTCTGGCGCCCGCTCACGGCGATACAGGAAGGCGACCACGACGGCAATCCGCACACCGCCGGCGACCCGGCGTGGCAACCGCTGATCAACAATCCTAACTATCCCGACTACACGTCAGGTGCGAACTGCCTGACCGGCGCCATGACGCGCACGCTCCAGTTGTTCTTCGGTATGGACAAGGTCACTTTCGAGGCCACCACGAACGCTCCTCTGGCGGTCAAGAAGACACGTACTTACCACCGGTTTTCGGAAGCCATGCAGGATGTCGTGGACGCGCGCATCTGGTTGGGAATTCACTTTCGCTTTACCGACCTCGAGGGGCGCACACAGGGACAGCGCGTAGCCGAATGGACGTCCAACCATTTTCTGCTGCCGCTCGAAGATCGTGACGACTGAGAAGTGAGCGCAAGCAGGCCGGACTGGCGAAGGCGCCAGTCCGGCCTAAGGTGTCACTGAGGCGTTGACCAACCGCGTGAACTATTTGGTGTGGCTGTTGCGGAGCTCTTCGCGCCGCCACGTCTGTTCCAGCAAGTCCGCCATTGCATCCGAGCGCGCCTTCATCTTTTCGTGGCACATCTGCATGTGATCCTTTTTCATTCCGTCCTTCATCATTCCCGAATTGGATCCGTCTGCAGAATTGCCACCCATTTTTTCGTCCGCCATCTTTTCCATCGAGCATTTACCCGTCTTGAGCGCGCCGAGTAGCTTGCGCATGGCGGTCAGATGTTCAGATAACAACCGTTCGCGTTCTGTAGCCGTCTTTGCCAGCTCCGCCTTTTCGATGAGGCTTCGCGATTGTGCGAGATCCAGGTCGGAAGGCATCGGCACGGCCGTTGGGGCGGCAGTCGCTGAATGATGCGCGGCATGGTCTTCGGGAGAGGTTTGAGTCCAGCCAGGGGCGGCGAGCGTGAAAAAGAACGCGGCGATTGCCAGCTTGTAAATAGTCATTGCAGTCTCCGATTCGAACCCGCGAGCGGTGTGGGATTCACGCTACTCGCTCGAGGACGCGGCTGGATCCGTAGTTCTGCGCACACGAATAGGGGCATGCGCACCTGTCTTGTTCAGGGATGGTTCAGAGGCACCTCGTATGATGGGCACCATGCCAAGAACCCCCTTTCGAGGATTCGCCACTCTCGCCCTCTGTCTTCTGTCGGCGCTGGCCTATGCGCAGGACAACGAGCAGTACGAGGTCGACCCGCCCTCGCGCGCGGCACGCCTCAGCTTCATCTCGGGTGATGTCTCGCTGCAGCCGGTCGGTGAACAAGACTGGGCGCCCGCCTTGCTCAATCGTCCGCTGACCACCGGCGACAAGCTGTGGACCGAACATAACGCGCGCGCCGAGATTTCCGTCGGACCTGCGGCGGTGCGACTGGACAGTGACACTGGCTTCTCATTCCTCAATGTGGACGACGACACGATCCAGATGCGCATGACGGCCGGCGTCATGAACATCAGCGTGCCCACGCTCGAGGACAACGAGCAGATCGAGATCGATACTCCCAATGTCGCGATTTCGCTGCTGCGTGCCGGCTATTACAGAGTCGAGGTAAACGACGCGGGTGACACCACCGTCGTGAAAGTCAGCGATGGCGCCGCGCAAGTAACAGGCTCTTCGCAAGACCTGGTCGTACACGCTCAACAAGCTGTCACGTTCACGGGCATTGATGATCTCGTCGTGCAAACCCGCACGCTGGGCGCGCCCGACGATTTCGATTCATGGAGCCTGGAGCGCGATCGACGTGAATTGAGCGCGTCGACCTCGCAAACGGCCGAGTACGTTTCTCCTGAAGTCACGGGCTACCAGGATCTCGACGACAACGGCACCTGGAGTTCGGAACCCGAGTACGGACACGTGTGGACGCCGAGTTATGTCGGCGTGAACTGGGCGCCGTACCAGTACGGCCGCTGGGTATGGGTTGCGCCCTGGGGCTATACATGGATCGACAACGCGCCCTGGGGCTATGCGCCGTTTCACTACGGACGTTGGGCGCACGTTCGCAATCGCTGGTGCTGGGTGCCGGGTCCGCGCCATGCGCGCGCAGTCTATGCGCCGGCGCTGGTGGGTTGGACCGGTAGGCATGGCGCCAATGTGTCCTGGTTCCCGCTCGGTCCGCGCGAAGTGTATGTGCCATCGCACCGCTACAGCCGGCACTACGTGGAGCGTGTGAACGTCTCGAACACCATCGTGAATCGCATGCTGATCACGCAGGCATACGAAAACCGGGGCGCGAATATCAACTATCGAAATCGCGTGGCCCCGGGCGGCGTGACGACGGCGTCGCGTTCCACATTCACTTCGGCGGGGCGCGTCGCAGGTCGCGGCGTTCGCTCTGACGAACCGGGAACGACACAAACTCTGGTGAGCGCCGTGGCGCCGCAGATCGCACCCAGCCGCGAGGGCCGCCTGGGCGCGCCGACGCATGCAAATCTGCGTCGGCCACCGCAAACGATCGTTGATCGCCAGGTCGTCGTCAGGCGCGAGCCGCCACCCGCAGCCGCGCGATTTTGCACGGAGTCCCTGCGGCCAGCACGAATGTGTCGCAGACACCGGAGCGCCCGGCTCGTCCGGTTGGCCGCGGCCAGATTCGTGAAGCTCCCGCTCACAGCATTGCCAATGACGTCGTGGTTCGCGATCGACAGGATCGCCCGCCCCGTGCCGAGCGGCCCGTCAGCGAATCCGCGCCATCCGTGCAGAGCTCGGTCTTCGATCGGCACACGCTCGCCGAGCGGGTGCGTGCGGACCGTGATCGGCAGGTTCGTGAAGGACAGCAACGCGAGGTCGATCGCCAGCAACGAGAAGCTGCGTTCGCGCAGCGCGAACAGCAACACGCACGGGAGCAGATGAATCGTCAGCAGGTTCCCGAGCGGTCGGCGCCACGCGAGCGGGACAATTATCGCCAGCGCGTGGAGCAGCACCGCGTGGAGCAACCGCGTGTTCAGCAGCCCCGTGTCGAGCAACCGCGTGTTCAACAGCCCCGTGTTGAACAGCCGCGAGTTCAGCAGCCTCGCGCTGAGCGCCCGCAAGTCGAGCGGAGCAATCGTTCCGAGCCAGCGAAACCAGCGGAGTCGAAATCAGACCGGCAGGAAAGATCTGAGAGCCGTTCTCACCGCTCACGCTAGTTAGCGCGGGAAGTTCTTCGCCAGCACCTGAACTGGGCGCGGCTCACAACTCCAGCCGCACGCCGAGATTGAACGTGCGTCCCGCCAGGGGCGCCCAGACGTCCACATGTCCGTTGTCCGTCAGCAGCAGGCGCCGGTCGTAACAGTGGATCGAATCGCGTCTGGCGTTCATCAGTCAGATTGATCGCGTTGAGAAAGACAGCGACGCTGCCGAATTTCATTTCTCCAAGCGCATTGATTTCGAAGTAGCCGCTTCCCTCGTTGCGATAGGGATTGTCTTCGAGTGCTTGACGGCCGGTGTACGACACCTCGAGCCCGATGCGGCCGCGATCTTCGTCTTCGAGAATTGCCGCGAGTTCGCCGGAGAATCGCGGCACGCGTTCGGAGTCGCGTCGCCCGCCGGTCGCCGCAGCTTCGGTGACATCGAGGAATGTGGAACTGCCGATCAGATGCAAGGGGCCGCTGACATAGTGGAGCAGCAGTTCTGCACCCAGGGCGCGGCGCGGACCATCGGCATTCACCAGTTCGAGCCGGCCCGCTTGCGATGCATCGCGCATGATCAGGGGATCGCGAATCTCCGAGGCGAAGATGCTGCCGTTGATTTCCCATCCTTCGTCCGCCCATTTCACGTCGAGCGAAGAGCTCACGGCGCGTTCGGCGTGCACGTCACCAATCGGAAGGAGAGCGGCGAGGGTCGTCGCCTCGGTCTCGTCCATCAGCGGTGTGGGAGCTGGCGAATCCGCTGCCGATGGATGCGCGAATCGACCATTCTTCGTGTGGCCGGAACAGCAAAGACAATCGAGGGCTGAAAAACGTGCCGTAGTCGCTGTGAACATCGAGTCGGGCGCTCGCGGCCAGCGACACCTTCGGAGAAAACGAATACTCATCCTGCGCGAATGCCGCCGGGACCAGGTAGTTGAAATTGGCACTCGGCGCATCGACCGAGCTGAGCCGGTCGTATTGCACCGCAACGCCTAACAACCACTGATGATCCCGGTCGCTGCCGGAGATTGTGCCTTCCGCGTTTGCGGTGGTGTGGGTGTCCTGAACCTGCTGAGACCCAAAGGCGCGGTTACGGTCAACCTCCATTGCCGACCAGCGCGTGCCCAATGTCCGGTCGTCGAAGACTTTGGCTTCAGTCACCACACCTGCATCGACTCGCCGTGTATTCAGCGCCTCGCGGAAGGTGGTGCCGTCGGGAAGTGTGCGGCCTGGCATCGATCCGCCTTCGCGCTCTTCGTCGACAAATCCCATGGTCGCAAACAGTGTTGCGTCGTCTGTCATTCTTCCAGAATAGCCGCGGCCGGAGGGTGTAGCGCCGGTAGCGCGCGAGATCCGCCCAAGCATCGTCGTCGATATCTTCGCGAGTCTGATCGTGCGCGCCCGCCGTGACCGTATAACCCAATGCGGATGTCGGCGAACCCGATAGAAATGCGAGCGCGTCGGCACCCCCGAGCGTCGTTCCGTTCAGCAGGACTTCCGGCTCACTATCGGGCTGCCGAGAAACGAGGTTCACCACTCCACCCAATGCAGAGGGACCGTAGAGTGCCGACCCGACCCCCTTGATGACTTCGACACGGGCGAGGTCGAGCGGAGGCGTTTGCAACAAGCCGAAGCCATCCGTTTCGGCGCCGAGCAACGGCAAACCATCCTGAAGGACCAACGAATGCCGGCCCGGCAGACCACGCATCTGCAAGCTGGCGCCACCGAGCGCAGGAGCCGTCGTTTGAATGTTGAGACCGCCGAGTTCGCGCAGCAGGGTGGAGATATTTCCCGGCTGAATCGTCAGGTTCTCTTCAATCTCTTCCTCCGGAACGAGCTCGACCCGAATAGGTTCGTCACGTACGAGATTCCTGGTCCGGGTCGTCGTCACCTGAATCGATTCGATCTCATCCGACTCTTCGTCGTCATGCTCCGGTTCCGCGGACGGAGTTCCGGCTGCTATCGCCGGCCAGAGTGATGTCATGAACAACAGCAGCGCAAGCCGTCGCATTGCCGAGCAGCCAGCCGTCATTTAGTTGGTCCGTCGAACCAGCGCAGCGACATGCAGGAGAGTCCGGCATCGATCATGGCGATTTCGGACACGGGCAGCGTCAACACATTCAAACCATGCTGCTGGAGCAGTTCCAGCGTGCGCGGGCAACCTGCCCTGATGAACATCATCTCGTTGATCCGGAGCGCATTGGCGGCGTGTCGCTCTTCTTCGGGTACGACGAGAATTCGGTAGCTCCCTAACAAGCCGGAGCGTGCAAGCTCGGGAGTCGCCAGGATTGTCTCCTCGTCCACCAGCGAGCAGTCCGTCTTGAGATGCAGGGTGCCGCGTGGAACCTCGACGACTCTGCTCTGCCTCCCGATCGACTCGAGCAGGCGCTGCAGATCGGCGGCGCCCGACGCATTGGTTCGAGCAGAGAGCCCGACGAGAACACGATCAGGCGTGACGAGAATATCGCCGCCATCGGCGAAGCCTTCTCGCAATTGCAGGACTTTCGGGAATCGCGCCGCAAGCGTGGATGCCAACTCCTTTGCTTCCGCCATGCGACTCGGCGCTCCGGGGCGCAGCAGAATCGCAGCCTCGCTGAACACCAGCGCGGGATCTTCGACGAAGATCGAATCGGGAAATTGCTCCAGCGCATCGAGAACGGTGACTTCGACGCCGGCGGCTTGCAAAGCGGCAATGTAGGTCTGGTGCTCGGCCACGATGGTTTCGAACACGGGCGCGGGCCCTGCAGTGGCGCGCAGACCGTTGACCACGCTTTTCCCGGGTGTGCGGACGATGGCGGAGTTGAAGTCGAAGACGCGCATCAAAGACGTTTCGCGACCGCCTCCCACTGGATGTTGGCGAAGAAGGCGTCGATATATTTCGCGGCCGCGGCGCCATAGTCCATCTGGTAGGCGTGCTCGTACATGTCCATGACGAGTACCGGGCTCGTGTCTGCCGGGTTCGACGCGTGGTCGGCCAGCCAGTAGTTTTCGAGTAGTTTGAGACTGCGGTTGTAGCCCAGCACCACCCAGCCCGATCCGCCACCCAGACCCTGACCAATCTTGCGGAACTCTGTTTCCCAGGCATCGTACGTGCCGAAAGATGCGGCGAGCCGTGTGCGCAGGTCCGCACTCGCCTTTCCATCGCCACCGAGATTGGCGAAGTACAGTTCGTGCAGCACCACCGATCCGGTGCGAATGAGCTGCTCGCGTTTGAGCCCGTTATAGATGTAAGGCGGCGTGTTGGGGTCTGCGGCTGCTTGAGACAGGCGGCCGCGGACGAGGTTGAGCGCCTTGCTCGCACCGCTGTAATTGTTTTCCCAGTGGGACTGGATCAGCTTCTCGGAAATACCCTTGAGGCTCTTGGGATCGAAGGCCAATGGAACGGGTGCGTGCTGATACCCAAATGCCGTGCTGTTCATGTCTTTCCCCTCCGCGGCGAGCAGCGGTTGCGCTGCATCAGCGGCTCCGAGCAAGGAAATTGCCGCGCTGGCCTGAATGAACCCTCGTCGTGTTGCGTCGCTCATGACTGTGTCTCCTCAATGGATCGCCATATCATTCCATTTCACCGCCCGCTATGGTCATCCCATGTCAATCGCGTGCCGACGCCTGCTTGTTCTTGGACTCGCGCTGGCCATCGCCCCGCGCTTCGCGGCAGGCGCGTCTCTCACCGTGGACGTGAAAATCCCCCTCGGTGACATCGCGGGCCGCATCGATCATCTTGCATACGATTCAGCTCGCCAGCGACTGTACGTCGCGGAATTGGGCAACAACAGCGTCGGAATCGTCGACCTGAAGCAGCGCCGCCTGCTGCGCACGATGACCGGTTTCGATGAGCCGCAGGGTATCGGCTACGAAGCCTCGACAGACACGGTCTACGTTGCCAATGGCGGCGATGGGTCCCTGCGTTTGTTCCGCGCCGCGGATTTTTCTGCAATCGGCACCATCGATCTTGGAGCAGACGCGGACAACGTACGCGTGGATCCGAAGGCGCGGCGCGTCTATGTGGGCCATGATGACGGCGCGATCGCGGTCATCGACGCCGCCGCGCGCAAACGCATCGCCGATATTCCATTCAAAGGTCATCCCGAGAGTTTTCAGCTCGAATCGGACGGCCCGCGAATATTCGTGAACGTCCCGGATGCGGGATCGATTCAGATCCTCTCCCGAGAAACCAACACTTCGATCGGGAACTGGTCGACGGATGAATTGCAGGCCAACTACCCGCTTGCCGTCGATCTGACTAACCATCGAGTACTCGCAGTCTTCAGGCGTCCCGCGCGCATGGAGGCGTTTGACGCGGCATCGGGAAAGCGACTGGGCGGGACCGAGGTCTGCGGCGACGCCGACGACGTGTTTGTCGATGCCAAACGCGAGCGCGTGTACGTGATATGCGGCGAAGGCTGGGTCGATAGCTATGCGTCCGGTGCTACGTTCTCTCGCGTGGATCGACTTCCAATCAGTCGTGGGTCAAGAACAGGCCTTTACCTGCCAGATAACAACCAGCTGGCTGTTGCGATCCGCGCCGCTGGCAACGAACCCGCCGCCGTCTGGCTGTTACGCACGCCGGAGGACAGTGCGTTGATCGTGATGGTGTGCGAGCACGGCAATGTAAAAAGCCTGATGGCAGCCAGCTACTTCAATGAGCTTGCGACGGCAAGACATCTGCCGTTTCGTGCGATCTCCCGAGGTACATCGCCCAACTCGACGACAGTTCCGCCACCCATCATCGACGGACTGAGATCCGATGGCTTCGACGTCGCCGGTTTTCATCCGACCGCGATCAGTGCGGCAGACATCGCTTCGGCACATCGAGTGATACTGATCAACACCGAATTGGCAGCGGGCCTGTCCGACGGGGCACGGTCAACCGAGAAATGGACGGACGTTCCGCCCGCCAGCGTCGACTACGCCGCGGCACGCGAAGCATTGAAGGCACACGTTCGTGCGGTGCTCGATCAACTGTCCGCAGGCGATGGGCGCCAATAAGATCGCCGGCAGCCCATTGCAACCCATTGGTCCGTTAGCGCGTCTCAATCGGCGACCGCCTGAAAACCGCCAAAGGAACTCCCATGACCCGCTATTCGGCCATTACCTTCGTTCTGTTAGCCGCCAGTTCCGCCCACGCAGCGGATAAGACCCTCGAGCGAACCTTTACAGTCTCGCCAGGCGGAGCGCTGATCGTGGATGCCGACTCAGCCTCAGTGCAGGTGTCGGCCGCCGCTACCAACCAGGTTACCGTCCGCATGAGTGCCCACGGCCCAGACAAGGATCTCGCCGCCACGACACTCGACGCATTCCAGAAAGGCGACGACGTGACCGTCACGATGCGGCGGCACGGAAAGGAAGCTGGTTTTGGCCGAGTTCCTGGAACGGCGACGCGCGTATCGAGGTCACGGTGCCACAGAAATATGCGATCAACATTCACACAGCCGGCGGAGACGTGGCGCTGACGGGCACCACCGGCTCCGCGGCATTGCACACGTCTGGTGGCGATATCTCGGCAAAGAATGTGAACGGCAATGTCGAGGCGAAAACTTCGGGCGGCGGAATCACCACAGATGCGATCCGCGGTGACGTCGATGCGAATACCTCGGGCGGAGACGTCCGTCTGTTGAATGTGGACGGCAAAATCAGGGGGCAGACGAGTGGCGGCGACGTGCAATGCAGTCTCGTGGGTATCAACCGCGGAATTTTGGTGACGACATCCGGTGGCAGCATCCGGTTGACCCTGCCGCGAGCCACCACCGCCAGCTTCGAGGCCTCAACGAGCGGAGGCGATTTCAGTTCAGAGCTCGCCACGTTGACCGCCGAGCAGCGGGACGGTTACGCCAAGGGGTCCATCAATGGCGGCGGTCAGCCGATCAACGTACGCACTTCGGGAGGCGACATCTCGCTGCGCGCGGCAAATTGAGAAGCCCATTCGAGCGCATCCTGCCTTTTGCCGAACGTGCGGACCTGAACGACCTTGCCGTTGCGGAACGTATGGACATCGGCAAAGCGCCCATCGATCCACTCCGTGTGGTCTTTCAGTCGGACTCGCACATGAAGTAAGGCGACGATTTTGTCGCCAGCGACGACGAAGCTTTCCGGCTCGCAAGCTCCCTCGGCCCAGGTGCCGCGTCCCTTCGAAATCTGGCCCGTTACTTCCGCGTGCCCGCGATACGTCCCGGGTGTCGGAAAGTCGGGCGGCTCGATCCACTCTATCTGCGGGTCAAGGGCTTTGAGCGCGCGCCGGAACATCATTCCGGTTGATGGCGGCATATGTTTCCTTCACCGCCTCGATCTCATGGAAGACCGCCGATTGAGCGTCGAAAGCGCGTTTGTAAGCGGGCCGCGCTTCGCCGCGCGCGACATAGGCGGCCAGTTTCGGAAATTCATCCAGGATGCCCGATGCTCTCAGCCGCAGCAGTACCGACACCATCATCAGGTCGCCCGCGCTGAACGCCCCATCGAGCCAGTCGGCGTCGCCCAGGCGAGCAGAAAGTTGGTGCAGCGGTTTGCGGACGCGATCCATGACCAGAGGCAGGCGCTCCTTGCTCCAGGGCTTGTCGGCCTCCAGGAGCCTGGCGTTTGCGAGCTCGAAGATCGGCGGTTCGACCGTGTTCAACGCGGCAAACATCCAGGTGATCGCGCGCGCCCGCGCATCAGGGTCCTTGGGCAGCAGACCCGGTATGGAGTTCGGCGAGATGCAAGACGATCGCGCCTGTCTCGAACAGGACGAGATCGCCCTCTTCATAGGTCGGAATCTTGCCGAAAGGATGAAGCGCCAGATGCCCGGCTTCCTTCATCGCATCGAACGAAACATGACGAACCACGTAAGGTTGGCCAACTTCTTCAAGCGCCCACCGAACGCGCGTGTCACGCGCCAGGCCCTTGCCGCCATCGGGCGATCGCTCAAAGGCGGTAATGGTGGGGGTCATCGGATGGGGCATGGTGATTTCTCCGGATTCGAAATTTGACCGTTCCCTTACTAGCCGTTCGAGGCAGGCCCGAATCGACATCCCTGACCGCTACTCCTTCTCCATTCTCTGCACCGGCACGCAAAACGCCTCCGCCATCTGAGACTCGGCCGATGTCTGCGGATCGGTGAGCGAAATGCCCTGACAGATGCGCCGGAGATACCGGGGGAAATCGAGCAGGAGCCGCATTTGCAGACGCTGCGCCACGGCCTCGAGTTCGTCGGTGATTGCCTGCGGGGGCGCCTGTTTGAATGCAAACAACAGAACATTTGCGTCGCCCGCAACGGGAACCAGCAGCAGGCTGTCACCAAATGCAGCGCGCGCTTGCGCGAGGTTATCGACGTAGCGCTCGCACGGACCCCAGAAGTTCATGACGAGCATGCCGTTCTCCGTCAGCTGACGCGCGGCGCAGGAATAGAAGTCGGAATTCGCCAGGGACGGAGCGATGCCGTCCA
The DNA here is from genome assembly GCA_963736955.1 of uncultured Pseudomonadota bacterium. Taxonomy (GTDB): domain Bacteria; phylum Pseudomonadota; class Gammaproteobacteria; order Steroidobacterales; family Steroidobacteraceae; genus CADEED01. The sequence goes on from CAVTQT010000002.1 coordinate 173,450, forward strand.
TATCAAATGCATCGATCAACAGCACGTCCATCTGTTCCTCGAGCCGCTCGACATAGCGGGCTCCGTCATCGTGAACGACCCGGAATCGGTCGTCGTCCTTCGGAATACAAAACTCGTCGCGCATGGCAATGACGTCTTCATTGATCTCGACGACCGTTATTTGCGAACGCGACAGATGGCGATAACAGAACTTGGCCAGCGAACCGCCACCCAGTCCGATCATCACGATGCGCCCGGGATTTGGATTGAACAGCAGGAACGCCATCATCTTGCGGGTGTATTGGGAAATCAGCGCGTCGGGGTCGCTGAACAACATGGCGCTTTGCGTGGCCTCGTTCGAGAAATGCATTCGTCGTTCGAACAGCAGTCTCGAAGATGTATGGCCGCTTGAGCTCATCGCGACAAGCACGCTTCGCGAGTTCGTCGCGGCTGATCGTCTTCCGCCGACTGCATCACGCGCACCTTGCCGGGCTGGCATTCCCATGGACTCTCGAATTCCAGCCACTGCAGTTCTGTTGACTTGGGCATGTGTCTCGGTATGACGCTCAAATGTGCATAGTATGATAATATAATTAACACCTGTCCCCACGAGAGAATTTCCTTGGCACTGGAAGAACGCACCGCGCGCCTGACGATCCTGATCGACCCGCGCAAGAAAGCCGTGTTCGAACGCCTCTGTGCCGAAGAGGACTCGACGCCCTCCCAGGTCGTGCGACGACTCATGCGCGCCTACATCGAATCGCGCACCGGGAAAGCCTGGTCGCCGGAAGCGGAAGGCAAGAGCTCGTCGCGCCGGAAGTCCGGCTGATGAGTAGTTTGTCCAAACGGTATCGTTCGGCTCGACCAGATCCAGGTGAGTTCATGCCGCCGAATCTGCTCACGTTTGGCACCGCGCCTTTCGGCGATCCGCAGCGAGCCCGCCTGACTGCCTGGCTGCGCGAAGCGGGCTGGCCGCGTGGCCACATGGAGATCGCGGAGCTCGAGGGCTATCTCGTGGCGCTGATTGCCTGGCCGGTGGACATTTCCTCCGGCGCATGGTTGCCGCGTACCTGGGGACTACCGGGCTGGAAAGTGCCGACAAAAATTGCGGCACGATCGCAATACGAAGAGTTCGTCGCGTTGATCGTCGGCTTCATGCAGGATCTCGATCGCCGGCTTTCTCAGCAGCCATCGCGATTCGAGTCGTCGGTGCTTTGCGGTCTGCAGAGAACGCGAACACAGCGAAACACTGCACACCTGGGGACGCGGGTTTGTGACGGCCTTGACGCTGGGCTCACAGGGGCTCAAGGGGCGCAGTGCCGCTGCCGGAGCAGCTGTTCACACTATCGCCAGCATTACCGCCTCGTCCGCGCCGTTCCGTTCGCGCACCGTTGAAGACATCGTGAGCGCTGTGCTCTCGCTGATCGAACAGCGTCCTTCGCGCGGGCCTTTGGGTCCCCTCGGTTGAAACGCAGATCGTCGCGGCTCCTGGCAATCGAGAGCCCGTTCCCGGACGCGAACGTCAAGTTGCGCCTTCTCGAACCGCCGGAGAGTTGCCACGAGACGCTTCGAGAGCGGCTGTACTCAGGTTCCTATGACAAACCATTCGTAGTCGACAACGGACCGCGGCGATTTCTGCATTTCGATTTCGGCGCGATTCAAAGCGTGATGGAGCTGAGCAATCCCGTGAGGCTGGCCCTCGCCTACACACGCAAGATGATGGCGTTCCTGCTTTTCAACCGCACGCCTAAGCGCATCTTGTTGCTTGGCCTGGGCGGCGGATCTCTCGCCAAGTTCTGCTACGCAAACTTGCCCGCCGCATCGCTCACGGCCATCGAGGTCAATCAGGATGTCATCGCACTGCGCGATGAATTCGCGGTTCCCGCGGATGATCATCGTTTTCGCGTGATCAACGCCGATGGTGCGGCCTATCTTTCAATCCAGACGCACCTCAAGGATGTGATCCTCGCTGACGCATGCGACCGAACAGGCATCGCCGCTGAACTCGGGTCAGTCGAGTTCTACCGGAAAGCACGCAGCCGCTTGTCTGCCCGTGGCGTATTTGTCGCCAACATCTGCGGCGACAAGGATTCTGTTGCCACGCAACTGACGAAGCTTCGTGATGCCTTTGATGACGAACTGCTGTCGCTGCAGGTTCAGACCGACGGCAACCTCATCGTCTTTGGATTCAAGAAACGCCGTCCCGATCTGCATTGGGAGCGTATTGAAGCGGGTGCGCCCGATCTCAAGCGGCGATTCCACCTTGATTTCCCGAGATACGCGCAGAGCATCGCCGTCGACTCAAAGTTGAGCGAAGCACGCGTTGCCTGAGACACATGAATTGATGCGTGGTTAGCCCAACTTCGGGACAACCTGATATTTCGATACGCGAGATTGAAACGGCGCTGTCGCGCGCCATGATCACGCAGCCGCTTCGGCAACATCTCCAATTCCGGGGAGTCACCAATGAACCAAGAGAGATTCGTTTTCACGAGCGCCGGCGACTCGCTCATCGGAACACTCTTTTTCCCGAACGGGACACCGCGTGGAGCGGTCGTGACGACGGGACCTTTGACATCAGTCAAAGAGCAGGCGGCCGGCGTCTATGCGCGCGCGATGGCAGAACGAGGGTTTGTCGCCCTCGCCTTCGACCATCGAACGTTTGGAGAAAGCGGTGGCAAGCCGCGTCAGTTCGAGAGCCCGCAGGGAAAGGCGGAAGATATCAAGGCGGCGGTGTCAGCCCTGACCATGGACCGTCGAATCGGTGGCTTGCCCATCTTCGCGCTCGGCGTATGCGCCGGCGGCGGTTACATGGCACTCGCGGTGGCGAATGGGCTACCGGTCCGCGCCTTTGCTGGCGTTGCCGGCGTCTACCCCAGTGCCGCTCAGACCAAAGGCTGGCTCGGCGCAAACTATGAGGCGGCCATCGATCGCGCAAGCACCGCGGAACAGCGCTGGCGAGAGACTGGTCAGGCGGAGACGATCCCCGCAGTCGACGCTGACAATGGCGATGTCGCGATGCCGCTCAGCGAAGCTTATGAATATTATGGAACTCCGCGCGGCGCAGTTCCCAACTACGTCAACGGATTCGCCGTGCAATCGCGCGCCTACACACTACCTTTCGATGTGCAGGAATTGGCGCCATCGCTGCGCGCGCCGACCATCATGATTCACTCCGAGAAAGCCCTCATGCCGGCACTGGCGAAGAGCTTCTTCGCAGCGTTGCCGGGAAAGAAGAAGGAGGTCTGGATGCAGTCGAAGGGGCAGATCGATTTCTACGACGATCATCGCCTGATCGATCCTTCCGCGGACCTCATCGCCAGGTTTTTCGAGGCCCATGCCGCCCTGTGAGTGACTCGAGCTGCTTTTCAATCACTCCGCGGTCTCAGCTGAGAAAGGCCAATGTCACAGCTGCCGTAATTCTGCTCGGAAATGTTTTCGTAAAACGTCGGTGATCCGTGCCTTGACATCACCGCCCGGTATTTTCCTGAGCGGTCCAGGTTCGCGAACACTGTAGACACTACCAACACGCGAGTTGGCGTGAACGCGGAGAAGTGAAGTCCCGTACCTGTGGCAGTCACCATGGCATCGATCGTCCCTTCTTGCGAGCCAGTCGCTCCGACGCCTCCAAGTATTCGCGCTGTCCCGGCATTCAGATCGACAACCTCAAAAGTAACGGGTCCTCCCTGCCACTCAAACAGCGAAACACTCAGGCTTTGATTTAGCCAAAATCCCGTTGCCCCCGGCTTGAAGTCGCAGCGAATCATCATCGCGTTCTTCAGATCGTCGCGCGCTTTCTCGGCGGGATTCCCCGCGTCGGGTTCAATCTGCTTTTCGCGAGACAGAATCATTGGTGAGGCATCTGCTGCGTCGGAGACTGCTTCCGAATCGGCCGCAACATCTACCGACAGCAGTAGGCAAAGTATCGGTCGCGACTGCGGCCCGATCTGATGCAGCACCGGGGCGCAATGCTTTTGGGGGCGCGGCGCCCGAGTTGTCGAAGTCACCGGGCACGAGCATTGAAATGAATAAGGGGTCGACCGAAGACGGTGACCTCTTATTCATTTCAATAATGGCGCGCCCGGAGTGAGTCGATCTCGGCAGTTTGTCATTTTCGGATCAAAGGGTTATGCGCGCGAGCAGGGCAACCGCGGGAATCGTTGCCCCTCGTGAATTGCAGGCCCGTGGGGCAACTGAGAAACGATGTGATCGGATGACAAACAATGAGGTGAGTCCGTGAGGGCAACTACCCACGCGCGACGACTCGCGAGGGGCACCCGCATGAATCGACGATTGCTCATCGCGCGGACTTCTGACTGAGACCTGCGCATAGTCCTTTCGGTTGCCACTGCGCGTGGGGCGAGTCGGGTTTAGCATTGACAGGCAGAGCGTATCGCTCGTCACTTCGGTGGAGGACCATGAACACTGATCGCCGAGTGTCAGTGCCGAAGCTGGAGATCGCCATCGGCCAACCCTCCGGGGCAAGCATGCTTTGTCCGGCGAGTCCGACCATTACACCGTTCGGGGTCTCAAGACACTGGCCACCTGTCAGGATGAACCACGCCTCGGGACCAGGATGCCTGTGCCCTGCAATTTCATTCTGAAATCCGGGTGAAATGACGGCCTCCGAATAGTGCGCGCTGTACGAGACATCCCGATCTACAACGAGCGGGCCAATAGTTGCGACGCGCTCACCGCCTCGGGGTCGCCACGTTTGTTCGGCTATCGTGAACAACCAGTTCTTGCCATGGCTATGCACGACAGTACCGAAAGGGCCGCGGTTCGCTTCAGCTGATGCTGTGTCAGGGAAGATGTCGAGTTGCCAGTAGAGAGCAACCTGCGATGGCAGAACACCCAGCTTCGTGACTGCGGTCGTATAACAGCCCAGCTCCGACTTGCGGTCTGAAACTGGTGTTTCGCACCACCCAGTCAGTCCAGGATTGCGCGCGCGTCCATCGGGTCCGCGCTCCTGCGCGATTGCGGATGCCGAGATGCCGGCGATCGCAATCGCAAGCGTCATGATGATCCGCAGCAGTGGCATAGCACTCTCCCCGATCCGGATGGGGAGTTCGACTATATCGAACACGATCCGCTTCGGGTCGGAATGAGAAGTCTGCGTTCTGGCAGAAGCGCACGTCTCCCCAACTCCGATGAAGCGCGTCAGTCGGCGTTGGACGCAGCTGATCGCCAACGTGGAGTAATTCGTTCTGGGCCAGCGCAGCTGAGCCCGTGATGGAACCCATTACTTGGCCACTTTGGCCAACTTATGGGTTCACGCACATCACAATCACTTGCAGCCAGAAAATGGCGCGCCCGGAGAGATTCGAACTCCCGACCACCTGGTTCGTAGCCAGGTACTCTATCCAGCTGAGCTACGGGCGCGTGGCTCAATTCGAAGGGCGGCGATCCTACCACAACCGGTTTGGGGGTCGCGAACAAAGATAACCCCAAGCCGAACAATCACTTGGGCGCAGCCTCAGGCTCGGATTTCACTCCTTGCCAGCCACCCTTCCGTGCTCCCCAGGCCCTGTTCAATCTTCAAAGCCAAGCGAGTGTTGGAAAGCGCATCCACATTGCCGGTGTGGGCGCCGTCCGTCGCCGCAGTCAGACCTCACCTACCTAACAAACTTTCGCATGTTGTTACGATCGCCCTCATTTTACTCACCTCAGGGGAAGTCCGATGGCGGACGCCACGATGTCAAACGTATTAAAAAAGAGTGGCAAAGAAATTCATGCCAGTTGGACCAGGGATCTTGCCAGCAACCAGTCGGCCGGCAAGGGACGCATCTCCGCCACTGAGCTGGACCAGCAAACTGCCGAATTCATCAAGCTGCTCACCGCGGCTTCGGAACATGCAACGGCCGGCGATATTTCGTCCGCCGAATTCAAGCCGATGCGTGATTTTCTCGACGGCGTATCGCGTTCGCGCGTCGCACAGGGATTTTCATCGGACGAAACGGCAAGTTTCATCTTCTCTTTGAAGAAGCCATTCTTCGCGGCCCTCCGCACGGACGCGGGCAAAGACGCCGATGTGCTCGCCGACCAGGTATGGCGCGCCACCGAGCTGCTCGATGCGCTGGGCCTGCACACGGTGAAGGCGTATCAGAAATCGCGCGAAGAAGTCATCAATCGCCAACAGCGCGAGATGCTCGAACTCTCCTCGCCGGTGGTGAAACTCTGGGAAGGCATCATCGCGCTGCCCATGATCGGCACGCTCGATTCCGCCCGCACCCAGGTGGTCATGGAAAACCTGCTGCAGAAGGTCGTCGAGACCGGCGCGCAGATTGCCATTCTCGATATCACGGGTGTGCCGACGGTCGACACGCTGGTCGCGCAGCATTTGCTGAAGACGGTGACGGCGCTGCGTCTCATGGGCGCGGAATGCATCATCTCGGGCGTGCGCCCGCAGATCGCGCAGACGATCGTGCATCTCGGCGTGGACCTGCAGGGAGTGACGACCAAGGCGAATCTCGCCGATGCGCTGGCGCTTGCGCTCAAGCGTACCGGCAGCTCGCTCAAGCAATAGCTGCCACGTGGAACGCATCCCAATACTTCGGATGGGCGAGTTCCTGCTCGTCACCATCCAGGTCGACATGCACGATCAGATGGCGCTCAAGCTCCAGGACGATCTGTCGAATGCCATCGTCAAGAACGCCAGCCGCGGCGTGCTCATCGACATCTCAACGCTGGAAATGGTCGACTCATTCATCGGCCGCATGGTCGCCGACATCTCCAGCATCGGGAAAATTCTCGGCGCGGAAACCATCCTGGTCGGCATGCAGCCGGCAGTCGCCATCACACTGGTCGAGCTGGGCTTGTCACTGCCGGGCGTGGCCACGGCACTCAACGTCGAGCGCGGCATGGTGTTGTTGCGTCGAAAGATTGACGCGGACGGCACTGATGTCAGCGAACGTTAAGGGCGAAGCGCCGCTGCGATCCGACCACGACATCGTGCTCGCGCGTCAGCAGGTCCGGCGCCTGACCCAGGAATTGAAATTTTCGCTGGTTGACCAGACCAAGATGGTCACCGCGGCGAGCGAGCTCGCCCGCAATGCGCTCATCTATGGCGGCGGCGGGACGATGGAGTGGGAAATTCTCAATGGCGAAGGTCGCCGCGGACTCAAGCTAAGGTTCGCCGACGAAGGACCGGGTATTCCCAACCTCGACCTCGCAATGACCGATGGGTGGACGTCAGGCAAAGGCCTCGGCATGGGGCTCACGGGCACGAAGCGGCTCGTCAACGAATTCGACATCGACACCAAAGTGGGCGCGGGCACCCGCGTGACGATCGCGCGATGGACCTTCTAGCTGTGACAACCCGCATTCGGAGCGCGCAGCAGCGCTTTGTCATCGACGATTCGAGCAAGGTCGGCGAGGCGCGCCGCGCCGCGCAGACGATCGCCAGCTTTGAATTCACCGCCGAGATCGCCGGCAAGGTGGCGATCGCGGCCACGGAAATGGCTAACAACCTTCTGCTCCACGCGAGCGGCGGCGAGCTGCTGGTGCAGGCGCTGGGCGATGACGACGCCGCTGTGGTCGAACTGCTGGCCATCGATCGTGGCCCCGGCATGGACAACATCGAGCGTTGCCTCAGGGACGGTTATTCCACGGCCGGCACACCTGGCACGGGTCTCGGAGCCATACGCCGGCTGGCTACCGAGTTCGACATTCATTCGGTGCCCGGCGAAGGCACGATCGTCATGGCCCGTTTTGGAACCGCGACCGGCATTCGACACGGCGCGATCAGCATCGCGGTCGAGGGCGAAATCGAGTGCGGTGACGCCTGGTGTCTGAAGCAGGATTCGCGCGGCCTCGCCCTCTTCGTCGTCGACGGGCTCGGTCACGGCACGTTTGCGGCCGAGGCGGCGCGCGCTGCGGTCGGCGCGTTTGCCCTGGATCCGTTCGCGGAACCACAGGAAATCATGGTGCGCGCGAACGGGCTCATGTCGAAGACCCGCGGCGGCGCGGCGGCCTGCGCGCGCGTGGTCGGCGACAAGGTTACTTTTGCGGGTGTCGGGAATATCTCCGGCACGCTGATCTCGGTCGGCAATTCGCAGGGCCTGATGTCGCACAACGGAACTCTGGGGCTCCATAAGCGGCTCAGTCCGCAGTTCGAATATCTTCGCAATCCCGGCGCGCTCCTGATCATGCATTCGGACGGGTTGTCCGCGCGCTGGGACCTCAAGAATCGCCCAGACCTGCTCGCGCGGCATCCGGCAATCATTGCCGCCGCTCTCTATCGCGACCACGGTCGTGAACGCGATGACGCGACTGTCGTGGTGGTGGGCTGATGACCACCGAACTTCAGGCGCAGCTCGCAGCGCAGGAAGCCGAAATCGTCGCGTTGCGCGAGGAGCTCGATGAGACCAACAAGGGCGTGGTCGCGTTATACGCGGAGCTCGACGACAAGGCCGCCGATCTGCGCCAAGCCACGGAACTCAAGAGCCGATTTCTTTCTTACATGAGCCACGAGTTCCGTACGCCACTCACTTCGATCTCCAGCATCACCGGCATCCTGATGTCGCGCCTCGACGGGCCATTGACATCCGAGCAGCTCAAGCAGGTGGAGTTCATCCGCACTTCTGCGCGCGAGCTCACCGACATGGTGGGCGATCTGCTCGACCTCGCCAAGGTCGAAGCCGGGCGCGTCACCATCTCGCCCGAATGGTTCGACCTGGTGGATCATGTTGTCCGCGCTGCGCGGCATGTTCAAGCCCATCGTCGCGAGCACCTCCATCTCGTTGCTGTTCGACGAACCGCAAGGCGACATCAAGCTGTTCACCGACGACAAGAAGCTGTCGCAGATTCTGCGCAACTTCATCTCCAACGCGCTCAAGTTCACGCCAGAAGGCGAAGTGCGGGTCACGGCCGTACTTCTCCCCGGTGATCGCGTGGAGTTCGCGGTCACGGACACGGGCATCGGAATTGCGCCCGAACACGTTCCCAATCTGTTTGCGGACTTCGTGCAGCTCGATGTGCGTCTGCAGAAGCGCCTGCGGGGCTCGGGCCTCGGACTCTCACTGTCACGGAAGTTTGCCGAACTTCTCGGTGGCGAAGTGCACGCGCAGAGCGAGCTCGGCAAAGGATCGCGCTTCTCGGTGGTGCTGCCGATGAACCTGGCCGCGGCGCAAGGCGCGCAGGTCGTCGCATGAACGCCGTAGCCTCCAACAAGATCACCAATCAGAAGATCCTGGTGGTCGACGACAATCCCGCGTCGCTGTATTCCACCTCGCGAATCCTGCGGTCCGGCGGATTTGAAGTGATCGAAGCGATGACGGGTACGGATGCGCTCGCCGCCGCCGAGCACGAGGTGGCGCTCATCGTGCTCGACATCAATCTGCCAGACATCGATGGCCTGGAAGTGTGTCGCCGGCTGCGCGCGCGCAGCCACACGGCATTTCTTCCCATCGTGCACCTGACGGCGACCTTCGTGGCTCACGACGATCACCAGCAGGGCCTGTCCGCCGGCGGTGACAGCTATCTCACGCACCCGGTCGATCCGCCCGTGCTCATCGCCACGGTGCGCGCACTGCTGTTCGCGCGCCAGGCTGACATCGTGCGGCGCACGACCGATGCGCGTTTCCGCACCGTGTTCGAACTGGCTTCGAGCGGCATTGCGCTGCTCGATCCCGACCTCGTCTACCAGGACGTGAATCCCGAGTTCTGCCGCATCGCCGGCCGTGAACGCGGCGACATCATCGGCAAGGGCTGCATCGACATCATCGCGCCCGCCCATCACGATTTGTGCAGGACATTGCACGTCGCGCTCGCGGACGGCGGCCGCTGGGAAGGCACCATGCCGATCTTGCGGCCCGACGGCAGCGTCGCCGATGTCGAGTGGCGCATCGTGGCCGAAAACGGTCACGGGGCGCGCATCGCCATCGCCACCAATGTCACCGAACGCGAAAAGCTGCTGGCCAGTGAGCGCGCCGCGCGCACCGAGGCCGAGCGCAGCAACCAGATCAAGGACGAATTCCTGGCGACGCTCTCGCACGAGTTGCGAAACCCGTTGAACGCGATGCTCGGCTGGGCCACCGTTCTCAAGCGCAAGAACGTGACACCCGCCATGCTCGAGCAGGGCCTGGACGCCATCGAGCGCAACTCGCGCGTGCAGAGCCATCTCATCGAAGACCTGCTGGATTTCGCCGGCATCCGCTTCGGCAAGATGCGCATCGAGGTGGAAGCCATTTCACCGGCGCGCGCCGTCGAATCCGCCGTGGAGGTCGTCAGTTCGCAGGCGAAGCGAAAGGGCGTGCGGATCGTGCCGCAGATCGACGACAATGAATCGTACGTGATGGCGGACGATTCGCGGCTTCAGCAGGTGGTCTGGAACCTGCTCACCAACGCGATCAAGTTCACGCCCGCCGGTGGGCGCATCAACGTGAATGCCCACGCCGACGGCGATCAATACGAAATCGCCGTCACCGACAGCGGCAGTGGCATCAGCCCGGAGTTCCTGCCGCAGATCTTCGAGCGTTTCAGCCAGCAGGAGTCCGGCGCTGGCAAGAGCTTCGCCGGGCTTGGTATCGGGCTGACCATCGTCAAACATCTGGTCGACATCCATCACGGAACCATCACGGTGGAGAGTGAAGGGATCGACAAAGGCGCGACATTCCGCGTGCGGTTGCCGCTCACCGACAAGCGCCCGAGCGAGATACCCACCGACCAGACTACGCGCCTGCGCAAAGTTCGCATCCTCGTGGTCGAAGACGACGCCGATGCACGAGCGCTGATCGCGCGCATCCTGACGGATGCCGGCGCTCAGGTGAGCGATGTCGCAAGCGCCGACGCCGCGATGGCGCAGATCAAGGCCGGCAGCTCCGGATCTGATGGTGAGTGATATCGGCATGCCGCAGCTCGACGGGTATCAGTTGATTCGCAATGTGCGTGCGGCAGGCTTCGATGCGCAGCGCCTGCCAGCCATTGCGCTCACGGCCTTCTCGCGCGTTCAGGACCGGGCGGACGCCATGGCCGCCGGTTTCCAGGTGCACCTCGCGAAGCCCGTGAAGGCTGAGGCGCTGGTTGCCGCGGTGGGAAATCTATTGCGGCGGAAATAGACCGGTCACCAGATAAACCGCGAAGGTCCCGAGCCAGTGTCCGCCTTCGTAGTGCTCACCGGTCACCTGCGGCAGCGCGGCCTCGCGATGGCGACGGGCAGCATCGTCCAATGCCGCGACGCGCCGGTCCGAAGGCGCCAAGCCGGACGCGATTCCTTCCAGCATCCACGCACGACTCAGGTTCAGGCCATCGAGATGCGCGAGCTTTGGGTCTGCGCGATTGGTCACGATCGCCGTCGGCAGCCACTCGACACGTGCACTCTTCGGGATCTCCGGCAGGAAGGTTGTCAGCCACCGAGTGAATTCCGTGCGATCGAGCACTCGACGCATGAAGTCCGCCTCGGCGAGACACGGCGAAAGAAAATCTTGTCCCGAAGGCTCGTAACTCAGCGGGCAGTTGCGATCGGCTGAGTAGAAACGACGCGCCGCATCCGCGAGCAGCCTGCGCATCTCCGCATCGCCCGCCACTCCCGCCCAGTCCCAGATCAGGCCGAACGAAAAGGCGGTCTGATCGTGTTCGCCGACGCGAATCGGGTAGTACAAATCCGGCAGCCAGCGTTTGATGCGCGCGGCGGCTTCGCTCTCGAGCGGTACGAGATTGCGAGCCCATTCCTGCGCTTGGATGTCCTTCCAGGAGCGCAACTCAGCGGATAGCTGCAGTAGCCAGGCGAGTCCATAAGGTCGCTCGAACGACGCACGGCCTGACGCCTGTAGATAGGCCACCTCGCCCGCGATGTTTTCCGGCGTGAGGCTTTGCGCGAGTGCCGCCCGCGCAGCGGGCGCAAAGGCGGCATTCGGGAACTGCCGTACGAGGCGCGCGAGCAGCCAGTGGCCGTGCACGGCGGAATGCCAGTCGTAGCAGCCATGGAATGCCGGGAAGAGTTCGCGCGGCGGCCGCACGTCGGCATCGCCCGCCAGCGTGTGAGCAATCTTGTTGGGATATTCCTGGTGCACGCATTTGAGCGCAAGCGCAGCGAATCGCCCCGCCGCGGTAGCGTCGATGGGCGCTACAGGAGTTGCCGAGTGAGCTGGTCCGGCGTTCATGAGCAGCGCCGCCAGCAACCAGGACACGGCGAGCATGGTCTTCATGGGGAGTGCTCCGCCGCGGAAGGTTGCGCGCCGCTCGCAAACGAGCGTGTTTCCCAAATGGCGACCGTGATCAGCACCACGGTAGTCGCTGTGCCCAGCGCCAGTGGCGTCATCAGCAGCGCGAAGGGCGCGATCAATGCGAGCATTCCGAGCCCGACCAGGTGCGAAAGCGGATAGTACTTCGCGCTCGCGCGCTTGAAGAACACGTTGCCCAGCAGGTAGAGCGCCGGCCCGCCTAACAACGCAATCGCCGCGGGCAATTCCAGGTGCCCGGCGGGATGCGCGATCGTGAGCTCATCGCCCACGGCGCCGACGACGATGCCGGCAATGATCGGGATGTGGAAATACGTGTACACGGCGCGGGCGTATCGCCCCGGGTCGGCGGAACCTGTGATTTCGCGGCTGCCGCGTTCGGCGCCGATGTTGAAGTAGATCCACCACATGGCCACGCTGCCGAGGAACGCCACGAGGAATGCGCAGACGCCCGCGGTGGTCGCCGGCAACGAGGCGGCGGTGGCGCCGGTCACCAGGATGGATTCGCCGAGCGCGATCATGACGAACAGCGCGCAACGCTCGGCCATGTGCGCGCCGTCCACTTTCCAGTCGGTGGTGTTCGAGCGGCCGATGCCCGGGCACAAAGTAGCCGACAAACGGCCCGCCGATTTCGAGTGAGAGCGCGAAAACCCACGCCGCCACGCGTTCGTACACCGCCGGCGATGCCGCCCGCGATCCAGAACACCGCCGACACGGCGAGCCAGGCGGTGATGCGTTGAAAGTTGCGGTGGTTGACCGGGTCATGCGCCGCGCGTCGCGAACACCATGAAAGCCGACCGCATCACCTGGATGAATGCGTAGGCGATGGCGAACAGCAATCCCTCGTGGCCGAAGGCGTTCGGAATCGCCGCCGACATCAGCAGGCCCGCGAGCATCAGCGCGAACAGCAGCATGCGCACCGAGGGCTTGTCCGGGTCGATCCAGTTGGTGAACCAGCAGGTGTACATCCACACCCACCACACGGACAGCAGCAGGAACAGCGTCTGCAGCGCGCCGCCCAGCGTCATGTGTTCGGCCAGCATGTGCGAGAGCTGCGTGACCGCGAACACGAACACCAGGTCGAAGAAGAGTTCGACGAAGGTGACGCGCGCGTGCGAGTTGCGCGAGCGCAGCAGGCCTGAGTGTTTGCTCAAGGTGGAGCTCCAAATGCAGGGGGCAACATTTGCGCGAAACAGGAGGTATCGAGTGCGCGAGCGGAACCGCTGTCGAAAAAGCGGAGCATGACCGCGTCGAGGCAGGTGTCGAGACCGGTGAGACCGTCGAGCACATGCGCGCCATGCGGTACGCGGACCACCAGGCCGTTCACGAAGTGCTTTGCGGCCTCATCAGCCCAATCTGCCGGCGTGACCGGATCCTGCTCCCCGGCGATGAACAACACGGGAATGCTGGAGTCCGGCTCGCGCATCAGCCGCGGATCGGCCGCGCCCGTGGGCCATTGCTTGCAGGCATCGCGTTGGCGTTCGAGTCGATAGGCGCCGAAAGTGGTGGCGCTGGCCGCGGCAATGGCGGCGTCGACATCCATCTGCGCGAAGGATTCGGCGCAGGTGATCGACAGGTAGAGGCCGTCGGCAAACACTCGACCATTCCCGTCCGTGGTGAATCCGCGGAAATCGCCCTGCGCAGCGCGCGACAGTAGATAGGGAACCTGCGCCCGGGTGGCCGGCGCATAGAGCTGGTTGCGCAGTTTCTCGAGAAATACCGGAGCCGTCATGCTCGATACTCCGACCACTCGCTGAAGGGCTGTGGCGAGATTTGCGCGCACGTCACCAAACTCCGCGAGGCATGCGGAATTGGCGGCACAGTCGGCGCCGAGCTTTTCGAATGAAGCCTGCGCTGCGGAGGCGTGAAAGCGCGGGGGTGTGCGGCTCGCGGGCACGGTGCCCATCAGGACGGCGGAGTGCACCGACTTCGGATACTCGGCCATGTAACGCAGCGCGAGCGTGGTGCCATACGAGATCGCATTGAGATCGAGTTGCTGATACTCGAGTGCGCGACGCACCAGCTCGATGTCGTGCGCGGCAGCGCCCGTGGTGTAAGCGCGCGGATCGCTGGCGACGCTCGACTGCTGCGCGCATTCGGCCACGAGCTCGGGCGGATACATCGGCAGGGTCGGCTGGCGCTTCTGACGCTCTTCGATGCCGGCGCAACGCAGCGGGTTCGACTGGCCCGTGCCGCGCATGTCGGCGAGCACGATGTCGCGTTTCTCGCGATACGGCGCACCCTCGCCGGCATAGAACTCGAGGAAGTCCGTGGTGGCGAACCCGGGCCCTCCTTCGAGGTCGTATTGAGCGCGCTTGCCGTCGCGCACGGCGCCGGTCGCCGGGAGCACGACGACGTTGAGTCCGATTTTCCGGCCATGCGGATGCGCGTGATTTTCCGGCACGTACACCACGCCGCACGAGGCACCACTGGCAGCCGCCGTGGCCGGGCATTCACGCTTCTCGAGCATGGGCTTCGCCGACACAGACATCGCCAGCACCAACGCACCAGCCGCGAGACAGATTCTCTTCATACCCATGCTTCGCAGTCTGCCAGAACGCGTTCACCCCAGCCCTCTGCTCTGGGGTAAGGTTCTTCAGTGAACAACGACCATACGCGACACGCGCACCCATTCCAGGGCGGCTTGGTGGATCCGGTATGCGGAATGTCAGTGACGGATCATTCGCCGCACCGCGCGCGCCATGGCGGGAATGACCACTTCTTCTGCTCCGCCGGCTGCCTGAGAAAATTCATCGCGAATCCTTCGCGATATGTGGACCCGCAGGAAACGCACGACGCACCGGCGCCCTCACCCCTCACAACCGCTGCCTCGACAACTATCTACACCTGCCCGATGCACCCGCAGATTCGCCAGGCGGGGCCAGGCTCCTGCCCGATCTGCGGCATGGCGCTCGAGCCGGAAATGCCCACGGCGACCGAAGACAATTCCGAGCTGGATGCGGTCAGGCGCAAGTTCTGGATCGCAACCGCCCTCAGCGTACCCGTGGTCGCGCTGGCGATGCTGCCGCATCTGCTCGATCTGCATTTTTCCGCTGGCACGGCGCAGACGCTGCGCTACTTCGAGTTGCTGCTCACGCTGCCGGTGGTGCTGTGGGCAGGATTCGACTACTACCGCCGCGGCTGGCGCGGGGCACTGAACCGCTCGCCGAACATGTACACGCTGATCGGGCTCGGGGTGCTGGTCGCCTACTCTTACAGTCTGTTTGCGACTTTCGCGCCCGCATTTTTTTCCGCCGGAAATGCGCGACGCACACGGCATGGTGGGCGTCTATTTCGAAGTGGCCGCCGTCATCATCGCGCTCGTGTTGCTGGGCGAATGGCTCGAGCTGGCCGCGCGTGGCCGCACCAGTGGCGCCATCCGGCAATTGCTCGGGCTCGCGCCAAAGACTGCGCGACGCATTCGTACCGACGGCGTCGGAGGAAGACGTTCCCCTCGATCAGCTGGTGATCGGCGATCGCGTGCGGGTGCGTCCGGGTGAAAAGGTGCCGGTTGACGGTCGAATAGAAGAAGGCCGCTCCACTTTCGATGAATCGATGCTCACCGGCGAAGCCTTGCCGGTCGACAAAGGTCCCGGCGACCGCGTCGTGGGCGCCACGCGTCAACCAGACCGGCGCCGTCATCGTGATCGCGGAGCGTGTGGGCGCGGACAGCCTGCTCTCGCAGATCGTCGCGCTGGTCGCGCAAGCTCAGCGCAGCCGCGCACCGCTGCAACGCCTGGCGGATCACGTTTCCGCGTGGTTCGTTCCCACGGTCATCATCCTCGCGTTGATCACCTTCGCCATCTGGTGGTTAGTCGGCCCGGAACCACGTCTCGCCTATGCGATGGTCAACGCGGTGGCCGTGCTCATCATCGCCTGCCCATGTGCGCTGGGTCTTGCCACACCCATTTCCATCATGGTGGCCAGCGGCCGCGGAGCGCAGCTCGGGGTCTTGTTCCGCGATGCCCAGGCCATCGAGCACCTGCGCGAGATCGATACGCTGGTGGTCGACAAGACCGGCACGCTGACGGTCGGCAAGCCCACGCTGCACGAAGTACTCACCATCGCGCCGTGGAAGGAAGACGACTTGCTCGCCATCGCGGCGGCCCTCGAGAAATCCAGCGAGCATCCTCTGGCACGCGCCATCGTTGATGGCGCCGCGCGCGCGGCGTCGCGCCGGTCGACGTAAAAGACTTTCAATCGATCACCGGTCGCGGTGTGACCGGCACTCACAACGACCGCCGCATTGCGCTCGGCAATGCGGCCCTGATGCAGGATGTCGGAGCTTCAATCCAGGCACTGCAGTCGCGAGTCGACGCATTGCGCGCAACGGGTCGCACGGTGATGTTTCTCGCCGTCGAAGATGCGCTTGCGGGCGCGATCGCCGTCGGTGACGCGATCAAGGACACCACGCCCACCGCCCTGCAGGCATTGCGCGCGGACGGATTGCGCATCGTCATGCTGACGGGTGACGCGCGAGCCACCGCGGAAGCGGTCGCGAAGAGCCTGCAGATCGACGAAGTGATTGCCGAGGTGCAGCCCGCCGACAAGGCCCGCATCGTCGAGCGCCTCCAATCCGAGGGACGCCGGGTGGCGATGGCCGGTGATGGCATCAACGACGCACCTGCCCTGGCTCGCGCGCACGTCGGCATCGCCATGGGAACGGGCACGGACATCGCCATGGAAAGCGCGCAGATCACGCTGGTAAAAGGTGATCTCAATGGAATCGTTCGCGCCCGACAGCTGAGTCGCGCGACGGTTCGCAACATCTGGCAGAACCTCGCTTTCGCGTTCGGTTACAACGCGCTCGGCATTCCGGTTGCAGCTGGCGTGTTGTACCCGGTCATGGGCGTGTTGCTGTCGCCCATGCTCGCGGCGCTCGCGATGAGCCTCTCGTCAGTTTCCGTCATCGGCAATGCATTGCGGCTGCGCACGCGCGCGCTATAGGCTTCGATCATGTTCACGCGACGTCGATTCGTACAGGGGTTGAGTGGCGGCGCACTGCTGCTCGCGCGCGGGCGCGGACGCGCACTGGCGGCCGGGCCGGCGCCCGCCGCAGAACTCACCGGCCCCGATTTCCACCTGACCATCGACGAACTGCCGGTGAACTACACCGGCGCTGCACGACGCGCGGTGGCGGTGAACGGCCAGGTGCCGGCGCCGCTGCTGCGCATGCGCCAGGGCGACACGGTCACCATTCGCGTCACTAACAATCTGCGCGAGCGCACCTCCATCCACTGGCACGGCTTCATCCTGCCGGCGGACATGGATGGCGTGCCGGGACTGTCGTTCGACGGCATCGCGCCGGGCACCACGTTCACCTACCGCTTCAAGGTGAACCAGTCCGGCACCTACTGGTACCACTCGCATTCGCGATTCCAGGAACAGGTCGGGTTGTACGGCCCGATCGTCGTGGAGCGCCGCGGCGGCGAACGGCACGCCGCCGACCGCGAGCACACGCTGCTGCTGTCTGACTGGACCGATCACGATCCCGGATCACATCTACGCCACGCTCAAGCGGCAGAGCGACTATTACAACTACGGCAAGCGTACCGTTCCGGATTTCCTCGCCGACGTGCGCGAGAAAGGATTTCTCGGCGACGGTCGCCGAGCGGCGCATGTGGGGCGCGATGCGCATGGACCCCACCGATCTCGCCGACGTCAGCGGCTACGCCTACACCTATCTATTGAACGGCAACACGCCGGCCGCGAACTGGACCGGGCTGTTCAAGCCCGGCGAACGCGTGCGTCTGCGCCTCATCAACGGCTCGTCGATGAGCTTCTTCGATGTGCGAATCCCGGGCCTCAAACTGACCGTGGTAGCCACCGACGGCCAGGACGTCGAGCCGGTCACCGTGGACGAGCTGCGCATCGGCACCGCCGAGGTTTACGACGTCATCGTGACGCCGGCGACGCCGCGTACACCGTGTTCGCGCAGTCCATGGACCGCTCAGGCTTCGCGCGCGGCACGCTGGCGCCGAGCGCCGGCATGACGGCGGCAGTGCCCGCGCTCGATGCGCGCGCGATTCTCACCATGAACGACATGGGAATGAGCCATGAAGGGATGGACCACAGCAAGATGGACCCTTCTGCGATGCAACGCCGCTGCACCATGCGCCGCGGAATCCGGCCCGATTGTCGACATGCGGGCCGGACATGCTGATGATCGGCCTCGACGACCCCGGCATCGGACTGCGCAACAACGGCCGCCGCGTGCTCACGTATGCGGATCTCTCGACGATCGGCGGACCCATCGACGAACGCCCTGCCGGGCGCGAGATCGAGCTGCACCTCACCGGCCACATGGAACGTTACATCTGGTCGTTCAACGGCCAGAAGTTCTCCGACTCGCAGCCGCTGCGCTTCACGCACAACGAACGGCTGCGCATCGTGCTGGTGAATGACACCATGATGACGCACCCCATCCACCTGCACGGCATGTGGAGCGAGCTCGTGGACGCGCACGGAAAATTCCAGGTGCGCAAACACACGGTGACGGTGCAGCCCGGTCAGCGCCTCGCCTATGAAGTGACCGCGGACGCGCTCGGCCGCTGGGCGTACCACTGCCACCTGCTCTACCACATGGAAGCGGGCATGTTCCGCGAAGTGGTGGTGGCGTGAGGCGCGCTGGGTCTCGACAATCCTGCTGCTCGCGCTGCGCATGCCGCGCGCTCGCCGCAAGAGCGAACACGTGCCACCCGATCCGCCACAGACGCATGTACATGACATGCCCTACGACGAGATGGTCGAGATGATGGGCATGGACGATCGCGCACCGTTCGGCAAAGTGATGCTGGATCGTCTCGAATGGCGCGACGCGGATGTGTCGACATATGAGTGGGAAGCCGCAGCCTGGTACGGCGGTGACTTCAACAAGGTGTGGCTCGCGACCGAGGGCGAGCATGTGGATGGCTCCGCCGGCGACGCGCGCGTGGAGTTGCTCTGGGATCGCATCCTCACCGCGTGGTGGAGCACGCGCGTCGGCGCGCGCGAGGATTTCGGCGAGGGTCCCACGCGCGACTGGTTAGCGCTCGGCGTCGCAGGACTCGCCCCGGGATTCTTCGAACTGGAAGCGATGGCATTCGTCGGCGACAGCGGGCGCACGGCACTGCGCCTGTCGGGCGACTATGACCTGCTGCTCACGCAGCGCCTCGTCCTGCAGCCCGACGCCGAGCTGAACTTCTATGGCAGCGACGATCCGGAGCGGCTCATCGGCTCGGGACTTTCAGATCTCGAGTTGGGGTTGCGCATGCGCTACGAGTTCAGCCGCAAGTTCGCGCCCTACCTCGGCGTGAGCTGGGCGAAACGCTTTGGCGACAGCGCGGATCTGGCGCAGGCGGCAGGCGTTGATTCCGACGAAGTGGCTTGGGTAGCGGGAATACGCGCCTGGTTCTAGGCCGCTTTTGCTAGCGCGCTTTGAAAACTTCCCGGGCCACGTTGAGTGCGTTGATCGCGGCGGGAAATCCTGCGAATACCGCCATCTGCAGGATCACCTCGATGATTTCCTGCGGCTTGCAGCCCACATTGAGCGCCCCGCCGATGTGCACCCTGAAGCTGCGGCTGCGCATTCCCCAGGGATGTCAACGCGGCGATGGTCGCGAGCTGACGCGTTCGCCGATCAAGACCCGGCCGCGCCATGACATCGCCGTACGAGAAATCGATGATCCATTCCGCAAGGTCAGGCGCGATGTCGCGAAGCGACTCCACCACGGCTTCGCCTGCGCCACCGGTGATTTCCTCGAGTGCCCGCATGCCGCGCCCGCGGCGGTCGTCGCTATCTTTGACCGCCACGCGGCCCGACGCAGGCCAGGCCGGTGGGACATCGGAAAGGAGCTCGATATTCCTGGATTTCATGGCGCGCAGCGTACGCGCTGATCCGCGCCCGTGCACGCAGCCCGCGCCGGGGGTGCTGTCAGACAAGGGCTCATTTCATTGCACCATTCGGGCGCCCGCTATTTCCCCGGCACCCAGTTGGTGCCCGCCAGCGGCAGGTTCGCCATGGCCGCGGCTTCCACGGTCAGCGCCACGAGGTCCTCGCGCTCCAGGTGGTGCACGTCCTGCTTGCCGCAGGCGCGCGCCAGCGTGGTGAGCTCCATGTTCAGCGTCTTCAGGTAGTTAGTCAGCCGCTTCGCGCCGCTCGCAGGGTCCAGGCGCTGCTCGAGCACCGCGTCCTGCGTGGTGACGCCCACGGGACAGCGCCCGGTGTGGCAGTGATGGCAGAAGCCGGGCGCGGTGCCGAGCTTCGCGTAGTCCTCGACGGCGGACACATGCTTGTCCCCGACCAGGTAGCTCTCGCTGTTGCAGCCGAGCGCCATCAACACGCGCCTGGCCGATGGCGACCGCATCGGCGCCCATGGCGAGCGCCTTGGCCACGTCGGCGCCGGTGCGGATGCCGCCCGACACGATCAACTGCACCTTGCCGCGCATGTTGAGGTCATCGATGGCCTCGACCGCCTGCCGCACCGCGGCCAGCGTCGGAATGCCGACGTGCTCGATGAACACGGTCTGCGTCGCGGCCGTGCCGCCCTGCATGCCATCGACCACGATCACGTCGGCGCCGGCGTGGATCGCCAGCTTCACGTCGTGATTCACGCGCGTCGCGCCCACCTTCACGTAGATGGGCTTCTCCCAGTCGGTGATCTCGCGCAGCTCGTTGATCTTGATCACGAGGTCGTCGGGCCCGGTCCAGTCCGGGTGGCGCGAGGCCGAGCGCTGATCCACGCCCGGCGGCAGGGTGCGCATCGCCGCCACGCGCGGATTGACCTTCTGGCCTAACAACATGCCGCCGCCACCGGGCTTGGCGCCCTGGCCGATCACGATCTCGATCGCATCGGCGCGGCGCACGTCGTCGGGGTTGAATCCATAGCGCGACGGCAGGCACTGGTACACCAGGGTCTTCGAGGACTCGCGCTCCTCGCGCGTCATGCCGCCGTCGCCGGTGGTGGTCGACGTGCCGAGCGCGGTCGCGGCGCGGCCCAGCGCCTCCTTCACGCGCGCGGACAACGCGCCGAAGCTCATGCCGGCGATGGTGATGGGCGTGGCGAGCTCGATCGGCTTGGTCGCGAATCGCGTGCCGAGCACGGTGCGTGTGGAGCACTTCTCGCGATAACCCTCGAGCGGATACCGCGACAGCGAGGCGCCGAGGAACACGAGATCGTCGAACGATCGGCAGATGCCGCTTGGCGCCCAGCCCGCGGATCTCATAGAGACCCGTGGCCGACGCACGCTGGATGTAGTCGATGACGCGCCGGTCGTAGCCGGCGGATTCTTCGAGCTTGAGGTTCTCGTCCATGGTTTCAATATTCCTGGTTGGCATCGGCATTCCAGTGATACAGGTTCTTCGCCGACGCCACGCGCTGAAAGGTCTTCGGGTCGTGGTCGAGGCCGGCCTTGTCTAACAACTCGCGCACCGCCGCGTGATCGGCTTCGGTCATCGGCTCGAATCGTGCGTCCGCGCCCAGCGAGCGCACCGTGCCGCGCACGTAGATCACCGCCTCGTACAGCGAATCGCCCAGCGCATCGCCCGCATCACCGCAGATCACGATGCGCCCGGCCTGCGCCATGAAGGCCGGAGAAACTGCCGACGCTGCCGCCGACCACGATGTCGCCGCCCTTGAGCGAGATGCCGCAGCGCAGCGCCGCGTCGCCCAGCGATGACGAGCGTGCCGCCATGCGCGGACGCGCCAGCGGCCGTGGAGGCGAAGCCTTCGACGCGAATACTGCCCGACATCATGTTTTCGCCGACTCCCGGGCCCGGCATTGCCGTGCACGTGATGTGGGCGTGCATGTTCATGCCGCCCGCGTAGTAGCCGGCGTGCCCGTCGATCTCGACCTCGAGTGGCGCGGCGAGTCCGGCGGCGATGGAGTGCGCGCCGTCGGCATTCAGGATCTTCACGCGTTTCACACCGGCGCCCACCGCGTCGCGGTGCAGGTAGCGATTGACCTCGCGCAGCGGCGTCGCCGCCAGGTCGAAGAGCTTCACGCCTTCCACGAGTACACCTCTTCGGGTTTGGGCTCGAAGACGCTGGCGTGCCGCACGCCCGGCAGATGCGCGAGCGAGCGGAATTCCGAGGCGATGGCGACGTAGTCGTCGGTCTCGGCCACCACGGCCGGCTTGCAGGCGAACGCATCGCGCACGATGAGCATTTCCTTGTCCGTGCCCATCAGGAACGTGAAGAAGCCGTCGAGCTCGGAAAACCCGCGGTGCACGGCGGTCGTGAGGTCGTCGCCCTCGCGCATGCGCCACTCGAAGAAGCGGCACGCGGCTTCGGTGTCGTTGTCGGTCACGAAGCGGATGCCGAGCGGCTCGAGCTTCTTGCGCACCAGGTGCGGATTGGACAGCGAGCCGTTGTGGACCAGGCAGAAGTCCTGCCCGGCCGTGAACGGATGCGCGTGCGCCGGCGTGACGGCGGATTCGGTGGCCATGCGCGTATGCGCCACGACATGCGTGCCCTGCAGCTTCGTTCAGCCCGTAACGCTGCGACGATGTCCGCCGGCGCGCCGATGTCCTTGTACAGATCGATGGAACGGCCCATCGACAGCACATAGATTTCCGGCGCCGCTTCCGCGAGCCAGGTTTTCACGTCTTCGGGATTCGCCGGCGTCGTCAGCACCGCGTGCTGGCCCGTCGGCGCGAAACGGTGTTTGCCTTCGAACTCCGCGCCCAACTCCTGCGACAGGCGCTTCCAGTCGGCGTCGCCCTCGCCCCAGAACAGTGACAGCTTGTGCGAGCTGTCATCCGCTGGCTCGCCAAAGATCGCGACGCCGGCCGAGTCCGGACCGCGGCTGGTCATGCCGATGAGCATCGGCGTCATGAGCTCGCCCAACTGCCCGCGCAGCTCCGGCTTCTTGAGCAGCAGTCCGACGATGCCACACATCAGAAGAACTCCAGGTAGCGCTGCGTCTCCCAGTCGGAGACGTGGCGCGCGTATTCGGTCCATTCCATGCGCTTGAGCGTGATGAACTCGGCGCTGAGCTCCTTGCCCAGCCCCGCCTTCACGACTTCGTCCTTTTCCAGCTCGCCGATGGCCTCGAGCAGGTTCTGCGGCAGCAGGCCTATCTTCTTCTCGCGGAGTTGCTGCTCGCTGCAGCTCGTACATGTTGAGATTGGTGGGCTCGCCCGGATCGAGCTTGCGCTCGATGCCGTCGAGGCCCGCGGCCACCACCGCCGACAGCGCGAGATACGGATTGCAGCCCGAGTCGGGCAGGCGCAATTCGAGCCGTCCGCCCGGAATGCGAACGCAGGCGGTGCGATTGTTGTCGCCGTACGCGACGTACGCCGGCGCCCAGGTGGCGCCCGACAGCGCGCGCCCCACGACCAGGCGCTTGTACGAATTGACGGTCGGCGCGCACACCGCCGCCAGCGCGCGCGCATGCGCCAGCACGCCGCCGAGGAATTGATAGGCCAGCGTCGACAGCTTCAGGCCGCGCTTGTCGGACTGTGTCCTCGAACAGATTCTTCTGCTTGTCGTTGCCCAGCGAGATGTGGAAATGCGCGCCGCTGCCGGTGCGGTTCGAGAACGGCTTGGGCATGAAGGTGGCGATCATGCCGTGCTTGCGCGCGATCTCGCTCGCCGCCATTTTCACGAACGTGAAGTTGTCGGCGGACTTCAAGCGCATCCGCATAGGTGAAGTTCACTTCGAACTGGCCGTTCGCGTCCTCGTGGTCGATCTGGTAGACGTCGATGCCCACGCGCGCAAGGACAGCGTGATGTCGTCGAGCACGGCGCTGGTACGCGACAGCCCCTTGTAGTCGTAGCAGGGCTTGTCGAGTGTGTCGGTGCTGTCGAAGGGACCCAGCTTTCCGCTTTCATCCCGGCCTAACAACATGAACTCGGGCTCGATGCCGACGTACATCGTCATGCCTTTCTCGGCGAGCCGCGCGAGCTGCCGCTGCAGCGTGACGCGCGAGCAGTACGGATAGGGCTTGCCCTTGACGGTGCCGTTGCACACCAGGCGCGCGTAACCCGGCATCCAGGGAATGGGCGTGAGCGTCGAAAGATCGCCGACGGCCATGTAGTCCGGCCCGTCCGGCCCCATGCCGAAACCCCAGAGCGCGAAACCGGCGAATCCCGCGCCATCGGTGAGCACCATTTCGAGATGCTCCACCGGCACCGCCTTGGCCTTCGCCGCGCCGTGGATGTCCACGAACTGCGCGAGGACGAATTTGATCTGATGCTTGGCGAACAGTGCTTGCGCTTCGGCTGCGTTCATTGATTTCTCCCCGGCATTTTTTGGACGACTTCTTCGAGTGTTTCCCACAGGTACGTCCCGAAGCTCGGGTCGCACCAGATTCGATAGATGGCACCGTCCGGCTGTTGCTGCGGAAGCACCAGCACACTGACGCCGACCATCAGCGTCATGACGATCGGGCGTTGCCCGATGTCGAGCGCGCTGAAATTCACGTTGCACACCTGCGCCAGCACCTCGGCGACTCGATCGCCACCGAGCACCAGCGCCCAGGTCCTCACGCAGGACGGGATAGGCGCCGGCGAAATTTTCCGCGGTGAGTTGTTCGAGCGCCGCAACGCCCGCGGCCTCGCCGCGCTCCTCGACGAAGAACTCCGTAAATCCCAGGCGGCCCACGACGTTCCAGGAATCGTCGCGGTCCTGGGTCACGCATCGGCGCCCAACAGTTAGGCCGGGTGGGCACCGCCAGTCCGAGTTGTTTGAGCGCCTCGGCCGCGCGTGGCCCTTTGACGCCAACACGCCGCTGTGGAAGCGCTTTGGCCAGCCATGTGGGGTCGAGGTTCATACGGCCCCCACGAAGGGCGTGCGCACCACGCGCGCGCCAACCTGGCGTCCGTCGCTGGCGCGAATCACCAGGTTCGAACCCGGCTCGCTCAAGGCAGGCGACGCCATGGCCAATCCGATGGTGCGGCCCAGCGTCGGCGAATGCGCAATGCTGGTGACACGCCCGGCGATGTTGCCGTTCTGGATCAGCAGATTCGCTTCGCCGATGAGTGGCGCTCCGTCTGCGTGCGGCGCCAGCTCGAAGCCGACCAGCTTCTGCCTCGCGCCGCGGCGCACGTGGATGCGCAGGCTGCGCTGTCCCACGAAAAACGGCTTGCCCATGCGCACCGCCCAACCGAGACCTGCTTCGAACGGATTGGTGAGGTTGTCGGTGTCCTGCGCAACGATGGCGTGGCCCTTCTCGAGCCGCAGCACGCGCTGGGCCTCGACGCCGAAGGCGCGAACGCCGGCGCGCGCCATCAAGGCGTCCCACAGCCGGCCCGCCGATCGATACGGCACATGAATCTCGAAGCCCAGCGAGGAGACGAAGCCCGCGCGCAGTACTCGCGCGTCGACTCCCGCGACCTTGCCTTCGCGCACGCCCAGAAACGGAAACGCTTCTTCGGACAGGGAGATGTCGGTGAGCGACTGCAGCACCTCGCGACTCGCGGGCCCGGCGAGATTGAATGCGGCGCGATGGCCGGTCGCATTCACGAACGCGCAGTCCATGCGCCAGCGCGCATTCCACAGCAGCAGCTCGCGATATACATTCGCGGCGCCGCTGGTGGTGGTGGTGAAGTAGTAACGCTGCTCGCCCAGCCGCGCGATGACGCCGTCGTCGCGCACGATGCCGCCCTCGTCGAGCAGCAGTCCGTAACGCGTCATGCCGACGCGCAGGTCGGAGAAACTGCCCGCGTACACCCGATCGAGAAACGCGCCGGCATCCGGACCTGAGATCTCGATCTTGCCGAGCGTCGAGACATCGATGAGTCCCGCGCCTTCGCGCACCGCGCGCACTTCCTGGAAGATGCTCTCGGTACGTGCCAGGCCCGCAAGACGATAGTACTCAGGACGCTGCCACCCACCCACGGTCATGAATTTCGCGTCGAGCGCGGCGTGCCGGTCGTGCAGCGCGCTGCGTCGTTCGGGGTGAAAGCCCATGCCCGCGAGCTGCTTGAGCGCCACCGGGTGATAGAACGGCCGTTGCGTGGTGAGCGCCGTGTCGGCCAGCGTGGCGTCGCGCGCGCGCATGAGGATGCGCGCACCATGCAGGTTGGAATGTTTGCCCTGCGATGGGCCCATGCCGAGCGTGCTGAAGCGTTTGAGCAGCTCCGTGCTGTCGAAACCCTCCTGCGCCGCGTTCAACAGATCCTTGACCTGGATGTCTTCATCGAGATCCACGAAGTCCCGGCCGCGCGGATGCGCAAACACGGGATAGGGATGCGAGACCTGGCGGGTACTCTCGGGTTTCAGGACGCGCACACCCTCGTGGCCGCCGCGCGCGTGCGCGGCCGCTTCCGCGCCCGCATCGCGGCCGTCCTGGCGGCGTGCAGCGTAGTCGTAGACGCCATTCACGCGGCCCGCTGCAAAGATGCCCGGCGGTAGTTTGACAGGCAGATGCTGCTGCAGGGCCGCGTCGTATTGCCAGGTGGCGCCCGACTGCGCGAGCAACCCGGCAGCGGGCGCGAAGCCGACGCTCATGAGCACGGCATCGCAGGCAATGGTTTCCGCCGCCGAACTTCCGTCCGTGGCCGAACGAATGCGCAACGCGCGCACCGCGCCGCCGCGACCCGCAATCGCTTCCTGCGGAATCACGCCGGCGAGACAGCGCAGGTCACCGAGCCCATAGGCGTCGCCGCCGGGACCTGCGCGCAGATCGAGCACGGCCGCCACGGCGATTCCATGCGAGCGCAGTACGCGCGCGAGCTCATAACCCTCGCGATTCGCGGTGAGAATGGCGATGCGTTTACCGGGCGCGATGCCATGACGATGCAGCAGTCGCTGCGCGGCCGAGCCGGACATCACGCCCGGCAGATCGTTGTTGCGGAACACCGCCGGCTGTTCGATCACGCCGGTGGCAAAGACCACGGCGCCCGCGCGCACCTTGGTCATGCGCGTGGGCTCGACCAGCGCCACCCAGTGGTCCGCGTAGTAACCCGCCGCATAGGTGCTCGTCAGCAGCTCGATGCTGGAAGATGCGGCCACTCGATCGATGATCGATTCAATCTCACCTGGCGGAGGCGCCACTCCAGCGTGCGCAGCCACCCGCGCGCGCGTTTTCGTCCACCAGCAGCACGCGTGCGCCCGCATCGGCGGCCGACAGCGCAGCCGCGAGGCCGCTCGGGCCGGCGCCAATGACCAGCACGTCGCAAAACGCATAGCGCTTGGGCGTGCGCGTGCGCGGCGCATTCGCGGCGATGGCACCGAGTCCGGACATGGCGCGAATTCGCCGCTCCCAGCGCGGAAAGCGCTGGCCGTGGAACGCCTTGTAGTAAAAGCCCACGGGCAGAAACGGCGCCAGCCATTCGACGAAGCGCGCGCGATCGCGCTTGAGTCCGCCGACGGTGTTCACGGCGGTCACCGCATGCCATCGACGAGCGGCGTGACGTCGCCGCGCACATTGGGCACCGATCCTGACGAAGGCATGGCGACCTGGAACAGGTTGTTGGCGTCGTGGTTCGCGAACGAATGAATGCCGCGTGGCCGGTGATACTTGAAGCTGCGACCCAGCGTCATCTCGCCCGCGGCGGCCAGCGCGCTGCGCGATGGTGTCGCCGGCGTAACCCTTGAACGAACGCCCTTCGAACTCGAACGAGAGCTCGCACCACCGATCGATCCACTCGCCGGGCACGGGCGGCAGGCGATACATCATGTCGCGGCCTTCGCCGGTAGTTCGGCCGCGTCGTAGGTCTGCGAGGATTTCATCGCGCGCCGTGTCGCGCTCGGCGATGAACCAGTAGCCCGACGGCGTATGGCACCACCACTCGCGCTTCACGCCGGGCACGCTGGCGCGGTTGAACAGGTAGGCAGTCCATTCCGCGTCGGAACAGCTCTGCGGATCGGGCATGACGCGCACCTCGCCACCGCTGACGAACTCCAGCAGCGGGCGCGCACCATTGAGCGGGCAGCGAATGAGCTTCATCGCTTGTCCATCATCAATGGCCCACCGAGGCCGCGCCCTTCTCGCCCGTGAGCTCGAGGCGCGCGAATCGCTCGAGCGAAAAACCGGTGATCAGCGGATGGGGAACGCCGGTCGCGACGGTGTGCGCCATCGTCTTGCCGGATATCGGCGTGGCCTTGAATCCCCAGGTGCCCCAGCCCGCGTCGAGGAAGAAGCCCTCGCAGGGTGTCGTGCCCATGATGGGCGCGAAGTCCGGCGTCATGTCGGCCATGCCCGCCCACTGCCGGTTCACCTTCACTTCCGACAGGAACGGAAACAGGTCGAGCATGTTCACGGCCAGGCCTTCGGCGAATTCCAGCGTCGAACGCGTGGAGTGCAGTTCGTACGGATCGAGCGATGCGCCCATCACCAGCTCGCCGCGCGCGCTCTGCGACACGTAGGCGTGCAGCGAGCTCGAGACGATGATGGGATCGAGCCAGGGCTTCAGCGGCTCGACTGACCATGGCCTGCAACGGATGAATGGTGAGCGGCGAATCGAGCCCGATGAGTTTCAGCATGCGCGGCGTGCTGCCGGCGACGGCGCACAACACGCGCTTCGTGGAGATGTCGCCACGCGAGGTGCGCACGCCCGCAACCGCGCCATCGCGCACGTCAATTCCCAGAACCTCGGTGTTCTGGTGAATTTCGACGCCTTGACGGTCGGCGCCGCGCGCGTATCCCCAGGCGACCGCGTCGTGGCGCGCGATCGCGCCTGGCTCGTGATACAGCGCGCCCAGGATCGGCGAGTGACCGCCGCAATCGAGATCGATCTGCGGCACGAGTTTCTTCACGAAGGCGGCGTCGACCACCTCGGAGCGCACGCCAAAGTGTTTGTTGACCTCGGCGCGCCAGCGCGCGGTGCGCAGGTCCGCATCCGAATGCGCCAGCGTGAAATGCCCGCGCGTGGAATAGAACAGATTGAAGTCGAACTCGGCGGCAAGGCCCGCCCAGAGCGCGAGGCTGGCGTCGTAGAACTTCACGCCTTCGGGCGTGAGGTAGTTCGAGCGGATGATGGTGGTGTTGCGCGCGGTGTTGCCGCCGCCGAGATAACCCTTTTCGAGCACTGCGATATCGCGAATGCCATGGTCGCGCGCCAGGTAATACGCCGCGGCGAGCCCGTGGCCTCCGCCGCCGATGATGACGACTTCGTAGCCATCCTTGAGGCGCGAAGGATTCCGGAACATGCGCGGTTCCGGGTGCGGACGTCCCAGCAAGGAGCTGGCGGCGAACTTCAGCAGGCGATGGGGCATCGAAAAGCGAGTTGCATGAGAGTAAAGTGTGTTGCACACGGATAACATACGACCGGCGGGCAGGCAAGACCCGCGGCACAAGAGATAAGGAGTGGGGTTATGGCAAAGGCTAAGGCGGCTCCATCGGCGGCGCCTGCGAGCGTCTCGCGCCAGATCGGGGCGAGCGTCCGGCGCCTGCGGAATTCCATGGGTCTCACGCTGGGTGAGGTTGCGACGCGATCGAACATCAGCCCGGGCATGTTGAGCCGCATGGAAAACGGCGAAGTGTCAGCCAGTCTGGAAACGCTGGCCGCGCTCGCCGCGCGCACTGGGCGTGCCGCTCGGCAACTTCTTCGGCGATATCGGCAAACCGAAGGGCGGCGCGCAGCATGTTCCGCGCGGCGAGGGGCTCGAGGTCGTACGTCGAGGCACCAAGCGTGGTCACACCTACCACCTGCTCGCCGCCGATCGCGGACCGCGCCGCGCGTTCGAACCCTTTCTCGTCACGCTCAACGACAAGAGCGAGGTGTTCCCGGGGTTCGAGCATCCGGGCACCGAGTTCATCTATTTGTTGGAAGGCTCCCTCACCTACCGGCATGGAGATGAGATTCATTTGTTGAAGGCCGGCGATGCGTTGACGTTCGTTGGAGCGGTACCGCACGGACCGGAAAAACTGCTGAAGACGCCGATCCGAATGTTGTCGATCATCATTTACGCCGATGGCGTGGAAGATCGTTCGTTAGGCACATGACTTATTCAGAATTGCGTTACGCTCCACAGCGCCGAAGATTACGAAGAATTAATCTCGCGCATAGGGTCTCGGGGGGCGCACTTGAACTCAGTCAGCACTGTTGCAGCGACGGCAACTGGTGGGATAACGACCACTGGCCTCAAACATCCGCCCGGCCCTAAAGGGCTTCCAGTAATCGGATGCCTGCTCCCCTTCCTCAAGAATCCCATGGAAGCCATCACGGACATCGCGCGCCGTTATGGCGGTCTCGCGCGCGTGCCGATCCGCGGCAAATACCTGTACGTGCTCTCGGATCCCGAGATGCTCAAGGAGATGCTGATCACGCATCGCCAGAAGTACATGAAGAACATCCGCTACCGGCACATCCAGGCGCTGTTGGGTCAGGGGCTGCTGCTCTCCGAGGCGGCCGATTGGCGGCGCCAGCGCGTGATCACACAGCCCGCATTCAAGCCGGAAGCCATCGACAATTCCGTGGGCTGGATGGGCCAGCACATCGATCACTTCCTGAATCGCTGGGACGGCTTCGCCGATCGCGGTGAAATCTTCGACGTCGAGCCCGAGTTCAACCGGCTCGCGCAATTGCTCTCCGGTCGCTACCTGTTAGGCGAGCCGTTCGCCGACATCGCCGATGAATTCTGCGAGGTGGCCGCGGCCGTCAAGAAACACTGGCCGCAGGCGCCGCGCAATATCGTGAGCGCGTTCGTCCCGCACTCCAAGGCGCTGATCGCGCGCTTCGATGCCGCGATCGCGGCGCTCGACGCCTGCATCTACGGCTTCATCCAGCGGAATCGCGCCACGGATTTCGAAGGCTGCGGCGTACTCAAGCGCATCGTCATGACCAGCCGTGCCGAAGGCAAAGAGTTCGACGACAAGTCGCTGCGTGACCAGATCGCCACGCTCTTCTTTGCCGGCCATGAGACTTCGGCGACGGGCTTGTGCTGGATCCATTGGGCGCTGTCGCGGCATCCGCAGTTTCGCGCGCAGATGCGCGAAGAGGTGGTCTCGCTTCTGGGCGATCGGATCGCGACCGCGGAAGAAGTGCACCAGCTTCAATACACCGGCCAGGTCATCGACGAATCGCTGCGCCTGCATTCACCGATCCATTCCATCTCGCGCGTCGCGATGGAAGACAACACCGTCGGCGGCTATCACATCCCGAAAGGCACCACGGTCGCCATCTCGATGTATGCCATTCACCGCCAGGAACATCTGTATCCGGATCCGGAGAAGTTCGATCCCTCGCGCTTCACCCCGGAAAACGTGGCCGCGCGCCATCGTTTCGCCTACCTGCCTTTCGCCTCCGGCCATCGCAACTGCATTGGCGCCGGCCAGGCGCTGGTGGAGCTCAAGCTCATCGTGGCGCGCATTGCGCAGCGCTTCGAGCTCGAGCTCGCGCCCGGCCACAAGGTCGAGCCCGCGCCCGGCACCACCATGTTCCCGCGCTACGGCATGAAGATGAGAATTCGCCACGCGAAGGCGTTGCAGTGAACACGCCGGGCGAATCGCGCAGCGAGCAGGCCCGGCAGTTCTACAACGCCGCGGCCAGCGCTTCGCAGGATTTCGCGTTCATGAATTACGGCTACGCGCCGTTGTCCGCCGAGCTCGCGGGCAGCGCGGAGCCGGAAAAATATTGTCTGCAGCTCTATCGCCGCCTGTTGGGAAATGCGGATCTGCGCGGCAAGAAGGTCGTGGAAGTCAGCTGCGGTCGCGGGGGTGGCGCGGCGCATGTCGCCGCGACGTATCAACCCGCGAGCTACCTCGGCATCGACATCAGCGAGCGCAATCTTGGGCTCGCCACGCAGCGATTCTCGAAAGTGCCATCGCTGACTTTCCAGGCCGGGAATGCGGAAGCGCTGCCGCTGCCCGATGCGAGCTGCGACGCGCTGCTCAACGTCGAGGCCTCTCATCTCTATGACAACCCCGCGCGCTTCTTCGCCGAGGCGCTTCGCGTGCTCAAGAGCGGCGGCACGTTCTTTCACGTGGACCTTGCGTGGAAGGACAAGGACCCGCCGGCCATGATCGCCGCCGCGGGATTCAAGGTGCGCGAGGTCGAGGACATCACGGAGCATGTGGTCGAGGCGCTGGAGCTCGACAGCGTGCGGCGCGAGGCCATCGTCATGAGTTTTCCGGAAAGCCTGCGCAAGGATTTCCGCGACTGGTCAGGGGTCAAGGATTTCCGCGCGTACAACCGGCTCAAGACCGGCGAGTGGGTTTACCGGATCACGCGCGCCACCGCGTAAATGGGGACATTCCTCATTTCCTAGTAACAATCGATCGATGGGCGAAAGGACCAGCACGCCGTCGAGATTGTTACAAGGAAATGAGGAATGTCCCCATTACGCCGTTTGCTAGGATGCGGCGGTGGCCTGGCAATTCTGGATCGATCGCGGCGGTACGTTCACGGACATCGTGGCGCGACGACCCGACGGCGCCCTCCTCACCCACAAGCTGCTCTCGGAAAGCTCGCTCTACGAGGACGCGGCGATCCAGGGCATCCGCGAACTGCTCGACGTAGCACCCGCCGCCGCGCTGCCCGTCGAACTCATCGACGCCGTGCGCATGGGCACCACGGTCGCCACCAACGCGCTGCTCGAGCGCAAAGGCGACCGCACGGTCTTCGTGACCACGCGCGGCTTCGCCGACTCGCTGCGCATCGCCTATCAACATCGTCCCAAACTCTTCGTGCGCCGCATCGAGTTGCCGTCGATGCTCTACGAAGAAGTGATCGAGATCGACGAACGCATCGGCGCGCACGGCGACCTCGTGCGCGAACTCGACGCCGCCGGCGCGGAAGCCGCGTTGCGCGACGTTTACTCGCGCGGCATGCGCGCCTGCGCCATCGTGCTGATGCACGGCTACCGCTTTCCGGCGCACGAACAAGCCCTCGCCTCGATCGCCGCGCGCATCGGCTTCGAACAGATTTCCGTCTCGCATCGCGTGAGCCCGCTGATCAAACTCGTCGCCCGCGGCGACACCACGGTGGCCGACGCCTATCTATCGCCGGTTTTGCGGCGCTATGTCGACCGCGTGGCAAAGTCACTCCCGGGCACCCGCCTGCAGTTCATGCAGTCCTCGGGCGGCCTGAGCGACGCCAAGTCCTTCCACGGCAAGGACGCGATCCTCTCGGGACCCGCCGGCGGCATCGTCGGTGCAGCGCGCGCATCGAAAGCCGCGGGCTTCGACAAGATCATCGCCTTCGACATGGGTGGCACCTCCACCGACGTGGGTCACTATCGCCGGCGAGTACGAACGCGCGCTCGATGTGGAGGTGGCCGGCGTTCGCCTGCGCACGCCCATTCTTCGCATCCACACCGTCGCCGCCGGCGGCGGCTCGATCTGCAGCTTCGATGGCGTGCGCCTGCGCGTGGGTCCGGAATCCGCGGGCGCGAATCCTGGGCCCGCCTCGTACCGGCGTGGCGGCCCGCTGACGGTCACCGACTGCAACGTGCTGCTCGGCCGCATCCAACCCGACTTCTTTCCCTCGTTGTTTGGCGAGAAGGGCGACCAGCCGCTGGACGCCGACATCGTGCGCCGCCAGTTCGCAGAGCTCGCAGCGTCGCTGCCCGGCCGCGACGACGTCGCCGCGCTCGCAGCCGGCTGCATCCGTATCGCAGTCGAGAACATGGCGAACGCCATCAAGAAGATCTCGGTGCAGCGCGGGCACGACATCACCGAATACGCGCTCACCTGCTTCGGCGGCGCCGCGGGCCAGCACGCTTGCCTGGTGGCCGATGCGCTCGGCATGCGCAG
Organism: uncultured Pseudomonadota bacterium; assembly: GCA_963736955.1. Lineage (GTDB taxonomy): Bacteria > Pseudomonadota > Gammaproteobacteria > Steroidobacterales > Steroidobacteraceae > CADEED01. Next base: position 207,230 of record CAVTQT010000002.1, read on the forward strand.
CGTCTTCATTCATCCGCTGGCGGGCGTGCTGTCGGCCTACGGCATCGGTCTCGCCGACACGCTGGTGATGCGGCAACAGACGGCCGAGTTGCCGTTGAACGCGGCGGCGCTCGAGCAGCTAGGTGCGTCGTACTCGGCACTCGAGCAACAGGCGCTGGCGGAACTGCTCCAGCAGGGATTCGCGGACAGCTCGGCGCAACTCGAGCGCAGCGTTCTGCTGAAATATGCAGACACCGATTCCACGCTGACCTTGCCGCTGCTGCCCGACTCGACTCCCGAGACTCTGACCACCGATTTTCTCGCTCAATACCGCACGCGCTTCGGCTTTCACGTCCCGGGACGCGCCATCGTCATCGACACCATCGGCGTAACTGCGACGGGCCGTTCGCCTGACATCACTGGCGATGCGCGCATTTTCGAGCCGCGCACCGGCGCGCTTAGCGCCCATCGACACGCGGCCGGTGTTCTTCGACGGCGCCTGGGTCGACACGCCGTTCTTCGAGCGCGGCGCACTGCGCCCAGGCGATGTGATTGCCGGACCCGCCGTCATCTGCGAGCGCAACACCACCGTGGTCGTCGAACGCGGATGGCGTGCGACGCTGACCGGCGCTGACAATCTGGTGCTCGAGCGAACGGGCGCCACGCGGCGTGAGTCGGTATCGACGCGCGCCGATCCGGTGTTGCTCGAGATCTTCAACAACCTGTTCATGGCCATCGCCGAACAGATGGGCGTGACACTCGCGAACACGGCCAGCTCCGTGAATATCAAGGAGCGCCTGGATTTTTCCTGCGCGCTCTTCGACGCGCACGGACAGCTCATCGCCAACGCGCCACATATGCCCGTGCATCTGGGCTCGATGGGCGAGTCGGTGCAGGAAATCCTGCGGCGGCGCGGCCGTGACATCCAGCCGGGCGATGCCTTTGCGTTGAACGCGCCGTACGCGGGCGGCACCCACCTGCCCGATGTCACGGTCGTCATGCCCGTGTTCCTGGGCGTGGGCGGCCCTGCATTTTTCGTCGCGGCGCGTGGTCATCACGCCGACATTGGCGGCATCACGCCGGGCTCGATGCCCTCGGACTCGAAGACCATCCATGAAGAAGGCGTGCTCATCGACAGCGTGCGCATCGTCGACCGCGGTGTGTTCCGCGAAGAGGAGATGCGGGCGCTGCTGACTTCGAGTCGCTGGCCCGCGCGCAACGTCACGCAAAATCTTGCCGACCTGCGCGCGCAGCTTGCCGCCTGCCAGAAAGGCATCGCGGAGCTGACGGCGATGGCGGAGCACTACGGTCTGCCGGTGGTGCAGGCGTACATGCAGCACGTCCAGGACAACGCCGAGGCTGCGGTCCGCAAAGTCATCGACGTGCTGAAAGACGGCGAATACAGCTACGAGATGGACAACGGCGCCGTGGTGCGCGTCGCCATTCGAATCGACCATCAGCGGCGCGCAGCCACCATCGACTTCACCGGCACCAGCGCTCAGCAGCCTGACAACTTCAACGCGCCGCTGCCGGTAACCCGCGCTGCGGTGCTGTATGTGTTCCGCACGCTGGTGGACGATGAGATCCCCATGAACGCCGGCTGCATGAAGCCGCTCGAACTCATCGTGCCCGAAGGCTCGATGCTGGCGCCGCGCTACCCGGCAGCGGTGGTGGCGGGCAATGTCGAGACCTCACAGGTGGTCACGGACTGCCTCTACGGCGCGCTCGGCGTACTCGCGGCGAGCCAGGGCACGATGAACAACTTCACGTTCGGCGATGACGAGCATCAGTACTACGAGACCATCAGCGGCGGCTCGGGCGCCGGACCCGATTTCGACGGAACCGACGCCGTGCAGACTCACATGACCAACTCGCGGCTCACGGATCCCGAAGTGCTGGAGTGGCGATTCCCGGTGCGACTCGAATCTTTCCAGATCCGGCGCGGCTCGGGCGGCACGGGCAGATATCGCGGTGGCGACGGGGTCGAGCGGCGCGTGCGATTCCTGAAGCCGATGACCGCGGTGATGCTGGCGAATCACCGCCGCGTGGCGCCCTTCGGTGTCGCCGGCGGCAAATCCGCGGCTGTGGGGCGCAACTGGATAGAGCGCGCCGCCGGCAAGGTCGATCATTTCGCCGCGTCGTTCGAAGCGAAGGTGGCGCGCGATGACGTCATCGTGATCGAAACGCCCGGTGGCGGCGGATACGGCAAAGCATGAGCGCCCAGCAATCTCCCCGCATGCTGCGTCTCGCGTCGGCCAGCATTGCAGGCACGGCACTCGAGTACTACGACTTCGCGGTATACAACACGCTCGCCGCGCTGGTGTTCAACAAACTGTTCTTTCCGACCTTCGATCCGATGTCGGGCACGCTGTTGGCGTTCGCCACGTTCTGGGTGGGCTATTTGTCGCGGCCGTTCGGGGGAATCCTGTTTGGTCATCTGGGTGATCGGCACGGTCGCCGCTTCGTGCTCGTCATCACGCTGGCGCTGATGGGAATCACGACGATGCTGATCGGGCTGTTACCGACGTATGCACAGATCGGCGTGTTCGCGCCCATCTTGCTGGTGACCTTGCGCTTCGCGCAGGGTGTGGCGCTTGGCGGCGAGTGGGCAGGCGCGGTGCTGCTGACGGTGGAACACGGCACTGACAAACAACGTGGCCGCAACGCCTCGTTCGCGCAGATGGGCCCGTCGATCGGCACGCTGGTCGCGAGCGGCGTCATCGCCCTCACCTCCGCGATCATTCCGCAGCAGCAGTGGCTGGAGTACGGATGGCGCCTGCCGCTGCTCGCGAGCGTGGTGTTGGTCGCGTTCGGCTTGTGGTTGCGCGTCGGTGTCACCGAGACGCCGCAGTTCACGCAACTCGAGCAGCGTGTGCGCGCACCGCTCGAAGAAGTGGTGAATCACCACTGGCGGCGGCTGATCATCGCCGGCGGCGTGCGCATGGGGCCGGATGTCATGTACTCGCTGCTCGCCGTGTTCCTGTTGTCGTACATCACCACCACGCTTGGGCTGTCGCGCACGCTCGCGGTGACCGCACTTACCATCGGCGCGGCTTTCAACGCCGTGCTCATCCTGTCAGCCGGCGTGCTCTCGGATCGTTTCGGGCGTCGAGCCGTCTATGGCGCCGGTGCGGCAGTCGCAATCATGTGGGTCTGGATCTTGTTCCCGCTGCTGGAATCGAAAACAGAGATGGCGATCTTCGTCGCGATCGTTAGCGGGCTTTCAATTCATGCCTTCATGTACGGGCCGCAGGCCGCGTTCATCGCCGAGCAATTTCCGACGCAGGTGCGGTATGCCGGCTCGTCGCTGGCCTACACGCTCGGCGGAGTGTTCGCGGGCGGCATCGCGCCGCTGGCATTTCAGGCGCTGTTTCGCGCTTATGGAACGCCAAAGGTAGTTGCGATGTACGCGACCGGAGCGCTGTTGATTACGCTGCTGGTGTTATGGCTGTCCCGAAAAACGGACGGTCCGCCCGCATAGGGCCAGTAAGCGCATCCCTACCGCTGGAAAACACGCATTCTGATCGACCCCTCGGGCGCCGCGGCGCGAGCATGCCGCTTTCTCGAACAGGAGCGAACCATGCCCACCCCGAGCAAGACTCTCATCGATCTGGAAAGGAAATTCTGGCAGGCGATAGTGGACCAGGACACCGATGGCGCCCTCGAGCTGCTGAGCGAGCCCGCGCTGATGGTGAGCACACATGGTGCGATGAAGTTCGACCACGATGGCTATCGCAAGATGGCGGAGAAGGGATCGATGGTGGTGACGGCCTTCGAGCTCAGCGATATGCAGGTGGTGTTTCCCAACGACTCGACCGCCGTGCTCAGCTATCACGTGAAGCAGAAAGTCACGCCACGCGGCAAGGACAACGGCGCCGTTCAGGAGATGCACGACACCTCGACGTGGATCAAGGTCGGCGACGACTGGCAGTGCGTGATCCACACTGAGACTCCCGCGGTCGGCGAACACGGGAAGCATTGACCAGCGGCGCAATCATGTGGCGGCAAGCGCGCGCTTTCGCCTGCGCAAGATCGCACGTGCAACCCACGCGATGCCGCCGACGAGGACGGTCCAGGGCAGCAGATAGGCGATGGCAATGATCACGGCGCCAATCGCTGAAGACAGCACTTCGCCGAAAGCCGTCAGTGAGCTACGGATCGGGGCCCAAAACGAACGGCCCTGAAACGAGTTGATCGACACGTTGAGCAGCTCGGTCTCCACTCGCTGCGTGAGGCCCGCCTGGCTGCCGGTCAGCGTCTCGATCTGGCTCTGCACATCCGCAAGCTCGCGCGTGAGCTTCATTAGCGCGTCGAGATCGTTGCTCGGCCGGCTGCGAAGCGCTTCGAGACTGGTGCGATAGTCCGTAAGCATCGCGATTTGCTTGGCGGTGTCCGCTATCGGACCGCCCAGATCTTCGGCGGAGGTCGACTGGTTCACGACTTTGCTTTGGGCGGACAAGACGGCGATCAATTTCTTGATACCACCCGCTTTGGCTCGGAATCTCAGCGAAGCCGAAGCGCCTTCACCACTGGAAACGCGCGAATCCAGGATCGCGCAAGATTCTTCTACCGCGTCGCGGCACGCGATTTGTGCGGCCTCGAATATCGTGAGGACCTTGTCCTCCTCCGTCTGTAGGTAGACCGAATGCTCGTAGGCCAGGAATCTGTTGGCGTCGCTGGCCTTTGCCTCACCTTGCCCAGGCGCGCCGACTGGAGCGGGCGCCTCGGTTCTCGCGCAACCGGCAAGAATGGCAAGCATCAAGATGGATAGGATCAGAAGACGCGACATACATGGCCCTCCCGCATTTGAGAATCAAACGAACGCCCCCTTTGGTGGGGGTTAATGTTGGGCTTAAAGAGCTGGCGCTGAGATTGGAACCGGTTTTGGAAACAGGGTCGCCAGCAGCACCGCTCCAACCGCGACCGCCGCGGAGGCGATGTAGAGCCACGCGTAGTTGTTATACGTGTCGAACACCCAGCCGCCCGCGACGGGACCTATGGACATGCCGAGGCTCGACAGCATGGTCGCCGCGCCGAATACCGTGCCCATGATGCGCTGGCCGAAGTAGTCGCGCGCCAGTGACGCGTAAAGCGGCATGCCACCGCCATAGGCCACGCCGAAGATGACCGCGAGTGCGTAGAACTCGCGAAGCTCGTTGACTTTCAGATAGGTCGCAATGGAGATTGCCTGGGCTAACAAGGCGCAAACGAGCACGCGCTTCGCGCCGTAGCGATCCGCGAGTAATCCAAGCAATAGACGCCCGCCGAGACCGGCGAGCCCCTCGACGGAATACACACTCACGGCCGCCAGGGAACCGAGGCCGCACCACATGGCGTAACTCACCACGTGAAAAATGGGACCCGAGTGCGCCGCGCAGCAGAGGAAGAAGGTGCAGCCAAGAATCAGGAATTGCGGCGACGTCAGCGCGCGGCCGACCGTGATTTGCTGGCTGCCAGCCTCAGGCGCGGCCGCGGCCGACTCCGGCGCGTTGACGGGCGGACGCCGTACGAACAACGCCGCCGGGATCAGCAGCACCCAAGCGAGCAAGCCGATATCGAACATGGCTGCGCGCCAGCCGTGGTGCGTGATGAGCCAGCTCGCGAGAGGCGAGATCGTGAGCGGCGCCATGCCCATGCCGGCCGACACGAGCGAAACCGCCAGGTTGCGGCGAGTTTCAAACCACCCCGTCACCGTCGCGATCATCGGAGCGAAGAAGGCGCTGGCCGCAAGGCCGACTAACAAGCCAAAGGTGAGCTGAAAACCCAGGAGAGTCGTCGCATGGCTGGCGAAGACCAACGCGAAGCCCAGGAGCAACGAGCCACACAGCGTGACGATGCGCGCTCCCCACCGATCGCTGGCCGCGCCCCAGCCGAACGACCCGAAGGCCATGACGAGGAAGTTGATCGTCATCGCAAACGATATGCCCGCACGCGACCAGCCGGTCTCCGTGGACATCGGCGCAAGGAACACTGCCAGTGAAAACATCGCGCCGATCGCGACGCAGCCCATGAGACCGCCGAGCGCGACGATCACCCAGCGGTATGGAGACTCTTTCATTGCGCGACTACCAGCGCGGAGCGATGCGCTCCCCGGGCAGCATTTCGTAGGGCGGCTTCCAGCCCGGGAGCTGTTTGAGTTTCTCTAACCAGCGCGCCATCGCCGGGTAGTTCTTGCCGATGTCATAGCCGCTTTCCTCAGTCGGAAAGTACAGGTAACCGCTCAGCGACATGTCCGCGATCGTCGGCTGAGAGCCCACGATGTAGTCGCGATTCGATAGCTGCTTTTCAACGATGCCGAACGCATTGTCTACGCGGCCGCCGAGAAACTTCATGACGCCGGGATCCGGGGCGGTCGGCGAGAAAGATTTCAGGAACCGCAGCGTCGCGAGATAGCTCGTGAACTTGTGGTTGTCGAAGAACATCCAGCGCAGAACTTCCAGGCGCTCGTCTTCGGACTGACCGCCGTAAGCACCATGTTTGTCCGCGAGGAACAGCATGATCACGGCGGATTGCGTGAGCTTCTTGTCGCCGACTTCGAGGACGGGGATCTCCCCCATCGGGTTCACATCCTGGCGCCAGGATTCCGAGCGCTGAATGCCCTTGGCGAATTCCTCGAATGGCAGATGGATCGCAGTCCACGGCACCCGCAGGGCCTGCAGGAGAAGAGCGACTTTATAGGTGTTGCCCGATTGGGCGAAGGCGTGAAGTTTGTACATCGTGCCGCGAGATTACCTAGACCGCGGCAATTCGTCGACGTCAGTTCGGGGATGCCTGCTTCAGTGCACGCGTGACGAAGAACGCCGTCGGCAGTCCCACCAGCACGATATGCCAGAACGCATGGATATGTAGCTGTTCGAGTGGATAGATGCCATGCCCGATGGCCGAGAGCGGCAGGATCACGTAGTTCATGGTCAGCAGAAACGCAATGCCATAGAGCACACCCAGTACGATCCACTGCCTCGGCACGAACTTGACGCGGCTCACCAGCAGGTACAGCAGCACTGCTGCCGAAATGCAGATGAAGTAGTGCAGCGCGAGCCCGAGCGCCACCATCTCCATGCCGCCGTCGCCAGCGGCCTTTCCCAGCAATCCGCTGGCCACGCCCTTCCAGGGCGAGAACCACGGCTTGCCCGCCATCAGGGTCTTCACCGTCGGGTAGATGGTGTCCGCGAGCCCCGCCAGAAATCCGCCGAGCAGGACGTAGCGGAGCGCTGGACTTCTGTAGTTAGACGGTGTGCTGGTCGCAGCGACGGTGTTCATGAGGGCCCCCTTCGTTTCAAAGAGACTACATCGCCACCGCGCCGCTGCGAAGGGCGCCCGCGCATTCGTCCCGAAGCCGGGCCGAAGGCGCTAAGCACTCACTTGTGTGCGCGTCGCCTCGCGCCACCGGTCCAGGTACGGCCGCACGAACAGATAGAGACCAGTGAACAGCAGCAGCGCCAATGGCAGCAGTGGCGAGTACGTAATCCACGCGGGCGGCGTGCCTTGAGTCATCGCGACGAAGTTGGCGATGACCGTCAACGTAAACGCGATGGACGTCCAGCGGTGAAACTGCCTGATACTCATGATGCTTTCCTCGCCTGAATCATTTTCCAGCCGTTACCCGATGGATCGCGGAATCCCGCGTCCACGGACCCGTAGCGGTCGATGGGCTCTTGCGTGAACTCCACGCCGCGGGCCTGCATCTTTTCGTACGCGGCGCGGCAGTCGTCGACGACGAGCACGAGTGGCGGCATGGCGCCCTTCGCCACGCTCTCGCGCAGTGTTTGCGCTGTCGCGGCATCGACAGCCGGTGGGCCCGGCGTGAACAAGCCGAGCTGGAACGACGGCTGATCCGGGTGCTGCACCGTGAGCCAGCGGTAGCCGCCATTTTTCGCATCCGTGTGGACGCGGAATCCGAGTTTTTCGACATAGAACTGAAGGGCTTCGTCCTGATCTCGAACGTACAGGCCGACAACCCCGACACCTTGACTCATGGGACCTCCGTTTTTTCTGTGGAGTCATTTATATCGTCAGCTTCCTGCCTTCGCTTCTCCGAAACTGCGCTTGTGAGGTTTGGCCGGTGGGCTGCGCTGAGGATGCACGCCGGCACGTGCTCAGGGTTGTGCTGCGCGGCTCTGCTCGCGCTCGCGCAGTTCACCCGGGCTTTCGCCAGTGACGTCACGGAACGTTCGGCCAAACGTTCCGAGGCTTTTCCAGCCCGTTTGAAACGCGATGTCGGTGATGGAAAGCTCCGTGTCCCGAAGCAGCGCCGTGGCGCGTTCGATTCGACGCGTGAGCAGGTAACGATGCGGCGGCACGCCGAAAGCATCCTTGAACGAGCGCGCGAAGTGCGCTTCGGAAACGTGACTCACGCGAGCCAGCCGGTCGACCGGCCACTCCTCGTGTGAGGCGGCGTCCATCCGGTCTTTCGCCCGCAGCAGCCGGCGCAACAGCTCGGGATCCTGGCTGTCGTCATGACATACCTTTTATACCCGCAAACCGGCACAATTTGCGCCCTCCTCATGCGCAAGCTTCTCGTCTTCCAACATTCCGCCCGCGAACCGCTGGGCGTCTTCGACCCGATGCTCCGGCGCGCCGGATTCCGCATTCGTTACATCAACTTTTCACGCCAGCCCGATCAGCGGCCCGACGTCAGCCGCTACAACGGCCTCATCGTGCTGGGCGGCCCGATGAACGTCGACCAGGCGGACCGCTTCCCTCATCTAACTACGGAGATCGCCGCGATCCAGGAAGCCCTGGCGCGGGGCATTCCGATCCTGGGCATTTGCCTCGGCGCGCAGTTGCTGGCCGCGGCGCTCGGCGCCACCGTGCGACCGAACAACGTGCGCGAGATCGGCTGGTATCGCCTGCATCCCACATCGGCGGCCGCTGGCGATCCGCTCTGCCGCCATCTCGATGGCAATCAGCATGTGTTCCAGTGGCATGCGTACACCTTCGACCTTCCGCCGGGCGCCGTGCACCTGGCCAGCACGCCGACCTGCCCTAACCAGGCCTTCCGCTTCGGCGATCGCGCCTATGGCCTGCAATTCCATCTGGAAGCCGACGAGCAATTGATCCAGCGCTGGCTGCATGTGCCGGAATATCGCGCCGAGGCGGAGAACTCCGGTCCCGAGCATCAACTCGAACACATCCTGCGCGACACGCACGGGCATGCGCCGCAGGCGCGCGCGCTCAGCGAGCGCGTGTTCGGTGAGTTTCTCGAGCTGTTCTCCTGGCGCAAGAAGGTCCGGCTCGGAAGTCTGGACCGGAACGATCTCCCGCGTCGGGCTACTCAAGATTCGACACCCCAAGGAGGGAACACCGTTTCCGTGGCAGCCGCAACGTCACTATCGCGGTGTCGCAAGTTCTTCCGAATGGGCGGCGTCAGAAAACTTCCTGCGCATCGCCTGCGGGACGCATTCGCGGAATTTGCGCTGGTGGCGCGATCTAGGGGGAGCCGCCACGACCCCCGCGATCCGCGCGGCCATGGTCTGACAGTCACGGCACGTGCGATGGACGCCATGAGCTGGGACCGGCGCAACTGGCGCCGAAGCGATCGATTTGATCGGCAGGCAGATCTCGACCAGCGAGTTCGAATTGCGCGGATCGAATGCCTCGTCATACCGTTCGAAGTACGGCCCGGGACCCTGCGCGTAGCCCGACGACGGCAGCAAGCGATTGAAGATCTCGCCGAAGCCATTCGCGAGACCCGAAAGCGGGTAGTGGAACGATGTGTACTTTCCGGCCGGGAGCATCAGCAGGGTCATTCCATTCGGGACGCGGCCCGGCTTCACCACCGACACGGCCGCCATGTAGTGCAGGACGCCCATCGATTCCCCGTGCCACATGACGCCGTAGCTCACCTTCGGCTCGCGTGCGTTCTGAACTTCATCGACTGCGCGCGACGAATTTCGGCCAAAGCGCCGGGATTTCCGACGACATGGGCCTGGTATCGATTTGAAGGCCAACCACTGTGAGAGCCGGTCGCTCGATGATTTTGAGGGTCATGAGGGACCTCCTGGCGTGCGGTCGGAGCGCCGCATGTAGTGGTCGAATGACGGCCCGCATTTTCGACCGATACCGGAATCAATCTTGGGGGGTTCACGAGCGCCTTCCCATGTGTCACAGTGATGCTGTGACACCGGAGGATCCATGGTTCCTTTCAAGATCAAATTCACCCCAGGCCAGTCCATCTTCGACCAGGTCTGCTTCGCGGCCATCAAGTCCATCCTGGCCGGCGAACTGAAGGCCGGTGAGCCTTTCCCTTCCGTGCGCACACTCGCGCTGGACCTCAAGATCCATCCGAACACCGCCCACAAGGTGGTGCAGCACCTGATCCAGGAACGCTGGCTGACGATGCAACCCGGTGTGGGGACCCTGGTTGCCGCGCCGCCGAAGGCGCGCGCCGGCGATCGGAAGCGCCTGCTCGAAGATGAAGTGGAAAAGCTCGTGGTGGAAGCCATGCGCGTGGGCGCGGGGCTCGACGAAGTGCAACAGGCGGTGGAGGACACCTGGACTGATCTTCGTGGACTCAAAGTGGTATCGAATGATCGTTGAGACCCATCACGTCGCGAAGCGATTCGGTCGATTCGAGGCAATCGAAGACCTGAGCCTGCAAGTGCCGGAAGGTTCGGTGTTCGCGCTGATCGGCCCCAACGGCACCGGCAAGACCACCACTATCCGCATGCTGATGAACATCCTGCGCCCCGACCGCGGCGACATCACCGTGCTCGGTACGCCGTCGCGCGAGCTCGGCCCGAGGGATTTCCAGCGCATCGGCTACGTCTCGGAAAGCCAGCGGCTGCCCGACGGGCTCACGCTCGCGCAGTACTTCGACTATCTGCGAAGTCTGTATCCCGCCTGGGATCGGCGCCTCGAGAAAGAGCTCTGCGAGCAGTTCGAGCTGCCGCCCTCCCGCAAGATCAGGCACCTCTCGCACGGCATGCGCATGAAGACGTTGCTGGTGGGCGCGCTGGCCTTTCGCCCCAAACTACTGGTGCTGGATGAACCGTTGAGCGGCCTCGACACGCTGGTACGCGACGAAGTCGTGAACGGCCTGCTGCAGCAGGCAGCCGACACCACCATCCTGATCTCCTCGCACGAACTTACCGAGATCGAAAGCTTCACCACGCACGTGGCCTTCATGCTGAACGGCAGGTTGTTCCTGCAGGAGGCCATCGAGAGCCTGCAGACACGCTTCCGCGCGGTGTCGGTCACGCTCTCGGCGGTGAAGGAGCTGCCTCAGCCACTCCCCGAAGGCTGGTTCCTGCCGGAGATCGAAGGCCACCGCCTGCGCTTCGTCACTTCCAGTTTTGAGAGTGATCAGCAGCTCTACCAGCAACTGGCGCAGCACTTCGGCGCCGTGCAGATGGAAACCGAGCCCATGCCGCTGCGCGCGGTCGCGAACGCGCTCATGCAGCAACGCAAGCGGAATCTGAAGCATGAACTTCAGGATTCTCGGGGGCATCCTCAAGAAGGACGCATTGAGCCTGGCGCCGGTCGTGGCGCTCATCGCCCTGTTCTTCCTGGCCGATCCGCTCATCGAGCGCCTGGAACTGGTGCCCGAGTGGGCGATGTACAGCGTGCCGGTGACACTGCTGGCGCTCGTCGTGCTGATCATGACGGTGTTCCAGCTGGATTCGCCCGCGAGCCTCACCGACGACTGGCTGTGCCGGCCGGTGGGCAAGCGCGAGCTGATCGGCGCGAAGTTGCTGCTCGTACTGGCGCGTTGTCTATCTACCCCGCGCCATCGGAACGTTCATCGCGGACTTGAGCCTCGGCTTCTCCGCGAGCGGAAGCATTCCTCGACGCGGTGTTGCTGCAGGACAAGGTGACCCTGTTCGTGCTGCCCATCATCCTGTTCGCCGCCATCATCACGCGGACGTTCGTTCAGGGATTCGGCGTGCTGTTCGCGATCTTCATTGGCGTGTTCGTGATTCCGACGCCATTCGTGCGGCCGGTCGGTCCGCTGAGCCCCGGGATCCGCGACGAGTTGCTCTTCTCCGGCATGCAATGGCTGGCTGTGACGCCCGCCAAACTGGCGGCGCTCGTTCTCCTCGCGATCGGCTTCTGGCTGATGTACTGGCGCCGGCGCATCGCGGCGGCGCGCATCCTGATGGCGTTCACCGTCTGCGTCACGCTGCTCTTGGTGTTGCTCCCGATGGCGCTTGATTCCCTGGAATTCGACGTTCGCGATTCAGACTGCGCTTCGGCCCGGCGCCAGCCGCGGACACGACGCGCATCTCCTTGCGCAATCCGCGCATCTGCTTTCCCGCCGCGCGTCGCGCCGAGCTCTCATCCGACGCAGCCTTCGTCGCCGCGACACAGCGCAGCGGCAACCGGCTGTGGAACAGTGAAGAGCTGCAGGATGTCGGGCCGAATTCGATCGCCTTCCTCACCCACATCGAACCGCGCGGACTGCCAGCCGATTGGCGCGTGAAGCTCAACTACGTGCGGGCCGACTACTCCGCCGGTGGCGAGACGCTCTACTCGCTGCGCCCTGCCCGCTACATCACCGATCGCGCGGGCGCGGGGGCGCTGGCGCATGCATGGATGCTGCCGGAAGGCGCGGTGCAACGGCTGCGTCGCGCACCTGCTCGAACTCGAGCTCACGTATTCGCTCACACTGCTGAAACCGCGCGAGTACAGCGTCCCCACCGACGGGAAGCGGCACGTATTGCCCGGCCTCGGATATTGCAGCGCCAAGGTCGATGAGCCTGGCAATCGCATCGACGTCGACTGCTTCAGTGCTTTCAACTATCCCGCGCAGATCAGCGCCGAGCTGAACGAGATCCCCGCGAGCCGTGTCTTCGTGATAGCCGCGATGGCCAATCCCACGTGGATTTCGCGCCGGCATTACGTGCAATGGCCGTACAGCCAGCGCGTGAAACTCGCCATCGGCTCGCCGCGACTCGACACGGCACGACAGCATCACGGTCACCGCGTGGGATGTGGCGGGACATTTCCAGAAGTCCCTGGGCTTGCCCGGCATTCTGGGTGCCGATTTCGAGACCTGCCCTTTGCCCACGGGAAGCAAGCGCTACCAGAAAGCGAGCTGGCGCGATGCCACGCCGCATGAAGCCAATTCCGTCAGCGTGGACGAAGGCGTGCAGCTCGAGGTGCTGGATTTCGGCGGCACCGGCTCGTCCGATCCTGTTGCTGCCCGGCCTCGGCGCCACGGCGCACAGCTACGATGAGCTCGCGTCCGCTGCTCGCGCAGAAACATCGCGTGGTCGCGATGACGCGACGTGGCTCTGGTGATTCCAGCAAACCCGACTTCGGCTTCGACACGCCGCGACTCGCACAGGACGTGCTGGAGGTGATGGACGCGATGAAGCTCACGAAGGTGTTGCTGGTCGGCCATTCCATCGCGGGCGACGAGCTCACGTGGTTAGGCAGCCATCATCCGGAGCGCTTCAGCGGGCTCGTCTACCTGGACGCCGCCTACGATCGTCGCAATCGACAAGAGCGCCCCCGCCGCGATGCGCCTGCGTGAGCTGAATCGGCTCATGCCGCCCGAACCGCCCATTCCACCGGAGGCTCTGCGGGAATTTCGACGCGACGACGAAGTTGCTGATCGAACGCGGGCACGTGCGGCTACCCGAGGGCGAACTCATTGCCTTCAATCGCATGAACGATCCCTATTTCGCGGGCATTCCCAACATCGACGGTCGCACTCAGCAGGCCATCAGCGCGGCGATCCAGGCACCCGACTATGCCGCGGTGAAAATTCCAGCACTTGCGATCTACGCGTTCGAAGATCCCGACAAACCACTGCCGCCCTGGTACGACCCGAACGACCATGAGTTGATGGCGAACCTGGCGGAGCGCACTCGCCTTCTCAACGCCGTAAAGCGCGAGAACATCGAATTATTCCAGCGCGGCGTCGAGAAGGGACAGGTTCTGGAGATGCAGAACGCCACGCACTACATCTTCCAGTCGAACCAGCGCGAAGTGCTGGCAGCCATCGAGAAGTTTGTTGCCGAACGTGGCCTCTGAGGGCTGACCTACTCAGCCACCCAGACAAACCCCTCGCCCTGCTTCTCGAACTTGCCCACGCCCGGGAACGGGAAGTGCACCGCGTAAATGCGCTGCCCCTTCGCGGCCGAGTCGGCAATCAACGCCGCGCGGCTCTTGGCGCCTGTCGCCTGGTCGCTGTCGAAGTTCATCGGCCATTCCGCCTTTTGCACTGACACGATGGAGTGGTGCATCGAGTCGCCGACATACAGCAGCGAGTCCGGGCCCTGGGTGATCAGGTAACCCGAATGCCCCGGCGTGTGACCCTTGATGTCGACGGCCTTTACCGTCCCCTTCACGAGTTCCGAACCGGGCGCGAACGCGTCTACCTTGGGCTTCATGCCCGCGACCAGCGCGTCGTAGTTAGAAACACCGACGTTCTTCGCCTTCTCGGCCCCCAGGCCCTCGAGGAATTTCCATTCCGCCTTTGCAATATGAATCTTCGCGTTCGGGAAATTCAACGCGCCGTTCGCATCGACGAGACCGCCCACATGATCGCCGTGCACGTGCGAGATGAAAATGTCGGTCACGCTCTTCGGATCAGTGCCCGCGGCGGTGAGATTGGCCAGGAGCTGGCCCGCATTCGGGCCGAAGTTCGATCCCGCGCCGGTGTCGAACAGCAACACACGATCCACCGTTTGGACCAGCAACGGCTGGAGGCTGAGCTGTAGTTTGTCGGTGGGCAGGCCAGCCGAGGTCAGCAGCGCTGCCACTTCCTCGGGTGTATGACCCACGCCGAACACCTTGTTGTCGTTCGGGAACTCCAGGAAGCCATCGCGCACAGCCGTGGCCTGCAGATCGCCCACCATGAGTGGCTTGGTGTTCTCTACCTTGGGAGCGGGCGCAGGTTCAGCAGCGGGTGCCGGAGCCGGTACGGCGGCCGTCTCTTTGGGTTCTTCCGCAGTCTTCGAACACGCCGTCAGCGCAAGTCCGGCGGCGATGGCAATGAATGTCGCGGCCAAGGTGGATGTTCGACGCAGCATGGAGCTTCTCCTCTATTCGGGAGGAGTAACTTAATAGCGTTTCAATGTTCGCACCACTGCTCCTCGGAGGGATTCCCTTCGTCATCATTCCACATGCAGGGTGTATGTGACTGCCTGCGAGAACTCCGGGAGCCTGCCGCCGAAGTTGAGCGTATGAGTCCCGCGGCTGAGCGGCCGCAACATGATGTAGTAACCGTTACCCGCGGATGGCGCCATTCCGCCGCCCGCCTGTGCGGCGAGATCGAAGCACACCTTGGTCGCCTGGCGATGGACTTCGAGATTCTGGAACAGCTTGCCGTCGACCTCGAGCACCAGCGACGAGACTTCTGCCGTCGCCGCCGCGGCTCTTTTCGTGGCCAGTTCGCAACTGAGCGATATCCCGGGAGCGGGAAACACAACGTAGTTGATCAGCGGAAAGAACAGGTACTTGTCTGCCGGAACCGTGCAAGTACGTATCGTGCGTCCCGAACCGTAGGTACCGGCGAGAAACCACACCGCACCCTCTTGTCTGAGATGGCAACGGGTACCCTTCCTGTCGGAGACCGGGCTCTCGTCCTGCTCAAACGATCCTGCCCATTGCCACCACATACGAGACCAGTCCACCTGCGACTGTCCTGCGATCTTTTCGGAAGGCGACACCAGTGGCGAACCAGCGGGTTCTCCGGCGAGCGCAAATACCGGGAGCGATAACACCAACAAGCGGATGACGATGCTTTTCATCGTCCGAGTGTTGCAGAAACAGGATCCAGGGAAATGTGAATGGCGTCTTGTTGTCTGCTGTAGCTAGGGCAGATTGAGCTGCCAGGAGACGCCCCACCTATCCTGCAGCCAGCAGAACCACTGGCTGAAGCCATAGTTCGCCGGGCCCATGAGGTAGTGCCCGCCCTCGACCAACGCTCCGGCAAACTTCTCGAGCTGCTCTTTCGAGTCGCAGTCGACGAATAGCGAGATTGCCGGCGTGAATCCGAAGGCGTGCTTCACCGGACTGTCGAAGAAGCGATAGCGGGTACCCGCGAGCACGACGATGGCGCCCTTCACGGTGCCTTCTGCGCCCTGATCATCCGCGCCGTACTTGTCGAGCGACTCGATGGACGAGTCCGGCAGCAGGTTCACGTAGAAGCGCAGCGCCTCTTCGGCCTGACCGGCGAACATGAGGAATGTGGCGATTTTCATGGTCGGGAGTATTCTTATGCACACTTTGAACACTACGCAACTTCTCGAAGAGGCCTCACGCCGCGCGATTGCGTACCTCGATTCACTGAAGAACCGTCCCGTGCGTCCTGATCCGGATGCCGTCGCGCGACTCAGCGAGTTGGACGTACCTGTTCCGGAAAAGCCTACGGCGCCCAGCGAAGTTCTGGCGCAGCTCGATCAATTCATTTCTCCCGCAACCATGGCAATGGCCGGTCCGCGGTTCTTCGGATTCGTGATCGGAGGTTCGTTGCCGGTCACCGTCGCTGCGAACTGGCTGGCGACCGCATGGGATCAGAACACCGGATACGCCGCTCCGACACCGGGCGCATCGCGGCTCGAAGAGATCGCCCGGCGCTGGCTGCTCGAACTACTGGATTTGCCGCGCGAATGTGCCGTCGGTTACGTGACGGGCGCCACGGTTGCGAACTTCACGGCGCTCGCGGCAGCGAGAAACGCGGTCCTCAAACGTTGCGGCTGGGCCGTGGAGGCCGATGGGTTGTTCGGCGCGCCACCTATCCAGGTGGTGGTGGGCGACGAATGCCATCCCACGTTGCTCAAGTCGCTCGGCATGCTGGGACTCGGGCGCTCGCGACTGACGCGAGTGCCGGTCGATTCCCAGGGCCGTATGCGCGCGGACAAACTCCCGCGGCTGACGGCGCCTTCGATACTTTGCGTGCAGGCAGGCAATGTGAACAGCGGCGCGTTCGATCCATTTGAGCCGTTGTGTGCGGCGGCTCGCGACGCCGGCGCATGGATTCATGTGGATGGCGCCTTCGGACTCTGGGCGCGCGCGTCCGGGGCGTTGTCGAATATGACGCACGGACTCGAGCTGGCCGATTCCTGGGCCACCGATGCGCACAAGTGGCTCAACGTGCCCTATGACAGCGGCATCGCCTTCGTGCGGGATGGACAGGCACTGCAGTCCGCGATGGCCATCACGGCCGAATACCTGCCGGGACAAGGCGCGCGCCGCAATCCTGCGGACTTCACGCCGGAGCTCTCGCGCCGCGCACGCGGCATCGAAGTCTATGCGGCGCTGTTGAGCCTGGGGCGCGAGGGACTGGCGTCAATGATCGAGCGCAACTGCGCACAGGCCCGGCGATTTGCACAGGGACTCCAGAAGGCGGGATTCGAGATTCTGAACGAAGTCGTGCTGAACCAGGTCGTGGTTCGCTTCGGTGATCCGGAACGAACCCGACAGATCATCGAGGCCATTCAGCGAGAGGGAACCTGCTGGGCAGGCATCACCGTGTGGCAAGGCCAAACGGGCATGCGCATCAGCGTCTCTTCGTGGGCGACCACCGACGACGACGTGGAACGCAGCCTCGAGGCCGATGCTGCGCTGCGCCCGCGAATGTAGTTAGGCAAACGCGGGCAGCACGTACGGGCTCGAACATGCTACCCGGGCACCTCCCGCTGCTTTGGCGCGGTAGAGCGCCGCGTCAGCCGATTTGAGCAGTTCGGCGCCCGATGCGCCGTGATCAGGATAGGTCGCCACGCCCGTCGAACATTCCACGCCCTGGATCTTCAACTGCTGATCCAGCTGTTTGGCCTTGCTGGTGGCGGCGTCGAGCGAAGCTCCCGGCATCAGGATGATGAATTCATCGCCGCCGAAACGACATGCCACATCACCGGCACGAATATTCTCCAACAGCAGGTTTGCGACTCCGCGCAGGACCGCATCGCCGGCTTCATGGCCGTAAGAGTCATTCAGTAGTTTGAATTTGTCGATGTCGAACATGATGACGCCGAGATTCGTACTCCCACGACGCGCTCGCACCACTTCCTGGTTCATCGACTCTTCCATGAAGCGACGATTGAACAACCCGGTAAGTGGATCCCGAATGGCCTGCTCACGTAATTCCCGGCGAAGGATCTCGGCTTCGATGAGCGATTGCTGCAGTTTGTCGACCATCTCCTCGAGCTCTGCAGTGCGCGCTTGCACACGCTGCTCGAGCTGCACGTTGATCTGCCGGATGTCAGTCTCGGATCTTTTCTGCTCGGTGATGTCCTCCGCAAAAATGGTGATACCACCCTGCACTTCTTCCCGGTACCAGGGGCGAACTTCCCAACGAAGAAACTGCACGGTTCCATCGGCGCGATCGAAGCGATCTTCGCTGGCCGCAATAACTTCTCCGTTCAGGGCACGCTGGTGAATCGCACGCCAGCGATCGGGAATGTCAGGGAATAGTTCGTAGTGTGAGACACCGCGCCACTTCTTTTTGTCGAATCCATAGTCATTCACCCAGCGGCGACTGGCGGCGATGTAGTGCATCTCGCGGTCGAACATGGCGATCGGGACCGGCGCCTGATCGATGAACAGCCGGAGAAGCTCTGCGCTGTCCTCCTGCATTTCCCATAGGTAGCACGGGCAGTATCGGGTTTCTAGTTGGACGAAAGGGCCGCAAGTCCGGAAGTTGGGCGGCGCAACTCGAAGCGCCAGACCAGGCCATCGTCGGGCTCGACGACTTCTCCTACCTTGCTGAAACCGGACTTGATCAGCACGCGTTGAGATGCGGCGCCATCAGGCAGCGTGTGCCCGCGCACGGTGCGCACCTCGCCCGATTCGAATGCATGAGCTGCGAGTGCCCGCGCTGCGGCAGTTGCATAGCCTTTCCCTTGATACTTTGGCGCGACGGCATAGGCAATTTCCACGATGCCGTCGACCGGCGGGCCTTTGAAACTTCCCAAGCCAACATGGACACCGTCGTCATTCACGCAACAGAAGCCGTGGATCCAGGGATCCTGTTCAGATGAACTCTCGAGGAGCGCTAGCCACTCGGACGAGACCTGGGTGCGCACCTCCGGGCTGAGCGCGGCGATCGTGGCGCGGACTTCCTCGCGAGTTCTCGGGATCAGTCTCATGCAACTTCAGGGCACTACCGGTAATACAACGGCGCTCGAGTTGCCACCGCCAAACCACACGCTCTGCGTCGCCTTTCTATAGTCGCCCGGCTTCGCGTACAT
Source organism: uncultured Pseudomonadota bacterium (assembly GCA_963736955.1). Classification (GTDB taxonomy): domain Bacteria; phylum Pseudomonadota; class Gammaproteobacteria; order Steroidobacterales; family Steroidobacteraceae; genus CADEED01. The sequence continues at coordinate 226,351 of CAVTQT010000002.1, forward strand.
GATGTTCTCGACGTAGGTCTGCGGATTGCGATCGTAGAGCGGGAACAGGCTCGACTGGATCTGCACCATGATCCGGTGACCCGGCAGGAACACGTGATCGACGTTGGGAAGCTCCCAGCGATAGCGCTCCACCTTGCCGGCCTTGAGCGGCGCAGGCTGGGCGAAGCTCTTAAGATAGCGCCCGCGAAAAATCTCGATGCCGATCGGCAGCTCGAAGCCAGCCACCGAAGGTTTCGAGCCCTGTGCAGCGCCTTCAGGCACATCGTTGGGATAGACGTCGATCAGCTTCACCACCCAGTCGCTGTCCGTGCCCGTGGTGGAAGCAAATAATTCGACGGCGGGCGCTCCCATGATGTGCACCGCCGCCGTAAGGGGCGCGCTCTTCCAACTCGCCACGTCAGGCCGCTCCGACACGAACCTCTGGTCGCGCACGAGCCACGGCTTCCACTGCGTCGCGTCGTTCATGTTGATCGGGCGCGGGATGAAGGGCACCGGTTTCGCGGGATCGCTGATGTACTCGTCGTGTCCACTGGCCTTGGGGCGATCAAAAGTCGCCACGCCGCCGGCCGCCAGGTAGATAGGTTTCGCGACGCCCATTGGCCAGCGTGGCGAGGACTGCCACTTGTTGACGCCGGTCGCATAGGTGAGCACCGGCGGCGTCTTCGGATCCGGGCCGCCCTTGAGGTAATGATCGAAGAAGGGCTTCACATACTGGACGCGCCATTCGCGCGCCGTGTCGCCGGTGAAGGTCAGCGCACCCAGGTCGTAGCCATAGTGGTTGGCGCCAGAATGCCGCCACGGACCGATGTGCAGGAAAACCTTGTCGTTGTTGGTGTCCTTCGGCTCCATCGCGCGATAGACCGCGGGCGCACCGTAGCTGTCTTCCTGGTCCCACTGCCCCACCTCGAGCAGCGTCGGCACCTTCAACGGCTGCGCCGCGAGCCACTTGTCGACCGCCTGCAGCGACCAGAAGTCGGTGTAGGCCGGGTTGTCGAGGAACTTGCGGACACCGGCGATGTTGTCGATCCCCAGCATCTTCGCGAAATCCGCCATGGAACCCGCTTCGAGATAACGCGTGTAGTGATCGCCTTCGCCGAGTGCGAACTCACCGTCACCGTCGCCCTTCTTGAGGGACAGGCCAACGACGTAGTCGAGGGCGCTCACGCGAAACGCGCCGTTGTGGAACCAGTCGTCGCCCATCCAGCCATCGACCATCGGGCTCTGCGGTACCGCCGCCTTCAATGCCGGGTGCGGGTTGATCTCGGCCATAAGCGTTGTAAACCCAAGGTAGCTGGAGCCGATGACCCCAACCTTGCCGTTCGACTCCGGCGTGTTCTTCACCAGCCATTCGATGGTGTCGTAGGCATCGGTCGACTCATCGATTCCCGTATCGTTCACCGGCCCAGCGAGCGGGCGGTTCAAAACCCACTGGCCTTCGGAACGATGCAGGCCACGGATATCCTGGTAGACGCGGATGTAACCGTCTTCAACGAACTCGGCATCCATCACTTCGAGGATGTCGACGATCCTTTGGCTCGAGACGCGATGCGTGGACTTGTGCGCGTCATAGGGACTGCGCGAGAGCAGGATCGGCGCGTTGGCCGTTCCCTTTTTCATGACGACTACCGTAAATAGCTTTGTGCCGTCCCGCATGGGGATCATTGCCTCGCGTCGGATGAAGTCCGCCGAGGGAAGCGTCTGCTCATATTTGTCGATGACGTCGGGCGTCATCGGCGTCACAGGGGGTGAGGTTTGAGCCGCTGCATTTTGTGAAATGGCGGCGAGAATCAGAACAAAGCCAGTGAGGTGTGTCATGGCGACACAGACTACATGCTCACCTCTTCATCGGCCAAGGCGATCAAGAATCAGCGATGCAAGTTCCCCGTATGCGCCGTCGAAATGATGTCCGCCCGCCATTACGTGTGCCTCGACGCTGTCCGGCGCCAACTGGGGACACAGCGAGTCCTTTTCATCCGCGCCATAAATGCACAGCGTCTTGTTTGGTTGCAGCTTGGCAGCTTCGGGCTGGATCGGAATGGCATCGCTCTCTCCGCCAAGCCAGTTGCCGATGTGGAATTCGAACGAGGCTTTCTTCCCCAGACCCATCATCACGGCATAAGTAACGAGCTGACGTGAGGCGGGCGGCAGCCGGTTGATCGCGAATGGCAACACGTCCGCGCCCTGCGAGTAACCCACCAACACCACGCCGGTTTTTTGCCAGCGCGCGGCGTAGTAGCGCACCACGCGATCCACGTCGTTGGCGAGACCTTGCGGTGTCCGTGGCGTCCAGAAATAGCGCAACGAATCTACGCCCACGACATCGATGCCCTTCTCCGCCAGCGACGCCGCCACTTTCTTGTCGAGGCCCGCCCAGCCGCCATCGCCTGTCAACAGCACCGCAAAGGTCGGGCCGGACTTAGCGGCGCGGACTTCCACCAGCGGAAGGTCCGCGAGTGACGCGGGAGGTGGCGGCAACGCCGCGTCCGCCTTGGTGGCAAGGCGGTCATACGCTTCCAGGAACTGCGGCTCCCAGTCGGCGTCTCTCGAATAGGAATGCCCCACCTTCGGCAGCTCGATGAATTTCGCGCGCGGAATTTGCGCAGCGAAATTGCGAGCCGGGGCCGTCGGGCAAACGCGGTCGGTCGCTCCGTGCAGCGCTATCCAGTCCACAGCGAGTTCCCTCGTTGGCAACATACCCATTGCCTTGCCGTCCGCGTGCCGCGTGAAGCGCACGCCGTCGCCGCGGCACAAGGGCTTCCCCAGATCCATCTCGAGGCAGAATCCCAGCGACACGGCGCCTGCAAACGTGCCGTCGGGAGCCTGCGCAATCATCGCGTACGCGAGCGTCGCGCCCGCCGAGTAACCCACCAGTACCGGTGTGTGATACGTCGACAGGTGCGCATAGCCCTGTAGATAGTGCGAGAGATTCTCCAGGTCGCCATCGGGATAAACGCAACTGGCGCCATCGGCTTTCAGCGCCTCGTACAGTTGCGGCGTTTCGATGCCGGCCACCAGCGCGCCGCGATCGACGAGTTTGCGCGCCATCGCCGTCACCGGGCTTTCCCAACCGTTGTCGCCTGACAGGAAGAGCACCACGTGTTTTACCTCGCCTTCCGGGCGGTAGAGCGTGATGTCCTTGAACCGGCCGTGTGTCAGGCGCTCCTGCGCCAGCAGCGGCGTGCTGACCGCGAGCAGCACCACGAGGTGCAGTAATTTGAACTTGGACATGACGATCCTTACTTTGTAACGACTCCACGCAACCCACCGCTGATCAGCGCCGCCACGTCGGCGAGCACGAACAACGGCGTAATGCCGCCCGGCGCCGCGAGATAGCGCGCCTCCCATTGCGGAGAGAATTTTTCCTTGAAGGCGCGCAGTCCCTGGAAGTTGTAAAAGTTCTCGCCGTGAGCGAACAGCAGCCGCCCCCAGCGGTGCCAGCGCGGCGCCAGCGGGTGCTCCGCCATGCCCGACAGCGGCGCCATCCCCAGGCCGAAGCGCTGGAAACCCTGCGATTGAAAGTGCAGCAACAGCTTCGCGAACAGGAAATCCATGGTGCCGTTCGGAACATCGGGCAGGTGGCGCATGAGGTCGACGCTCGCTTCCTCGGCAATATCCGTGGTCATGAGCGACGCGAACGCCACAGCGCGCCCACGTACGCGGACCAGCGCGATCGGACTGCGCTGGATGTACTGCATGGAAAACGCGCCGAGCGAGAAGCTTTTCTCGGCGGCCGAGTGCTCCGTGAGCCAGGCATCCGAGATCGCGCGCAGCTCCTCCACCGTGCTCGCTGCGACGCCAGCCGGCAGAACCTCGAGCGACATTCCATCGCGTTCGCCGCGATTGAGCGCTGCACGCAGGTCGGATCGCGCCTTGCCCTTCAGCGAGAAGTCTGGGAGCGGCACGAACGCATACTCGCCGAGTTTGTACACGTGCAGGCCGGCGTCGAGATACACGGGCAGAGTGTGCGGGCGCACTTGATAGAAGGAGGCTCGCCCGCCTTGCTCCCGCGCGCGCTCCAGGAAACGCCACACCAGCTCAGGCCATTCGGATTGTGGCCCCGTCGGGTCGAACAGAGAGATCCACGAGCGTCCGCGCCGCCCGAACATGATGAATGCATTGCCGGAATCGGAGAACTGAAAGTGTTTGTCGCCCATGAGCGCGACGCAGGCGTCGGCGGAAGATTGACGCCGCAGGATGTCAGCCGCGCGTTCCAACTCCGCAGGCGCCGGTTTGGGTAGTGGCGCGGCGGTCGGCCGCAAGAGCTGACGCAGTGCGAGAACGGATGCCAGCAGCGCGACGGCCACCAGCGCGCGCAGCGATCGCGGCGCATGGCCATCGAACTCGAACTGCCACCACAGCTGCTGCGTGTAGTCGACATCCCGGTAGACGAAGAGAGCCAGGCCGGTGAGCCCGAGAATCACGATGGCCACCGACAGCAGCCAACCGCCCGTGAACGGTTGCGCGAGTAGCGACGCGCGGCGGTTGAACTCCCGGCGCGACAGCCACAAGGCGAGCACCAGGAAGCTGATCAGAAAGGCTTCCGAGATTGCGATTCCCTTCGGCAGGCACAACACGATGCTGACGATGCCGAGCAGCAGGCCGGCCCACCAAGCGGCATCGAGGCGCAGCACGATACCGCGCGCGACGAACAGCAAGCCAAGACCTGCGATGCTGCCGATGAAATGTGAGGCTTCCACCAGCGGCAGCGGCACGTGCAGCGACAGCAACTGCGTGGCCTCGTCGGTGGCTGGCGTCACGCCGGAGATGAGCAGCATGAGGCCGACGATGAAGGTGTATGTAGCCAGCAGCAGCGGCGCCAGGCTCACCGCCGCGCGCGTCACGGGCGTGACCGAACCTCGCCGCACTTCGTGCACCGCCAGCAGCGCAAGTGCCAGCAGCAGCGGCAGAATGTAGTAAATGAGCCGGTAGAGAACCAACGCCGCCGCCAGCGCCTCGGCCGGCACGTGTTTGCGCAACGCCACCAGCATCACCGCCTCGAATACGCCGAGGCCACCTGGGACGTGACTCAAGACGCCCAGCACGATGGCAATGGCGAAGAAGCCCATGAAAGTGGGAAAGTCGATGGCGCCCGCGGGCAGCAGAAACCACAACACCGCCGCAGTCGCCGCGATATCGATGGCTGAGATCAACAACTGCTGCAGTGCCAGCGATGCCGAGGGCAGACGCAGCGTGAAGCGCCCAAACAATCGCCGCTCTCTACCGTCGCGACACAAGAAGATGAGGGTGGTCGCGCCCGCCAGTATGAGCGTCGCGCCGACTTGCAGCGCTTGCGCCGGGACGTGCAGCGCCGGCGCCACGGAGGTGGCACCCCACAGCAAAGCGGCAGCACCCACCACCGAAATCCCAAGCATGAATGCTGCCGCATTGAAAGCGATCGCGCGCGAGATCACGCCCGCCTCTATGCCTGCGGCGCCGTAGAGCCGCAGGCGCACTGCGCCGCCGGTCAGCACGCCCACGCCCACGGTATTCGACAGCGCATAGGCGATAAACGATGTTTCGGCCGCGACGCCGTAGCTAACTCGCGCACCCACGTAGCGAAGCGAGGAAGCATCGTATCCCGTGAGCGACAGGTAACTGATCAAGGTCGCGAGCAGCGCGAGACCCAACGAGCTGCCGCTGGTGGCGTGGATGGCATCCAGCAGATCACCGTAGCTGAACGCGTGCAAAAGACCCCGCAGCGTGTGCACCAGCAGCGCGGTGATGATGAGCACGGCGCCACCAATGAGCCATGGCTTCCAGCGCTGCAGCGCGGCGACTAGTTTGATTTGTTCCGGTTCAGCTGACATGAAACCGGCATGTGAGGGTCATGGCGACAGCCTATGAGCCGCTTGACTGTCGCGCAAGGGAAGCCCGGGCGCGGACTCACCGAATCTTCAGCACCACCTTTCCCCGTACGCCACCGGCCTCGACTTTGCGATGCGCGTCTGCTGCTTCCGCAAGCGCAAATGTGGCTGCGATGGGGACCTCGAATTTCTTCGCCTCCACCGCCCGGTTGAGTTCCGCCCACTGCACCTTCTGATCGCCGAACAGCGCGTCATAAGGAATCGTGTTCAACCCGGGACGAGATTTCGGCACGGGCTCCACGCCGGTTGGATACGCGAACTTTCCGCCGGCGCGAAGCGCATCCAGACATTTTTCCAGCGCATCACCGCCCGCGAAGGCCAGCACCGCATCCGCACCTTTGGGCGCGAACGCGCGCGCCGCGGCAGCGATATCGCCAGTTCTGCCGTCGATGGCCACGTCCGCGCCGAGACGGCGTACCAGCGCGACGCCCTCTTCTCCGGAAGCCGTCGCCAGCACGCGCGCACCTCGCAACTTCGCCAGCTGCACGGCCAGCGTGCCCACGGCCCCGCTGGCGCCATGAATGATGACGTTATCGCCGCGCTTCAGATTCAAGGCGCGGTCGACGCCGCTGAGTGCAGTCAGCCCGCTCGCGCCCAGCGCGCCTGCGGCCTCGAGCGAAATTCCTCTGGGTAGTTTGGCGATGCAGTCCGACGGCGCCGATACGTACTCGGCATAGAACCCGCCTTTGAGGTTGTCCCAGCAATAGCCGTAGACCGCATCGCCGACCTTGAACCGCGTGACCGAGGCACCGATCGCAACGACGATGCCCGACCCGTCACTGCCCAACACGTAGGGAAACCTGGGCTTCACCCAGGCCATCGACTTCCGAATTTGCAGGTCCCAGACCGCAACGCCAGCGGCATGTACTTCAATGAGAACGTCGTCCGCATCCACAGTGGGCACGGGCAAGGTGCGAAGCGTCATGACCTCCGGGCCGCCCGGCGCATCGATCGCGATGCCCTTCATTTTTGTGGGGAGGGATTCCGCCGAGCTGACCGCCGCGCAAAATCCAAGTGCGGCGACAGCAACTCTGATCGTCAGAGATCTCATACGGCGCAGTTTACTACTTGCGCCGGACGCGGCCGCGCGGCCTTCGAACCAAGCGTTTACCTGATCAGTGCGATCAGGATGATGATGGGAATCGGAACTCCGAGCAGCCACAACAAGGCCGAACGCATGATTGCCTCCTGATCAGGTCTTCACGAGCACAGATGAATCGCGTAGTCGTCCGCCGAACGTGGCGGCGAGGCTCGCCACGAACGCGCCCACGAACAAGGAGACGACCAGCCACAACGCGAGCGCCGCGGAAGCCTTGCGCGCATCGTCCGCCACCTGCTTTGCCCTGGCCTTTGCCTGTTCGAGATTTTGTTTCAGCCGCGTGAACGTGTCGGTCACTCGTTGTTCCGCGTCGGCTGGGGTCATCCCGGTATTCGACGCCACGAGCTGGGCCAGGTACCGACGGTCTGATTCGCCGAGCTGACCGGACTCGAGCGCATTCGCGAAAATGCGCGTGACCTCGGCGCTTCGATCAGGCGCTGGCGAATGCGCGGCGTTTGTCGGCGCCACCGGCGCCGGATTCGCAGATGCCGTGTCACTCGGCCGGAACAGCGAATCCACGAAGTAGCCGACGGGGTTGGTGTCACCCTTGTCATCGGAAGTCGCCGCAGAGGCCGCGCCCGCACCGGCCATGGCGGCCGCAGATTTCGCGACTTCGCCGCCGGCTTTGACGGTGGTCGCGACGGCGGTGCCGATCGCGGATGACAACAATGTCGCCATGAGCAGCGTGGCCACTGCCCATGCAAGGAAGCCGTGTGCCGTATCGCGGAAGTAGACTTCATTCGTATGCACGGTGACCCAGCGAGTCCGCAGTCGGCCCGCAAGGTATCCACCCAGCACTGACGCCAGCAGTTGCACGAAAGTCACCCACACAATGGTGGAGACGCTGGCGGCCGTGCCGGATACTCGTTCGCTGGCCCAGGGCGAGACGACCGCGAGGCCGAGACCAGTTCCCAACAGGAACAGGACGAGTGAGAGTGCTGCCGCGCCAACGGCGCCGGCAATCACGGCGCCCCAGGAAACAGCGCCATTTTCGTTGGTGGTTGTCATGGCACTGAAGGTGCGCGGCTTGCCAAGGATCAGATGCAGGAGCGCCTAACACTTGTGTGTAGGCGTCGAGGTCATCCGGGCGTCAGTTCAGTTCGAACGCATACACCTTGCCGTTGAGGTCCGCAGCATAACGAGGCTCGCGTCACCGGAGAACTCCAGCGGATGGCGCCCGTGGCGTGCTATCTAGCGGATGCGCTGCATCAGTGCGAGCAGTCTGCGACGCGACGAAGCGTTGCGCGTACTCAGGATTCTCCTTTTCAAACCGCGGTTCTTGCTCGAATGTAGGAGAGTGCCATGAACAGCCAGCCTCAGCGCCCCACAAGGAAACCGCAATCCGCCGACTGTGACCTCACCGCCTGTTTCATAACGTCTGGCGAAACTGCTGAGACACTCCGGCCATCAAGTGGATGTTGCCAGGCCTGCGAAACCCACGGACATCGAGCGCCGGCTTAGTTAGTACAGCCATGCTTCTCACAACATTAGTCTCGACATCCGCGCAAGTCGCGCAGACTTCGGCGCGGTCCGCCAAGACGCGGCTGCTCGCGGAGTGCCTGCAAGCAATCGCTCTCGACGAACTTGAAATCGCGGTGCTGTATCTCGCCGGCGCCATCCGGCAGGGGCGCATCGGGATTGGCCCATCGGTGTTGCGTGCCTGCGCGCAGGCCCCCGCTCCCGCCCCCACCCTGAGTCTCAGCGAAGTCGATGGAGTGTTCGAAGAGTTGGCGGCGATCAGCGGCAGCGGTTCAAGCGCGCAGCGAGCGACGGCCTTGCGCAACTTGTTTGCTCGCGCTACCCAGAACGAGCAGGAATTTCTGCTGCGGCTGCTGGCGGGCGATCTACGGCAAGGTGCACTCGCAGGTGTAATGATCGACGCGATTGCCAAAGCGGCCGGCGTGCCGGCGGGCGATGTGCGCCGTGCCGCCATGTACGAAAGCAACCTGGGAGCCGTAGCGCGAGCCGCGCTGGAGTCCGGCTCTTCGGCGCTGGCAAGCTTTCAACTGAGGGTGATGGCGCCGGTCGACCCGATGCTCGCGCAAACGGCGAAAGACGTCGACGAGGCCCTGGAGGCGCTGCCTGGCGACGTCGCCTTCGAATGGAAAATGGACGGCGCCCGAATCCAGGTGCACAAGCTGGGAGATGTCGTGCGCATCTTCACGCGCGGTCTCAACGAGGTGACGGCAGCGATTCCGGAAATCGCGGAACAGGCGCGGCTGCTGGCGGCCGACGAGCTCGTGCTCGATGGAGAGGCCATCGCATTTGACGCCAACGGCCGACCTCAGGCATTCCAGACGACGATGCGCCGTTTTGGCCGCAAGCTGGACGTTGCCCGCATGCAGCAGGAGCTGCCAATCCGCGCGTTCTACTTCGACTGCCTTTGGCGCGACGCAGTCAGCCTGGTCGATCGGCCTGACACGCGATCGCTTCGAGATTCTTGCGCAAGTCGTACCCGCATCTCTGTTGATTCCGCGGCTCGTCACGCGATCACGTGATGAAGCCATGGCGTTCCAGACGGAAGCGTTGGCGCAGGGACACGAGGGGCTCATGGCGAAATCTCTGGACGCGCCATACGAAGCGGGGAATCGCGGCGCGAGTTGGCTCAAGATCAAGCGCGCGCACACGCTCGACCTCGTGGTGCTGGCGGCGGAATGGGGCAACGGACGTCGCCAGGGAAAGCTCTCGAATCTTCATCTGGGCGCTTTCGATTCCGGCACGCAGCAGTTTGTAATGCTCGGCAAAACTTTCAAGGGCCTGACTGACGCGATGCTCGAATGGCAAACGCGCGAGTTCCTCGCGCGTGAGACCCATCGGGATGCGTATACCGTTTACGTTCGCCCTGAAATCGTGGTCGAAATCGCGTTCAGCGATTTGCAGGCAAGCCCGCGTTATCCGGGCGGCCTCGCCCTGCGTCTCGCACGCGTGAAACGTTATCGCACCGACAAGCGCGCCGAGGAAGCGGACACGATGGAGACCGTTCGAAAACTCGCTGCCCGTTAGAGATCAGCCCTACGGTTCGAACGATCGCTGGTACGACCGTTCCCGGTACTCGAACCAATCGAAATCCGCGGGGTGTGCCGTGCCGGACAAGTCCTGGCAGGCCACGCCGACGAACGCGCCGGTGAAGTTGGCCGAACCCAATCCCGCCGCCTCATCCGACAGGATGCTCGCATCGAACAGTTCGGGCAGGAATTTCCAGTCTCCGCCGATGCGGTACGCAAATCGCAACCGTTCGTAGTCGACTTCCGCCCGCAATTCGATCCGACCGGCCGGAATCGCAATCGGAGCCGTGAAGAAATCCGACTGCGACTGGTCCGGAATGCACGACATGACGCGCAGGTGGCGTCCGTGCTCCTCGTCGTGGGATACGTGTAGATAGTGGAACTTCGAAGAATTGTAGTAACAGACGAGCCCCGCGGCCTGCTGAAAGTGCTCGGGCTCGAACTCCATCGCGGTGATCACGCTGTAACAGTGGGCCTGTTGGCGGCGCGCAATCAATGACTGCCGGAAAACACTCCCGATGGTTTCGCGGCCATACAGCCGCAGGTGACCGCGGCGTGCGCTCAGGCTGAACAGTTCTTCGGGGTACGGCGAGCGCAACCACTGGAAGTCGATGGGCAGCTGCTGACTATCGAAGTCCTCGCGAACGAGGCGTTCGGCGAACGGTGCGGCGGGCAGCGCCGGCGCCGGTGTCTCGAGTTCCGGCAATCCGCTGCCATCGAGCGTGCGTAACCAGTCATCTTTCCCCCAGATCATCTTCTGGATCGCGGTCTCGCGCCCCAGCACACATCGCCCGCGATTCGGCAGCGGGCGTCCACATAGATAGACCGCGTAGGTTTCGCCGTCCTGCGTATCCACCAGGTCACCGTGACCGGCCCGATGCAGGGGTGCGTGCGGACGGTCTCGCGCCGTGATGATGTATTTGTCCGGATGCAGCTCGTACGGTCCGGCCAGCGAACGCGAACGCGCCATGGTCATGGCATGGCCCCAACCCGTACCCCCCTCGGCGGTGATCAGGTAGTAGTACCCATTCCGCTTGTAGAGGTGTGGCGCCTCGGTGAAGCCGATGGATGTGCCCTTGAAAATGAGCTGGCGTTCCCCGATCAGCTTGCGCTGCGCGTGCGAGTACTCCTGCAACACGATGCCGGCGAAGCGGTTGCGATTCGCGCGATGGTCCCAGAGCTGATTCACCCAGTACTTGCGCCCGTCATCGTCATGAAACAGCGACGGATCGAAGCCGCTGCTGTTGATGTACAGCGCATCGGACCATTCGCCATCGATGGAGGGACAGGTAACGAGGTAGTTGTGGAAATCGCGCAGCGACGCACCCGATGCGCCGCTGACGGTGGTGCGGCCGTAGCGCTTGACGTCCGTGTACACGAGCCAGAAAAGCCCATCCGCGTAGGTGAGGCACGGCGCCCAGACACCGCACGAATCGGAATCACCGAGCATGTTGAGCTGGCTCGCGCGACGCAGCGGGCGCGTCAGCAATCGCCAGTTCACGAGATCCCGCGAATGGTGAATCTGTACTCCCGGATACCACTCGAAGGTGGAAGTGGCGATGTAATAGTCATCGCCAACCCGAAGGACGGATGGATCCGGATTGAAGCCCGGCAGGATGGGATTGCGGATCATGGGACTGCCGCCGCTGGCGCGCGGGCGCCCTCTTTGACTACCGTCCACAGCCAGATGGCAGCGAGGATATCGAACACCGCCAACGCTACGAAGAAAGGATCGTAACCGACGGTCTTGACCAGTCCGCCTATCAACAGAGTGAACAGCAGCACACCGAGGTTGCCGCAGAAGCCGCCGATGCCGGCGACCGTCGCCACTTCGTTACGGCGGAACAAGTCGGACGACATGGTGATCACCGTGATCGAGAGCGTCTGGTGCGCAAAACCACCGAGGCACAGCAGCGCGATTGCGACGTACGGGCTATCGACCTTGCCGACGAACATCATGCTGGTCATGAGCAGCGCACCGACCGTGAACGCCCAGCGCCGTGCGTTGATGAGACCGATGCCACGCCGCTGCAGCCACAGCACGATCGTGGGCCCGGCCAGGCAACCGATATCTGCGGTCACGAACGGCAACCAGGCGAACAGCGCGATCTGCTTGAGATCGAAGTGGCGCTCGGTGGTGAGATAGAACGGGACCCAAAAGGCCAGGGTTCCCCAGGTCGGATCCGCCAGCATGCGCGGAATCGCGATACCCCAGACATTGCGTTGCTTGAGCAGATTGAAGATGGACGTCTTGGTTGCGCCCGCCGCCAGGTGCGCTTCCTGACCGGATTCGATGTAGTCGCGTTCCTCGGCGGAGATCTTCGGATGATCTTTGGGCGAATAGTAAAACTTGAACCACAGTGCCACCCACCCCAGCGCCAGGGCACCGGCTATCACGAATGCGAGGCGCCAGCTATGGAACAGGATGGCCCAGGCCACGAGCGGCGCGGCCAGCATCGAGCCGAACGACGCGCCGATGTTGTAGAAACCGCCGGCGAAACCACGTTCCTTGGCCGGAAACCACTCGGCGACCGCCTTCATGCCGCCCGGCTGCGCCGAACCCTCCGCGAACCCCATGAGGCCGCGCAGCGCCGCCAAAATTTGCCAGTTCGTCGCGAGGCCGTGGAGCAAGGTGATCAGTGCCCAGGCAATCGCGAACAGGCCGAATCCGAGCTTCAAGCCGATGAGATCCATCACGTAGCCAGCAAAAGGCTGCAGCATGATGCCGATCTGGAAGACTCCCGTGATCCAGGAATATTCCTGCTCACCAATGCCGAGCTCACCCGTGAGTGTGGGCGCGGCGACTCCAAGCGTCGAGCGCGTGAGATAGTTGAGGATCGTGCCGATGGTGATCAGGCTGATCATCCACCAACGCAACGCATACAGCTTTTGAATCATTATCACCCTCCCAGCGTTATCGGAACCTAGCACGGTCGCTCGGTAACGTGGAGATCAGCGAGGGCGATATCCTCCTGGGGGGAGGAGCGTCCGGCCCGTTGGAGAGTCCGTCCGCGATTCAGTTCAGGTCATTTGGTTGACGAACAACGGCACGTGCCTGAATTCGAGGGGTTGTAGATAGTGATCAGCTTTGCAGCACTATCGATGCGATGAAACGTTGCCACCCACCCAGTCAGCGGCTCTCAATGTCCGCGTGTGCCGCGGCAAGACGAGACGGAACAACGTCGCATCATTGGAAGAGTTCACTTCCAGACCACCGCCGTGCGCATTGGCAATTGCCTTCACGATGAAGAGACCCAGACCCAGCCCGTCGCCGCGGCTCCCGTGGTGCTGGCCCGAGCGGAACGGCTCGAAGATAAGGGGGAGGATCTCGCGCGGGATCGCGCCGCGGTTGTGAACCTCGACGGCCACCCGGTTCTCGTCACCCGTGAGGCGCACGTTCACCGGCGTGCCCGGCGTGCCGTGCTGAACCGCATTGGATGCAAGGTTGGAAATCGCCTGCACGATGCGATGTTCATCCCACGCGCCCGTAGCATCCACGTCGCAGTTGAATGTGAACTTGCGATTACTGGCGACTGCCTCGAGTTCGTCGATTACTTGCCGGCACATCGCGCGGAGATCCACCTGTTTCGGTTCGACGGAGATGCCTGATCCATCACGCACGCGCGACAGATCGAGCAGATCGCCCACGATGTGCTCGATGCGTTTCACGCCACGCGCGATCACATCCGCCTGTTTGAGGAGGACATCCACGGTATCGGTGGATCGCTTGATGCCATGCGCGGCGAGCGCGATGGCGTGCAGTGGATTCCGAATGTCGTGACTTACGATAGCCAGGATCGACCGTTCGAAATCCTGGGCCAGCGCGAGTTTCTCTTGTGAGCGCATAATTTTGGCCTGCTCAGCTTTGCGTCGATCGTCAATATCCACGCAGCTGCCGATGAAACCGGCGAAGTCTCCCGACTCGCTCATGTACGGCACGCCCCGATCGAACAATCCGCGGTACTCTCCGTCAAAGCGCCGCAGGCGATATTCCATCTCGAAGGGCTTACGTCGCGCGAAGTGGTCCCGGTAGTGAGACAGGCAACTATCGACATCATCTGGATGCACGCCTTCCGCCCAGCCGTCGCCCATTTCCTGCTCGAGTGTTCGTCCGGAGAACTGGAGCCAGGTGGAGTTGAAATAGTTGCACTTGGCGTCGAGCCCTGCGCGCCAGCTCATGACGGGCGAGTACTCGACCAGGAGGCGGTATTCCGCTTCGCTCAGTTTTTGGACCATGTGGGAACCTTCGCACACGGCCTTGCGACCAACGAGCTATTTTTCGCACGCCAGACCCTAAGGGCGCGAGTAAGTGTAGGAGCTTTAGGAATCCACCTTAGGTTCCAATCCTGCGAACCTTACTACTTAGTCGCAGTTCCCCGACGTCATGACGGCGTCTTTTTCATAGAGTAGTGGATACAACGCTATGTCCGCTACCGCACGATGCGTCACCTGCGCTCAAAACTCTTCATGGCCGAATCGGGCAAGTCCCTGATTGTGTCCCGGCGGATCGAGGACGGACTCATCCAGCGGCAGCGGCCCTCCTATCCACTGCGCGAGCGTCGTGTGATCGGCAAGATCATCGTCGGTAAGTGGATGGATCAAGCTAGTTAGCCCAGTGGCCCTGAGGATTTCGGTGATGTGCGGCACCGCCGACTCGTAGAACTGAATCTCGAACTGGGGCTGGAGATGCGGACCGACTCCCCGGTCGTACATCTGCCCCACTAACACGAGGCCCGCGCAAGTGCCCGTCACCACCATTTCGCTGAGTTGCTGATGAACGAGTTGCGCAGTGTCCCAACTCTCCATGTCGTAGTAGACGTGGGCGTGCCAGGGATTTGTCGGGTTGGTCATACTGTTAGCGTGTAGTCGAGGGTGTAGGAATGCGCCATGCGCTCGCAGCCTACGAGGCTCACGACGAAGCCGCAATCCGCCGACTGCCACCTCGCTGGCTGTTTCCTAGCGTAGCCGTGTGGCCGCGCAAATGAACACTCGTTCCTTGCTTGTGCTGGTGGTCGATGACAACCAGGACGCGGCTGATTCATTGGCTGAACTGCTGAGGCTCTCCGGCCACGACGTGGACGTCGCTTACAACGGCATGTGCGCCCTTGCCCGGGTACGGGCACGCCCTCCCGAAGTGGTTCTGTGCGATCTCGGTTTGCCGGAGTTGACCGGCTATGAATTTGCGAAGGCAGTCAGACGCGAACTCGCCCGCACGATCCGGCTCGTGGCGATCAGCGGTTATGCGCAACCCGAAGACATTCAGCGATCGCTGGAGGCGGGTTTCGATGCCCACGTCGCAAAGCCGGCGCAGCCTGCCGATCTCGAACGCTGGCTGAGTTGAGCCCGGCAGCATCAGCCCCGGCGTCATCCGAGCGGGATGCGGTCCTTGTACTTCGCGAGCCAGGATTTGAAGTCGAGCAACTCGGGGTTCAGTGAGCGCGACGTATCCAGACTGCGCGCCTCCGTGAACTCCTTCTCGAACTCCGTGTAGTACTGGAACATGTTGCCGAGATCGTCCGCGCCCGGAAAACCGAAGCCGCGAAACACCTCGGGGCTGACCACGTTGTAGGCCACCTCGACGTTGAGCGCCTTGGACATGTCGGCCGCCATCTGCGCGCCCGTCACATGATCGCCCGCGATGCCCACGCGCTTGCCTATCCACTGCTTGCCTTGGCGGAAGATGCCGTAGGCGCATTTGCCGATGTCTTCGGCTGCGATGCCGGACAGCCGCGCGTTGCCCATCGGCATCGTGATGGCGAACTTGCCGTCCGGCCCCTTCTTCGGACCCATGCCGAAGTAGATGAAATTTTCCCAGTAGAAAGCCGTGAGCAGGTACGTCGTCGGCACGTCGGCTTGCGCAAACAACGCGTCCGCATCGCCCTTCGCGTCGAAGTGCGGCACCTTGTATTGCTCCATGAGCGTCGGCATGCGGGAGTCCGTCAACGGCACACGCTTGCGTGTGTCTTCGAGCGTCGACCAGACCACGTGCTGAAGCTTCGCCGCCTTTGCGGCCTGCGCCATGTTGCGCGCCTGGCTCAGCTCCTTGGCGGGCGTGAAGTGTTCCCAGTAGTTGGTCACGCAGTACGCGCCGTACGCGCCTTCGAACGCCTTGGCGAGCGAGGCTTCGTTGTCGAGATCCGCCTCGACGACCTCAACGCCGAGCTTGCGCAGCTCCACGGCCTTGTCGCCGTTGGCTTTGCGTGTGATGGCGCGAACGCGGAAGCCGCTCGAAGGATCGGCAAGGATGGCGCGCACGAGACCGCCGCCCTGCGCACCGGTGCTGCCTACGACGGCGATGAGTTTGGAGTTGGACATCAGCGAGCACCTCTGGAAAGGACATCAATCAGTGGATCCCAGGCGCCACGGCTCAACCCGTGGCCACCGGAGAATTCAACGAGCTCGGAGCCTGGAACGGCGTTCGCCAGCGCGCGGCCATGTTCGATGGGAAACAGCGGATCGGAACGGCCGTGCAGTACGACCAGCGGCGGTTTCAGTTCGGACAGGTGCTTCGCCCAGCTTTCGCCGCCCTGCACGTGGTAGTGGTTCGTGCCATGCGAATAACCACCGCTGCGGTCGAAGTCCGCTTCGATCAACCCGCGCGCCGCCTTCTCATCGAAGTCTTCACCGGCGGCGAGGACCCGTCCGAACTCGAGCATGTAGCTCACCGCCTGTTCACGGTTGTCCCAATCCACCTTCTCGCCGCGCTTTGCCAATGTCATGAATGCTTTGGAAGGACCTGGCAGTCCGGCGCCCTCCCCGTTCAGCGGTGTCGCGCTCATGATCGCCAGGCGGGTGAAGCGCGCAGGATATTTCAGGCCCGCGATCTGCCCGATCATGCCGCCCATCGACACGCCTGCCAATTGCGCGCGCGCAACTTTGAAGCTGTCGAGAATCGCGACCACGTCGTCGGCAAGATCGTCGGAGGTATAACCCGGCGCCCCCACCGGATATTTCGTGGAGAGCCCCGTGTCGCGATGATCGAATCGCAGCACGAAGCGTCCGCGCGCGGCCAGCGTCTCGCAGAATTCGAGCGGCCACCACAGCATCGACGCCTGCGCGCCCATGACGAGAATCACGCACGGATGCGCTGCGTCTCCGATGGCCTGCGCTTCAAGCTCCGCACCTCGCGTAAGGACTCTCATGCTCGAGCATGCTAGCGCACGACAGTGCCCGTCACTCTCTATATATAGAGGGATATGCCGCATTCGCCCCATCGACGAGACTGCGATCGAGAACTGAACGGAGGACGGCCATGTCTCAATACGCCGGTGGATGCATGTGCGGGGCGGTGCGGATCGAGATCACCGCCGCGCCCAATCGCGTTGGAATCTGTCATTGCCTGGATTGCCGCAAGCGGCAGGGCGCGATCTTTCACACATTCGCCGTCTTCCCCATCGACGCCGTGACCGTCACCGGTGAGACGCGCGAATTCAAGACCCGCAGCTTTTGTCCGACTTGCGGCTCGCCGCTGTTCGATCGCTTCGGCGACGAGCTCGAGCTACATATCGGCTGCCTCGACTCTCCCAACCAGCTCACGCCCACGTATGAATGCTGGACCATTCGCCGCGAGGCCTGGTTGCCGCCCTTCGACCTCACAGACCGATACGATCGCGACCGAACTATTGGTTCGTAGCCCACCACTCCGCGTATGGAGAGCCGCTCACCTTGTGGCGATTCAGGTCGGGTGCACCGTCCGTCCACCACACCGGGCCTCGCTCACCGAGCGCGATCTTGGCTTTATCCACCGCGTTGCGGGCGAGTGCCAGTTCCTCCGGCTTGCCGGACGCTTGCGCCGCCTTGACCGCACGCCGCGCGGTCATGAGCTCGCTCCGGAGTGCTTCGCGTTTTTCGAGGGGCAGGTTGGGATTCGTGCGGCGCCACAACCGACCGCGAACCACGAAATATCGGCCATCGGGAGTGACACGTTCGTTCATGCGTTTGAGTATAGACAGATGAACGCGTTGCGCGATTTCATTCGGGCCCACCCCCGCCTCGCGGTGCTCACGGGCGCCGGCGTCAGCACGAGCTCCGGCATTCCCGACTACCGGGACCTGCAAGGCGACTGGAAACGCGCGCGGCCCGTGGAGTTCCGCCCGTTCATGACGGACCCCAAGGTGCGCCAGCGCTACTGGGCGCGCAGCGTTGTCGGCTGGCCTATCGTCAGTCGAGCGCAGCCCAACGGTGCACATCGCACGCTCGCGCGACTCGAGGAGATGGGGTTCGTCCAGCTCCTGATCACGCAAAACGTCGACGGCCTGCACTCCACTGCCGGCAGCCGGAATGTGATCGACCTGCACGGGCGTCTCGATACCGTGCGCTGTATGCGTGGCGATCACACGCTCCCGCGTGCCGAACTACAGCGGCAGCTGCTGGTGAGCAACCCCTCTTGGGCTGAGATCGAGGGACGCGTTGCGCCCGATGGCGACGTCGACCTCGACGGCCGCGACTACAGCGAATTTCTCATTCCCGACTGTCCGCAGTGCGGCGGCATCCTCAAACCCGATGTCGTGTTCTTTGGTGAAACGGTGCCGCGGGAGCGAGTCGATCGCGCGTTCGAAGGTGTGGCGAAGGCGGATGCGTTGCTGGTTGTCGGATCGTCGCTGATGGTCTATTCCGGATTCCGCTTCGCCGAGGCGGCCGCAGCGGCCGGCAAACCGATCGCCGCCGTCAATCTCGGGCGAACGCGCGCAGACCACTTGTTGGCGTTGAAGATCAGCGAGCCCTGTGAGGAAGCGCTGACCGAGGCAATTTCCGGCTAGGTTCAGCGAACTACAAAGGTGCCGTACGTACGGATGCGATCCACGTTGGTGCGAGACCACCGATCCCTTGATCATGGATGTATGCTCCCCGCCATGCGTTGCTAGCGAATCAACTTGCGGAACAGAGGCAACATGAACAAGAACCATTGTGTATGGATCGTGTCACTGGCCGCCGTCGCAGGAACGGCCTCCGCGCAGGAATCACCACCGGGCCAACTGGACGAAGTAACCGTCACCGCTGAACGGCGCTCCGAGAACATCCGCGACGTGCCGAGTTCGGTATCGACCGTGAGCGGGGAAGATCTCGACGTGCTGTCCACCGGAGGCCAGGACGTACGATTGTTAGCCGGACGCGTCCCGAGTCTCAACGTCGAGTCATCGTTTGGCCGCGCATTCCCGCGCTTCTACATTCGCGGCTACGGCAACGGCGATTTTCGCCTGAACGCTTCGCAGCCCGTCTCGCTCATCTACGATGACGTCGTACAGGAAAACCCCATCCTCAAGGGCTTTCCCATTTTCGATCTGGAACAGATCGAAGTGCTGCGTGGACCTCAGGGCACTTTGTTTGGCCGCAATACACCCGGCGGCGTGGTCAAGTTCGACTCGGTGGAGCCCGATTCCGACTTCGGTGGCTATTTCAACGTCTCCGATGCCACGTACAACACCGCGAACATCGAGGGCGCGATCAACATCCCGTTCGGCGAGAATTGGTCGGCCCGTTTTTCGGGGCTCTACCAGCATCGCGACGACTTCGTCGGCAACGCGCTCACCGGCGATAACGATATCTACGAAGGCTACGACGATCGCGCAGCGCGTCTGCAGGTGCAATACGACAGCGACAATTTCACCGCGCTGTTCAACGCACACATGCGCAATCTGGACGGCACCGCGCGATTGTTCCGCGCCAACATCATCCAGTCCGGCAACAACGATCTGGTCGATGGCATCGATAACGAAAGCCCCCTCTCCGTCGACGGCCACAACCAGCAGGAGCTGAATATCGCCGGCGGCAGTGTGCGGTTGCGCTGGGATTTCGGCGACGTGGCGCTGTATTCGATCACTGGCTACGAGTCGATGGATGCGTACAGCCGCGGCGATATCGACGGCGGCTACGGCTGCGGGTTCTGCGGATTGCCCAATGGACCCGGCTTCATCCCGTTCCCGAGCGAGACGGCGGATGCTGTTCCCACGCTGGATCAGTTCTCCCAGGAAGTGCGCTTCGAATCGCAGTTATCTGGAGCGTTCAACTGGCAGGCGGGCGTGTACTACTTCGATGAAGACTACGACACCGAGTTCTACTCGTACGACAGTCTTGCCGGTGGAGTGCAGAACCAATATCTGCGCGCGAACCAGACTAACAAGGCGTGGGCAGTGTTCGGTTCGGTCCAGTACAAATTTACCGATGCGTTTGAGATGCGTGCAGGCGTTCGCTACACGCAGGATGACAAAGATTTCGTAACTGGCACGCCCGAAGGGTTTACGTTTCCCGATCCGACTCTGCCCACCACGGCCAGCTTGAGCGACGACAACACGAGCTGGGACCTGTCTGGAACGTACTCGATCAATGACTCGGTGAACTTGTACGCGCGCATCGCGACGGGTTTTCGCGGCGCCAGCGTGCAGCCGGCCGGGGCGTTCGGCAATCAATCGGTTGCCGATCCCGAGACGAACACTTCTTACGAAGTCGGCGTGAAGGCCGATTTGCTGGACCAGCGCGCGAGGGTGTATTTCAACCTGTATCACTATGAAGTGAAGGACCAGCAGCTCACAGCCGTGGGCGGCGCCAGCAACGCCGTCAGGTTGCTGAACGCGAACAAGACCGTGGGCCAGGGTGCGGAGCTCGATCTGCAGGCCTATATCACTAACAATCTGTTGGTGACGCTCGGCGCGAGCTTTAACGACACCGAGATCGACGACGACAGCATTTCGGTGGGAACGTGCTTTGCCTGCACGGTCACCGATCCGATCGTGGGCGGGCTCGCGGTAATTGACGGCAACCCGCTGCCGCAGGCGCCCGAGTGGATTGCGAATTTCACGCTGCGATATGGCTTCCCAGTCGGCAACGGCGAACTGTTCGCCTATACCGACTGGGCTTATCGCAGTGAAGTGAATTTCTTCCTCTACGAGTCCACCGAGTTCACCGGCAAGGAATTGCTCGAGGGCGGACTGCGCCTGGGCTACACCTGGAGCGACGGCAAATACGAGGCCGCGCTGTTTGGCCGCAACATCACGGACGAGGTGGTCGCCGTCGGAGCGATCGACTTCGACAATCTGACCGGCTTCCTCAACGAGCCACAAATCTGGGGCGTGCAGTTCAAAGCAAGTTTCTGACGCGCGGCACCTTATGATACGCGGCGATGCCAATCCCTCTTCGATCATTGGGCCGATGGTTTGTGGCTTTCAGCTTGCTGACGGGCAGCGCGTCCTCCGTGGTCGCGCAGCCCGCTCCCGCCGCCCCGACCAGGACTGCCGAAGAAATCACGGCGCTGGCTCAGCAGTACTGCGGCGGATGTCACAACGTTCCAAGTCCGAACATCCTGCCCAAACGCAGCTGGCCCGCCCTGATACGCACCATGGCCGACATCGGCAAGCAGCGCACGGGACGCGAATACATTCCGGCCGACGTGCTGCGCGACATCACCGCGCTCTACTACGGCAGTAGCCCGACGGAGCTGCCGACACTTCCGTTTGACGAAGTGCCGAGCCCCGGACGAACCTTCGTGCGCCGCGAGCTGGCAGCGCTGTCAACAAATCCCACCATTCTCAACATCTCGGCCACAAAGCTTCGGGCCAGGAGCCCACGGCAATTTCTGGTATGCGATGGCGAACTAGGGAAACTGCAGCTGCTCGAGCAGTCCGGCAAGAAGTGGAAGGAAAAGACGCTCGCGGACATCACCATTCCGATTCATACGCAGGTCATCGATTTCGATGCGGACGGCGACCTGGACATCGTCGTCGCCGACCTGGGACTGATGCCGCCTGTCGGCGCCCTGGGAGGGAAGGTCTACCTGCTTCGACAAGATCCCTCCGGCACCTTCAGCCGGGAACTGCTGCAAGGTGATCTGCATCGGGTGGCGGATGCTCGCGCCATAGACCTTGATGCCGACGGCGATCTGGATGTCGCGGTGGCCGAGTTCGGCGGCAGCGATGCGGGCTCGGTGTTCTGGCTCGAGAACCAGGGCGCTGGAAAATTCGAGCGGAAACTCCTGCTGAAAGCGAGCGGCGCGCTCAACGTCTCGCCCATGGATGTCGACGGCGATGGCAGGCAGGATCTGGTCAGTCTCATCGCCCAGGAACACGAGTCGGTGGTCGCGTTCCTGAATTCGGGCGGTGGCGAGTTTCGCAAGGTCGTGCTCGCGAGTGCGCCGCATCCCATGTACGGCTCCACCAGCATGAGCGTGGTGGATCTCGACCAGGACCACGACGACGACATCCTGTTCACCAATGGCGACGCCTTCGACGCCCAGACCGACCCGAAGCCCTATCACGGCGTGCAATGGCTGCGGAATGAAGGCGCGGGCAAGTTCAGCTTCCATGACATCGGGCGCTTCTACGGCGCCGCCGATGCGGTCGCGGGCGACCTCGATGGCGATGGCGACCTCGACGTCGTGGCGAGTAGTTGGGTCAACTACTGGAACGAGCCCCGCCGCTCTTCACTGCTCTGGTACGAGAACACCGGTAAGGAAAATTTTGTCCCTCACCCCATCAGCAATCGACCCGCTGGCCTCGTGACACTCGAACTGATCGACATGACCGGCGATGGCGTACTCGACATCGTGGCCGGGGCGTTCAGGATGGACTTGCTGATTGCGAAGATGGGTCAGGCTTATCAGGCGGCGCCACTGTTCCCGAGTGAAGAGACCGCGGCGACGCTGCGATCACGCGTCGTTCTCTTCGAGAACAAGTCGAAGTAAGGGTTCGGAGGGGTACTATGCAGGGATGCAAAAACAGGCTACTGACGTTGGCCTGGAGTTTCTCGCGGGCGGGGGCTCGATGGGCGAGCGCATTCGCGCATTTCCCTGGGCACGCACCTCGCTTGGGGACCCTCAATTCTGGCCACAGGCCTTAAGGACGACCGTCCGCATCCTGCTGACCACGGGCCATCCCACGATGATCATGTGGGGTCGCGACCTCACCTGCCTGTACAACGACACGTTTTCTCTCTCGCTCGGTCCGGAAAAACACCCGGCCATCCTCGGCGCGCCGGGTCGTCGTGCCTGGGAGGAAGTCTGGCCGGTTGTCGGGGCGCAAATCGAGTATGTGCTGCGTGGCGACGGCGCGGTGTGGGCTGAAAATCAATGCGTGCCCATCATTCGCTTCGGCGAACTGCAGGAGGTGTATTGGACTTACAGCTATAGCCCCATCGACGAACCCGCTTCTCCTCACGGAGTGGGCGGCGTGCTGGTCACCTGCGCGGAGACAACGGAGCAAGTGCTGTCCGAGCGGAAGCTGGCCTCCGAGCGTGAGAGGTTCGTTCAGCTCTTCGATCAGGCGCCGACTTTTCTTGCCCTGCTGCGAGGGCCGGATCACGTCGTCGAGCTGGCAAACCCCGGATTTCTGGCGATCGTGGGTCACAGGCCCGTCGTCGGTCGCACCATGGCCGACGCGCTTCCGGAAACGATCGAACAAGGCTATGTCGCGCTCCTCGATGAGGTTTATCGAACCGGCAAACCTTACTCGGCGTCTGGCTCCAGGTACGTCTATCAAGCCTCACCAGATGGCCCGCCCGCTGAACGGTACGTCGATTTTGTATTTCAGCCCATCATCGACCGGGATGGCGCTGTGATCGGCATTCTGGTGCAAGGAGCGGATGTCACCGCACGTGCCGTAACGGACCGCGCGCTTGCATTGAACCGGGCGCGGCTGGACTACGCCACTCGCCTCTCCGGTGTTGGTTTCTGGTACTCCGACCTGCCTTTCGATGAACTCGAGTGGGACGAGCGCGTCAAGGAACACTTCTTCTTTGCGCCGACCGAGCGGATCACGATCGATGACTTCTACGCACGGATTCACGAAGAGGACCGCGCCCCCACTCGAGACGCGATCGGGGCATCGATCCGCAACAACACCCCGTATGACATCGTCTACCGCACCGTGCATCCGACCACCGGAGAGGTCAAATGGATACGCGCGCTCGGCGGCGCCGACTACGCGGCTGACGGCACACCAACGCATTTCGACGGAGTGACCGTCGACGTTTCCGAACAGAAGCTTGATCAGCAACGACTGGCGCAGCTCAACAAGCAGCTACGCGAGCATGATCGACGCAAGGATGAATTCATCGCGACGCTGTCTCACGAACTGCGCAATCCGCTCGCGCCGATACGCGCCGCTGCCAAAGTCATTGCCTCACCGCAGGCGGCGCCAACGCAGGTGAGGCTGGCACAACTGATCGTCGAACGACAGGTGACGCACATGGCGTTGCTGCTCGATGACCTGCTCGACATCGCACGGATCACCCAAGGCAAACTACAGCTCAAGAAGGAGACTCTGTCGCTGATCCCCGTGATCGATGCCGCCATTGAAGCGGTGCGCCCGACGTTGGAAGGCAAAAATCAGCAACTCGAGGTGAGTCTGCCTGCCGAAACCATCCTGCTGGATGCCGACCATCTGCGACTTTCGCAGGTCATCTCGAACCTGTTGATGAACGCCGCCAAATACAGTGACCCGGGCGGTCACATCAAACTCAAGTGCAACGTGCTGTGCGACACGTTAGAGCTGTCGATCAAAGACGATGGGATCGGCATTGCTCCCGAGTGGATGCCAGAGATTTTCGAAATGTTCTCGCAGGTCAGTAGCGTCGCGGGAAGGTCCGAAGGTGGGCTCGGAATCGGATTGGCATTGGTCAAGGGGATTGCCGAGATGCACGGAGGCAGCGTCGAGGCGCGCAGCGCGTGGCCTTGGATTTGGCAGCGAATTCATCGTGCGCTTGCCGCTTGCGGCACGACCGCAAGTTGCGTCGCGCTTCGGCGCTGATCCCGAACAGGCGCCGCCCGCTCGCCGGCGGATACTCGTCGCCGATGACAATCGGGACGCGGCGGAAAGCCTTGCGATGCTGCTCGAGATGGCGGGGCACGAAGTTCGTGTCGCCCATCTTGGACGAGCCGCTCTCGCCCTCGCGCAAGTGTTTCGCCCCGATACTGCGTTGTTAGACATCGGCATGCCGGACTTGAGCGGCTATGAGGTCGCACAGTCACTGCGGGCAGAGCCGTGGGCAGCGAATATCCGGTTGATTGCTCTCACCGGATGGGGGCAGGACAGTGACCGGCGCCGCGCACTGGAGGCGGGATTCGATCACCACTTGATCAAGCCCGTCGATCCAGATCAGTTGGCGGGGTTGATCGCGAGCTAACAACGATCAGATCGGTTCAACCACTTTGTATCCGCGGGCGCGCAAGCCGGCCAGATAGCCATCCGGCGCGAAGAGCTCCGCCATCGACACGACGGCCATCGTGCTCTTGTTCTCGCGCAATGCCCGCTCTGCGGTGCTGAGCCACGCCTCGGTTCGCCGCGCAACGAACTCATTGGCCCGCTGTTCGCCGCCGTACAACGCAACGGTACATTTGCTCTCCTGGTGAGTGGGTTGCAACGCGTACATAGGCACCAGCTGCCGCAACGCGGCGATGTCTCCGACAGACCAGGCGTTCGCGAGGCGCCGCAGTCCGTTACCACCGTCCTCGACGATCTGCACCATCATTTCCAGACAGGGCACCGTCGAGCCTTGCTGGATGTTCTTCAAATGCTCCTCGTGCGTCTGCCCCGGAGTGTCGATGTACGTGATTCTGACATCGGCCCTGCGCGCGAGATTCCTCACCGTGAAGCTCGCGCTGAATCTCTTTTCCATATCCAACTTTCGAAGCGCGCTCATCAGGATGCGTCTTCCCGCGTAGAAGGGGCGCAGCACTTCGATCTGTTCGGCGGTACCGTAGAGTCTCCGGGCGGCATCGGTACGCGCAAACAACTCGGGTGAAACGATATCTTTCAGCGTCTGCCCGCCGGGAAGCTTGCGTATCCGAATTTCCGCGTCTTCCTGCAAACTGTCTGGCCACATGACGCCCGAGAAATCGAGCAACACTTCCTGTGACTTTTCGAGCAAGGCCTCGAACCTCTTCGACCGCCATTTCACCTGGTCAGGCTGCGGCGCGACCTCGCCCAAAATCCACAGGTCGTGATCGGAGGACGACACCTTCCAAAGTCCCGGACCCGGTTGCTCTCCCGTGACCAGCACCACCTGCAAGTCCTCCGGAGGAGTCTCGGCCACGCCTTGGGCCACCACGGCGTCAGCAAGGAGCAGCGCGACGATGGCGGAAATGCCGGGCCTGAACATGAATCAAACTCCGCATGCGGGGCGACATCTGCATTGTCGCCGGGCGATCGCGAGGCGGCTACTGAAGCGTGTTGTCTCTCGCCTGCGCCGAGGCAAGCTGCACGCGGTTGTGCGCCTTCTGAATGGCTTCGCCAAGCTCGAGCACGGCGGACGCATAGAACGTCGAACGGTTGTAGCGCGTGACCACTTCGAAGTTGGTGAAGCCCGCCACGAACTTCGAGGGCTTGCCCGGCGTCGGTAACTCGAAGATCGAAACGAGGCCGGCTGGCGGATCCCGGCCCGAGAACACCACGCCCTTGCCCTGCACTTCCGACACGTCGTGGACCCGATCCAGTCCGCTGACGAGATCCGCTTCGGTGCCCGGCGCCAGTCGCACCGGCGCGGTCGGCTGTTCGTTCGGCACCCACCCGAACGCTTTCATGTAGCTCGCGATGCTGCCGATTGCATCGGTCGCACTGCCCAAGAGGTCGATGGTGCCGTCGTCGTCGTAGTCCACCGCGTAGCGGCGATAGCTAGAGGGCATGAACTGCGGCAAAC
Organism: uncultured Pseudomonadota bacterium; assembly: GCA_963736955.1. Classification (GTDB taxonomy): domain Bacteria; phylum Pseudomonadota; class Gammaproteobacteria; order Steroidobacterales; family Steroidobacteraceae; genus CADEED01. The sequence goes on from CAVTQT010000002.1 coordinate 252,942, forward strand.
CCACCGCTCCGGCATACGAGCCCTTGATGGCGAGCGGATCGATCTTGGAGTCGCGCGCCAGCAGCAGGAGTTCTTTCAATTCGCCACGGAAGTAATCCTGGCGGCGCTCGCCGTCGAAGGCGATCGACGCCAAGGCATCAATGACGCGGAAGGAACCCGTGTTGCGGCCGAAAAAGGTCTCGACGCCGAGAATGCCTATGATCACTTCGGAGGGAACGCCGTATTCGGCTTCGGCACGCGCCAGGTCTGCGGCATGTAGCGACCAGAAGCGCGAGCCGGCGGAGATCAACTCCGGCGTCAGGAACTTCGCGCGATAACGAGCGTATGAACGCGCAGGTGACGGAGCGGAGCTCGGCACGGGGCCGATCAGACGAACAGCCGCCGGCGTGTAGCGAACATCGCCGAGGATCCGCTCGAGGTCGGCGCTCTCGATGCCGTGTTCTTCGGTCATCGAATCGATGAATGCACGCACGTCCGGACGCGAGAGGTAATCCGAGGCCGCTAACACAGGCTGCACCGCGAGCAGGCACGCAGCGACCAAGAACGACGACAACATCTTGGCTGCTAAGGGTTTCACTTGGCGCGCTCGTGGGAAAATCGGAGTGACTTAAAGTTAAACCGATACGCGCCCGCGGTCGGTGACCGCTTTCACTCTTTCAGCCTGCGTTCATCGCTCTTTAGACATAGTTGCATCCGAACCATCGGGCGATGTTTGGCAACTCACCTGGAGAGCCACCACTCATCTGGAGAGCCATATGAAACGCAAGGAATACACGGCACCACCGCTGCACGATTACCGCCACGCGCTGCAGGGTGCAATGTCGTGGCTTGGCGACAAGCATCTGCTCGCGGAGCCAGTTCCGCGCCTGAAAGAAGACCGCGCATCGTACTTTGCTGAGCAACGTCGCTGGCACCCTGCGGTGGTGGCGGGCGCGATCGCCAAAGCCTCGCGCTGAGATCCCGACGGCGCGGCCCTGCGGACCGCGCCGTTTCAATTGCGGGTTCTCGACGGCTCAGTGGAGATACGGCGTCACGAAATCCAGCGTGACTTCGATGTCGGTGCGCTGTTGATAGTCCACGCCATTACACAGCTTGGTGATGCTGTATGAATTCACCGCCATCACGACGTTCGTCTCGAGGCCTGTCGCCGGATTCACCCAGAACGCCGGCCCACCCGAATCACCCGAACAGGTGCCGCCGACCCCGTTGCCCTTTCCGGGATTGTTCGTGAACTGGAAATTCTGCGCGCCGAGCACGCTGCCATTTTCCAGATTCGCGACGCTCGATTCGCCCTGGTAACGCACCCAGTCGTCCTGCGCGAAAGCCGGGATCTTGCCTTGCAGGCCATAGCCGACGACCACCGCGCGGCGGTTCGCCATGCTCCCGCGCGACTTTCGCAGGTATTCGAATTGTCGCAGCGTGGGAAGCTGTCCGTATTGCGCCACGTAGATAGGCGTCGCGAGCACCACTACTCCGACATCGAAGGTGTCCGGGAACTGGGCGTAGTCGTTGTACTGCGGATGCGGAATCGCCTGGCCCTTCGACCAGGTGGCATCGAGCCACGCACGAGTGGAAGCGTAACCCGGACGCTCAACCGCGTAAGCCGCACCGATGTCCGCGTCGTTGCGGACCCAGGTGTTGATGTTCACCGCGCCCGCTCCCTCGGTGCAGTGACCCGCGGTGAGCACCACCGTGGGCGACAGCAAGGTGCCGGTGCAGGAGTACAGGCCGTCCGGTCGTTCGAAAAGCAGGTTCACGACATCAGGATGAGCATTCAGATCGGGGTGCCCCCACGTAATCGCGAAAGCGGGCGCAGACATCGCTGCAAATGCCGCGACTATCGCGGCCATGCGAATTGAAGCCTTCATCGTTCTCTCCAGGTTATTTGTTGGCCGGTCGGAAGCGCCGGTAGTGCTCCTTTTCTATGTCAGCTTGCGCCAAGACGGCGATGCAGCGGCGTGAGACGTCGGCCGTGGTTGTGCGTCGACGCTGACTGACAGGCGATTCCCGACGGCCTATACCGTCGCCTCATAAATAAGGAGGCTCGTATGTCCGCCGTCCAACACCGGTTCCTGTTGCTGACGTTATCGTGCGGCCTCCTCGGCATCTCGTCCGCCCGAGCGGCGACATTACCCGCGGGCTTCTCCGAGACACCCGTCGCGAGCGGGCTCTCGAGCCCTACCGCCATGACCATCGCGCCCGACGGGCGAGTTTTCGTGGCAGAAAAAGGCGGCGCGCTGCGCGTGGTGAAGAACAACGCGCTGCTGTCACAGCCGTTCCTCACCGTGAGCGTGGACACCGCGAGTGAGCGCGGCCTGCTCGGAGTGGCTTTCGATCCCGACTTTCAGAGCAATCGCTTCGTGTACGTGTACTACACCACCGCGGCCGCACCCATACACAACCGCGTGAGCCGCTTCACCGCGAGCTCCACCAACCCGGACGTGGTACAGGCCGGCAGCGAACTGCCGATCCTGAACCTGCCCGCGCTGGGCGCGGGAAATCACAACGGTGGCGCCATTCATTTCGGAAACGACGGCAAGTTGTACGTGGCCGTCGGCGAGAATGCCGTGCCCTCCAACGCGCAGTCACTGAACACACCTCTGGGCAAACTACTGCGTATCAACACCAATGGCTCGGTTCCCACGGATAATCCCTTCTACTCGCAGACCACCGGCATCAACCGCGCCATATGGGCTTTGGGTCTGCGCAATCCCTTTACCTTCGCGGTGGATTCCACTAACGGTCGAATGCACGTCAACGACGTGGGCCAGGATTCCTGGGAGGAAGTAAATCGCGGCGTGCGCGGAGCGAACTATGGATGGCCGCAAACGGAAGGGAATCAGCCGGGCGGCGTCAGCGGCGTGCGCTATCCCATCCACACGTATCAGAACGCCGGTTCCAATTGCGCCATCGTGGGCGCCGCGTTCTACAGGCCGCAGATCTTCAGGTTCCCCACCGCGTACGACGGCCGCTATTTCTTCGGCGACTTCTGCGGCGGATTCATCCGCACGCTGAGCCCGCCGAACTACACGAGCTCGACAGCGTTCGCCACCAACATCAGTTCACTCGTGGACATTCAGACCCACCAGGATGGTTCGCTGTACTACCTTGCGAGTGGCAGCGGACAACTCTTCCGCGTGCAATCCACCACCAGCACCATCGTGTTCCAGGACAACTTCGAGAGCGCGCGCGGCTGGACGCTCACCGGCGGCGCGAACTCGGCCGTCCGAGGCCTCTGGCAGCGCGGCAACCCGGAACCCACCACCAACGCGGGTATGCCCTTGCAGCTCGGCAACTGCCAGGGGTCCACGAACTGCCTCATCACCGGGCTGACAGCGGGCGCGTCGAATGGAGCGAACGATGTGGACGGTGGCCAGACGTCGATTGAGTCCCCGGCCATCGCCTTGCCGACCGGCCGCCCGCTGACGCTGTCGTTCGGGCTGTATTTCGCACATAACGCCGACGCCAATTCGGCGGACCTTTTCCGCGTGCGCGTCAGAGGTGAGAACGGTGTCGTGCAGACCGTGTGGGCAAGAGGCGGCACCGCGAGCAATGTGGCCGGTGTGTGGGCTACGCGCACCGCAAGTCTCGACGCGTGGGCCGGACAAACTATTCAGCTTCGCATCGATGCAGTGGATGCCACCGACGTTGGCGCGCTCGTTGAGGCTGGGGTGGACAACGTCGCGATCACGGCGCGTTGAGGCCCAGTCTGGCGCCACTAGTTAGACTTTCCCTCGACGACGGTCGCGCCAAGTATCCGGCGGGCGTTGCCAGTCAGGATGGCCGTTTTTTCCTCGTTGGTCAGATCGAGCTTTTCCAGTGCCTCGACCATGCGCGCGAGCGAGATCTGCGGATAGTCCGAGCCCAACATCACATGGTCGACGCCCACATTGCGCAGCGTCCACACGAATTCCTTCTCGATGGGTGAGTCGGCCGCGAGCAGTACCGTGCCGGAGATATCGAAGTTCACGTTGTCCAGCGCGAAGCCATCCGCCGTGCGCGCGAGCACCAGGATGTTCCAGAAGCGGAAATTGGCGCCACCCATGTGAGCGAAGATAAAGCGCGTCTTCGGTGCCTTGGCCGCCAGGTTGAACAGGTCCTCGCAATCTCCCGGCACGATGCCTGCATTGTCCATGAGCACCGCCATGCCGAGCTCACCGGCCTTCTTCACCAGCGCGAGCACGCGCGGATCGGCGATGTCGAACTTCTGCGTATGCGGGTGGATCTTCAGCGTCTTTACACCGCGCGCGGCTATTCGCGCCAGTTCATCCAGCGCCGCCTGCCCGTCGTAGGGATGGACGGTGCCAATGGGCACCACTTCCGGATGCTTCGCGGCCAGCGCGATCAAGCCATCGTTGCCCGCGCGAATCTTCGCGGGATCTCCGGCCAGTGCCTGGTGCGGACCACCAAACCACATTGCCCCGACGCCCGCGAGTTCGATTCCGGACGTGCGCACCTCTGCCTCGAACTTCTGCAGAGAGGTTTCGCCTTCGCGCAGATGCACGTGCGAGTCGAACACCGGCTCGCCAGACCGGGCCAGGCCCGTCAGCAAGAGGGCAAGAGAGAGCGCAAGAAGGCGGTGGTGTTTCATCGCGGTATCGTAGCCAACTACTTGCGCAGCGTGTAGACGGCAGCGCGAGACGTTCCAGCGGGAACGTAGCGATCATCTCGCCTGCAGTCAGTCGAGGCTCGCGGCAAGCGTGCGCAACACACCTCTCGGATCGCTATCGATCGTGTCTCCGTGCGACACGATGATCCGCCGCAGATCTTCGCGCTCGGCCCACCGCCTGAACCGTTGCGCGACCTCACTCTTGTGCTTGCCCAGCAAGAGCTTCACCGGCCCGGGAACATGCGGATCATCGCCCGCGAATCCCATGACCTTGAGCAGCCACCCGCCGACACCGCTTTCACCGTGGATGTCGCCGATCAGATCGTTGACGATGATGGTCAGGCCGTCGTCGGCATCGACTTCCAGCGCGGAGTCGGCCGCAACTTCGAAGTAGCGAACCGTTGGATCGCCAAAGTCAGGCGTGGTGGTTCCGACGCGAACGACTTCGGCAATCTTCTCCGCACCGGCGCGAGGAGCCACGACAGTCATATTGGGATAGCGTTGCGCGTAGCCGGGCGCGTCCAGCCGATGTCGCACGCTGGGCACTATCAAAAACGCGGGCCGCCCGAGAGCTTCGAGCTCGGCCATGTCCGGCTCTCGAAGCGCGATGGCGCTGAAGATGGCGAGATCGCCGGATTTCAATCGAATCGCTGTCATGCGCCGGGGCAGCTCGAGCAGCGGCATCTTCAACTCGCCAACGACGGTGACGATGCGTTCGTTCACGCGCGTGAGTTTGCCGTGCGGGAGCACGGTCCATTCCTTGAATGGTGCGGTCATGCGTCGATATTCCGCTCAGGGCTGATACGCCACGTATGACTCGACATCCGCCGCTGTCTTCCACATCAGCAGGGCATTGCGTCCGCTGCCGCTGCTGAGCGCGGAGTCTGTGGTCTCGATCCTGAGGTCGCCATTCACGTACGCCCGGATGTGCGTGCCGATGATCTCCAGTCGCAGATCGTGCCAGGCACCCAAGGTGAGCGCCTGCGGCACCGTCCCCAGTACCTGGATCTGTCCGTTCACCAGCCGCCGCAGCGAGAGCTGTTGTGAACGCCGGAGCGTCAGATAGTAGTAGTTGTTGTCATCGACGACGCGCGCCGCGAGTCCGATCCACGGATCGCTGCCGGTGCCATGACTCAGCGGCCGTACTCGCGTGCTGATCGACTGATAGCCGGCGGCGATCTTCGATACCCAGCGGGCATCGGCCTGGTTGTCTGACTGCCGCAGGTAGGTAGTCCCGCCGTCGGACGTGACCGCCCAGGTGCCAGACGCGCTATGAAAACCCTCCGACCATTCGCGCAGGTCGCTGTCGAGACGCATCAGCACCCTCGTGCCGCCAGTCACGATGACGTTGTCCACGTCGAACCGCGTGCGGTAGCCCGTCACGCCGGGATGGCCCTGTGGCAGAGCGCTGTCCTTGACGAAAAGCTGCGGAATGCCGTTGATGAATACCGCGTGCTGGTTGCCGACGGATTCGAGGCGCATCCGGTAGTTGCGGCCCGTCTGGAAATTCGCCCGCACAGTCTTCGCCGCGAGTTCGGAGGAGACGCCGTCACGCATGCGGCGCAGCGAGATCACATTGGGACAGCGGAACCTCACGTAGTAGTAGTTCTGTGCGTCAGTACGACGAGTGACCAGCCCGAACCACCGCCCGGCACCGGCGAACTCGAGGGGCCGCATGTCAGCTTCGATGGATTGGTCCGTCCAGTCGATCGCCGTGAGATGCGCCCCCGCAGCTCCCGCCAGGCTCGATTGGCGCATTACTCGCGTGACACCGGATTGCACCACCGCGAATGTTCCCGCTGTGGGCGTCCAGCGCGCGAAGTTGCCGGAGCTGAACGTGTCCTGCGTCCTGGCCGGAAAGCTGGCGGTATCAGGGACTTCGAAGACATACAGACGGCGCGGGAGCGCGGCGAGCAAATCGTTGGTGTCTGCCCCGTATGCCGCGACTTGCCGGCCGTCCTCGCTCACGGCCCAGTCCCACACGTCGAAGTCGGCGTTCAGGCGCGCGTGGTAAATGAACGCACCCGATGTGGACTGCCGATAGGCTCGCAGCACCCTCCACTCCAGAAACGTTTCCGCGTCTGGGCTTGGCAGCTCGTAGTCGCGTTCGTAGCCGTGCAAGAAGAGGTTGTTGCCGCGTAGTTTGCCTTCGCCAGAATTCGGCCTGAGCTCGATCTCGGGCTCGACCAACCGACCCGCCGGCACCCAGGCGCCCCCGGAGTATCGATAAAAATATCCGCGGTCGATGAATGCCGTGTCACCCCGAACCGTGCCAAATGGCCCAAACCAGTTGAGAGAGGTTGGACTCGGCGGGGGAGCCGGAATGCTCCCGATGGGCGTCCAGGTGGATCCACTCGAGGGAGCGAAAGTCTCGGCGGGAGTTTGGGTGAGGCTGTCGAGCGGCGAGTGTACGACGATGGCGCGACCATCGTTGATGTCCGCCTGGTTATAATCGCAACGCTGCCCGCCGATGGTGGCGACCTGCGTCCAGACGCCACCCAATTTGCGAAACTGCTGATACGGCGGCACACAAGTACGATTGCTGAAGGGGCTTTCCTGTCGCACGTAGATAGACCCGTCGTCGATACGGAAGACGTAGCCGTACTGAACCGCGATGGTGCCTGTCAACGCCCAGCCAGCCGCGCCGCGTTCGAAAACCCTGATGCCGTCCGCGGTCCATACCGTGGCCACCGTGCCATTCAGCGCCACGGCGACTGGCCATTGTTCGGCTGGCAATTGTTCGGTAAGAACTCCAGCGTAGATCCACCTGCCCGCGGCGTTGCGCTCGAAGATGTAAACTCCGTTGACGCGATCGTACTGTGCGTTGATGGCGCGTTGTGCGCTCGCCAGCAGCGTCCCGCCGTCGATGGCCACGCCGGAATAGATATGCGGGAACTGTCCTTCGGGAACCCCGGGCAATGGCAGATCGAGATTCTGCGGCGGCACCAACAGGGGCCCCGCCCCGGCCGCGCACGTGAAGAGAACCAAGGCCGCCATTGGCAGCCTTCGGAACCAATCGAGACCAGTTTTCATGGCGAACCTGCTGGCAGGCCGCGAAAGTTAGCGGCTCAGGCACGATGAAGGTGCAACTTCCAGGCCATCCCACCCGGCCGCGGGATTCGGTGATTCGCGTTCGCGGTAGTCCCAACCGCGTAAGTTTTACCGATGCGGTGGAACAAATTGCCGAAGAATCTTTTTCATCGGCCCGCGGGAACGTCAGGAATCGTTAGATAGGCAGTTAGCCAGCCAAGCCGAGAAACGTTTCGATGCGCGCCAGTTCGGCATCACGTTCTCGCCGGAACGTCGGATCCTTCGGCGCGCGGCCGTTGGCGTAGCCGAAAGAAGCCACCAGCTGCCCGTCAACTACGGACAGATTCCCCCACCCCACGACCGCATCGCGCCACAGCAGCGGCAGCGCGTAGTAGCCGCGCACGCGTTTGGGGGCCGGTGTGTAGGCTTCGAAGCGGTATGCCCAGCGCCAGAAGAGTTCGAAGCGCCGCCGGTCCCACACCACGGGGTCGAACGGAGCCAGCAAGCGCACCTGGTCATTCACGACGTGGCGGCGCGAGCGCGGGTTCTCGCCTTCCGGCCAGTACCAGGTGTGGCCATCGACCGTCGCGTGCGCCAGGCGCTCCTTCGCGCGCGCCAGCGCGGACTTCCGCGCGTCGACCCAGTGCGGCACTGCGAACTTCAGGAGCACCACCAATTGCGACAGCGACGCCGCCGTCAGCGGCGCGTATTTGTTCACGATGATGTCCACGAGCGTGTCCATCGTCGCGTTCGGATCCGCTGGCGCCACGCTCACTTCGCGCGGCGCATACATCCGTATGCCGCCCTCGCGGCGCGCGATTCGCAGCAGCCCGCGGTAATGCATGCCGTCCAGCAACTGCGTCGATGCGTTGCTCGAGCCACCGAACCAGTTCGTCGCCTTTCCGTGTGCGAAGTGCGAGTCGACCTCGCGCGGATGGACCACCCCGCGCTCGCGAATGAAATCCAACACCTCATTCGCCTGGCGGTAGCGCGCCTTCGTCCACACTTGCCGCGCCGTGCGCGGATGCATCAGCGCATGCACTTCGCGCGGCACGAAGCCATAGTTGACGAAGAAGTCCTCCTCGATCGGCAAGCTCGAATAGCGACGCTCGAGGTCACCGGCACGGTAGTTGGCGACGCGGTGGCGAAGCGTCAGGTCTTGCGCTCGCGCGGGGGCGCGGATGGGATCGGCTTGAACAAAGCCGAGCTTCGCAATTGCCCTGCGAAGCGTCGTCGGCTTGAAGAGCGAGCGGGAGATGGCGTAGCGGCGGAGGTCGGAGAGAGTTGGAGGAGTCATGAGCCTCACTCGCGACGCGGCGCCACGACGCCCGCGCACAGAGGCACCGATATCAACAACGCCGGGATCATCCAGAATGCCAGGGTCAGTCCGATGTGATCGGCCACGAAGCCGATGACAGCAGGCCCGAGAAGAATGCCGGCATAACCTGTCGTCGTGATTACCGCGATCGCGAGGCCCGGGGGCATCACCTTCTGACTACCCGCGCGACGGAACAACACGGGCACGACGTTCGCCGCGCCAAGGCCGATCAGGATGAAAGCCGCCATCGCGACGGACACGACCGGCGCGATCAGCAGCACGATGAAACCAGCGATGGCCACCAGGCTTCCCCCGATCATGATGGCGCGATCTCCGATCCTCGCGGTGAGTGCGTCGCCGGTGAAGCGCATCGCTGTCATTGCGATCGAGAACAACATGTAGCCCATGCCACCCTGCTCCACGTCCACCAGGCCATTGCCAGTGATGAGCAATGCACTCCAGTCGAGCAGCGCACCTTCGGCCAGGAAGGTGATCGCGGCAAGCGCAGCGATGACCAGTACGACGCCGCGCGGCAACGCGAAGTGTGGTTCCCCTTCTGCGGTCCTGGTCCGCAGCAGGCCCGGCCAGGTCGCGAACATCGCCATGACCATCAGCCCCGCGCCGATCACCACGCACAATAGAGGCCCGAGACCCAATGACAGCAGCAGCGTGATGAATGCCGCACCCGCGAATCCACCGAGGCTGTAGAGCGCGTGAAAGCCGGACAGCAGCGGCTGGCCGACTGCGTGCTCCACCTCGACGCCATGGATGTTCATCGCCACGTCGAGTGAACCGAGAGTGGCGCCGAAGAGGAGTAGCGTCACCCCGAGCGTGAACGGCGTCGACGCGATGGCCAGCCAGGGCAGCACTGCTGCCAGGGCGAATCCGCTGACCAGAATGACCGGGCGCGTACCAAACCTCGAGCTCAACGTGCCGGCGAAGAACATCGCCAACAGCGAGCCGACGCCGAGGCACAGCAGCAAGATGCCGAGCACCCGCTCGTCGATCCCGAGACGGTCCTTCGCATAAGGCACGAGCGGCGCCCAGCAGGAGACCCCGAATCCGGCGACGAGGAATGCGAGGCGCGTCGAGATGCGCGCCGGAAGATTGTCAGCGGATGAGTTCAACTGAAGGCCGATAGTGCCAGAACTCAGTAGAGGTATGCTCTACGCCACGGCAACTGCATGAGCACGGAACCATGACCACCCGAAACTTCACGCCCCGTCCGATGAAACTCAGCGTGTTGACCGCTGCGTTCCAGGAGCTGACACCACGCGATCGGCGCGACCCTGATCCGGACCTCGCCATCGAAGAATGGCTGGACTTCGCTCGCGACATCGGTTCACCCAACATCCAGCTTTCTTCCGCGCTGCATCCGACGTTGAGCGATGTCCCGCCCGAAGCGATGCTCGACCCGGTGGCCAATACGCTCGACCTGCGTGCGCCTTTTGACAAGAACCGCGCATCCCGTGTGCAGAAGGCGATGCGCGCCACGGGCGTCGGTCTCTCGGATCTCGGCTACTTCGACAACATGCTCACGGACGATCCAGCCGCACGCAAACACAAGCACGACTTCATGTTGCGGGTGTTCGATGCCGCTGCGCTGTTAGGCACAAACGCCGTGTGCGGCTTCGTCGGCCGCAACATCCGGCTCGAGATGGATGAGAACCTCGTCATGTTCGAGGAGCAGTTCATACCCTTGCTCAAGGAGGCCAAGGCACGCGGCCTCACCTACCGCGTCGAGCAATGCCCGATGCCGGGATGGAACACGCTCGACCGATGGCACAACAACATCGCGTACGCGCCGGGTCCCTGGATCGCCCTGCATAGAATCTGCGAGAAGCATGGTGTCGGTGATCAGTTCCGCATTCATTACGACCCATCGCACGCCATCCTGATGGGACAGGACACGCGCTCGATATTCCAGTACCTGAAAGATGAGGGCTATGGGTTCCTGATCGGTGGCTTTCACGTCAAGGGACAGGTCGTCGACTCCCGTGGCGTATCCGCGTGGGGGTATGGCGGCCAGACCATGCAGCGCGGCGATTGGAAAGACGGCAAACCCTCGCCCAACCCTGCGGACGCCGCCAATGCGTGGAAGAAGCAGGTGGTGCTCGCCGAGCACGAGCTGCCCGGCACGGCACGTCACGATCCCCTCGCCTATCTGCAGAATCGCACCGTCGATTGGCTCGACCACCAGCTCGCCGCCCGGGAGCTCTTGTCGATCGATCCCGCGGACACCTATCTAGTCGTCGAACACGAGTACCCGCCGGCCCGCATTCAGGACAAGGCGCGGCTCGCACCGATATTGAAAGGGTCGCTCGCGTTCGCGAAGGCAATCGACGAGGCCGCCGCGGCGATGTTTGCGCTTCAACACGAAGTGATGGCGGCGCAGGGAATCCCGATCCAGGGCAAAGGCCGGGAAGCGTATCGATCGTGATTGGGGCTCGGCTGAGCGTGATGATGTTCCTGCAGTTCTTCATCTGGGGCTGCTGGTTCGTCACGCTGGGAACGTTTCTGGCGGCCAACTTCCAGGCGAGCGGCGCGCAGACAGGGCTCGCGTTCTCCACGCAGTCCTGGGGCGCGATCATCGCGCCGTTCATCATCGGGCTGATTGCCGATCGTTACTTCAACGCCGAGCGCATCCTCGCGGTACTGCACTTCGCCGGCGCGGTGTTGATGTACCACATGTATCAAGCGCAGGACTTCGCGCAGTTCTACCCCTATGTCCTCGCGTACATGATCGCGTACATGCCGACGCTGGCCCTGGTCAACTCGATCTCGTTCCGCCAGCTCACGGATCCATCGCGACAGTTCTCGCTGGTGCGCGTGTGGGGCACGGTGGGCTGGATCGTCGCCGGACTCGTGATCAGTTTCGTGTTCCACTGGGATTCGCAGGAGGCAGTAGCTGACGGTGCGCTGCGCAACACCTTTCTGCTGGGCACGGTGATGTCGCTGCTGCTGGCCATTTTCAGTTTGACCCTGCCCGCCACGCCGCCCACGGTAATCAAGAGCGGGTTCTCGCTGCGCGCCGCTCTCGGACTCGATGCGTTGAAGTTGCTTCGTGACCGGAACTTCGCAGTGTTCTTCATCTCGTCCGTGCTGATCTGCATTCCCCTGGCCTTCTACTACCAGAATGCCAGCCCGTTCCTGACGGAGATCGGCACCACGAATGCCACCGGCAAACTGACCATCGGTCAGATGTCGGAAGTCGTGTTCATGCTGCTGTTACCCATCTTCCTGCTGCGTTTCGGCATCAAGAAGACGCTGTTGTTAGGAATGCTCGCCTGGGTGGTTCGCTACGTACTGTTCGCCTATGGCGGCCAGGACAACATTTCGGCGCTATTGATCGTCGGCATCGCACTGCATGGCATCTGCTACGACTTCTTCTTCGTCTCGGGCCAGATCTACACCGATTCGAAAGCCGGTGAGCACTATCGCAGCGCCGCTCAAGGCATGATCACGCTAGCGACGTATGGCGTTGGAATGTTGGTTGGATTCTCGATTGCCGGAAAGATCGCCGATCGATTCAACGTCAACGGTGAGCACGACTGGTTTCAGATCTGGGTATATCCGGCTGCGATTGCCGCCGTAATCATGGTTCTGTTCGCGGTGCTGTATCGGAACGAAGCCATCACGTACCAGAGTCGTCAGTCGCGCGAGCGCTGAACGGAATAGGATTTCTCAGGGCCGGAAAGCTTGCGTATCGTGTCCCCGAGCTGGAAGAAATAGAGAAGAGTCCCCAAGCCGATCGACGCGTTGCGCTTCTGGTACGCAGAGCTGACAGCGGATCGCAGCACGTGTGTCGTCAAACGAGCCATTCGGTCCACGCGGGTCTGCCGCGTGACCAGACCGTACCAGCCGGCGCGGACACTGAACTTCATGCCATCGAGCAACGCGCCTCCGCGCCGCTTCACCGAATACGGTATCGCGGCAAGTCGCGGATGCGCTGCTCTGATCGTGTCGCTATGAAACGTCCTGTCCAGCAGCACCTCCGGCGGAAGCGATGCAAGAAAGTCGAACAGCCGATGATCGAGATACGGGCAGAAGCAGGTCTTGACGCCGGAAAAGACAGCAAACGGCGACAGCGCTATTACTCGCCTCGTGCGGTTCCAGAAGTAGAACATCGTCGTCGGGTTGGCTGCATTTGCGTAGCGCTCAAGTTCGTGGGCGATCTGCTCACGCGCCACGTCGTCGCTGTGTGCAACCCGAAATGCCGGATCGAGCACGTGCTGAATCACCTCAGTGCTGGGCTTCATCAGCAATTCGGCAAGTTCGCGAAAGCGCCCCGCACAGTGCAGATCGAGCCTGGGGCGGCTCGCGAACGACGACGCCGAGAGAACGCCGCCAGCGATTCCATCGTAGATCGTATCCACGGACGTGCCCAAGTACTGCCCGGCCGATACGAGCCATGCATGCTCGTCGGTGCAAAAGCTGGTGGTGATGTTCTTGCGTCGTTCTGCCTCGAACCGCGGAAGCTGGCCAACGACGATGTGCTTCAACCCGAAGGATTGGGTGAGCAACCGCGCGATCTCGACATCGTTATTGCCTGCGCCGTACTTGTTCGCGGTGATGCAATACCGCGGGCGACAACCCGCCGCGCACAACTCCAACAGGATGTGTCGAGAATCTCGCCCTCCGCTGAGCGGAAGCGCGAAGTCGCCGCTTCGGGGCAGTCGCCTCGCGATGGCGGCGCGGAACATCTGCGCATACGTTTCGATCGCCTCGCTGCGAGTGATCTTCAGTTGCGAGCCGATATGACGAACTTCCTCCACATGCAACGTCCCGTCCCAGGTGAACGAACGGTTCGGCGGGACGACCTTGATGTGACGGAACGGAGTCTGGTTGCCAATGAAAAAGCCCAGGTGAAGGAAGACTGCGATGGCCTCGCGGTCGATTTCCAGCGGAGCGCCTTCTTGCAACAGCCGAACCAGGTTGGGCGAAATGCCGAACTCATCGCCGCGGCTGAAATAGAACAGCGGACCAAATCCGTACCGGTCGACTTCGACCGTCAGCCTCTGCCCTTGCCACTTCCAGCCTGCAAAAACGCCGTCGTCGGGCCCACCGGTCTCGGCCGGCACGCGATGGCCAAATTCATGCGAAAGATCACCGCGAACCGCGAATCCATCGGCCACCTTCTTCGCGCCGAAGAAAGGGACCGGCACAGGATTGAACATCGTCGAAACCTCCGCACGCATTGCTCGACTCCGCTAACAAGTGCCATTCAGGGCTTTTAGAGTGCCACAGTTTTTGTCGGTCGGTCGAGAATAGGAAACAGCACGCGCGCGCGGCGCGTGGCCGGGGGTGCGATTCACGCGCAAGTGGTTAGGCTTCGCGCACCTGCTCAAAGACATTCGTTTTGATGCGCATCACATCGTGCACCAGCATCACGAGAATCATCAGCTTGCGAATGTGATGAGGCGGAAAGCGCGACTACGTTTTTGGGCACCCTCAAACTATCGAAAGCGATCAGACTACCCGCTCGCGCATGTGCATTCCGAACCGCAAGCAGTTTTGAAAGCAAATCGATGCCGCAATGACACCAACTAAAAGTATTGCCGCCGGATTACCAGGCTTTGACGAGACAGCATTCGCGCTGGCGCCAGCTTTAAATCCTCGGATAAGCCGTTAAGGTCCTGCATGCCTTCGTGGCAGTCGGCCTTTTGAATGGACACCGCTAGTCCAACTGATTGAAAACCCGAGAATTTTCGCGTCCGAGCCAAACTCCGCACTCTCTCAAGCAATCCTCTCCGTTTTTCACTACCATTCGCCGCTCTAAAAATGCCTTAGAGGCCCGGATTCGGGCCCTCAACTCTCTGAATTTATAACGGAATTTCGCAAATGGCCCGTACTACGCCCCTGGCTGATATTCGAAACATCGGAATCATCGCGCACGTCGATGCCGGTAAGACCACCACCACCGAACGCATCCTCTACTACACGGGTCGCAAGCACACGATCGTCGACATCCATGACACCAAGGATTTGAAGACCTCGACGACGACGGATTACATGGAGCAGGAACAGAAGCGCGGCATCACGATTCAGTCGGCGGCCGTCTCGACGTTCTGGCGCAAGAAGAAGATCAACGTCATCGACACCCCCGGGCACGTGGACTTCACGATCGAAGTGAACCGTTCGCTGCGCGTGCTCGACGGCGCGGTCGTGGTGTTCGACGGCGTGGCGGGCGTGGAGCCGCAGTCGGAGACGAACTGGCGCCTGGCTAACAACTACAACGTGCCGCGTATCTGCTACGTGAACAAGATGGACCGCAGCGGCGCGAACTTCGTGCGTTGCATGGACATGATCAAGACGCGCCTCGGCGCGCGTCCGCTCGCCGTGCAGATCCCGATCGGCTCGGAAGACAACTTCAAGGGCATGATCGATCTCGTCGAAGAGAACGCGCTCGTCTGGGACTCGGACGACAAGGACGCGAAGTGGCAGATCATTCCGGTAGGCGATGGCAAGGGCCTGGCTGACAAGCTCGGCATCACGGTGCCGTCGGATCGCAAGATCCTCGACAACTACAGCAAGTACCGCCACGAGCTGGTGGACACCGCTCTCGAGATGGACGACGAGGCGATGGAAAAGTACCTGACGGACAACGTACCGCCGACGGCCGACGTGCTGCGTTCGTGCATCCGCAAGGGTGTCATCGCGAGCAAGTTCAACCCGGTGCTGTGCGGCTCCTCATATAAGAACAAGGGCGTGCAGCAGGTGCTGGACGCGGTGGTCGACTACATGCCGGCCCCGACCGACGTCGACGCCATCAAGACGGTGGACGCCGATGGCAACCCGATCGGTGAACGCAAGACCGCTGACGACGAACCGTTCTCCGGCCTGGCGTTCAAGGTCATCAACGACATCTACGGCGCGCTGACCTTCGTGCGCGTGTACTCGGGCGTGCTCACCAAGGGCATGTCGGTCACGAACACCACGCGCGGCAAGCGCGAGAAGATCGGCCGCATGGTCGAGATGTTCGCCGAGAAGCAGAACCCGATCGAAGAAGCACGCGCCGGCGACATCATCGCCCTCGTCTCGCTCGCCGAGACGGACACTGGCGACACGCTGTGCGACACGGATCACCAGGTGGTGCTGGAGCGCATGCGCTTCCCCGACCCCGTGATCAGCGTTTCCGTGAAGGCCAAGCTCAAGACCGAAGCCGAGAAGTTCGGCGCGGCGCTCGGCAAGATGGTTCGTGCCGATCCGTCGCTGCATCTCGAAACGGATCGCGAGACGAACGAAACCATTCTGCGCGGCATGGGCGAGCTTCACCTTGAAGTGACGCTCGATCGCATGCGTACGGAGTTTGGCGTGGAAGGCGTCATGGGCGAGCCGCAGGTGGCTTACCGTGAGAGCTTCACCAAGAGCGTCGACGAACACTACGTCCACAAGAAGCAGACCGGCGGTTCGGGCCAGTTCGCCGAAGTGTGGATCAAGTTCGAGCCGCTGCCCCGCGGCACCGGCTTCGAGTTCGTGGACGAAACGACCGGCGGCTCCGTGCCGCGCGAGTTCGTGCCGGCCGTGGAAAAGGGCCTCAAGATCCAGAAGGAAGACGGCGTGTTGGCGCACTTCCCCACCGTGGACTTCCGCGCTTCGCTGCACGACGGCAGCTACCACGACGTCGACTCGAACGCGCTGACGTTCGAAATCGCCGCCAAGGCCTGCTTCCGCGAAGGTATCCGCAAGGCCGGCCCGCAGTTGTTAGAGCCGGTGATGAAGGTCGAGACCGTGACCCCGGGAGACTACCTGGGCGACGTGATCGGCGACATGAACCGCCGCCGCGGCACGATCCTCGATCAGATCGAGCGTGGTGCGAACATCGCGGTAGTTGCGACCGTGCCGCTCTCCGAAATGTTCGGCTACATCGGCCAGCTGCGTTCCATGAGCTCGGGCCGTGCGTCGTTCACCATGGAGTTCTCGCACTATGATCCGGTGCCGAAGAACGTGGCGGACGAAGTCATCGCCGACGTGGCCAAGCGCAAGGCTGCGCTGAACGCGTAACCTCGTTTCAGCTCTGCTGAAAATCAAGGGCGGGTGAGCAATCACCTGCCCTTTTTCATGAAGTGAGTAGATTGATGCCCGAATTCAGAAACCACTCCTACGCCGCATTCCTGTTCGATATGGACGGCACGCTGCTGGACTCATCTGCCGCCGTTGATCGAGTCTGGGGATCATGGGCAAAACGACACGGCGTCGATGTCCCGACGTTGCTGGCAACTGTCCATGGTGTGCGATCGGAGGACACGATCCGGCGGTTCGCAGGCGCGGGCGTGGACGTTGCCAGGGAAACCCAGTGGATACTCGAAGCCGAGGTAGCCGATGTAGAAGGCGTCGTCGCGCTGCCGGGAATTCATGCGTTCATCGACGCGCTTGATCCCGGTACGTGGGCCATCGTCACCTCCGCGCCGCGCACCTTGGCCGAAGTCCGACTGCGCGCCGTGAATCTGCCTATCCCTGAAGTGATGATCACCGGCGAAGACGTGCGGCGCGGCAAACCAGACCCGCAAGGATTCTTGCTTGCCGCGCAGCGGCTTGGTGTGGGCATCGGCAAATGCCTGGTGTTCGAAGATTCGCCCGCAGGGGTTGCTGCGGCAAAGGCCGCCGGCGCTCACGTGGCGATCGTTGGCGGAATGGTTCCGGGAACCGAAGGAAATTTCGTTCTCGCTAACTACGGCGCGTAACCGCCTCTTCAGCCGCGCCCCAGGCGTGAGCGGTCTCGAGTGCGACGGAGTGGTACAGCGTGTCGAACACATGCTGCTTCAATTCAATTGAAAGTTGACAGGCGCGTCGATGGATCGCTGCGTCCTCGCGCGTCGGCAGCTCGAGCGCGTGCAACATCTCGACATCTTGCACCGCCGAATCAGGACTAAGGCGCGACAGAACGGCACTGACTTCAGCGAGCCAATGGACCGGCTGAACGATCTCTTCTTCGCCGGAAAGGACTTCGACGCATGAGCTCTGATGCGATCAGTGTCTCGTCCTCGGCTCGGGGTCTTCGAGGAGCCACTTCAAGATCACGCTCGCGTCGACAACGAGCACTACGAGCGTCCGGAGGTCCGCGCTGCTGCAACCTTGGCTTTCGACGCCGCAGGCCGCTTAGCCCGACGCGCAGTCAGTTTCCGATAGAGATCCGCCCGTCGCTCATGCCGCGCGTGTTCTTCGACAGCGCGGGTCATCAACTGGGCAATGACAGCGCTCTTGTTTCGCCCGGCGAAGGCCGCGTCGAACGCCTCCTTCACTTCATCAGGCACGCTGAAATTGACGGTGGCCATGAGTGCCTCGACCTATGTTGTTGAAATCTTCAACATCCGGGAGTCTACTCGAATCGCACGCATTTGAGGCGGCGCGTAAAACCAAAGTCGCAACCGCGCTCGACTCTCGTTTGTCCGCGTTCGTCCGATGTTCGTCGCCGGCCCGCCAGCGCCCTCCTAACCTCGCGCCTCCATTCACGCATCGGAGGCCGCCATGTACAAGTCCCTACTGCTGTTCTTCTCTCTGGGGTTCATGACCCTGACCGCATTTGCCGCGACTCCGCCCGACAGCGAAGTGCTCGACCAGGCGCGTCGGCTACAGATGGAATTCAGACAAGGCAATCTCGAGGTCGCGAAGCCGCTGGTGAAGATGCTTGAAGAAGCGGTCACCCGATCGCCCGACAACGCTCAACTGTGGGAAATGCTGGGGCACGCATTGATGTCCCTGCAGGGCTCGATGTATGCCGGGCCGCCAGACATGGCCAAGCTGCTGGAAGTCGGCGAACGCGCGCGGGACGCCTACGCGCGCTCGCTGGCTATCAGACCGAACGACCGGCTCACGCGCTCAAGTCACGGTATGGCGACCATGATCGCCTCGCTACTCAAGGGCGACGGGCCAGGCATGGTGGCGGGAGTCGACGAAATGAACGCGGTGGTTCGCGAATCCCCGAATTACAAGGGCGCCCGGTTGACGCGAGCCTTCACCATCATTCACCTTCCGCCTGGCATGCGCGACAACAACGCCGTCATCGAAGATCTTCGCTTCCTGCTCGACATCGCTCCGGGCGGCCGTCCGGAAGACGTGATCCATGTGTTGCTCGGCGACGTGCTCGCGGAGACGGGCGATCTGAAAGGAGCGCGCAACGAGTACAGCCAGGTCTCCGGCGCCTCGGCCTTCGCCGGCGAGCAGGTGAAGCTGCGGCTCGCCGACCTCGAGAAGGGCGCGATCCCTCCCGACGCATTCGCCAAGGTGCGAGCCGTCACGGGCTCGGGTTGCGTCATGTGTCACGCGCCGGGCTCTGACAACTGATGGAGCGGGACCTCACCTACGTCGCGCTGGATGCGATCGCGTTCATCACGGGCGCGACACTCAGCGCGATGTTGGGGCACATGCAGTATCGCGTCGATCGCGCCACGGGCCGCATGAGCGGGTACCTGCTGCTGTGGCTGCTGGGATTCATCTGGACCTTCGGCAATTTCATGCGATGCACGCTGGAGCTGGCCGGCGCGACTCCGGACTCCACCGCCGCGCGATTCGCGGAGACCTTTGCCTGGAGTTGCACGCTGCTCGGCCCGCTCACCGTCGGCCGACTGGTGCAAGGTGGCATTGGTTCGACGAGCCGGACGTCGAAGCGATTGTTCGCGTTCACGGTGGCCGTGTCGTTGCTCAATCTCGTGCTGATGGTTCGAGCCAACTATCTGTCCGACTTTCAGCTCGAGAGCAGCGGCTATCCAACGGTTTCGTTCTACATCGCGCTGGCGACCGGCATCACCGCGTTTGTCATCTATCTACGAGAACGGAAGGCGCAGCCTCGGCGCAGGACGATGCCGCGCTGGTTTGCGCCGGCCGCCCTGCTGTTCGCGGCCACCCACACCGCGGCCATCCTGCTCAGCACGCTCGCCCCCGACATGCCGGAGACCGCGATGACTGCGGTCAGTCTCATCGCGCGGCACTGGACCATTCCCTGGTCGATCCTGATTGCGGTGTCTCTCGCCCAGGCGCACTACGCGGATATCGTGGCCAAGCGCAGCCTGTGGCTGCTCGCCAGCATCACCATCGCCACGATCATCAGCATGACGGTGATCGACGTGCCTCCGGGGTTGCCACTGCTCGCGACCGCGCTGGTCACGTGGGCGCTGATGCTGGTGGCTCCGCAGTTCATTCGCGCGATCGAAGCGTTGGTCGACCAGGTGATCCTCGACCGGCCCGATTACGCGGTGGCCGCAAGAACGCTGGACGACGCGTTTCGCCGCGCCACCACTCCGGACGAGGTCATCGAGACCGCGCTGGCCTCCGTGCGCACGACCCTGCACGTGGACGCGAGCTACTCCGACGGGCCGGCCGAAAAACTGACCATCACCACCACGCACGAAGCCCGCACGCTCATGCAGCCCGAGCGCGCCTTCCTCGAATCCGTCCGCACACAACTCGAACATCGCCTCGACGCGATGCGCTTCGAAGCCGAGCAACGCGCGCTGCTGCTGCGCGAAGAGCGCCTGCGCCGGCTGCTCACCGAGGCGGAGCTCAAGGCCCTGCGAACGCAGGTCGACCCGCATTTCCTCTTCAACACGCTGAACACCATCGCGGATCTCATCAGCGCGAATCCGCAGCAGGCAGAACGCATGACGGAACGGCTCGCGGAATGTTTTCGGTACGCGCTGGCGACGCATTCGCGCGAATATTCCACGCTCGACGAAGAACTGAACTTCGCCCGCCAGTACCTCGACATCGAACAGGTTCGCTTCGGCGAGCGGTTGCGCGTGCAGCTCTCGCGTGGCGACGCCACGGGCAACGAAGCCATTCCCTCGCTGCTGCTGCAGCCCTTGCTCGAGAACGCGATCCGTCACGGCCTCGCGCCGGTTCGCGAAGGCGGCAACGTGACCGTGAGCGCTCACCGCGAAGGCGAGCGGCTGCGGTTGGTCGTCGAGGATGACGGCGTGGGTCTGAGTTCGGGCTTCGCCAATCGGGACGGGATAGGGCTGCGCAACGTGCAGGACCGTCTGCACACGTTGTATGGACAAGCGGCGGAGTTCATCATCGGCGGGCGTGCCGGCGGACGAGGCACCTCGGTCACCCTGGTGATACCACTGCATGCCCATTAGCGCCTTGATAGCCGACGACGAAGCGTCGGCCCGCTCGCGGCTGCGGAAAATTCTTGCGCCCTATCCATTCGAGCTCCTCGAGCAGGACGCGCGCGATGGTCTCGAGGCGCTCGAGGCCATCCGGAAGCATCGCCCGCAGGTGGTATTCCTCGACGTCGAGATGCCGGGCCTCGGCGGATTCGAAGTGGTCGAATCGCTCGACGCCGCGGAGATGCCACTCATCGTATTCGTCACGGCCTACGACCACTATGCGCTGGCGGCGTTCGAAGCCAATGCCGTCGCTTACCTGCTGAAACCGGTGGGCGAGGAACGGTTACAGGCGATGGTGTCGCGCGTCGAGCAGTTGCTGGGTTCGCCCGACGAAGCGGCGCAGGCCGCGTCCCGCGTGAACATGGTCACCCGCGCGAGACCGCAGACGCTGCATCACGTGCTGGCGATTCAGAAAGATGGTTACGCGTTGATCCCGTTGAGCGATGTCTGCTCCTTCCAGGTGGAAGACGGCGTCACGCACGTCAGGACGGCCACGGCCAGCTTTCGGACTAACTATGCGATCAACGATCTCGAAAAGCGCTTGCCGGTGCCGCCGTTCTTCCGCGCGCACCGCGCAACCATCGCCAACCTCGACAAGGTTGCGACGATCAGCCCGCTGTTCAAAGGCGCGCTGCTGCTCAAGATGAAGGACGCACAGGGCAGCGAGATCCAGGTGAGCGAGCGGCAGGCAAAGCACGTGCGCGAATTGCTTCAGCTCTGACGGAGCTGTTTTTATATACAGCCCTGGATGAGGTGATTAAGCGCCCTAATCACCTCATTTGTTGAGTTGATTAAGGCGGCCATTCACCTCACAATACGAGGCGAATATGGCATCCAAACGCCTCAAGCAATGGATCTGGGAAAACCCGAAATGGCCCCAGTTCACGTGGGATGCCGGGGTCTTGAGCACTCCTCTCGCCGCCGCGCGTCGAGCCCAGGGCGAAGTTGCGGGCATGGCAAGACTCCTCGATGCCAACGCCGATCTTCAGGCACAACTCGAAGTCCTGACGAAGGAAGGCATCGCCACGAGCGCCATCGAAGGCGAGAAGTTCGATCCCAATTCGCTGCGAAGTTCGCTCGCGCGTCGCCTCGGACTTCCCACTGCTGGTTTGCCACCGGCAACCCGATCGGTCGAAGGACTCGTCGAAGTACTGCTCGATGCCACGCGCGACTTCAACGAACCCCTTCAACTGAAGAGACTGAATTCCTGGCAAGCCGCGTTGTTCCCGACGGGCAGATCCGGCTTGCACGAAATCCGCGTTGGCAAACTTCGCGGCGAAGATCCCATGCAAATCGTGTCCGGCCCCATCGGCCGCGAACGGGTGCACTTCGAAGCACCGCCACGAGATCGACTCGATGAGGAAATGAAGACTCTTCCTCGCGTGGTTCAACAACGCTCCGAAAGGTTCAGACGGCCTGCTACGCGCGGGGCTGGCTCATGCGTGGTTTGAAGTCGTGCACCCTTACGAGGACGGCAACGGCCGCGTTGGCCGCGCATTGCTGGATCGCGCGCTGGCCCAGGACGAAAACCGATCGACGCGTCTGTACAGCATGTCCGCGCGATTCGAATCCGGAGCGCGACGAGTACTACGACGCGCTTGGAGCGTTCTCAACAGGAACGATGGATGTCACTCCTGGCTGCAATGGTTTCTGATCCAAGTAGAAGCGGCGGCCAAGTCCAGCGAGCACACGGTGAATCGTGTGGTTGCCAAAGCGCAGTATTGGGCGCGCCATGCGGACGTGACCCTCAATGAACGACAGAAGAAGGCGCTCAATGTCTTGCTCGATGCCGGACCGCAAGGTTTCGTCGGCGGAATGACGAATAAAAAGTATGCGAGTCTGACCAAGACCAGCGCGCCTACGGCGCAGCGCGACCTGGCCGACCTCGTGGAAAAAGGATGTCTGGTACTGACCGGCGCCGGCAGAAGTGTTCGCTACGAATTGCCCGGCAGCGCGCTAAGCTCGCGCCATGGCCAAACCAAAAGCCGGCAAGATCTTCGTAGGCATCGGCGGCTGGAACTTCGCGCCCTGGCGCGGCAGCTTCTATCCGAAGGGCCTGATGCAGACGCAAGAGCTGCACTACGCGAGCCGCGAGCTCACCTCGATCGAGATCAACTCGACGTTCTACGGTTTGCAGAAGCCCGCGACGTTCAAGAAGTGGCATGACGAGACGCCGGACGGATTCGTGTTCAGCGTCAAGGCGCCGAGGTTCGTGACACTACGCAAGAACCTCGCGGAGAGTGCGTCGAGCATCGAGCGCTTCCTCGGGAGCGGTGTTCTGCAACTTGGGCAAAAGCTCGGCGCGATCAACTGGCAGCTCGCTCCGGGCAAGCGTTTCGATGCGAAGGAGCTGGATGCATTCCTTGCGCTGCTGCCGCGCAAGATCGAGGGCCGCGCGTTGCGTCACGCGCTCGAAGTGCGCCATGCGAGCTTCGACTGCGAGGAGTTCGTCGCATTGGCGCGCGAACGCCAGGTCGCCGTCGTCGAAGCCGGCGATTCGGAATACCCACGCATCCAGGCGCGCAGCGCCCCTTTCAGCTACTTGCGCGTGATGGGCACGAAGGCCAGCGCGCCGAAGGGCTATGCGCCCGCCGCCCTCGCGCGCTGGCGGGAACATGCGCAGACCCTGGCCCGCGACGGCGATGTGTTCTTCTACTTCATCAGCGGCGCGAAGGAACGCAATCCGCAGGCGGCGCGCGCGCTGCTCGGAGCTCTCGAGCGGAGTTGAGCTACCAAATCGCGCGCAACGCCCTCAGCAATCGATCGACACCATCCGTCGATCGTCACGTTGCCTGGCGACACGCGCAGTGTCGTTCCGCGGCAATCCGCGAACACATCTTGTTTGCGCAGCCCGGCGACGACCGCGGCCGGATCGCTGCACTCGCTGGCAAACGAAACATCACACTGCCGCCGCGTTCTTCCGCTGACTCTGGGCTCGCCAACTCGAGACCAAGCCCGACGCAGCCCTCGCAGAACCGCCTCGACCAGTGATCGATTGTGAGCTAGCAGCTCTGCGGCATTTTGTTGAGCGTGCCAATCCAGCGCAGGCAGGCACGCGGCGCAGGCAAGTATCGACGGCGTGCCGTGATCGAACCGCCGCGCGTCGGGCGCGTACTCAAATGAGTCGAGTGCCCAGGCGAAAGGATTCTCCTGGCTGAACCAGCCGCGCAATTCGGGCCGGCACTCCTTTAATAGGCGCTCACGGACCTGCAGCACCCCGGCGCCCGCCACTCCGCACAGCCACTTGAGCGTCGAGCCGACCACGAAGTCCGCATCCGCAGCGCGCACGTCGAACGGAATGATGCCGACGCCTTGCGTGATATCCACGCCCACCACAGAACCCATCGCGCGACCGTGTTCGACCAGCGCGCGAAGATCGCAGCGATGTGAGGCGGTGGAGGTCACCCACGTCAGCAGCGCGACACCGACATCCGCGTCCCAGCGCGCGATGAAGTCTTCGTCTCGCACCCAGCATTCGCCGGGTCGCATCGGCACGGTGTCTATTTCAAATCCCCGCCGCTCGGCCATGCCCGCCAACAGAAAATGCAGGCTCGGGAAGCAATCCGCGGCAATGAGCAGCTTGCGGCCATGCAACCATCGATCCGGCAGCGACCCGATGATCGAGTACAGCGCGGTGGTGACATTCTCGGCCGTCGTCAGAGTGCCGGTCGGTGCGCCGATGAGATCACTCCATCGCGCGATGAATTTCTGCCGGATCTCGAGCGACTGCGGCCACTGAGCGTCATTCGGCGTTCCCCAGAGTGTTGCGACGCGTGCCAGCGCTTCGGCAATGCGCTCGTCTTTCCCGGGAAACATGCCGATGGAGTGGTACAGGAAGTAGCCGGATCCATCGCTGGTGACCGTCGCCATTTGCACAGCATGTCACGATTCGGCAGGCTGCCACTATGAGCAACCTTTCGGACGCCTTCGACCGATGGATCCGCGGCTCCTTCATGGAGATCAACACGGAGCTCGAGAATCTCTACTTCGCGCAGGACCGGACCGGGC
This sequence comes from uncultured Pseudomonadota bacterium, assembly GCA_963736955.1. Classification (GTDB taxonomy): domain Bacteria; phylum Pseudomonadota; class Gammaproteobacteria; order Steroidobacterales; family Steroidobacteraceae; genus CADEED01. Next base: position 278,014 of record CAVTQT010000002.1, read on the forward strand.
GGACGTTTCGCGATGCGGCGAAAACCTGAAGTCGCAACTGCGCGATGAAGGTCACCAGCACGTGGTGGCGCTGCTGGCGGAGGGCGATACCGGCGATGGATTCGAGACTGCGTTCGGTGTGCTCGGAAATGTCGGCATGTACCTGGCTGCGCTGCGGCGTCACGAGCTGACGAACCCGGCGCGCGAGGAACGCTCACCTTTTCCCGAGGCTTCGTCGCTGGCAATGCATGTCGGCGCGGCGCTCGGCATGGCGCCGCGCTTCTCCACCGCTCACATCGCGCACCTCAACTTCGCCAATGCGGGCGTGCGCAAGAGTTTCACGTCGCTGCCCGATGAGATCCTGTTCATCGACGAGAACACGCGCGGCATCCTGCTGCTGCAGCTGGCGGCCGACGCTCTTGCGAAAGTGGTGCCGCTCGGAATCTCGAGCCCGATCGTCGACGTGCCGTTCGCCGCTGCCAAACACGCGCTCGAAGCGGTGATCGAATCCAACCAACGGTTGTTCGACCAACTCGATGTCGACCGATTCTTCTTCTCCGTGCGGCCTTACTACAAGCCTTACAAGGTGGGGCGGCAGGAATATCGCGGCGCCAACGCCGGCGACTTCTCGGGGATCAACGAGATCGATCTGCTGTTGGGCCTGTGCCGCGCCAACGATCCGTACTACGCGCAGCTGCTCGTGGACAAGATGCAGTTCATGCCGCCACAGGACCAGGCGCGCCTGCGCGAGTGCATGCGGCACGAAAGTTTTCTCGATGAGTTGCTGGCGCTTGGCGCCGAGCACGCTCGCGAGGACTGGTTTCGGCAGCAACGCGCGGGGCTATCTCGAACTTTGCGAGCTGTTTGGGCGATATGCCAGCCAGCACCACGACCATCTCGTGAAGCGCTTCATCGAAGCGCCTGCGGCGCGGCTCGGCGAAGCGCATCTCGAGAGCATTACCGCCAGCGGGCCTCCGTTGCCCGTGCTGCTGCGGTCCCTCGAAGTGCTGCGTGACATGCGGCTGGCGGTGAATCGCTCCGACATCGCCACGCGTCACGCGGATCTCGAGCGCCTCCGCAGCTGGGGCCTGGAATCGCGCCTGAACTTGCGCAGCGCAATACGGCCCATCACTTCTCCCGCGCCTACAAAACTTTCGCCGCCGGATGACATCGCGCCGCGGGTTGCACCGGCATGATCTCGTACGGCGCGGCCGCTGTTCTTCGCGGTCGCGCTGCCGTTCAATGATCGCGCTTCTCTTTCGCCTACAAGCTATCCGCCAACGGATGACATCGCATGCGTAGTAGTAAGGCCATCATCGGAACCGCGCGACGGCTGATTCTCGCTGTGGTGTTTGCGTTCAGTGTTCCGGCGGTATTCGCGCAGGCGCCGCCCGCGGGCAGTCGTGACGATCTGGACGTCACGATGCGAACAATCGGGAATCCGGATGCGAATAGACCCAGACGAGATCGTGCGCAAGATTCCGCCGCCCAAGGCAAAAAAGCGGGCCAAGGGAACAGACGATCGTGCCGACGACCTCGCCAGCCCAGGCGAGAACGGCGATGGCGACCAAGGGGGCTCAGCGGTCGATCCCGAAAGTCCCGTCGTCCCAATTGTCCCAGTCGTACCCGACGTACCCGACGCGCCCGCCGCGCCCGACGATACCGGCACACCCGTTCATCCAAATCCAAGCCCAGGCCCAGGTCCGAGTCCAAGTCCAAGTCCAGGTCCCGGTTCGGATCCGGGAGTACCTGATCATGGCGGTCCAGGAAATGGTCCGGGCAATGGTCCGGGCAACGGGGACGATCACTCGCCTGGTGGTCCCAAGTCAAAACCGCCCAACCCAAAACATCCCGACCCAAAGCCGCCCGGTCCAAAGGACCCCGGTCCAAAGGATCCCCGGTCCAAAGGACACCCAGGACTCCAAAGGATCACGGTCCAAAGGATCACGGTCCAAAGGATCACGGTCCAAAGGACCCCGGTCCAAAGGATCACGGCCCGAAGGACCCTGGTCCAAAGGATCACGGACCAAAGGACCATGGTCCAAAAGACCACGGTCCAAAGCATGGCCCCGGGCCGGGCTGATGAAGCGTCGCGCTTTGCGGCGATCATCGCTTTCCTCGGATTCGCGCTGTTAGGGGGACCGCCCGTCTGGGCCTCGAGCGAAGAGGCCCTGGCGCATTTCACCGAGGGTCAGGCGGCGTTCGCAGCTGAAGACTTTTCCAAAGCGCGCGCGCACTTCGAGCAGGCGCTGGCGGCCGGGATGGAAGGTCCCGCTATCCAATACAACATTGGAGCCGCAGCCTACCTCGGAGGAGACCTGCCGCGCGCCGAACGCGCGTTCCTCGAAGTCGCGCGCACGCCGGCAATGGCCGCGCTGGCTCACTACAACCTCGGCCTCGTGGCTCTGCAACGCCGCGACGAGCGCGAAGCCCGCGACTGGTTCGAGCAAACTACCCAGGATGTTCCGGATGAGCGCCTGGCCGCTCTCGCGTTGGAGCGTCTCGCTGAGTTACCGGAGGCGCGCGCCCCGGGATACTTCTCGTACTACACGCGAGCCGGTGCCGGTTACGACGACAATATCTCGCTGCGATCGGGTTCGATCGAGAGCTCGGCAACTGGCGATGAAGATTCGTACGGCGAGCTCATCTTCGGGGGCAGCTATTCATTTGGCGACTGGCGAGTCGATACGGCCGCGGCAATGCTCCGGTACACGCACGTCGATGAATTCAACCAGACCGCATTTTCTCTGGGCGGTGCACGCGGCTTCAGGCTGGAAAATTGGTACTTCGAGCTCGGTGCGTACGGCTCGCAATTTTCACTCGGCGGAGAGGTCTTCGAGCAAAACGTGGCGGTCGGAGCGCAGGCGTCGCGCGCGTTTTACAACGGAAGCCGGCTGAGCGCGCAACTTCGCGCCACCTCGGTTGACGGCAAGGGCGACTTCCTGGGTCTGACCGGCGATCGCACCGAAGCCGGCGTGTACTACGACTTGACGTGGCGGTCGTGGAACTTCGGCGCGCATACACGTGCAGAATTCAACGACAGCGAAGATCCGATTTTCGCAACGCGATGGCTGCAACTCGGAGCAGAGGCGCGTTACGCGTGGTCGCCGACCTGGGGATTCATGGCGATTACCTCACTGCGGCGTACCACACACCCCGCGCAATCCGAGACATTGAGCGGGTGGGACGACAACCGGGCGACGATCCAGGTGGGCGCCACGCGATCACTCTGGAAGCAGGCGCAGCTGTTCGTGCGTTTCGAGCACGAGCGCAACGATTCACCGGTCGCGGGTTATGACTACGTCCGCAACTGGGTCGCGGCTTCCGTCGAGTACTGGCGCTAGCGCGCGACCGCTTCGATGTTGTTGCCGTCCGGATCGAGCACGAATGCACCGTAGTAGGGATTGCTCGCGCCCTCACGTGGACCCGGTTTGCCGTTGTCACGTCCGCCGGCCGCCATCGCGGCGCGATAGAACTCATCGACCATCGCCTTGTCCTTCGCCGCAAACGCCACGTGCATCTGGTTGATGCCGGCGCGCGAGCCTTCGACCCAGTACGACGGGCGAAGCGTCCCAATCCACAGATAGGGAATCTGCCCGGGGCCTCGGCCTAACAAGAAGAAATCCTTGTGAGGCGTGACGATGCCGAGACCCAGCGCATTGGCGACCGCATCGTAGAACTTGCGGGCCTTGGGGAGATCGGACACGACGATGCCGGTGTGATCGAGCATGGGCGGCTCCTTGATTTCAAGTGAGCCCCAAGCGTACGCATCGCGCGAATGGCCATCCTTCGGCCGCGGGTGCCAGCACGCGTCGGAACGTGCTGACGGGTGTCCCTATTTCGTGCCCACCGCTCCGGCGCTCACGACACTCGGCACACCCTGCGCCTCCATCCACTTGCGAATGCGCCTCGCATCCGCAGTGCGCGTCAAACTACCGAACGAGTTCAGGAACACCATGTCGACGACACGATCATCGATCATGGTTTGCATGACGAGACACTGGCCCGCGTCGTTGGTGAAGCCCGTCTTCTGCACGAGGATCTTCCAGTCAGACTTGCCGATCAGCAGATTGGTATTGCGATAAACAAACGGTCGCTTGCCCAGGCGAACTTCATGGCTGGGCAGCGTCGAGTATTCGCGGATGACGGAATTGCGCGTTGTCGCGTTGACGAGTTTCACCAGGTCTCGCGCACTCGACACATTGAGACTCGACAATCCGGACGGGTCGTCGAAGTGCGTCTGCGTCATGCCGAGCGCCTTGGCCTTCAGGTTCATCGTGCGGACGAACGCGGACATCCCGCCGGGGTAGTTGCGCGCGAGGGTGCGCGCGGCGAGGTTCTCGGAGGCCATCAACGCAAGCCGCAGCAGATCACCGCGCGTCAGTTTTGTCGCCATTGGGGAGATGTGAGAAGGCGCCTTTGCCTTTCCAGCGATCCTCCGCCTTGATGGTGATGACTTCGTCGAGCGACTGCAGGCCGTCGAGCACGACGAGCGCGGTCATGAGCTTGGTGATCGACGCGATGGGCGTGACCAGCTTCGGCTGGCGCTCGAAGATCAATTCGCCGGTGTTGCCGTCGACCACCAGTACGGACGCGGATCGTACTTCTGGCGTAGCGCCGGGCTTGGGCGATGCGGCATTCGCGCTGGGTCCGAAACCGAGCAGGCACGCAATCAGCGCGCCCGCGAAAATCGCGCCACCGTAGAGACCTCGCTGCATCTTCCCCTGCTCCCACCGCCGAATCATTCCAGGAAGCGATGGTAAGCCGAAGTGCATCACTCTGCACGCGCGCCGAATCGCTCGAACCACGCAACGGTGGCTGCGTCACGCTCCGCGCCGCGTCCGCCGATGACGTGCTGCTGCCCTTCGAAAACCCTGAACTCGTGCAGCTTGTCGAGTCGCGAGAGCTCGGCATCCATGCGTTGCGACTGCGATAGGGGAATGTCCTCATCCGCTCCACCATGCATGATGAGCAACGGCAGGTTGATCTTGTCCGCCCACCGCAGCGCAGAGCGCGTTCGATAGAGTTCCTCGCGATTGTTCTCGTACTGGGGCCAGATCGAGGTGGCGGCCCCGGCCTGAGGACCCGCGGCCAGCAAGGGCTGGAGATCTGTGAAAGCTCCCCACACGGCTGCTGCCCGCGCCGGAAATCCGTCGCGCAGTGCCATATAAACCATGGCGCCCCCGCGCGATTCTCCCGCCAGGAAGAGCCGCGAGGGGTCGGCACCCTGGATGCGCGCGATTTCGCGCGGCAGATTCAGGAGGTCGTGCAGGTCCGCACCACCGAGCTCATCGCGCCCTGCCCAGCCATTGCTGCCGCGATACTGGGGCGCGACGACGATGAAGCCAGCTTCGGCGAAGCGATGCGCCATCACCAGCATCTCGCCGGCGAAACCCTTCGGGCCGCACGTAGCTGCCGCGATTGAAGATGACGACGGGCATTCGCTCACGGTGCGGCTCCCGTGCACGGTAGAGATAGGCGCCAACGGTCAGGCCATCGCTCACATAGGTGAATTGCTGAAAGAGGAAACGACCGTCCGCGCGTGCCGCTTCGTACGCTTCGCGGCTGGAAGCCCAGCCGATGCCGCGATCGCTCTCGTAGTCCGGTATCTCAACCGTTTTCAGGTTGGGCAATTCCTCGGCCTGGCGAGGGTTACCGGCGCATGCAGCCAGTACCAGGATGCAAACAGCAATCAGCATCTTCATGTGGGTTCTCCCGATCGAATACCCACATCACGAAATCCCCGCGTCCCGGGTTGCGGCACGGACCTCGGCCGGCCGCATCGGGCAATCGCTTCGGCGCCGGTCGTCGGTTACGTCTTGGCGTACTGACTGATCTCGGCGTATTCGCGGCCGTTGGCATAGTCGCCCGCCGCGCGGCGTGCCCGAAACTCGCGCCACTTGATCGGGTGATAACGCGGCGGGCGCCGCGCGTTCACGGTGGAGGGCAGCGGCGCGTACTCGGCGCTGTACTCCGGATTGAAAAAGAACGGGACGCTGAAGCGCTCCTGGCTGGAGTCGACTATCGCGCGGTGCAGCGGCGCGATGTATCTGTCGTTGGACAACACCTGCGCGATGTCGCCGAGGTTCACGACCAGCAAGTCCGGATGCGGCTCGACGGGCCACCACACGTCCCTGTAAAAAATCTGGAGCCCTGGCTGCTCGTCCTGCAACAACAGGGTGATCGCGCCGGCGTCGGTGTGCGGATTCACGCCGAGATGTCCGGCGAGATTCATCGCGCAGCGCGGGTAGTGGTTCAGGCGCACGAAGCTCGTATGCTGGGGGCGAAAGTGCACATCGAGAAAGTCCGGCGGCATTCCGAGATTGCGCGCCATGATCCGCAACAAGCGGATCGCGAGCGCATCACAGGCTTCGTAGTACGCCTGGATCACCGGCTTGAACGCGGGCAGCCCCGAAGGCCATTGCGGCGCGATCGCTTCGCCATCCGCGGGACCGTAGTCGTAGACCTCTTTCCAGTCGCGCATATAGCGAGTGAGTTCGCGGTCGTAATAACCCCAGGGATTCTCGGCGGTCCGCGAGATCGCCAGCTTCACCGCGTTGGGTTGCGCAAACAGCGCGCGCATCTGTCGGCGCAATGCGGCGATGAGGCGCGTATCGATGCCGTGCCCGGCGATCTGGAATACGCCCGAGTCGCGGCAGGCGGCGTCGATCTCACGATGCGTCTGCGCCCGCTCGGAGTGGGAAATGTCGATGATCGGGGGAAAGTGACTGCTCATCGCGTGCTCCGCTAGGCCTGCTTGCGCGGCTGCAACCACTTCGGCAGCAGCGTGTACGGGTCGAGCTTGCTCACGCGGTCGTAACTCACGCCGCTCTTGTCCAGCCGTGCCTGAAACGAGCCATTGCGCCAGGCATCAAAAGTATCGGTGGCTCCGCCGATGTGCTCGCCACCCACGAAAATCTGCGGCAGCGTTTTCGCGCCGGTGCGATCGGCGAGCACGCCGCGGATCCTGCCGCCCAGATCTTCCTTCTGGAACTCGACCGAGTCGACGTCGACGCTGCGATACGCAATGCCAAGCTGCTTGAACAGCTTGCGCACCGACCAGCAGAATTCGCACCACTCCAGCGCGAACATCACGACGGGCTCTTTCTCGAGCACTTCGCTGACGAAGCGCGCCGCGGCGGGATCGACCGCCACTTTCTCCGCAGCCACAGGAGCTGGCGCAGTGCGCTGGCGCAGGAGCCGGCGCATCGAATCTGCACAGCGGCGTCGAGCGCGATACTTCCCACTCCTCGGCCGTCATTTCCTCGCCGATGTTTTCGAACAGCGGCGTCGAGAGATATCGCTCGCCCGTGTCGGGCAGCATGCACACGATGGTCGAGCCAGGCGCAGCGCGCCGCGCGACGTCGAGCGCGGCGGCGAGCGTCGCGCCGCTCGAGGTGCCGACGAAAATGCCCTCCTTCTGCGCGAGCTCGCGCGAGAGACGCAGCGCGTCGGCGCCGGCCACCGGCACGATCTCGTCGATCAGGCCGGCTTCGACCGCCTGTTCGGTCAGTGTCGAAATGAAATCCGGCGCCCAGCCCTGCATGAGGTGCGGGCGGAATCGCGGATGGCTTCCCGCCGGGCCACCGGAGGTATCGCGCGCCTGCGGGATGCCGCTGCCTAACACCTGCGAGTTGTCAGGCTCCGCGGCGACGATGCGCGTGCCCGGCCGCGAGCGCTTCAGTTCGCTGGCCACGCCTTTCAGCGTTCCGCCCGTGCCGAAGCCGGTGACGAAATAGTCGAGTCGCTGATCGGCAAAGTCGTTGATGATCTCGCGCGCGGTGGTGCGCGAGTGGACCTCAGCGTTGGCGGGATTCTCGAACTGCCGGCACAGGAACCAGCCATGAGTCATCGAGAGCTCGACGGCCTTCGCGAGCATGCCACTTCCCTTCTCGGCCGCGGGCGTCAACACCACCTTCGCGCCGAGGAAACGCAGCAGCTTGCGGCGCTCGACGCTGAAGCTCTCGGCCATGGTGACGACGAGTGGATAGCCCTTCTGCGCGCACACCATCGCGAGCCCGATGCCGGTATTGCCGCTCGTGGCTTCGATGACGGTCTGTCCTGGTTTCAACGCGCCGCTGCGTTCGGCGTCTTCGATGACGGCGCGCGCCATGCGATCCTTCACCGATCCCATCGGGTTGAATGCCTCCACCTTGACGTACACATTGACGCCAGGTGGGGCGAGTTTGTTGAGCCTGACAACCGGCGTATTGCCGATGGTTTCGAGGATGTTCTGGTAGCGGGCCATGGGGATCTCCTGAGCTTTCAGGAAGCCTAAAGTACGCCCGTGGGAACCAGCGTGGGAATTGGGGTCAGGCCCCGATTTCCAGGAATCGGGGCCTGACCCCATTTACGCCGCGAGTTGGTGCCGCGTCTTCGCCAGCGATACGCCGAGCTCGCGCAGCAGCTTCGCCCCATCGCCGCGCCAAGCACTGCCATGCATGCAAGCCAGCGTCGCCGGCTGTTCGCGTGCGAGCCGTTCGAGAATGGCCGTGGTCGTCGGCGCGTGCGCGTAATAGTCCATGGGCGTGCGGAACGCTTCGCTGGGTCCCAGGATGTCGCTCTCGCTGATCGCCACCTCTCCGCTGCCACCCTGCGTAAACAGATCGCCGCAGAAGAAGGTGCGCGTGGTCATGTCCATCAGCAATCCGCACTCCCAGGAATGCGGCATGTGAGGCGTATCGAACCACTTCAGCGTGTGCCGGCCGAGCGCCAGCTCTGCACCATCGGCGAGTGCGTGCGGCGCGCGGTCGGCGAAGTCGCCAATCGCCACCATCGCCGCCACCTGACTGCACACCGGCACGGCCTGCGGCGCGGCCGCAAGAAACAGGTTCAGCGCGCCGCATTCATCGGCTTCGAAGTGCGACAGCCCGAGATACTTGAGCTTCTCGAGCGGCATCACGGCGCGAACGGCCTCCGAGACGACCGGAAACAACTGCCGCTGGCCGGTGTGAAACAGCATCGGCGCGTCATCGACGATCAGGTACTGGTTGAAACTGAACTGCCCGGCGCCCGGGATGCTCACGGGCGTGTTGATTCTGAAGATGCCGTCCGCCACTTCCTGGATGTTGGTGCCGGACTGAGTGTTGGTGATCATGGTGACTCCGTTGCTGAGTCACAGGGAGTGTAACGACGGGCGCCGTCGTTACACTTCCCCTGCATGGACCTAGGCCTTTCGATCGAGACCCGCGGCTTTTATGCTCCGCGGGTGCAGGAGATACCACCCGACATCGACGCCGAGCTGGCGCGCCGGATCGCAGCCGGCGATCCCGAAGCCGAGGCGCCGTTCTGCCGGCGTTTCGCGCCGCGCATTCGCCTGTTCGGGCTGAAACGTCTGCGCAATGACGCCGCGGCAGCCGATCTCGTGCAGGACGTGCTGATTGTGGCGCTGCAGAAGCTGCGTGCCGGCGCCGTGCGCGAGCCCGAGCGCATTGCCTCATTCATGTTAGGCATGGCACGCCAGATGATGCTCGACTCCAAGCGCAACAGCGGACGGCGCGAGCGCATTCTCAATGAATTCCCGATCGATCTGATTCCGGTCGAAGAACCCGCGGCGGAGGAACCGGATGAAGCCCGACTGCAACATTGTTTGCAGGCGCTGCCGGAGCGCGAGCGTAGCGTGCTCGTCATGACGTTCTACGACGACTGTCCGGCCGACGCGCTGGGTACGCAACTCGGGCTGTCGACGGGCAATGTGCGGGTGATTCGCCATCGCGGGCTGCAACACCTGCGTGACTGCCTGGAAAATGCGGAGGTGCGCGATGACTCCTGACAATCACGCGGACCACTCGACTTCGGATCTGCTGGCGTACTGGCTCGGCGAACTCGATGAAGCCAGCGCGGATTCCGTCGAGGAACATCTGTTCCGCTGCGACGCCTGCGGCGCACGCCTGCGTGAGCTCATTCTGTTGGGCGGTGCGGTGCGCAACGCCCTGCTGAAGGGCGAATTCGGGACGGTGGTGACGCCCTCCTTCACTCGCCGGTTGAGCGCCGCGGGCGTCCGGATCCGCGAGTACCACCTGGAGCCGGGCGGCAGCGTCAACTGCACGGTGGCGCCCGAGGACGATCTGGTGATCTCGCATCTGCGCGCGGAGGTCGGTGATGTGCGCCAGATCGACCTGGTCGTCGATGACGGGGATGGCGGCTCGACGCATCGTTCCCGGCACATTGCCTTCAATGCGGGTACGGGCGAAGTCACGTTCATTCCGCCGGTTGCACTGCTTCGGACGCTGGGAAAAGACCGCCAGCGCATGCGCCTGATGGCGGTCGATAAATCGTCCGAGCGCCTGCTGGGCGAGTACACGTTCAATCATTCGTCCTACGACCCGCGCGGCTGATGTCGAATCGGGGCTGGCCCGTTCGGCTACCTCCTGAACCCTCACATCAGGAGTCAGGACATGCGTCGTTCAGCCACTTTTGCCGCGCTTGCGCTGGCAGCCACATCCCCGTTCGCGGTGGCGCTGGATAGCGGCGGCGCGCCGCCGGTGCCGGCGGGCGCATACACGCTCGACAAGACCCACACCAGCCTCATCTTTCGCGTGAGCCACATGGGCTTTTCCACGTACACCGGCCGATTCACGAAGGTCGATGCGAAGCTCGACTTCGACCCCACTCGAGTCGCCAATTCGCGTGTCAACGTGACGATCGACCCGCGCTCGATCAACGCCGACAACGCGCCGTCGGGCTTTCTCGAAATGCTGAGCGGCAAGGACTGGCTGGACGCCGCGAAATTTCCCGAGATGGCGTTTCGCTCGAAGACCGTCGAGGTCACGGGCGCTAACACCTTCCGTGTCCGCGGCGAGCTCACGCTGCACGGCGCCACCAAGCCAGTCGTGCTCAACGCGAGTTACAACGGCGGCTACGCCGGCCATCCCATGGACCCGAATGCGCGCATTGGCTTCTCGGCGCGAGGCAAGTTCAAGCGTTCAGACTTCGGTGTGTCGATCGGCATCCCAGAGCCCGGCACGAACATGGGCGTAGGTGATGAGGTCGAGGTGGTTCTGGAATCGGAGTTCAACGGGCCGCCGCTCGCGAAGTAGATGGGGTGGGGCCCACCCAACGCACTGCGTCGAGGCGCCGGACTCCAATCTAGAAAACGGGGCCTGACCCCATTTCCCGGTTGCCACAATTTGGAGGGATGACCGGGATCGTATGCCTACAATCCCGGCATGAAAGGCAGCACGAATCGAGCACTGTTTGGCCTGTGGGCGTTGTTCTGGCTGCTCATGATCGTGATCGCCCTGCAGGATGACCTCGGCGACGCGAGCGTACAGTGGTGGGAGCCCATTCTCTGGGAAGGCAGCTCCTGCCTGGTCGCCACGTTCTGGCTGGTGCTCGAGCGGCGCGGCGCGAACCACTGGAACCAATACCTCGCGGATCCCTGGCGTTGGTTCGGCAAACACCTGGCGTGGATGCCGCTGATCGCCGTCACCTTCATTGTCGCGATATACGGCATCCGCCACGGCGTCTACGCGCTGACTACCGAAACATACGAGCACGAATCCTGGCCGTACATCTTCTTCTATGAGTCGGTCAAACTAGTCCTGTTCGCCGGGCTGTGGCTCGGCATCATCTTCGGGCTCGAGAGCTTTGCGCGCTGGCGCAAGGAGCGCGAGCAGCTCCTCACGCTGCAAAAGCACCTGGCCGAATCGCAGCTCGCGCAGCTCAAGGCGCAGCTCCAGCCGCATTTCCTGTTCAATGCGCTCAACACCATTTCGTCGCTCATGCAGGTGGACGTGGCGCGCGCTGATCGATTGCTGACGCGCCTGGCCGATCTGTTGCGCGCGAGCCTGCAGGCGAGCGCGCGCGACATGACCTCGCTGCGCGAGGAACTCAAGCTGCTGGAGCTCTACGCGCAGATCATGCAGGAGCGTTTCGCGGGGCGTGTCACGCTCACCTGGAACGTTGCGGACGATGCGCTCGAGGCGCAGGTTCCCGCCCTGCTGCTGCAGCCGCTGCTCGAAAATGCCTTCAAACATGGCGTGGAGCGAAGTCGGGACCTGGTGAAAATCCAGGTCACGGCCGAAAAGCTGCGCGATGAACTGCAGGTGACTATCTCCAACAGCGAGTCGACATTGTCGACGGCGCCTTCGTCCGGCATCGGCCTTCGCAACTGTCGCGAGCGCCTGCAACTCATCTACGGCGCGCGCGCCAGTCTCGAGCTCACGGAGCAAGGCGGCGGCGTCACTGCGCGACTCACGCTGCCTTACACGAGGCCATGATGCGTGTCCTCATCGTTGACGACGAAGCACCCGCGCGCGACAAGCTGCGACGCTGGCTCGCCGAGCAACCCGATATCGCACTGGTCGGGGAATGCAGCGACGGCCTGGAAGCCGCGGCTTCGATCGCACGTCTGCAACCCGACGCAGCGTTCCTCGATATCCAGATGCCCGGCATGAGCGGGCTGGAAGTCGCGGCGCAGCTCGAGCCGGCGCTGGCGCCAATGCTGGTGTTCGTCACCGCCTACGACGAGCACGCGATCAAGGCGTTCGACCTGAATGCCATCGACTACCTACTCAAGCCCTATGACAAGGATCGCCTGCACAAGACGCTGGAAAGGTTGCGCGGGCGGCGCGGCGACGCGCCGGCGTCCAGCGTCATCGGCCATCCGCACGGCGCGCGCGCAGACCGGCTCGTCCGAGCGCCTGCTGGTGCCGCAGGGCGAGCAGTTGCAGCTCATCGACGCGAGCTCCATTCACTGGATCGAGGCCGACGACAACTACGTGCATGTACACACCGCGCAGGCACGCTACATGCTGCGGCGCACGTTGTCAGATCTGCTGATGCAGCTCGGCGAGCGATTCACGCGCATCCACAAGTCCGCGGCGGTGAACATCGCAGAGGTGAAGTCCCTGTCACCCCTGTTCAAGGGCGATCATGAAGTGCACATGCGCAGCGGCGCGGTGCTGCGGCTGAGCCGGCGATTCAAAGACGAGCTGTTCGGGAAAATGGGTGGGTAGCCAATTCGTTCCAGGCTACGCGCCAAGTTCGGCAATCAATTCCCGATAAGTCTCGAAGGCGGGTTTCGGGCTGTAGTCATCGCGCAGGATCCCGAACTGATGAAAAAGATCCGGATTGGCACTGTTCCCGTCACGCAAGGCGAACAATTCATAGTGCGTGACGTTGAAAGCGGTGCGTTGCGCGTAGACGGCGCGGACGATCGCCTCTATCACTGTCGCCTGTTTCTCCGGCGTGCGCGCCTCGCCAGTCGGCCAGCCGTTCTCCGTAATGTGGATCGGCACCGAGTCCGGTATGTTTGCCGCCGCGAAATTGATCCGGCGCAAGTTCGTCAGCAGGAAGGTGATGGCGTCGCGCATTTTTTCCAGGTAATTGCCCGGAGAGAAGGGGCGGAACACGTCCGGGTAACAGTCCAGTCCGACGTAGTCCAGGGCGTCGAGGAAAGGTTGCTGCCCCAACGCCGCGATGCCCGGCCAGAAATCGTCAGCGGGATTAAATGTAGGGACCACATTGAATCCCACCTGAACATCGAGGCCCAAGCGGCGGGATTCTTCTTTCGCCGCGACCACACCACGCACCAACGCCTTCCTGACGTGGGGGAACCCGCCGTCCGCGGAGCCCGGCGCCGTGGAGAGGTTAGGTTCTTCTGTGATCTGAATCTTGGCCAACTGCCTGCCGTATCTCCTGATGTGATCCCTGATGAAGCTGAGCCATTCCGTCAGGTCTTCGCCGGAGTCGCGAAAACACAGGACCAGATCGAGTTGCCTGCCGCCGCTCAGGTACTGCGTCACGTCCACCGGATGGTCGCTGTCAGCAGCGCCCGCAGACGAGCGGCTGAAGTGTTTATAGACGCGCACCAGCAATGGCCGCCCCTCGGCTTGCAGTCGATCCAGTGCTAGTTTGATCTGTGACGGGACATCGGGCGGCCCTTCAGTCAAACCTGTTTGTGTGCCGGCTACCCCGCCCGGGTAGATGCCAAAGGTCAGTTGAGACCTGTCGCTCGACATCGCGGCGGACAACTAGGGAAGCGGGCTAGTGAGTACGACGGTGTATCCGTCGAGGTCCCGCAGCCAAAATTCCCAGTTCCCGTTTTCACTTAGCTGGCGCTCCTTGATCGTCGTCACCTTCATGTCCGCCGCGCGCCGCACGGCATCGTCGAAATCGCCAAGTTCGAACCACAACAAGACGCCGTTGCCGTACGGACGAAGTTCTGGATCTCCGAGCGGACCATGGTCGTGCCCCACATCCCATCCATGCAGCTGCAGGATGAGCTGACTGCCAGCCATAAGCCGCTCATATTCATCACCCCCATGTCCACTGGTGCAGCCAAGCAGCTGCCGATACCAGGCGCTACTGGCCGGGACATCGTGAACGCAGATGAGGGGCGCCAGTTGCAATTCAAGCCGCATAGATGCGGTGATGAAACAGGTCAAATGCGAGGAATGACATTCCGCAGCTCCGTGCCTGTGTCTGTGTCTGTTTCTGTTTTTACTACACCACGGGGCCGGCCTCATCGTCAAAGGCAATGCAAGTGAAGCGACCCCAATTGTCCCGCTTGCCACATTTTCAGCGCGGGATGAACGCGGTCGCGTGACGATCGCGCCATGAACCAAACCACACCGACCCCGCGCTACGAATTCCTCGACTGGCTGCGAGTCCTGGCGATCCTCCTGCTGCTGTTCTTCCACACCGGCATGTTGTTCGTCGGCTGGGGCTGGCACATCACGAACGCCGAGACCATTCCCGCGCTGGAATTTCCCATGGATCTCGCGCATCGGTTGCGCATGCCACTGCTGTTCGTCATCGCCGGCGCCGGCATGTGGTTCGCGCTGAAGCGCCGCACCGGCAAGGCTTTCATCACCGAGCGCACCGGCCGTCTGCTGGTGCCGGCCATCATCGGCATGTTCCTCATCGTGCCGCCGCAGGTGTTCCTGGAGCGAGTGGCCCACGGGCAGTGGTCCGGCGGCTATCTCGATTTCATGTGGCAGCGTGTGTTCCAGTTCGAGCCCTACCCCGCCGGCGATTTCAGCTGGCATCACCTGTGGTTCATCATCTATCTATATGTATACGTGCTGCTGCTCGTGCCGCTGCTGCTGTGGTGGCGCCGGGCGCGGCCCGAGCTGCGGCCTGGCGTCTGGATGTACGCGCTCGCGCTGCCGCTCGGGATCAACGAAGCGCTGCTCAAGCCGCTGTTCCCCGAGTCGCACAACCTCATCCACGACTGGTACATCTTCATCCACTATCTGCTGCTCACGATCTACGGCTTCGTGCTCGCGTCGATGCCAGGCGCGTGGGATTGGTTTGCGAAGCACCGGCGCTGGTCGCTCGCCCTGGGTATCACCGTGTTGTCAGGCGGTCTCGCGCTCATCGAGGCCGGCGTGATCCATCGCGACACCGCGGCGGATTCGGTGTTCGCCAACATCTTCACCTGGACGTGGTTGCTGGTATTTCTCGGCTACGGTCGCCAGCACCTGAGCTTCAGCAATCGCCTGCTCACGTGGGCGCGCGATGCCGGCTATCCGGTCTACATCCTGCACCAGACCGTGATCATCATGATCGCGTTCAAGGTGATTCAGCAGCCGTGGGGCGCGTGGACGAAGTACTGGGTGGTGTTGGGCGCAACGCTGCTCACCTGCGTGCTGCTCTATGAATATCGTGCTGCGACGCTTCGCGGTGACGCGCGTGGCGTTCGGAATCAAGACGCACGCAAATGAGGTCCGGCCCCATTTACAGGAAATGGGGAGTGTCCCCATTTGCGAATGTGGGAATCGTCCGCCACGCGCGCAGTAGTCCTCCGACCTTTTCGCCCGCCGACAACTGCCATGCTGGCCGTACGGAGGCCATGTGGTGTGGCGATGTTCACGAATCAAACATTGTTTGTGGGTTGCTGCTGCCGATGACTGCATTGGCACAGGAGCCCGTGAGCCCGCCTGCGCCCGCGACACCTGAAACCGAACACAAGGTCAATGAGCCCGGGACGGCCGATACCACTCCGCCCGATCCCACGATGCTTGCGCCCAATCGCCTCGATCCTTTGAGCGACGATCCCGGGCAGCAGAACTACGACCCCACCAAGCCCAAGGAGCGGCCGGACTTCGCATACGAAATCCCCGATCCTGTTTCCGTGCCGTTCATCGACCGCGCGCACGTGGTGGTGTGGAACACAGTCTGGCGTTCGTCCATGCGCACGGATCAATGGTTCGGCAGCACGGCCGACGAGTCCCTCTATCAGCAAGCCAGCGGCTCGATCGCGCCCGCCCTGCTCTGGGACAGGTTTGACGGGCTGACGCCGCGCCTGCGTTTCGATGCGGACATGCCGCTACCTCATCTGAATGCGCGGCTACACGCCTTCATCGGCCGCGTGAATCGCGACGAATACGTGACCGAGCGGTCGCCGCAGTCCGGCGCTTTCGCGAAACAATACGGCCCGCTCGAGGACGACGAGACCTTGTTTGGCATCCGCTATCGCGAACCCAAGCAGGGTGGCCATTTCACGGCGGACGCGGGCATTCGCTTACGCTCGCCGCCAGATCCCTTCGTGAAGGGCAGCTATCGCTTCTATCGCGGCTCCTCCGAGCGCACGCTCTACAGCTTTCGTGAGACCGCCTTCTGGCAGGGCAGCGAGAAGTTTGGTTTCACCAGCCGCCTGGACATCGAGCGGATCATCAAAGACACGTGGATGCTGCGCTGGACCGGATCGGGCACCATTTCCCAGGAAACCGAAGGCGTCAGAGGCTACACCGCCCTCACAATGATTCGCGGCCTGCCGCTCCGCCGTGCGATCGCGGCCGAAGTGTTCACCACCGGCGAGTTCGAAGCCCCCGTGCCCACCGAAAACTACGGCGTGAAAGTCGCCTACCGGCGCAGCGTCGCGCGCGACTGGCTGGTGATGGAAACCCGCGTGAGCTGCACCTTCCCGCGCGAAGAGCTCACGCAGAAGCGCATCACGAACTGGGGCGTCGGCATCGGCTTCGAGATGTTCTTTGGCA
Source organism: uncultured Pseudomonadota bacterium (assembly GCA_963736955.1). Taxonomy (GTDB): domain Bacteria; phylum Pseudomonadota; class Gammaproteobacteria; order Steroidobacterales; family Steroidobacteraceae; genus CADEED01. The sequence continues at coordinate 294,939 of CAVTQT010000002.1, forward strand.
CCAGCGATTTCCTGGCGAGGCCGGTCACCTTCTAGCCCCGTCAATCCAGGCCTGCGGATACTAGCGAGTGCCATCGATCGCGATCTGCGAAACAATGCGGCATCGCAAATTGGAATCCGGAGGCCGTATGAAAGCTCTCGCGCTTGCCGCCGTCTCGATGATGCTCGGCGCAGCCACGGCTGACGAAATCGCGCCACCGCCCAAGGCGACGACGCTCATGACCCGCGATCTCGAAGGCATCGCCGGCAAGGAGATGCTGGTGCTGGTCGTCGAATATCCGCCCGGCGGCGTGTCGCCCCCGCATCGGCACGACGCATCCGTCTTTGTCTACGTGCTCGAAGGCGCCGTGACCATGCAGGTTTCTGGCGCCGCACCGGTCACACTGCATGCGGGTGAAACATTCTATGAGGCGCCCGGCGACGTCCACGTGACGTCGGCAAATGCCAGCAGCAGCGTGCCTGCAAAGTTCCTCGTGTACATGGTCAAGGGCAAGGGCGTGCCACCATCGATTCCCGTCGCGGGTATCACGCCTGGAGGCTAGCGACCTGGCCGAACTACTGCATCAATACGGCTATCTGCTGGTCTTTCTCGGCACCCTGGTCGAGGGGGAGTCGTTGTTGATGCTCGCCGGATACTTCGCGCACAGCGGCTATCTGGATCTGGGCGCCGTGATCGCCACCGCATTCGTGGGCGCGGTGTGTGGCGACCAGTTCTTCTTTCACGTCGGCCGCAACCATGCCACGCGATTGTTCGAGCGATTTCCGAGGCTGCACGACAAGGTCCTGATCGCCGTGCATCGCGCCGAGCGTCACCAGAATCTCGTGGTGTTGAGCATGCGGTTCCTGTGGGGCCTGCGCATTGCACTGCCGCTGGCGATGGGCATGACCCGCATGAACGGCAAGAAGTTTTTCTGGCTGAACCTGGCGTCCGCTGCCGTCTGGGCTGCGTTGTTCGGATCGCTCGGCTACGGCACGCGCAAACTCGTCACGAGATGGTCGACAACCTGCATCGCTACGAGTGGTGGATCGCCGGCGGCTTGGGTCTGGGCGCCGCCCTCATCTTCGGAATTCGATGGTTGGGCGCTCGCCGGCCGGCCAGGATGTAGTTCGATTCCTACACGCGTCGGGCATTCCTCCGGGGTGGGACCGGGGTAACCCGGGCTAGACTTGGCGTCCTTTTACGCCGTTGAAGTAATGCCCAGATCGATGAGTACTACCGAGCCGATCATCCAGGACCTCGCCGACTCGAAGCGATCCGAAGAAATGCTGAGCCACCTCGCGGCAGTTATCGAGTATTCGGACGACGCGATCATCACGAAAACGCTGAACGGCGATCATTTCTTCGTGGAATCCCGGGGCGCAACGTCTGTTCGGCTATACGGCGGCAGAGGCGATCGGGAAGCCGGTCACGATGCTGATCCCGGACAATCATCTCGACGAGGAGCCGGGCATTCTCGACCGCCTGCGGCGCGGCGAACGCATCGATCACTACGAGACCATTCGCCGCCGCAAGGATGGCGAGCTCATCAACGTTTCACTCACGGTCTCGCCAATCAAGGACGGCACCGGCCGCATCATCGGCGCTTCGAAGATCGCGCGCGACATCACGCGCCAGAAGCGCGCCGAGGAACTCATCCGCGAGCAGGCGCACGTACTCGCGCTGCTCGACACCACCGGCAGGACGATCGCCTCGCAACTCGACCTGCAGAACGTCCTGCAGACCGTGACGGACACCGCGACGCAACTGACCGGCGCGAAGTTCGGCGCATTCTTCTACAACGTCATCAGCGACCAGGGCGAGGCATTCCTGCTCTACACCTTGTCGGGCGCGCCGCGCGAGGCGTTCGAGAAATTCGGGCTGCCGCGCAATACGGCGATTTTCAATCCCACCTTCACCGGCAAGGGCGTGGTGCGCTCGCCAGACATCACCAAAGATCCCCGCTACGGCAAGATGGCGCCGCATCACGGCATGCCCAAGGGACACCTGCCGGTGCGCAGCTATCTGGCGGTGCCGGTGATCTCGCGCTCCGGCGACGTCATGGGCGGACTGTTCTTCGGCCATCCCGAACCCGACCGGTTCACCGAACGCGCAGAACAGCTGGTGGTCGGCGTCGCGGCACAGGCGACCGTGGCGATGGACAACGCGCGCCTCTACGAGGCGGCGCAGCGCGAAATCGCCAGCCGCGAGCGTGCCGAAGCCGCGCTGCGCGAGACGGATCAACGCAAGGACGAGTTCCTGGCCACGCTGGCACATGAGCTGCGCAATCCGCTCGCTCCGATCCGGCAAGCCACCATGATCTCGATGTCTCGCGGGCGCCAGTGACGAGCAAAAACAATGGAGCCACGAGGTCATCACGCGACAGGTCCGGCACATGTCTTTGCTGCTCGACGACCTGCTCGATATTTCGCGCATCACCCGCGGCACGCTCGAGCTGCGCACCGAGATGGCCGATCTCGCGGAGGTAGTGGACGCGGCGATAGAAACTTCGCGGCCCGTCATCGACTCGAAACATCACTCGCTGCAGCTGGATCTGCCGGCTGAGCCGACGCACTTTGCCGCGGACCCGTTGCGCCTTGCGCAAGTGCTTTCCAATCTGCTCACGAACGCCGCGAAATACACCGACCCTCGTGGGACGATTCAGGTTCGCGCCACTGCGGACGACCAGCAACGTCGAAATATCCGTCACCGACAGCGGCGTCGGCCTCACACAAGACGCGCTGTCCGCGGTGTTCACCATGTTCTCGCAGGTGAGATCGACGCAGGATCGTTCCGAAGGTGGGCTGGGCATCGGCCTTGCGCTCTCGAAAGGAGTCGTCGAGCTTCATGGCGGAACCATCGAAGCACACAGCGCCGGCCCGGGCAAGGGAAGTGAGTTCATCGTGCGCATTCCGCGCCGAACCGTCGCTGGATCGTTGCAAGCGACGACGACGGCCACGGCGCCGCGCACAGACGCACAAGCGGCGCGTGCTCATCGCCGACGACAATCGGGACGCCGCGGACAGCCTTTCGATGCTTCTGCAGATGGCGCGGTCACGAGGTCACCGTCGCATACGACGGACAGCAGGCGCTGGAAAGCATCGAGACCTCGCGGCCGGAGGTTGCGCTGCTCGACATCGGAATGCCGGGGCTCGACGGTTACGAAGTGGCGCGGCGCGTGCGTCTCGATATCCGCATCAGGAATACGTTGTTGATTGCCGTCACCGGCTGGGGACAGGCGAGCGACAAGGCGCGTGCCCTGGCGGCCGGGTTTGACCTGCACTTCACCAAGCCCGTCGAGCCAGCAACACTGATCGATCTGCTGGGCAAAAAGCTGTCGACCCGTTAGAGCTACAATGCCGCGTGGCATTGAGCGTCTTCGACCTGTTCAAGATTGGCATCGGGCCTTCGAGCTCGCATACCGTAGGACCCATGCGCGCCGCGCGCCAATTCGCCGTGCGCCTGCGCGACGCACAATTGTTAGACAAGGTGGCGCGCATCAGCGTCACGCTGTACGGCTCGCTCGGCGCCACCGGCAAGGGACATGGCAGCGACAAAGCCATCCTGCTGGGGCTCTCCGGCCACGAGCCCGATACCGTCGATGTCGACGCCATCGCCGGCATCGTTGACCGCATCCGGGGCACGCACACCCTGAGCGTGCTTGGCACGCACACGCTGCCATTCGAAGAACGTCGCGACCTCACCTTCAATCACAAGGACACGCTGCCGCTGCATTCGAACGGCATGCTCTTCGCGGCCTATGCCGCCGATGGCGCGCGGGCTCACTACGGGCACTTTCTACTCGGTGGGCGGCGGATTCGTGGTGGCGGATGAACCCCAGGACAAGAACAGTCCCGGCGGCGGCACAGAAAAGCGAATCGTGCCGGACGCCACCGTGCTGCCGTTTCCGTTCCGCACCGGCGACGAGTTGTTGGCGCTCTGCGAAAAGGAAAAGACTTCGATCGCGGCGAATCATGCGTCGCAACGAACGCGCCTGGCGCAGCGATGCGCAAATCGATGAAGGGCTGCTGCGCATCTGGCATGTGATGCAGGCTTGCGTGAAGCGCGGCTGCGAAACGACCGGCGTGCTGCCGGGCGGATACAAGGTGAAGCGTCGCGCGCCCGGGCTTGCACGCGCAGCTCACTGCGCCGCAGGTGGCGGGCCCTGCCGATCCTTTGATCGCGCTCGACTGGGTGAATCTTTGGGCGCTCGCCGTGAACGAAGAGAACGCCGCGGGTGGTCGCGTCGTCACCGCGCCCACCAACGGCGCCGCCGGCATCGTGCCCGCACTCATGCACTACTACGCGCGCTTCGTGCACGGAGCCAATGACGCCGGCATCGTCGACTTCCTGCTCACCGCCGCGGCGATTGGCTTCTTATATAAGGAGAACGCCTCGATCTCCGGCGCCGAGGTCGGCTGCCAGGGCGAGGTGGGCGTGGCCTGCTCGATGGCCGCCGCGGCACTCACCGCTGTGTTGGGCGGGTCTGTGCGGCAGGTCGAAAATGCGGCAGAAATAGCGATGGAGCATCACCTCGGGCTCACCTGCGATCCGGTGGGTGGCCTCGTGCAGATTCCGTGCATCGAACGCAATGCCATCGGCGCGGCCAAGGCCATCAATGTGGCGCGCATGGCGTTGCGCGGCGACGGCACGCACTATGTGTCGCTCGACAAGGTCATCAAGACCATGCGCGAGACCGGGCGCGGACATGAAGACGAAGTACAAGGAAACATCGCGCGGTGGATTGGCCGTCAATATCGTCGAATGTTAGGAACAACCATGAAAAAGGGACAGATCGTTTTTGCGCTCGCCACGTTGGCTTTCACAGGCCTCGCGCTGGCGGAAAAGCCCAAGGTCAAGCCTTACGCGGCCGCGGCGCCGTACGGTGGAGTTCCGCTCTGGAATCCCGGCGACAAGATTCATCGGCGTGTCGGGCGGAACCTGCAGCGGCACCTGCCCCGTCTACGAGCTCTACCTGTTCGACGATGGACGCTGGTGTTCAACGGCCGCAAGGACACGAGCAAGGTCGGCGTCTGGAAGAAGCAGGTTGAGCCCGAGATCTATACCGAACTGCTGACCACGATCGTGAAGACCCAGGTGTTGGACAAGGAGATCAAACGCAAGACCTGCCTCAAGGGCCGTTCCATGCTCATCGTCATGCGCTCCGCATCGGAGGCCGGAGATGCTCGCACGGTGTCGCTGAATTCCGGCTGCGAAGGTCATACCGATCTCGTCAAGCGGATCGAGGGGCAGTTCATCGACTCGACCGGTGTCGCGAAGTGGCTGGTCCCGCCGAAATAGAACTGGGCGGCGGCTCGCGCCGCCGCCCGCTCCAACACTGCCCACTAACTAACAACACCTCAGTGCGGGTACAGCGTCTCAGGGATCTCCGCGATCGACTCGAACGGCGCACCGCTCGCCTTCGCCGCGCTTTCCACCGCCGAGAAACTCGGGGCTTCGTACACCCAGAACGAGTCACTCTTGTTCGCAGTGGCATAGGAAGTAAGCAGAGTGACTCCGTACTTCCGGTCGCTGTTGGCCGCGACATCCGGCGCACCCGAACGCTTCACCAGGTAGCGGTGATTGCCGTTGGCGATCTGCTGCACGGCGCCGCGCGGTTCGGCCTTGATGTCCGCAGGAATCTCGGTGACGTTGTCGACCGGCATGCCGGAGAGCTTCGCCGCTTCGCGCACCGCAGCTTCACTCGGACCGTCATAGACGCAATACGTCTTGGTCTTGTCCGCGTTCGCATACGACTTTTCCCAGGTCACGTCCAACGTGGCGTTGTTCTCGTTGACCTTCTTTTTCGCGGCTGCGTCCACACCATCGAGCGCGCCCGCCGGGAAGGTGCGTTCGATCAAATAGCGGTGAGTAACCTGCGAGGGCTCTGCGGTTCCCGCAATGGCGGAAGCTGCGATCGTCATCGCCGTCACGGCGCAAAAGACTTTCATCATCGTCATCTCCGATGCTTGTACTTAAGTTGATTACTGTCTAACACGCTGACACAGTAGCCGCGCCGGAATAGATTTCGAATGATCGCGCGTCCGGCGTTGATGCCTGATCGTCCTTGGAGAACTGTATGGATACCTTGTCGGATGTTTTGCGTGCCGTGCGTTTGACCGGCGCATTTTTTTTCGATGTTCATGCCAGAGCACCGTGGTGCGCGGAAACACCTTTCGGACACACCGTGGTGGACGCGATGTTCCCGGGCTCCGATCACCTCATCTGTTATCACCTGCTGATGGAAGGATCGTGCTGGGCAACCATCGAAGGCGAAGAGCCCATCAAACTATCTGCCGGAGACATCATCCTGTTGCCGCACGGCGATACTCACGTACTCGCGACAGCGCCCGGCATGCGCAAGACGCCCGAGATGTCGATGTACCGCATGCCGGAAGACCGCGAGTTGCCGACGAGAATTTCGGTTGGCGCCGAAGGCGGCGAGCTGACTCACTTTGTTTGCGGATTCCTGGGCTGCGACTCGCGCCCCTATAACCCGCTGCTGACGGCACTGCCGCGCGTCATCGTCATCAACGATCACACCAGCGGCGCGCTCGGCGCCTACTTTCGGGCGGCGCTGGCGGAGTGCAAGGACGGGCGCATGGGCGGCGCAGACCTGCTCGGCCGCATCAGTGAGCTCATGTTCGTCGACGCGGTGCGTCGTCACCTCGAGGCGCTGCCCGCAGATCGCGTCAACTGGCTCGCGGGATTGCGCGATCAATATGTCGGCCGCGCGTTGATGGCGCTGCATTCCAATCCGTCACGCGACTGGACGCTCGAAGCGCTCGCGCAGGCGGCGGCGCTGTCCCGCTCGGCGTTCGCCGAGCGTTTCACGCAATACGTGGGACACCCGCCCATGCAATACCTCACCAATTGGCGCATGCAGCTTGCGACCAACTACCTGCGCCGTGGAACCGAGACCGTGGCCTCGATCGCCAACCGCGTGGGTTATGACTCCGAGGCCGCCTTCAGCAGGGCATTCAAAAAAGTGGTGGGTGCGCCGCCCAGTGAGTGGCGAGAGATGCGTGTACCGCGAGCCACGCAGTCGGTTCCCACCATCGTTCCCAACATCGTTCAGTAAAACTAAACACTCGGTCAGAACTTAAGAACACGCCGGTTTCTGGTTGTCGCAGCATGTGCTCCACCTATTCACAAGGAGAGCACAATGAAGTCGATCAAGTCCCTGTTATCCGTCGCTGCACTGGCCATCAGCGGCATCGCCGCTGCCGGTTCGCCGGATAGCCATAGCGTCGTCGTCCGTTACGGCGACCTCAATCTGAATTCGCAAGCCGGCGTCAAGAGCCTGCACAAGCGCATCCGCAACGCGGCCGAATCGGTCTGCAGCGAACTGAACAGCAGCGTTCTGAGCCTGCGCGGCACCTACGAACAATGCGTCGACCAGGCGGTGGCGGATGGGGTCAGCCGCGGTGGCCAATCCGAATCTCTCGAACTTCCATCGGAGCAAAGGAAAGTCCGCGGTACTCGCGTCAAACTAGTCGGAAATGGGGACATTCCTCATTTCCGTGTCACATTCGGAGATGCGAGCGCCAGCCTCCTCACTAGTGGGGAATGTGACACGGAAATGAGGAATGTCCCCGTTTCCGACGCCTGTATCGCCGCGCGAGCCGGATTAATTCGAGCGCTCGCGCGGGATCAGCTGATGCAGCCATGCAGGCAGGCGCTGACATCGATCGATTGAATCGGCCGCGTCACGTCTTGATGATGTGAGTGGGATGCTCCGGCGACAACACACCGGAGGTATCTCATGACCGAAGCCGAATACACACTGGAATCGAAGCTGTGGAAGGCGATCAAGGACGATCGCACGGTGATGCTCGCGCTTGCGGGGGTCGAGGAAGGCCACAGCCAGCCAATGACCGCGCAGATCCTCCACGACGAGGATGAGCGCGGCCCGATCTGGTTCTTCACGTCGAAGGACAATGACCTGGTGAAAGCACTCGACGCAATCACATCGCGCGGTCGTGCATTTTTCGTCGAAGGGTCACGAGCTGTTTGCGTCGCTGCACGGCGAGCTCACGCTCGACAACAACCGCTCAGATCATCGATGAGCTCTGGAACGGTTTCATCGCTGCCTGGTACGAAGGCGGCAAGAACGATCCCAAGCTGCAGCTCATCCGACTCGACCCGGAGCACGCGCAGGTCTGGCTGAATGAGCACAGCCTGTGGGCCGGCATGAAGCTGCTGCTGGGCCGCGACCCCAAGCAGGATTACAAGGACAAGGTGGCCGACCTGGAACTCGGCCGCCACTGAAAATGGGGTCAGGCCCCGTTTCCTAGGAAACGGGGCCTGACCCATTTCCTGACCCGAGATCTACTGAGCCTGCGGACCGACCTGGCAATTGGTACGGCTCAGGACCACGCGACGATTTTTCTGTCGCCCTTCATCCGTGGTGTTGTCCGCGATCGGCTGAGCTTCTCCGTATCCCGCCACCGCGAGTTGCGTAACCGTAATTCCGCGCGACGCCAGATAGTCACGGACAGCCAACGCCCGGCGTCGTGACAAGTCGACATTGAACTGCTTCCGGGCCCTGGCTATCGCTGTGGCCTCCAAGTTCGCCGCTGATGGTCGGCAACTTGCGCACCTGGTCCGCGAGACTGTCGAGCGTGATCGCGTCCGCGCCAGTGATCTCGGTGGAATTGCTCCTGAAGTGCACTTGCACGGTGAAATCGCAGGAGCAGCCGTTCACATCCGCGCGTTGACCGCTCGGCGTCGCGGGACACAGGTCCGACAAATCGGGCACACCGTCGCCATCGGCATCCGCCGGAGGTGGCGGCGGGGGTGGCGGCTCGACGCGTGCCACGGGAGGAGGAGCCACGGGTATCGGCGGCGGAGGTGGCTCGCCGCCGAAGCGTGCCACGAAGGAAAGCAAGTACAGATCACCGCGGAGACGATTGTCGGCGTAATTCTCATAGATCCATTTGGCGACCACGCTCACGTTCTTGTTGCCGAACATGATCACCGGGCCATAGCCAGTGCTATCGCCTTGATAACCGAGCTCGAGCGGTCGGGGAATCGGACCCTTGTCATCGGTGAGCTGGTGGTACCAGTAGCCCGCGACCCCCAGCGCGAAGTTCTCGCCGATATGTTTGCCAATCAGCGCGTCGATGTGCGCCTCGTCCCCGGATTCGTAGTTAGGGCCCGGCAGGCTGTTCTCGAGATTGATCATGAAACCCACGGTCGTCGACACATCCCAGCCGCTCTCGCTCAGATAAGTGTGCGAGAAGGACGGATCGAACGACCAGTAGTGACGTCCGGCGGACACCACCGTGCTGTCATCGTGCGTGCCCCAGGGCGCCACGATACCAACCGAAAACTTGCCGTAGTGCGGCCCGGATCCCCAGGCGATCTGCGGCTTGATATGGGGTCCGCGAAAGCGTGATCGCGTGGCGACGCGAATGAGTCGAACGGCGGCCCGCCCGGATTCTGCGCGACCGTCAGGTCGAACACGTACGGGATCTGCAGTTCGATGCCGAACTTTACGCCAGAGGATCCACTGCCCGATGAATCCGCCCAGAGTCAGCCGATCCATCCACAGGTCCTGTTCGAAGCCGGGATCGAGTCCGCCGTTGATCGGGCGAGGCCCGATGCCCGCTTCGTAGAAGCTGACGTCGTTGCGCAGATAACTTTGCGGAGCCATTGCGGCCCCGAAATCGCCGTAGGTTCCCGGCAGTGTAGTTACTGCTGCCGCCCTCGGCGGCCGCCGATACACGAGGCACCAGCGCGCCAAGAACCAGCGTCGCGGCGAGTGCCGCGCCCTGCCCGCAATTCCATTTGAGATGCATGGTCATGCGCGGACCTTGGCATGCGATTTCCGGACAGCCAATAAGACCAAGGTCCTGTCGTTTTGCCGCTACGTCCAATAGCTAGTCCGCGCCTAACTACTCGCCCCTAGTCACAAAACGCGGTAACGCCCGCGCAACGCTGCTATCCGGGGCCCTGATCGCGTGTAAGTGGTAAAAACTTCAAACAGTAGGATCCGTCCTACTTTTTCCCATCCACCTGTCCGGTGCTGCATTCTGTACGCCCCGCGTGTAGGCGATTGGGAGACTTCGATGATTGCGGAGCAGGTTCTCAGAGAAAGTGAGACGCGGTTTCGCGCACTGGTGACCGCGAGCTCCGACGTGGTGTTTCGCGTGAGCGCGGATTTCCGCGAACTGCGGCAACTCGAAGGCCACATGTTCATGCAGGCGTCGCCGCTACCGAACCGCGAATGGTTCGAACAATACGTCTTTCCAGACGATCGCGAGCGCGTGCTGTGCGCGATCCAGGAAGCGATCGAATCGCAAGAGCATGTTCGAGAGCGAGCATCGCATCTTCCGGGCGGATGGATCCGTTGGCTGGACGCAGGCGCGTTCCGTGCCCATGCTCGATGCCAGATGGCGAGATCATCGAGTGGATAGGCATGGCGAGCGACATCACTGCACGCAAGCGCGCGGAGCAGGAATTCGCCGACCAGCGGCGCATGTACGAAGCCATTCTCACCAATACGCCTGACCTCGCCTACGTGTGGAACCTGGAGCACCGGTTCATCTACGCGAACGAAGGGCTGTTGCGCATGTGGGGCCGCACCTGGAACGAAGCCATCGGCAAGAACTGCCTCGAACTGGGATATGAGCCATGGCATGCAGCCTTGCATGATCGCGAGATCGAACAGGTGATCGCCACGCGAAAGCCGGTGCGCGGCGAGGTGCCCTTCAATGGTGCTTTCGGCCGGCGCTACTATGACTATCTACTGGTGCCGGTGATCGGCGCCTCCGGCGAGGTCGAGGCCGTTGCCGGCACCACGCGCGATGTCACCGAACACAAGCAGCTCGAGAGCTCACTGCTCGACGCCGACCGGCGCAAGGATGAATTCCTGGCCACGCTGGCGCACGAATTGCGCAATCCACTGGCGCCCATCCGCAACGCCGTGCAGCTCCTGAAAACCAGCAGCCCGTCCGACGACACCTTGCGCATGGCGCGCGAGATCATCGATCGGCAGATCAATCACATGGTCCGGCTGGTCGACGACCTCATGGACGTCTCGCGCATCACCGTGGGCCAGGTCAATCTGCGCAACGAACGCGTCACCCTTCGCCGCGTGCTCGACGATGCGATCGAGGCCGCGGCGCCTGCGATCGAAGCCGGCAAACACCGCCTGCACGTCGACATTCCGCATGCAACGCTGCAGATCGAAGGTGATGCAACGCGACTGTCGCAGGTGTTTCAGAACCTGCTGGACAACGCGGCGAAATACACGCCGCCGGGCGGAACCATCACCCTGCGAGCGGAGCAGGTTGGCGATCAAATCCAGGTTTCGGTGCGCGACAACGGTATTGGAATCGCGAGCGACATGCATCCGCGCGTGTTCGAACTGTTCACGCGCGTGCACCCGGGTGACCGCATCAAGACCAGCGGGCTCGGCATCGGCCTCTCGCTCGCCAGGAAACTCGTCGAACTGCACCTCGGCAAGATCGAAGTTCGCAGCGACGGCCCGGGCAAGGGCAGCGAGTTCATCGTGACGCTGCCGGCTGCTGGCGGCGGCGCCAGCGCAGAAAACGCCGCTCGACACTGCGGGCTCACGCGCGAAGCCCGAGAACCGGCAGCGCGTGCTGGTCGTCGATGACAATCGCGATGCCGCCGAAAGCCTGGGGATGCTGCTCGAGATGGAGCATTGCAAAGTCTCGGTGGCCTTTGACGGCAAGCAGGCACTCGAGGCCCTCGACACCTTCAAGCCCGACATCGCGTTGCTCGATATCGGCATGCCGGGCATGGACGGCTACGAACTCGCGCGCCGCATTCGCGCGACGCCGCGGGGCCGCAAGCTGGTGTTGGTCGCGCTGACGGGCTGGGGACAGGCGGATGACAAGAAGCGCGCGGCGGATGCCGGCTTCGACGAACACCTGACCAAACCCGTCGATCCGGACCAGTTGACGCAGGTGATCGCCTTCGGGCATTCCGCCGCGGCCTGAAAGCCGGCGCGCGTGACATAGCGCGCCGCATGGAATCGCCCGAAGAAGTCGTTTTCCTGTTCGACTGCGATAACACGCTGCTCGACAACGACGGGGTGCAGGCAGACCTCAGAGCGCATCTGGAAAGCGAATTCGGCCTCCCCGAGAGCCAGCGCTACTGGGGGCTCTATGAAGCCCTGCGCAGCGAAGTCGGCTACGCCGATTACCTGGGCGCGATGCAACGCTTCCGCCTCGGCATGGAGAGCGATTCGCGCGTACTGCGCCTCGCCTCATTCCTGCTGGACTATCCATTTGCGAGCCGTCTCTATCCCGGCGCGCTCGAGGCCGTCGCGCACTGCCGGCGCTGGGGGCCGACCGTCATGCTGTCTGATGGAGATATCGTCCTGCAACCGCGCAAATTCCAGCGTGCCGGACTGTGGGATGCCGTCGAGGGTCGCGTGCTCATCTACATTCACAAGGAACGCATGCTCGACGACATGACCCGCCGTTTTCCCGCACGTCACTACGTGATGGTTGACGACAAACTCCGTGTGCTCACGGCAATGAAGGAAGTTCTCGGAGGCAAGCTGTCCACCGTCTTCCCGCGCCAGGGGCACTACGCGCTGGACGCGGCGGCCATCGCTAACTACCCTCCCGCCGATATCACGGTCGAACGCATCGGCGATTTGCTTCGCGAGGACTTCTCATGAAACCGACCCAACAACTGCACGATCTCGGCCAGAGCCTGTGGCTGGACAACATCACGCGCGGCCTGCTCGACGGAGGCACGCTCGCCGGATACATCCGCGATCTCTCGGTGACCGGCCTCACCTCCAATCCCACGATCTTCGAAAAAGCGATCGGGGACTCCAGCTTCTACGACTCTGCCATCGCAGACGCCGCTGCGCAGGGACAATACGGCGAAGCGCTGTTCTACGATCTGGCACTCGAAGATCTGCAGCGCGCGGCGGACCTGTTTCGCGGCGTCTACGATCAGACTCGTGGCACGGACGGCTTCGTATCACTCGAAGTATCTCCATTGCTGGCTGACGATACCGACGGAACCATCCAGGCGGCCGTGGAGCTGCACGCCCGCGCGAACCGCCCCAACCTCTTCATCAAGATTCCTGGCACTTCGGCGGGCGTGCCGGCGATCGAAGAGTCGATCTTCGCGGGAATTCCGGTCAACGTGACGATGCTGTTCTCTCGCGAACACTACGTGGCGGCGGCGGAAGCCTTCCTGCGCGGCATCGAGCGACGCATCGCCGCGGGACGGGATCCGCATGTTGCTTCGGTGGCATCACTGTTCGTGAGTCGATGGGATGTCGCGGTCCACGACAAGGTCCCCGAGCGCCTGCGTAACAGACTTGGCATCGCAGTTGGGAAGCGTGTCTACAAATCGTATTGCGACTTGCTGATATCGCCGCGCTGGCAAACGCTTGCCGCAGCCGGCGCGCAACCGCAACGCCTGCTGTGGGCGAGCACGGGAACCAAGGACCCTGCGGCACCCGACACGATGTATGTCGAAGCGCTGGCCGCGCCGGATACCATCAACACGCTGCCCGAGAAAACATTGCACGCGTTCGCCGATCATGGCCGCGTTACTGGCGTATTGCCGCGCGATGGTGGCGATGCGGAGCAGACCCTGAACGAGATCGCGCGGGCCGGCATCGACCAGGTGCAATTGGCCGCGCAGCTCCAGCAAGAAGGCACGCAGGCATTCTCGAAAAGCTGGCAGGATCTGCTGAAAGGTCTGGCTGCCAAGGGCGCAGCCACCAAACAAGCAGGAGCCGCTCGATGACATCAACCCCGCAAACCCACCCGCTCGCGGGCAAGCTCGCACCCGCGAGCTTGCTGGTGGATCTGCCCAAGCTCATCACGGCGTATTACAGCGAGCGCCCCGATCCGGCAGTCGCCGCGCAGCGCGTGGCGTTTGGCACGTCGGGCCATCGCGGCGTTTCTTTCCAGTCGAGCTTCAACGAATGGCACGTGCTCGCCATGACGCAGGCGATCTGCAGCTATCGCAGGCAACAAGGCATCACCGGCCCCTTGTTTCTGGGCTTCGACACGCACGCGCTGTCCGCGCCGGCGTTCGCGAGCTCGCTCGAAGTGCTGGCGGCCAACGACGTCGAGGTCATGATCGCGAACGGCGATGAATACACGCCGACGCCTGCGCTTGTCGCACGCGATCCTGACCTACAACCGCGGACGCACCAGCGCGCTTGCCGACGGCATCGTGATCACACCCTCGCACAATCCGCCGGACAGCGGCGGCTTCAAGTACAACCCGCCGAACGGCGGACCGGCGGACACGCAGATCACCGGCTGGGTTCAGGACGAGGCGAATCGGCTGCTGGCGGCCCATCTCGACGGCGTGCGGCGGATCACGTTGAACAGGGCGCGCAGCGCGCCCACCACGCACTCGCATGACTTTCTGAACACGTACGTGAATGACCTGGCCAACGTCATCGACATGGATACGATTCGCGGCGCGAACATTCGCATGGGCGTCGATCCACTCGGCGGCGCGGGCGTTCACTACTGGTCGGCGATCGCCGATCGCTACAAGCTGAATCTCACCGTCGTGAACGACGCGGTGGACGCCACATTCCGGTTCATGACAGTGGACTGGGACGGGAAGATCCGCATGGATCCGTCGTCTCCGCACGCCATGAACGGTCTCATCGGCCTCAAGGATCGCTTCGACATTTCCTTCGCCTGCGATACGGATCATGACCGGCACGGCATCGTCACGCGCAGCGCCGGCCTCTTGCCGCCCAACCACTACCTGGCGGTGTCCATCGATTATCTGTTCCGCAATCGGCCGGGCTGGCGCGCAGATGCAGGCATCGGCAAGACGGTGGTGAGCAGCCAGATCATCGATCACGTCGCGACGCGGCTCGGGCGCAGACTCTACGAAGTGCCGGTTGGCTTCAAATGGTTCGTGGACGGGCTGTTCGACGGATCACTCGGATTCGTCGGCGAAGAAAGCGCCGGCGCAGCGTTCCTGCGCAAGGATGGCGGCGTGTGGACCACCGACAAGGATGGCATCGCCCCGGCATTGCTGTCGGCGGAAATGACGGCGCGCACCGGGCGCGATCCTGGCGAAGCCTATCGCGAGCTTACGCGCGCCTTTGGCGAGCCCTTGTTCGAGCGCATCGATGCGGCCGCGACGCCAGCACAGAAGAAATTGCTTGCGAATCTGAAACCCGAACAGGTCACTTCGAAAGATCTGGCTGGCGGACAAATTCAGTCCATCCTCACGAAAGCGCCGGGCAATGGCGCATCCATTGGCGGACTCAAGGTGGTTGCGGACGGCGGCTGGTTTGCTGCGCGGCCGTCGGGCACCGAAGATGTTTACAAGATCTACGCGGAGAGCTATCGCAGCGCCGATCATCTGCGGCAGATTCAGAGCGACGCGCAGAAGCTCGTGACGGCCGCGCTGGGATAGCTGCTTACCCTGCACTCCATGACGAATCAAGTTGAACATCGAAGGGGAAAACGAATGGCGGCCGCCATGTGGGTCCGCCTCAGCCGCACCGGTGCCGAGCTTGCCATGGCCAAACTCGTCAACGTGAGCATCAGTGGCGCGTTCCTCGAGACATCGCTCCAACTACCTGCCAATGCAGAAATCACGCTCGAACCCGTTTCCACGGCCGGCGTCGCCCTCGAAGGCTTGAAGATTGCCGCGCGCGTGGCTCGGGTTGACCAACGCGGCTTGGGAATAGAGTGGCGCGTCATGGCCACGCCGGAAACCCTCGCTCTCCTCGGGGTGGACGTTCAGCCGCCGGTATCGCACTGGGGATCGTGAGTGCACTATCTACCGACGACGCGCCAGATGACGTTGCCGACGTCATCCGCCACGAGCAACGCCCCTTTGCCGTCGATGGCGACGCCGACGGGACGTCCCATGGCCTGACCGACATCGTTCACGAATCCTGTCAGGACCTCGATCGGCGGGCCCGACGGACGCCCATTGGCGAATGGCACGAACACCACTTTGTAGCCGGACGGCGGATCGCGATTCCAGGAGCCGTGTTCGCCGATGAACATTCCGTTGGTCAGACTGCTCGGCAGCGCATGTGCCGACTCGCCCGCGTACACAAGCCCGAGCGCGGCGACATGCGCGCCCAGTGCGTAGTCCGGTGCGACGGCCCGCGCGACCAGGTCCGGCCGCGGCGGATCGACGCGCACGTCGACATGTTGTCCGTAGTAGCTATACGGCCAGCCGTAAAAGACGCCTTGCTTCACCGACGTGAGGTAGTCAGGCACGAGGTCATTGCCGAGCTCGTCGCGCTCATTGGCGACGGTCCACAGCGCACCGCTCGACGGTTCCCAGGCCATGCCGTTGGGATTGCGCAAGCCCGTCGCGTAGACACGCTTGGTGCCCGTTTTGAGATCGACTTCCCAGATGGCGGCGCGGCCCTCTTCTTCAGTCATGCCGTGCTCGGCCACGTTGCTGTTGGATCCCACGGTGGCGTACAGCCGTGTTCCGTCGCGGTGGGCGATGATGTTCTTGGTCCAATGGTGGTTGCGTTCGCCACCCGGCA
The DNA here is from genome assembly GCA_963736955.1 of uncultured Pseudomonadota bacterium. Taxonomy (GTDB): domain Bacteria; phylum Pseudomonadota; class Gammaproteobacteria; order Steroidobacterales; family Steroidobacteraceae; genus CADEED01. Next base: position 311,416 of record CAVTQT010000002.1, read on the forward strand.
GATCGGTGACCGGCACCGGCGCCGCCGCAATGCGCGTGTCTCCGGTGCGATAGGGAAACTTCACGATGCCGTCGGAGTTCGCCACGTAGAAGTCGGAGCCGACCAGCGCCATGCCGAAGGGGGAGTAAAGATTCTCGACCAGGACGCTGCGCGTCTCGGCAATGCCATCGCCGTCAGCATCGCGCAGCAGCGTGATGCGATTGGCTGAAGGGTCGCCGGCGCCGGCCTTGCCCCTGCATCTTCTTCATGACTTTCGCTTTGACGCCCTCTTCATCTTTGGGGCGCTTCGGCGCGTTGGTCTCCGCGACCAGCACGTCCCCATTGGGCAGGACGTACAACCAACGTGGGTGCGCGAGGCCGCTGGCGAACGCGCTGACGGCGAGGCCATCGGCGCCTATCGGCGTTCGACCCGATGGCCAACCTATGGCCTCCGCCACCCGCACGGTGGGAATCAGTTTCTCGCCTTCGGGCTGAGGCAGCGTGGGATTCGGCCCGACTGTCGAGACAGGAGAAATCTCGGGGCCGCGTTTCGCGCTGGTGTCGACACAACCGCAATTGGCGAACACAGCTACGCCGGCCAGTATCCCTATGGCACCGCGAATGTTCATAAATGCCACTCCTTGCGGCAGCAGACTAAGGGACGGCATGGCACGCGCGTCAGGAGCGAACCGAACAGATACACGTAGGAAAACGCCGCCGCGGGTACTATCCACACCAAACACCGAGGCCAAACGCATGGTCCGAACCATTCTTATATATGGCGCTTTGCTAGCCGCCGGCGCCTTCGGCCTGCAGTGGCTGGAGTTTCAGTTCGTCGTGCGCACGCACACGACCGAAACCTACCTCGTGCTCATCGCCATCGCCTTCATGGGGTTGGGGGTCTGGGTCGGCGCGCGACTGTTCCGCCGTTCGGCCGCGACGCCGTTCGAACCCAACACGCGCGTGCGCGAAACGCTCGGTGTCAGCGATCGCGAATTCGAAGTACTCACACTGCTGGCGCAGGGCCGCTCGAACAAGGAAATCGCGAAACAGCTCGACGTCTCGCCGAACACCGTCAAGACGCATGTCGCCAGTCTCTTCGAAAAGCTCGAGGCGAAACGACGCACCGAGGCCATTTCGCGGGCGCGCGAGCTCGGCATCCTCCAGTGATTTCGGATGATTCATGCGAAATCACCCTTTCATACGATTGCCGACCAACAGCGCGGCGCTCTCCAATGCGCCCACCTCTCACAAACAGGTGATTCCCATGATTGCCCTGATCCTTCGTTACGGCTTCGTTGCCGGCCTGATCGTCGGCGTTCCCATGGTGTGGCGCATGCTGGCCGCGAAGCCCGGCGCCACCGAAGAGCCGGTCGCCGGGATGCTGCTCGGCTACCTCACGATGATCGTGGCCCTGACCGCGGTGTTCCTCGGCGTGAAGGCCTATCGCGACAAAGTGCTGGGCGGCGCCATCCGTTTCCTGCCGGCGTTGGGCGTCGGTCTCGGGATCAGCGCCGTCGCCTCGATCATGTATGTCATCGCGTGGGAGATCTCGATGGCCTACAGCAGCTTCGATTTCATCGCCTTCTACAAGGCGTACATGGTGGACGCGGCCCGGGCCAAAGGAGCATCAGGAGCCGAATTGAACCAGGCCATCGCGGATGCGGAATCGTTCGCGACCATGTACAAGAACCCGCTCTATCGCATGCCCATGACCTTCATCGAGATGTTCCCGGTGGGCTTGCTGATCTCGCTGATCACGGCCGCGATTCTGCGCAATAGCCGCGTGCTGCCAGCGCGCGCGATGAGCTAGGTTGATTTGCTAAGAAAAGGAGGCGGTAATCCGCCATGAACAAACTCATTCTGACCGCCACTGCGATGCTCTCTTTCACTGTTTCCATCGCAACATTCGCGCAGGCGCCCGCCAGTGAATCACCTGCGGCGACTGGAAAGGCGGTGCTCGTCACCGGCGCCAGCACAGGGATAGGTCGCAAGGTCACCGAACATCTCGCGGGACGCGGCTACTTCGTCTACGCCGGCGCGCGCAAACAGGCGGATCTCGATGCGCTCGGCGCCATCAAGAATGTGCGCGCCGTGAAGCTCGACGTCACCAAACAGGAAGACATCGACGCGGCGGTGGCCACGATCACGACGCGAAGGCCGCGGGCTCTACGCGCTGGTCAACAACGCCGGCATCGCGACGCTGGGCTCGACGGCCGACACCACCATGGAAGAGTTCGACCTGCTCATGGACGTGAACGTGTACGGCCCGTATCGCATGACCAAGGCGTTCACGCCGCTGATCGCAGCGAGCAAGGGGCGCATCACCAACATCGGCTCGATCTCCGGCGTACTCGCATCGAAGGATCTTTCCGCCTACGCCATGAGCAAACATGCCATCGAAGCGTTCACGGATTCGCTTGCGTCGCAGCTCGCGCCGCTCGGCGTGACTGTAAACGTGGTCGAGCCGGGCAACTACGACTCGGACATCGGCAAGAGCGCCACGAAACGCACCGGCAAGGAAAACCGCTTCACCGATCGCAGCAAATACAAGAAGCCGGACGAAGTGGCGGCGGCGGTGGAACTCGCGCTGTTCGAAGCCACACCGAAGCGCCGATACATGGTGGTGCCGGAGCAGCGCGAAGCGGAGATCACCATTCGCAAGCAGATCGAGCAGCTCGTGCAGCTCAACGAAGGCCAGCCCTACACCTACGATCGCGAGGCGCTGATCAAGATGCTCGACGAGTTTCTGGCGAGCGCCAGGCCGAAGGTGCAGTAGCTAGAGCTGTGGTGCGCAGCAACGACGCATCACGCCGCAGGGCCGCTCCGGACTTAGTGGCGATTTTTGATCTGCGCAATCAAAACAGGCAACGAAAGAATCAACGCGATAGTGGCGGGTACTGCCGCCACCCACAGCCACCACGGGCCGTGAGTCTCGTCACCAAAAAGCCGCCGTAGCAAGATGCCTAAGCCAATCAGGCACAGCGCGGTGAAATACAACCTGATCAGGGACTTGGTGAATGGCTGCATCGCTGCTCCTCCATGTTCATGCGCAATTCTACTTGGCGCAGGACCCGTTTGACGACCCTACGCAAGCGCTGGAGTTCCACGGACTTTGGGACTGCAAACGGCCGCCCGATCTCGGCGCCCACCTTTTCGTCACGACCCGTCGCTTGCGTCTCGGCTGCCGACGGTTTCTCGTTGACCATCAACCTCGGCGTAGTAGAAGCGTGCGCCGCCGGCCCAGGCGGTCGAGTCGCACCTTCGCCATTTACCGGGTTGCCAGTAGATTCCGGGAAACCGACGTCATCGGTCGTTCCGGCTGAAAGAACAGGGCCACTACCTACTTCCCTTGCCGATTGCTCGCTTTCTACAGTCCGATCATCCGAATGCTGCTCATCATCAACTCGCGCGTTCCACCACGTCAGTCATATCGCCGCAACTACTGGCAGGTACCGTCTTGGCTTGGTCCGCAATTGCTGACTGCTTAGGCCCCGTACCAATATCTTCGACACTTTTTGAGTCTGCTTCCGCCTATGCCATGAGCAGACATGCGCTCGCGTTGCAGCTCGCGCCGCTCGGCGTGACCGTGAACTTGATCGAGCCAAGTAACTACGCCTCATATGAGCGCTAGCGTACAGATGGATTTCGGCGATTCGCGCAGCCTTTGGCGATGGCAAAGAGCGCCCCTCGCCAGGTATTGCAGAAGAGCCTGACGGGCATCAAGGGATTCGACGAGATCAGTCTCGGCGGGTTGCCGCGCAATCGCACCACGCTCGTCATGGGTGGCCCGGGCACCGGCAAGAGCGTGTTCGCGCTGCAGTCCCTCGTCGGCGCCGCCAGCAAACACAAACAACCCGGCATCTTCGTCGCGTTCGAAGAGAACATCGACGCGATCTTCGCCAATGCCGCCGCCTTCGACTGGCGCCTGCCGACCCTGGCGCGCAATCGCCTGTTCTTCATGAACGCGCAGCTCTCGCCCGCCTTCGTCGCCACCGGTGATTTCGATCTCGGCGGCATGCTGGCCATGCTCGAGGCGAAGCAACTGGAAATCGGCGCGCAGTGGGTGGTGTTCGACGGCATCGACGTGCTGCTGTCACTGCTGCGCACGCCGCGCGCGAAGATGCGCGAGATCTATCGCCTGCGCGACTGGCTGACCCGGCGCGAGCTGACCGCCATCATCACGACGAAGATCGACGCGGAAGGCACGAGCACCGATGTCGCCGACTACGGCTTCATGCAGTTCATGGTCGACTGCGTAGTGCGGTTCGATCGCCGCATGGAGCAGGGAATTCCGGTGCGCCGCCTCGAGATCTCCAAGTACCGCGGCTCCTCGTTTGCGCCCGGCGAGTTTCCGCTGAGTTTCGGCCCGCACGGCATGGCCGTGGCATCGCCTGGAGCCACCGACATCGCGCAGGAAGCAACTGAGCGAGCGCGTGTCGACCGGGTTTGCAGGGCTCGACGAGATGCTGGGTGGCGGCTTGTTCCGCGGCAGCAGCACACTGATCACCGGCGCGCCCGGCACTTCCAAGACCACACTGGCGGGTCTGTTCACCGAGCGTGCCTGCCGGCGCGGTGAACGGGCGCTGTTCGTGAGTTTTGATGAGGGCGGCGAGCGGGTGCGGCGAAATCTTGAAGTCCGTCGGCATTCAGCTCGAGCCGCACATGAAGTCCGGCCTGTTGCAGATGTATTCAGGCCGCACCGACTCGGTCAATCCGGAAGAACATCTCATTCGGATTGCCACGCTGATCGCCGAGCACAAACCTCGCTGCATGGTCATCGACCCGTTGTCGGCCATCTCCAGGACCGGCGCGCTCAGCTCCGCACGCGCCATCGGCAACCGTCTCATCTACAAGCTGCGTGACCATCACATCACTGCGGTCATCACCGCGCTGGTCGATGGTGACGATGCATCGGCTGAAACCACGGAGCTGCAGATCTCCACGATCGCCGACAACTGGATCCAGCTCTCCTACCTGGTGTGCGGCGGCGAACGCAATCGCGCGCTCACCATCGTCAAGTCGCGAGGCACGCGACACTCCAACCAGGTGCGCGAGCTCGTCTTGAGCGATACCGGCCTCACGCTCGCCGACGTGTATTCGTCGGGTGGCGAGGTGCTCATGGGCACACTGCGCTGGGAAAAGGAAGCCGAGGAGCGGGCCCGCGCTGTGATTCGCGAAACCGAATCCAGCGCTCAAGCGCCGGGAGCTGCAGTTTGCCGAAGCGGATACGTCCGCGCGCATCGCAGCCCTGCAACTCGATCTCGAGAGACAGCGCGCCGCGCTGGAACTCAACACCAGGAACGATGCCGCGCGTCACGTGACGTCCGGCGAGCAGCTGACTGAATTGCGCCGACTGCGCGGCGCGAATGGCAATGATTCGGTGGCTCCAAAAACCAGGCGCCGCTCTTCAGCCCGGGTGACGAGATCCAGCGGCAATGGTCATGGGCCGGAGCGAACGCGTCGTGGCTAAAAAACCGATGAAGAAGAGCGCCGGCAAGGACGCGGTCACCGTGGTGGTCATGCGCCTCTACGTCGCCGGCCGCGCGCCCAACTCCGTCAAGGCGATCGCCAATCTCGAAGCAATCTGCCGCCAGCATCTGAAAGATGGGTACAAGCTCGAGATCGTCGATGTCTGTGAACATCCGCGGCGCGCGCTCGATGACGGGGTGCTGGTCACACCCAGCCTCGCGAAACTCTCGCCCTCACCCGGCGCGAACATCATCGGCAATCTCAGTGATACCAGCAGCGTCCTCGCCGCCATGGGTCTCTCCACGACGAAGCAATGAACGACGCGCCGTTATCGACCAACCGGCACCGTGCGCCGGACACGTCTGAAGCGGCATTCAGGCAATGGCTTCGGCGGCTCGTCACGGGGACCGCTGAGCTCAAGGCTTTCGATGCGGGCGAGATCGACGCGGTCATGGACCGTGACAGCGGCAGCGCCATGCTGTTGCCCGAAGCACAGAGCGCTCTGCATGATTCCAGTCGCATCGTGCTCAGTGCGCTCGACGCGCTGCCCGGCGAAGTATGCGTACTCGACTCGAACGGCGTGGTCGTCATGGCCAACAAGGCATGGCGCGTGTCCGGAACCGAGAACGCGCGAGCGGGACTGGATGTGCGCGCGGGCGAAAACATCTTCTCTGCCTGCCGCGACGTTCCGGAAAGCGAACGTGTGTACGCGGCGGACATGACCGAGGGGCTGCGCCAGGTGCTCACGCGCATGCGCCAATCGGTGATCTGCCGGTATGTCTGCCATGCTTCCAAGCCGCGTCGCGTGTGCACGTTCACCATCGCGGCCATTGCCGGCGACGGACCCGCGAATGCGGTGATTACGCGCGAGTGGAAAAGCGAGCACAGGCCCACGAAACATCCACGCAGCAATGCCGAGCCGGCCCGCGTTGGCGCGGGCAACCATGTGCTCGCCGCACTGCCACCCCGGGAGTATGCGCAGCTGGTCAGCGGCCTCGAGGAAGTGAAGCTCACCTATGGTCAGGTCCTGTATGAACCGGGCGACCCGATGCACGAGGTGTACTTTCCGTGCGACTGCCTGGTATCGCTGCTGACGCTGGTCGAAGGACACCGGGCGCTCGAAGTCGGACTGGTCGGCCGCGAAGGAATGATCGGCGCGCGACTCGCCTTGGGCGCCGCCACTTCATCGGTGCGCGCGCTGGTGCAAGGCACTGGCACAGCGCTGCGGATGAATTCAGCCCGCTTCCTCCGGGAATTTCGGCGCGGCCCGTCGTTGCAACGAGCCCTGTTCCAGTTCACCGATTCGCTGATGATCCAGATCAGCCAGACGGCGGCCTGCAATCGCTTCCACATCGTGGAAGCGCGCCTGGCACGCTGGCTGCTGATGACCGCCGAGCGCATGGCCTCGTCCGAGTTTCATCTGACGCACGAATTTCTCGCCGACATGCTGGGCGTTCGCCGCGAAGGCGTAACGGTGGCTGCCTGCGCCCTGCAGGAGCGCAAACTCATCAGTTATCGGCGCGGTGACATCACGATCATCGACACGCATGGGCTCGAGGCAGCGTCGTGCTCCTGCTATCGATACGTGCAAGCGCAGGCGCAGGCGGCTACTGACTAGCGGGCTGCGCAATCGAATGGCAGCCAGGCGTGCAGGCCCGGCATCGCGTGTTCCACCCACGGCCCGGCAAACGTCAGCAGCGCACTCAGCACCAGCACCGATCCGGCCAGGTGCCGCGCCGCCGGTCGCGAGGCAAATCCCTTCAAGCGCTCGGCACCGAAGGCGGCGATGAACAGTGCCGGCGCGGTGCCGAGACCGAAAGCGGCCATGGTCATTGCGCCTCGCCCAGCATCGAGCTGCAACGTGGCGATCAGCAGCACCGAATATACGAAGCCGCAGGGCATCCAGCCCCACACCATGCCGAACGCGAATCCGCGCGGCAGTGTCTTCACGGGCAGCAGCCTGCCGGCCGAGCGGCGCCAGCTTCGGCCAGATCATTCGCCCGATGCCGATGCCGGGATCACGCACACGACCGAAGGCGACCAGCGCACCCAGCAACAATGCCAGCGCCGACACGGCCCGCAGTGTGCGCCGCACCGACTCGATGTCGAGCAGGCTCACGAGGCCACCGAAGACGCCGGCTAACAACAAACCGGCCAGCGCATACGAGGCAATGCGGCCGAGCTGGTAGGTCAGGAGCAGCGCCGGTCGCGTGCGTCCGTGCGCGTCCTTCGCCGTGGCCATGCCGAGCGCGGCGGAAATGCCGCCGCACATGACGAGGCAATGACCGCTCGCGGCGAGGCCTAACAGAAACGCGGCGCCGAGCGTGAGCGCGCCATTCATGGCGGCGGCTCTTCGCGCCGGGGCGCGTCGTCGAGCGGCAGCAATCCCGGCGTGTCCAGGTCGTCGAACTGGCCGTTATTGACCGCCCAGAAGAACAGCCATACGGCGCCGGCCAGGAACGCGAGCGACAACGGAATCAGCAGCAGGAGGATGTTCATGCGGCCGGCCTCGGGAATGGTTCCGCGGGCGAATGCTCGGGTCGCGCGGCGCGCGGCGTAGCATCGCCGCGCCCGATCCGCAGGGCATTCAGGATGACGCCGAGCGAGCTCAGCGACATTCCCAGTGCCGCCAGCCACGGGGGAATGAAACCAAGCGCCGCCAGCGGGACGGCGGAGAAGTTGTAGTACAGCGCCCAGCGCTGGTTCTGACGCACGATGGCGAGCGTGCGCTGCGCGATGTCGCGCGCGGCCGCGATCGCGTCGAGGCGCCCGCCCTTGAGCACGATGTCGCTGCTCGCCTGCGTCAGTTCCGCCCCTTCCGCGAGCGCGATCGCGACGTCGGCGCCGGCCAGCACCGGGGCATCGTTGACACCGTCACCGACCGCGAGCACGCGCGCGCCCGCCGCGCGGAGCTCCGCCACCCAGGCCAGTTTTTCCGCCGGCAACAGGCGCGCGCGCCAGGTGCCGACATTCAATCGCGCGGCGATGGCGGCGACTTTCGACGCGGCGTCGCCGCTGGCGATGAGCACTGTCATGCCGCGCGCCTGCAATGCTTCGATCGCGGCGCAGGCCTCCGGCCGCAGTCGCTCGGTGATGCGAAAGGCGGCGATCGGCCCGCGGTCGTCGGCCAGCAGCACGGCGTCCTCGAACTCGCGCGCCAGCGGCTTGCCGGCCAGGGCGAAATCGCTGCGGCCGAGGCGCAACGTGCGCCCGTCGATCGTCGCGCTCACGCCTGCGCCGGCGTGCGTCGTCACGTCGCGGACGTCGGCGGCCTCGATGGCGGGATACGCGGCCGCAATGGCGCGCGCCACCGGGTGGCGGCTCTGGCGCGCGAGCGTCGCGGCCAGGCGCAACGCCGCGTCATGCGATACGCCATCGAATGTGCGCAGCGTCGCCCAGCGACAGCGTGGCTTCGGTCAGCGTGCCCGTCTTGTCGAACAACGCGTGCGTGCACTCCGCCAGCGCCTGGATGCGCATCCGGTTTCACGACCAGCACGCCGCGGCGCGCCATGGCGCCGAGCGCGCGCGTGAGCGCCGCGGGAACTGCGAGCGCGAACGCGCAGGGGCAGGAAATCACCAGCACGGCGATCGCCGCCGGAAAGGCGCGCGCCGGATCGAAGACCGCCCACACGGCGGCGGTGATCGCCGTCAAGGTCAGCACGCGCGCGACGAAGCGGCCCGCGGCGAGCTCGCCGACCACCTGCAGGCGCGGACGCTCCGCATGCGCACGGCCGACGAGCGCGGCGATTCCCGCCAGCGCCGTGTCCGCGCCGACGCGTTCGACGCGCAGCAGTACCGGACCATCCTCGAGCACGCTGCCCGCGATGAGCGGGTCGTCGCGGCGCTTCGTCACCGCGGCGCGACTCGCCGCTGAGCAGCGCTTCGTCGACGCGGCAACGCTCGGTCAGCAGCACGCCGTCGGCCGGCACGATGCCACCTTCCGCCACGCGCACGCGATCGCCCACGCGCAGTTCATGAATGCCGACACGCTTGAAGGTTCCGTCCTCGAGCGCCCGCTCGGCAAACGGCGGCGTGAGCCTGGCGAGCGCGTCGGTGAGGTCGCGCGCATGATGCCGCGCGCGCATTTCCAGATAGCGGCCGGTGAGCAGGAAGAACACGAACATCGACACCGAATCGAAGTAGACCTCGCCGGCGCCGCGCACGGCTTCGATGAGGCTGGCTGCGTACACGGCGCGCGATGGCGAGTGCCACGGGCACGTCCATTCCCACGCGGCGCGCCTGCAGCGAACGCAAGGCGCCGGTGAAGAATGGCCGCGCCGAATAGAGAACCACCGGCGTCGCCACCAGCAGGCCGAGCCAGCGCAGCAGATCGCGCGTCGAGTCGTCGAGCGACTCGGCGGCGCCCAGGTAGATAGCGGTGGCATACATCATGGCCTGCATCGCGCCGAAGCCGGCGACGACCAGCCGCTTGAGCGCGTCGCGCGACTCGCGGCGCCGCAGATCGTCGAGGCCACCGGCGTCGAGCGGCAGCGCGCGGTATCCGGTGCGCGACAGCGCCTGCAGCAGTTGCGGCAGCGTGATCTTCGATTCCTGCCAGATCACGCGGGCGCGGCGCGCCACCGCATTGACCTGCACGCTCACCACACCCGGCACAGCGCCGAGCGAGCGCTCGATCAGCCAGACACAGGCGGTGCAACGCACGCCTTCGATCAACAGCAGGGTTTCGCGCAGGTCCGCGCCCAGATCGCGGATCACGTGCCGCGCACTGTCGGCGTCCTGCCAGGAATCGTGAGTCGGCATCGCCCGCGTCCGGCTTCGGCGCGGGAGCCGTGCGCAACTCGTAGTAGTCGCTCAACCCCAGCTGCTCGATCCATTCGGCCGCGGCGCGGCAACCCTGGCAGCACATCGGCGCGTTCCTGGCCGGCGACCGTTGCGTGAACGACGACGCTCCCGGCGAGCGATTCACCGCAGTGCCAGCAGTTAGAGTCTCGCTGCATGGGCGCGTCTCATCCGGACGTCGCCACGACGATCAGCGCGATGCAGCCGCACATCGAGGCGAGCAGGATAGCGGCGCCGAGCCAGACGACTGGCGGCCGATACCAGCGTTCACTCATGTTCGTCATCGCGCGGCCACGCGCGCACTGCCCTGCGCGACCACCCAGGCCGCGATCAGCCGCGCCTCATCGGTGGTGAGTCGCGCGCGCCAGGCCGGCATGACGCCGCTGCGCCCATCGCGCACGGTGGCCACGACGCTTGCGATGTCGCCGCCGTACAGCCAGACGTTGTCGAACAGGTTGGGCGCGCCCAGCGCCGGGTTGCCGCGTCCGTCCACACCGTGACAGGCGGCGCACAACGTATCGAATGTCACCTTGCCGGCCGCGACCTGGTCGGGCGGCGCGATCGTGCCGCTGCGGCTAACTACATAGGAGGCGACTGCATTCGTGCCGTTGTGGCCGAGCGCGGGTCCCTGCGGCGGCATCATGCCATTGCGGCCATCGAGGATGCTCTTGAGGATGGTCTCGCCATCGCCGCCGTACAGCCAGTCGGCGTCCGTGAGGTCAGGCGCACCGACCGCGTGATTGCCATGGCCGTGCGGTGCCGTGGCAGGCGGCGCAATTGTCGAGATAGAGGCGATGGCCGATGCTGACTGCGCTCGGATTCGCCGCGAGCTGCTCGACGCCGAGGGTGCGCCAGGACGCGAGGCGCGCCTCGAGCCGCGCATCATTCGCGGCGCTCTGCGCGCTGCTGCTCGCCATGCGAAGTCCAGGCGAGCTTGCCTGCGAAGCTTGCCGAAACCTGGATAGCGATAGAGATAGACCGCGGCGAAGAGAAATGCGCCGAGCGACACCACCATCCACCACACCGGCAGCGGCCGCACGCCTTCGCGCAGCACGCCATGCGCCCAGACGTGTCCGGTGGTGCCGTCGGCCTGCGTGGGGATGCGCATCGTGATGCCCCACACGAACAGGAACAGGCTGAGACCTGCGGTGACACACGCGAGCACCATCACCCAGGTGGACCAGAAGCCGCTCATGGCTCGCGCTCCTCATCCTCGTGCAGCGGCAGGCGCGCGAGATCGCTGAACACGCTCTTGTGATGCGGCAGCCAGGCCCAGATCCAGATGCCGATGAACACCAGCATCATGAGCACGATCATCACGCCGATGAGATGCCCCGCACAGCTCGCTCATGGCGACCACCGCTGCGGCACCGGCGCCGCGCGGCTGCACGCCCAGGCCCTGCAGATAGGCGACGAGCGCATCGAGCTCCGTCTTGTCGCGCACCGCATCCGGTGCACCCGCGAGGTCTTCCTCGCTGTACGGATCGCCGAGCATGCGCAGCGCGCGCATGCGCGCCCGCAGATCGTTGCCGTCGATCTGCGCTTCCGCCAGCCACGGGTAGTTCGGCATGTTCGACGCGGGCACGAGATCGCGCGGCGCCAGCAGGTGCGCGCGCTGCCAGGCGTCGGAATACTTGCCGCCGACGCGCGCCAGGTCAGGCCCCGTGCGCTTCGAGCCCCACTGGAACGGGCGGTCGTACACGAATTCGCCGGCCTCGGAGAATCTGCCGTAACGCTGTGTCTCGAAGCGCAGCGTGCGGATCATCTGCGAGTGGCACAGGTAGCAGCCCTCGCGCACATAGACGTCCTTGCCCGCCAGGCGCAGCGCGCTCGTAGGGCTTGACGCCCGGCGCGGGCTTGACGGTCTGCGCGTCGTTGAACAGCGGCAGGATTTCCGCGAGCCCGCCGAAGGACACCATGATCGCGATCAGCACCGCGAGCAGGCCCGCGTTCTTCTCGAGCTTTTCCCAATGCTTGTACTTGAGGCCCATGGGTCAGGCCTTCGCCGGCAGCGGTTCTGGAGTCTGATCGTGCACCGGCTCCGGAATCATCTCGGGCGCCGGAATCAGGATGGGCTTGATGATGCCGGCGCGCGCATCAGCGGCCGTGTGCCACAGATTCCACGCCATGACCACCATGCCGCTCAACACGAGCAGGCCACCCAGGAAACGCGCGATGTAGAAAGGCTTGATGGCGATCAGGCTCGACAGGAAATCGTAGGTGAGCGAACCGTCCGGATTCGTCGCGCGCCACATCAGCCCCTCGGTGACGCCCGCGGCATACATCGATAGCAAGTAGATGAGCAGGCCCGAGATGTGCAGCCAGAAGTGCAGGTTCATGGCGCGCTTGCGAATGCATCGCGGGACGATCCAGCGCGCGTGGCGCCATCGCATACAGCGATCCGATGGTGATCATCGCGACCCAGCCGATGGCGCCGGCGTGCACGTGCGCGACGGTCCAGTCGGTGTAGTGAGTGAGGGAATTGACCGACTTCACCGCCATCGACGAACCTTCGAGCGTCGAGATCGCGTAGAACACCAGCGCGATGCACCATGAACTTGGCGGCGGGGTCGGTGCGCAATTTGTCCCACGAACCGTTGAACGTCATCAGTCCGTTGGCGGCCGATCCCATGCTCGGCATGACCAGCACCACCGAGAACACCATGCCCACCGACTGCACCCAGTCCGGCAGCGCGGTGTACAGCAGGTGATGCGAGCCGGCCCACATGTAGATGGAGATCAGCGCCCAGAAGTTGACGATGGAGAACCGGTAGCTCCACAGCGGCTGCTGCGCCTGGCGCGGCACGAAGTAATACATCATGCCGAGGAAGCCGGCGGTCAGGAAGAACGCCACCGCGTTATGGCCGTACCACCACTGCACCATCGCATCGACGCGCGCCCGAGTAGATAGGGTATGACTTGGTGAGCGAGACCGGCAGCGCGAGGTTGTTGACGATGTGCAGCAGCGCCACGGCGATGATCAGCGCGCCGTAGTACCAGTTCGCGACGTAGATGTGCCGGATGCGCCGCCGCGCCAGCGTCGCGAAGAACACCACGCCGAACGACACCCAGACCACGGCGATCAGCAGGTCGATGAACCACTCGGGCTCGGCGTATTCCTTGCTCTGCGTGATGCCGAAAGGCATCGTCGCCATGGCGAGCACACACGCGGCCTGCCAGCCCCAGAACGTGAACAGCGCGAGCTTGCCGAGCGCCAGGCGCACGTGCCCGGTGCGCTGCACGATGTAGTAGCAGGTGCCCATCAGCGCCGAGCCGCCAAACGCGAAGATGACGCCGAAGGTGTGGTTGGCGCGGATGCGGCTGAACGTGAGCCAGGAGATATCGAAGTTCAGCGCCGGCCACGCGAGCTGCGCGGCGGCGAGCACGCCGATGGACATGCCGACGACGCCCCAGATGGCCGCGGCCATCAGGAACATGTCGGATCACGTGGTCGTCGTAGGTTTCTTTTGTGGGCATAGGATTCGGCTGACGTGATCCGCGCGACTATCGAGCCGCGCAAACCTCAGCCGAAATGAGACTTTGGTCCCACGGGACAGGAAAATCCCTGATCTAGATCAGGTCACAGCGCTTTCAAACCTGCGGAACGAAAAATTTCGCAGGCGCGCTCCACCGCCTCAGGCTTGGGCGCTTCGACTGCCTCGAGCGCATACGGGATTCCGATCTGTTCCCATTTGAATCGCCCCATCTGGTGAAACGGCAGCACCTCCACGCGTTCGACGTTGCCGAGCGCCGCGGCAAACTGCGCGATGCGGGCGATGTCTTCGGGATCATCGGTCAATCCCGGCACGAGCACGAAGCGCACCCACATCGGCTTCTTCAGTGCGGCGAGTCGACGCGCAAATGCCAGGGTCTTCTCCACGGAACGCCCGGTGAGCCGGATGTGGCGCTCGTCGTCCCAGGTCTTGATGCCGAGCATGACGAGATCGATGGTGGCGAGCTCGGCATCGGAGAGCTTTTCGCCGAAGTAGCCGTTGGTCTCGATGCAGGTATGCACGCGCATGGCGTGCGCGGCCGCGAGCAGTTTCACCACGAAACGATCCTGCATCAGCGGATCGCCACCGCTGATCGTGAGGCCACCGGACATCTTCATGAGGCCCTGGCGATACTTGCGCAATTCCTCGGTCGCGCGGCCGACGCTGATCGGAAATCCGTTGCGCAGCGTCCAGGTGTCGGGGTTGTGGCAGTACTGGCAACGCCAGCCGCAGCCCGTGGTCCACGCGACCACGCGCGCACCGGGTCCGTCGAGGTACGAACCCGTGGTGAAGGAATGCAGGAACCCCATGTCGCCACTGGCGAGCGCCTCCTTCACCGTGGTCTCGGGCAAGTCCTTGGCGAGGTTCACCCGCAATTCGAACGGGCTCTTCGATTCGATCGAAATGCCGTTATCAGCTTCCATGAAAGGTTCGAGTGATCACGTCGGTCTGCTGCTCGCGCGTGAGCCGGATGAAGTTCACCGCGTAGCCCGACACGCGGATCGTCAGATTCGGATAGTTCTCCGGGTGATCCATGGCGTCGATGAGCATGTCGCGGTTCAGCACGTTCACGTTCATGTGAAAGCCCGTGCTGCTGAAATACGCGTCGAGCATCGAAGTGAGATTGGTCACGCGATCTTCGGCGGCGCGGCCGAGGCCCTTCGGGCACCAGCGACACCGTGAGCGAGATGCCATCCTGCGCGTCGCGATACGGAATCTTCGCGACTGACGCCGCCGAGGCGTGAATGCCGCGGATGTCGCGGCCATGCATGGGATTCGCGCCCGGCGCGAACGGCTCACCGTGCCGTCGGCCATCGGGCGTGTTGCCGGTCGCCTTGCCGTACACCACGTTCGAGGTGATGGTCAGGATCGACTGCGTATGCACGGCGTTGCGATAGGTGGGGTACTTGCGCAGCTTGCTCATGAACGTGCTCACCGCCCACGTGGCGAGCTGATCAACGCGGTTGTCGTTGTTGCCGAACTGCGGGAATTCGCCTTCCGTCTTGTAGTCGGTGACGAGGCCGGTGGCGTCACGCACCACCCGCACCTTGGCGTGCTTGATCGCCGAAAGGCTGTCGGCCACGACGGAAAGGCCCGCCATGCCGAACGCCATCGTGCGCAGCGGCGAATAGTCGTGCAGCGCCATCTCCACGCGTTCGTAGGCGTACTTGTCGTGCATGTAATGAATGATGTTCATGGCGTTGACGTACACGCCCGCGAGCCAGTCCATCGACTTCTCGAAGCGCGCCAGCACGTCATCGAAGTCGAGCACGTCGCCCTTCACGGGCGGACACGCCGGCCCTATCTGCTCGCCACTGATTTCATCGCGGCCGCCATTGATGGCGTAGAGCAGACACTTCGCCATGTTGGAGCGCGCACCGAAGAACTGCATCTGCTTGCCGATCAGCATCGGCGAAACGCAGCAGGCGATGGCGCCATCATCTCCCCAGGAGCGCCGCATGATCTCGTCGCTCTCGAACTGCAGCGCGCTGGTGTCGATCGCCACCTTGCACGCAAAGTTGCGAAAGCCATCGGGCATGTTCGGCGAGTACCAGATGGTGAGGTTTGGCTCGGGCGCCGGCCCGAGGTTGTAGAGCGTCTGCAGCATGCGGAAGCTCGACTTCGTGACCAGCGAACGGCCGTCGTCGCCCATGCCGCCGATGGATTCGGTGACCCAGGTCGGATCGCCCGCGAACAGGTTGTCGTATTCGGGCGTACGCAGGAAACGCACGATGCGCAGCTTGATGACGAAGTCGTCGAAGATTTCCTGCGCCTGTTCTTCGGTGAGCAGGCCCGCCGCCAGGTCGCGCTCGAAGTAGATGTCGAGGAACGTCGACACGCGGCCTAACGACATGGCGGCGCCGTTCTGCTCCTTTACGCCTGCGAGGTAACCGAAGTACAGCCACTGCACGGCGTCGCGCGCGGAGCGCGCGGGAGTCGAGATGTCGAAGCCGTAGCTCGCCGCCATCTGCAGCAGCTCCTTGAGCGCGCGAATCTGCTCGGCGAGTTCTTCACGGTCCCGGATGATGGCGTCGGTGGAAGGAGAATCGTCAAGCGCACTCTTTTCTTCCTGCTTGCGCTCGATGAGTCGATTGACGCCGTACAGCGCTACGCGGCGGTAGTCACCGATGATGCGGCCGCGTCCGTAGGCGTCGGGCAGGCCGGTGAGGATGTGCGAGCTGCGGCAGCGGCGTACGTCCGAGGTGTACGCGTCGAACACCGCATCGTTGTGCGTTTTTCGATACTTGGTGAACGTCTCCACCACCGCGGGATCGGGCGTGTAGCCGTACGTCTTCAACGCCGTGACCACCAGCCGGAATCCGCCATTCGGCATGATTGCGCGTTTGAGCGGCGCGTCCGTCTGCAGGCCGACGATGATTTCCCGGGCACGGTCGATATAGCCCGGCGCGTGGGCGGTGATGGACGCCGGGATCGGCGAGACGTCGAGCACGCTCTTCTTACGTTCCTCGACGAACAGCGCATTGAGCTTCTTCCAGATTCCTTTTGTGCGTGCGGTGGCCGGCGCGAGGAACGACGCGTCGCCGTCATAGGGCGTGTAGTTCTGCTGAATGAAGTCCCGAACGTTGATCTCTTTCTGCCAGAGTCCGGAGTTGAAGCCGTCCCAGGGCGCTGCGGTTGCAGCCATGATTTCCTCCTAATCGAGTCCTAACAAGTCCCAGGTGTGGCGCGCGATCATCAGTTCTTCGTTGGTGGGGATCACCCAGGCCGACACGGCGCTGTGCGGGTGAGTGATGCGCAGGTCGTGGCGTGCATTCGCCGCTTCATCGAGCGCGATTCCCAGCCACGCCGTCGCCTCGCAGATGCGGCGCCGGACTTCGGCGGATTTCTCGCCAATGCCGGCGGTGAACACCAGGGCATCGATTCCACCCGCGGCACGCCGCGAGCGCGCCGATCTCCTTGGCGGCGCGGTACACGAAATAGTCCACGGCCAGGCGCGCATCGGCATCATCACTGGCCAGCAGTTCGCGCATGTCGTTGCTGACGCCGGAGATGCCCAGCAGGCCGGACTTCTTGTAGAGGATGGTCTCGACGTCTTTTGGCGAAAGCCCGAGCGTCTGGAACAGATAGAGAATGACGCCGGGATCCACGGCGCCCGGCCGCGTCCCCATGCAGAGGCCGTCGAGCGCGGTGAATCCGAAGGTGCTGTCGATGCTCTTGCGCTCCCTGAGCGCGCACAGGCTGGCGCCGCTGCCGAGATGAGCGACGATTACACGGCCGTCCGCGATCTCGTGCGCGAAGCGCGGCAGAACCGACGCGATGTATTCGTAAGACAGCCCGTGAAAGCCATAGCGCTGAACACCGGCGCGCCGGATTTCACGCGGCAGCGGCACCAGTTCGGCGACCGCGGGCTGGCCGCGATGAAACGCCGTGTCGAAGCAGGCGACCTGCGGGACGCCCGGAAGGCGTTCCGCGACGGCATCGATCGCCGCGAGATTGTGCGGCTGATGCAGCGGCGCGAGCGGCACCAGCTGGCGCAGATGGTCGAGGACGTCGCTGGTCACGCGCACGGGCGACGCAAAGCGTGCACCGCCATGCACGACGCGATGACCGACTCCGAGAACGCGGTGCACCCTGGTATTGCCCGCGCAGCCAGCTCGCGAGCGCAGTCGAGCGCAGCGCGAGCGTCGCGCACCGCGGCGCCCAGCGCCTGCTCGGCAATCGTTGCTCCGCTCTCGTCCTTCGCCATGAATCGCGGCGCCGTGCCGATGCCTTCGATCTGGCCGCGCGCGGCCAGGCGCCACGCTTCGGCGGTCGGATCGCTGATAGACGCAGAACTTCAGGCTCGACGAGCCTGCGTTCAGCACCAGCGTGTAGTCATTCATGGCTTGGCGCACCGCGCGCGCGTGCGCGGCCAGCACCGCGACCGCGCAGCTCGCGATCCTCGCCCGCACCGAGTCCGCGCGGCTGGTCAGGATGATGGGCACCTTGGCGCCGAGGACCAGGCCCGCGCTGTCGGAGTTCGCCGAGGAACGTGAGTAGTTTGGCGAGGATGTTGGCCGCCTCGAGATCGGGCGCAAGCAGGATGTCCGGGTCGCCGGCCACCTCCGAGGTGATGCCCTTGGTCTGCGCGGCCTCCTTGCTGATGGCGTTGTCGAATGCCAGCGGGCCATCGATCAGGCCGCCCTTGATCTGGCCGCGATCGGCCATCTTGCACAGTGCCGCCGCATCGAGTGTGGCCGGCATCTTGGAAGTCACAGTCTCGACGGCCGCGAGCACCGCGACCTTCGGCCGCGCCATGGCGAGCGACATGCGCGAGGTCGATGGCGTTCTGGCAGATGTCGGCCTTGTCCTCGAGCGTGGGCGCGATGTTGATCGCCGCGTCGGTCACGATCAGCACCTTGTGATACGTGGGCACGTCCATGATGAAGGCGTGACTCAGCCGGCGCCCGGTGCGCAGTCCGGTGTCGCGCGCCACCACGGCGCCTAACAATTCGTCGCGTGTGCAGGCTGCCCTTCATGAGGAGCTGCGCCTTGCCCTCGCGCACCAGTCGCACCGCGCCCGCGGCGGATCCGTGGCTGTGCGGCGCATCGATGAGCTCGATGTTGCCGAGATCGAGCTTCGCGCTGGCGGCGATCTCGCGGATCTTGGCCACCGGCCCCACGAGTATCGGAACGATCAGTCCCTGCTCGGCGGCCTGCAGCGCGCCTTCCAGCGCCGCCGCTTCGCAGGGATGCGCCACAGCCGTTCTGACCGGCGCCAATGTCTTGCAGCGCGCGAGGAGCAGCTCGTACTTTCCGGTTCCGGTGTGATTCATGTCTTGGCTCCCGAGCCGGTTTCCTTGAGGAAGAATGCAAAGATGACGGCGACCGCCACGCCGTAGAGCAACGGCTCGAAGGCGCTCTGGTAGTGCTCGAGCTTCATCGACTTCGCGCCGCCACTCACTTGCGTGAGGATCCAGCCGAACACCGGGATCAGCAGCGCGCTGAACGTGAAGTTCAGGAAGTTGATCACGCCCGTGGCGGTGCCACCCACTTCGGGAGGATTCGCTTCCTTGATGATGGTGTACGGCAGCATCGCGGCGCCCGAGGCGACCCCGGCGACGAGTCCGATGCTGTACGGCGGGAATACATCCGGGCTGCCGTACAGAATCCACGCGAGGCAGGCGAACAGCACTACACCGCTCACGACGATCACGGGCTTGCGCCGACCGATGCGGTCGGAGATGAAGCCTAACAACGGGCAGCCGATGATCCAGCCGAAAGGCACGGCCGCCGATCGCATCACGGCGGATCCATAGTCCATTCCCTGCGCCTCCTGCAGGTAGCGCACTCCCCAGACCATGTCGAAAATTGTTGTAGGTATGAAAAGCAGCCCGGCGATCATTCCGCACAGGATCGATTGCGGATTGCGAAACACGATGCCGAGTGCGCGCAGCGCGCCTTTCTTCCAATCGCCGGCCGGCACATCTGCGGCCGCCCGGCTTGGCAGCAACAGGAACAGCAGCACGCTGATCACAAGCCCCGCAACTCCCATGAAAACCCAGAAGCCGGACCAGGTGAGTCCGGCACCCATGGCGGGGCCGACCACGAATTGCCCCGCCGAGCCGCCTGCCATGCCAAACATCTGGGTTGCGCCGATGAGCGTCGCTGCGCGCGAGGCCGGGAAATTCTGCGTGGCGATGTACACCGCACCCACGAGCGCAAACACGCCGCCGGCTCCCTGCATCACTCGCCCGATGCTGGCGAGGTCGTTGTTGCCGGTCGAGAAGAGCAGCGCGCCGATGCCGACCGCCGCCGCGCCGATAGGAATCACCTTGCGCGGCCCCAGTCGATCCATCGCGACGCCGGCCACGAGGCTGAACGGTGAATAGCCGAAATAGAACAGCCCCACCATCGACGCGACCGCCATGGTGCTCAAGCCAAAGGCTTCCGAGAGCTGCGGCATCATCACCGCCGGCGCGGAACGCAGCATGTACTGATAAAAGTAGTACACAGCCGCGATCAACCACGCGATCGCCGCGGTCCGCAGTGCGCCCTTGACCGCGCTCTCGTCAGTGGTAGCCATGGTTTTGTCTAACCAGCGTCAGCAGAGCACCACCGACACGGCGAGCCCGCCTTCCGAAGTTTCCTTGTATTTGGAATTCATCTCTTTCGCAGTGAGCGCCATGGCGGAAACCGTGGTGTCGAAGTCGACGCGCCGGTCAGCCGGAATCTCGTTGCTCGCGATCATGAATCCCGTCCATGACTTGACCGCGCCAAACGCGCAGCGCTCGATGCACGGAACCTGCACGAATCCCGCCACCGGATCGCAGGTCATGCCGAGGTGATGCTGCAGCGAGGATTCGGCGGCGTTCGCCACCACCTGGTGCGGAAAATCATGAGCCTCCGAGAGGAAGGCCGCACCCATCGCCGAGGCCACGCCGATCTCTGCCTGACAACCTCCTTCGGCTCCCGAGAGGGTCGCGTTGTGCTTGCAGAGGTAGCCGATGCCCGCGGCGGCCAGCATGCCTGCGCGAATCTTATCCTGCGGTAGTTTGCGACCGCCCTCACCCACGGCATACACCAGCGCCGGCATGACGCCTGCCGAGCCGCCCGTGGGTGCAGTCACCACCAGGTGGCCACGAGCATTTTCTTCCGAGCCCGCCAGCGCATAGGCCGCAACGATGCCGACACCTTTCTGCCCCTCGTACTTCTCGTCCTGCGAGCGCGCGTAGACTTCGCCCGCCTTGGTCTTGAGCTTGATGGGACCCGGCAGCGTCGATGACGGCGCCTTCAATCCCGACTTGACGATGTTGACCATCGCCGTGGTGATCTTGTCGATGAAGGCGTAAATCTCGGCTTCAGATTTGCCGGACACGGCCACCTCGTTCGCCAGGACGACCTGTGCGATCGACAGCTTGTCCTTCGTCGCGTGCGCCTGCAGCTCGTGCATCGTGGAGTACGGATATTTCGGCGCGCCCTTCTTCGGTGGCTGATAACCCTTCCACTCGATGAAACCTCCGCCCACCGAGTAATACTCGAGTTCGTGCAGCACCTGGTCGCCCGCGAGCAGCTTGCAGGTCATCGTATTCGGATGGGGAAAGTTGCCTTTCGGTGCGTCGTACACGACGTTCTTCAGCGAGACGTTCAGCGTCTTGTCGCCGAGCTTCACGGGAAAAGTCTGGTTCGGATTGGCGGCCAGCCCGTCGAGGAATTCCGGCTCGACGGTCGCGGGCTCCTTGCCGATGATGCCCGCCAGCGCCGCGCGCTCCGTGCCATGTCCCTTTCCCGTGGCGCTCAGGCTGCCGTACAGGTGCACCTTGAGATCGGTGGCCTTGGCCAGCGTCTCCTTGGGTAGTTTGGTGCAACGCTGGTAGAAATCGTAGGTGATGCGCATTGGACCGATGGTGTGCGAGCTCGAGGGGCCGGGCCCGACCTTGTAGAACTCGTCGATCGTGGTCATCACCGGGCCCTTGGACTTCTTGACCACCTGCAGTTCGGGAGAAAGCGCGGGCGTCTTGGGCGGTGCGGCAGTCGCGCGCGCCGTAGCTTCCTCAGCCGATATCGCGCGGCCCGTGATGACCGTGGTGGCGCCGATGACGGCGCTGCGCATCAGGAACGTGCGGCGGTCGACACCGGCCGGCACGGATGTTCGCTCGATGTCTTCCGGTGACGGGAGCGAATGGGCATCTGCTGAGATCTTGTCGGTCATGGGATCCTCCCTCGATGAATGCGCCAAGCTAGGGCGCGATATGCGACGACGGCAATAAGCCCTTGGTCCTAAAAGCGTTCCTTGATGTATTTGTAAGGATAGTTAGGTTCGCGGTAGCTGCCGCGTTTCTGCCGCTTCGGCAGCGTGATCTTCTCGCGTTTCAACTCCTTGTAAGGAATGTGCTCCAGCAGGTGCGAGATGATGTTGAGGCGCACCCTCCGCTTGTCGTTGCTGGGCGCCACGAACCAGGGAGCGTGGCCGCTATCGGTGGCGGTGAACATCTCGTCGCGCGCGCGCGAGTAGTCGTACCAGCGGTTGTATGACTTGAGATCCATGGGCGAGAGCTTCCAGAGCTTGCGGCCGTCTTCCATGCGCGCCTCGAGGCGCCGCGTCTGCTCTTCCGGGCTTACCTCGAGCCAGTACTTGAGCAGGATCACGCCGGAATCGACGATCGCCTTCTCGACCGCCGGAACGATGCGCAGAAAGCGTTTCACGTCGGACATATCGCAAAAGCCAAGAACGCGCTCGACGCCGGCGCGGTTGTACCAGCTGCGATCGAAGATCACGACCTCGCCCGCGGCGGGCAGGTACGGCAGGTAGCGCTGCACGTACATCTGGCTCTTCTCGCGCTCGGTCGGCGCCTGCAGCGCCACGACGCGAAACACGCGCGGGCTCACACGATCGGTGATGGCCTTGATGGTGCCGCCCTTGCCGGCGCCATCGCGGCCTTCGAACACGACGCACACCTTGAGGCCCTTGTGCTTGATCCACTGCCTGCGCCTTGACGAGTTCGATGTGCAGTTTCTCGAAGCTGCTCCTCGTAGTCCTTGCGGCTGAGCTTCCCGTCTTTCGACTCAACCTTCTCTGCGTCTTTCTTGCCCATGGCTTTAGCCCTTCTTCTGTTCGTTTTCGAGTGCCTTGGTGGTGATCGCGCTGTAGAGCGCGACCAGCTTCGAGACCAGCGTCTGAAGTTCCGGATGTTTCGCCATGAGGTGCTGCGCGCTGCTCGCGTCCTCGAGCACGCCCTCGAGAAATTGCATGTCGTAGCTGTCGAGCTTTTCACCGCGATCGACTTTCTTCTTCAGTTCGAGCGCCTTCGGCAGGCGAACATCATTCAGTCGCTGCAGCATCGCCTGGATCGTGCCGGCATCCTTTTGCGCGGATTCGCTCATGACTTTTCCCCATTGCTTGTGTTTCGATATCTTTCGACCGCGATCTCGAGGCTTTGCACCATGCCTTCACGGCCCAGCGTCTTGCCGAGCGGCGCGCGCTTCACGGTCGCGAGCACCTGCGAGCTCATCTCCACCAGCCACAGCGACACGCCTTCTTCGCGACGGCGCTTCTCGCTTCCGTCAGCATCTTGAGCGCCGAGTATTCGAGGTCGATGACGCCCTGCATGTCGATGGCGACTACCCTGGGTTTCGCCTCGGCGATCAGCGCCGCGATCCTCTCGGCGATCTCGTCGGCATTGAGGAAAAAGACCCGGCCCTCGAGCCGCAGCATCAGCAGGCCCGGGTAGGTCTCATCGTCCGCATGTTCTTTCGATCGTTCGCGAAAGACATTGGTGCCGCGCTTGCGGCCCAGGACCTGGATCACCGGCTTCGTGGCCTGCTGGGCGAGCGCCACGAGCGACACGATGATGGCCACCAGGATGCCCTTGAGCGTGCCGATGACCATCACGCCCACGAACGCGGCCAGCGCCCAGAGAAATTCCGTGCGGCGAATCGCGAGGATATTGCGGAATTCCGCCGGCTGGATGAGCCCCACGGAATACACGATGACGATGCCGGCGAGCACGGCATGCGGCATCAGGCCTAACAAGGGCGCGAGGAACAGCATGGTCAGCAGCGTCATGGCGGCCGTGACCAGCCCCGAGACCTGGGTGCGCGCGCCCACCATGCGATTCACCGCCGTCTGGCTCATGCCGCCGCCGGCGGGCATCGAGCCCAACAAGGCACCGGCCGCGTTCGCCGCGCCCGTGGCCAGTAGTTCGGTGTTGGGTCGCGGTGCGGGTTCCCCCGGCGCGACGAACGCGCGGCCCACGGCTGCGGTTTCGGTGAAGCTCATGAGCGCGATGCCGAGCGCCGCCGGCCAGAGTTCATGCGCGAGAGACTTCATGAGCGCACAGCTCGGGAATGGTCAGCGACGGCAGTCCCGAGGGGATTGCGCCCACGAGCTCGACTCCGTTCGCCTGCAGGTCGAGCCAGGTCACTCCCGCGATGGCCACCGCAATCGCAATCAGCGGCGAAGGCCACCCATGGCGGTATTTATCGATGCCGCCGATGATCGCGATCGTCAGCACCCCGACGACCAATGTAGGCCCACGACACATGCCCGAGACCCGTGACGATCTCCTGCAGGTTGTGCAGCAGCGAACCCTTGGCGAAGTGGATGCCCAGAATCTTCGGGAACTGATCGATGATGATCACGGCGCCGATGCCGGCCTTGAACCCGACCAGCACGGGCTCGGAGATGAAGCTGGCCACGAAGCCGAGCCTGCAGATGGAAGCGAGCACCAGGATCGCGCCCACCATGAGCGTGAGCAGCGCGCAGGCCGAGAGCAGCGTGGTCGGGTCGCCGCCCGGCGCCACGATGGCGAGCTCGGCGCCGGTCAGGATGGCGAGCGTGGTGGTCGTGGTGGCGCTCATCGGGCGCGACGAGCCGAGCATCGCGTAGACGATCAGCGGAACGAACGCGGTGTACAGGCCGACCTGGATAGGCAGCCCGGCGATGGTGGCGTAGGCGAGCGATTTCGGAATGACCACGGCCGCGGTGGTCACGCCCGCGACCACATCGGGACGCAGCCAATCGCGCCGATAGGCCGGCAGCCACTGCAGCAGTGGCAAAGACAATACGGGGTTCGTCACGAGCTCTCCGGCGGCGTGACGTGAATATCCGGCTACGCAAACTTCACCCGAAATGAGACCTTGGTCCCACGGGCGCCGGGAACCAATTCAGAGTTGTGCGTCGAGCCTCAGTACGCGCGCGAACCAGGCCTGCATGCGCTGCGCAAATGTCGTTTCCGGCTCTTTGCTCGTGACGCCCTGGTCGTCGGCCCAGCGCAGCTCGCCGCCCTGCAGCGAGACCTTCCAGGCGCGCGAACCCGCGGTCTGCGCTTCGAAGATCGAGCGGAACTGCGCGGTCAGCACGGGACTTTCGACCAGCACGCCCTGTTCGCAGTTGAGCCAGGTCGAGCGCGGATCGAGGTTGTAGCTGCCGACGAACAGCGTCTTCTGGTCGATCGACAGGGCCTTGGTGTGCAGGCTGGCGCCGGACGATCCGAACAGGCTCTTGTCGGTCGCGCCGCCCGCGAGCGGCTTCAGCTCCCAGAGCTGCACGCCGTTCTTGAGGAGCTTCGGGCGATGACGCGAGTAGCCGCCATGCACCGCCGCGACGTCATTGGCGGCGAGCGAGTTCGTGAGGATCTTCACCTGCTTGCCGGATTGAGCGGCGCCGATGAGCGCCTTGCTGCCTTTGCCGCCGGGAACGAAGTACGGAGAGATGATGTCGAGCGCCGATTGCGCGCCACCCATGGCATCCAGCAACACGGTGCTCACGGCCGCGCGTCGCGAGTCGCGCTTTTCCATCGTGACCTTGAGCGGATCGTCGGCGATGAATTTGTAGACGCCCGACCACTCCATGGGCACCGCGCCCGATGCGAGGCGCTGCAAGGGCGGCGTCGTCGCGCAGCGCGCTGTGCATAGCGGCTGTCCTTCGTTTCGAGCGACTCGTTGGCGAGGTAGTGGCGCAGCTTCCCCAGCGCTTTCGGATCGATGCCGTCGGCGTGCAGCAGCTCGAGCGGATAGGCGGACGGCGAGTTCCAGTAACGGTCGAACGACGCCGACACGTCGCGCACCACCGGGCCGACCATGCCGAAATCGAGATCGACGAAATTCACCTCGTCGCTCGCGCCGAAGTATTCGTCGCCGAGATTGCGGCCGCCCACGATCGCGAAGCGGTTGTCGGCGATCCAGGTCTTGTTGTGCATGCGGCGATTGATGCGCTTGAAGTTGCGCGCCCCCTCGCTGACCAGGCTCAGCGTGCCGTCGCGCGACGCGAACGGATTGAAGACGCGCACTTCGATGTTGGGGTGCGTGGAGAGCGCGGCGAAGTGCTCGCTCTTCGCGCGCGCGTCCATGTCGTCGATCAGCAGCCGCACCTTCACGCCGCGGTCCGCCGAGTCGAGCAACTGCCAGGCGAGGAACTTGCCGGTGAGATCGGCGTGCCAGATGTAGGTCTGCACGTCGATGCTGCGCTCGGCCATGCGGGCGCTCTGCATGCGCGCGACGAAGGCCTCGGTGCCCTCGACCAGCAACCGGAATCCCGACTGGCCCGGATGACTGGCTTCGGCGGCCGCAAACGTGCGGTCGAGGAGCGTGGTGCTCGAGGTCGGGGTTGCTGATTCCATTGGCAGTTCGGCGCGCGGTTGCAGCTGAGCACAAGCGCCCAAGGCTACATGAGAGTGACAGCAGGAGCATACACGCGAGCGATCGCGTGCGGGTCATCGTCGCCGGGATACCAGGGTCAGTGTGCACGGGCATACATCTGGTAGATAGCCGGGCGCAGGCGCTGGCGTGCGTCAGCCGCGCCGCGCACGCAGCACGTGCTCGCGCGTGATGCTCGCAACCGTGGGCGTACCTGCCTGGCGCATGATGTTGGTCAGTTCGGTATTGAGGATGTCGATGACCGCTTCGACACCGGGCTGACCAAACGCCGCGAGACCCCACGC
Source organism: uncultured Pseudomonadota bacterium (assembly GCA_963736955.1). Classification (GTDB taxonomy): domain Bacteria; phylum Pseudomonadota; class Gammaproteobacteria; order Steroidobacterales; family Steroidobacteraceae; genus CADEED01. The sequence continues at coordinate 338,042 of CAVTQT010000002.1, forward strand.
CTGCGGCCGGCCGATGCCAACCGCCGTGGCGCCAAGCGCCAACGCCTTGAAGATGTCAGTGCCGCGCCGGATACCACCGTCGAGAAACACCGGGACACGGCCGCGCGCCGCCGCAACCACTTCGGGCAGACAGTCGAACGAGGCGCGCAAGCGTCTCTTCGTTGCGACCGCCGTGGTTGGACACGACAAGACCGTCGGCGCCGTGCTCGATCGCGATCGCAGCGTCTTCTCCGGTGACGATGCCCTTGACCAGAAGCCTGCCTTTCACGATTCCGCGCAGTCGGTCGAGAAAGGCCGGCGTGAGATCCGGCGGCGAAATGCTGGTGACACGCGAGACATCGAGGCCGGCAAACAACGGAGCGCGCCGCCACATCAGGCGGCTGGTGGGCGTATGGCAGGCGCTGCACTCACGATTGTCAGTGAGCGTCGCGCGCTTGAGTGTCTCGACATTGCGCGCTCCGGGCGAGTCCACTGTCAGCACGATGGCCGTACATCCGGCTTTCTCCGCGCGGCGCACGACTCCTTGCGTCACCGAGAAATCATCCGTCGCGTAAAGCTGTTGCCAGATCGGGGCGCCGCGCGCCGCCATGACTTCCTCCGTGCCGGACGATGCGCCCGTGGACAACATGAATTGCGCCGACCGGCTCTTCGCGGCGCGCGCCACGGCGATCTCGGCCTCGGGATGGAACGCGCGCATCGAGGAAACCGCGGATGTGTAGAGCGGACTCGACCAGGGCGTGCCGAAAACCGATAGCGCGGTGGTCAGGTGTCGCAGGTCGTTGAAGCGGCGCGCGCGGATCTCGTAGTCGGAGAACGCCTCATGGTTGCGCGCGACCGTGCGATCGTCGTCGGCGCCGGTGGCGATGTAGCCAAAGTGCGCGGGGGCAAGCGCGTCACGCGCCAGCGCCTCGAAGTCCATGACATTCAGCACCTGATCCGCCGAGGCTGGGCGGGCCGGCACGCGGGAGAATTGCTGCGAAAGCGTTGGTGAGTCCTGCCGCCAGGGCCCGGGCGAGAAACACGGGCAAAGTTGTAAGGCCCCGGAGCATGTTGCGTCGACTCAAAGACGTCAGGCGCCTTGTTTTCATTATTTTTCTCGACGATTGCGCGACTACGCGAGTGTACCGGATCGCTGCTTGCGTCCGCACGGGTGATCGCGCGATGCTCGGGCGCATCGAGACTTTCCGCACGATCTAACGACTCGGGGGGTCCTATGAACTGCAAGAATTCCACGCGTTTATTTCTCGCGGTGGTGTGCGCGTTTGGCCTCGCGGCCTGCAAACCGACAATCCCCCGCTCCCGTTCCCGACGTGACCGCCGATACGGCAGCCCTGGCCACTACCGCGGCAGGCTTTGAGAAGGCATACAACGACAAGGACGCGGACGCTCTTGCCGCGCTCTACACCGAAGATGCGCAGCTCCTTCCGCCCGGAGCCACAGAAGTCAGCGGCCGGGATGCCATTCGCGCCTATTTCGTCAGCGACATCGAGAAGCATTGGGCGAGGATCAGCATCAACAGTGATTCCAGTGGTGTCGGCGGCGACTGGGCCTGGCGCTCCGGAACCTGGAGCGCCGAGTCCATGCCGATGGCGACCGGCAAGTACATCGCAGTGTGGCACCGTACCGCGGATGGCTGGCGAATGCAGAAGGACATCTGGAACATGGATGCCGAGCTGCCTGAAGGCGGAGTGCCCGAGATCACCGTCAACTGAGAATCACGCTGCGCTGGCCGTCGAGCAGGATGCGCCGCTCGGCATGCCAGCGCACCGCGCGCGCCAGCACGATCGCTTCGAGATCCCGGCCGATCTCCTGGAAGCGCTCGGGTGTGTGCTCATGGCCGACTCGCTCCACCGCCTGCTCGATGATCGGACCCTCGTCGAGATCGGGCGTGACGTAGTGCGCGGTGGCGCCGATGATCTTCACGCCGCGTTCGTAGGCCTGGTGGTAAGGCCGCGCGCCCTTGAAGCTCGGCAGGAACGAATGATGAATGTTGATGCAGCGTCCGGCGAGCGAGCGGCACATGTCGTTCGACAGGATCTGCATGTAGCGCGCCAGCACCAGAAGGTCCGCCTGGTAGCGTGAGAACAGCGCAAGCAGAGCGGCTTCCTGCTGCGGCCGCGTATCCGCGGTGACCGGCAGATAGTGGAAAGGAATCTGGTGCCATTCGACGAGTCCACGCAGATCCTCGTGATTGGACACGACGCCCACGATGTCGGCCGGCAACACCCCCGAGCGCCAGCGATGCAGCAGGTCATGCAGGCAGTGCCCCAACTTCGACACCGCGATCAGCACGCGAATGCGCCGCGCCGTGTCTTCGATCTGCCAGGTCATGTCGTAGCCGTTCGCGAGCTTCGCGAACTCCGCACGCAGTTGTTCGATACTTACGAACTTCGGACCCACCGACGTGAACACCGCGCGCATGTAAAAACGCCGCGTGAGCTGATCGTTGAATTGTTTGGCCTCGACGATGGAGGCGTCGTGATCGGAGAGAAATCCCGCGACCGCCGCGACGATGCCCTTGCGGTCGGGACACACTAACAACAAGGAGAATGTGGATTCGACGCCGGCCATGCTCACTCCGCTTCGCTGCGCGGAGTGTAGCGATTCTATCGAACGGTGTAGCCCCGGCCTTCGAGACAGGCGGCTTCGGCGCGCCGATAGTCCGCCCGCTTCGAGGTCATGTCCGTTTCCGCCACGTTGCCCGCAGGCCGCGTGGGGTCGAAGCCGGTGCGGTCCACTGCCCATCGATGGCACTCATCGCGGTCGGTGGCCTGCTGCTCCTCGCTCTGCCCGTCCTTCGGATAGACGAAGACCTCATCGCTGCCGCCTGCGCCGGTTCAACCCTGACTTCGCCGCGCGGCGGCTCGGTCACCACGTATTCGCGCCGCTCGGGCCGGTACGTGTAGTAAGTGTCGTCGGCGTAGTAGTAAGGCGAGCCGCCAAACCAGACCGTGGAGTAGTACGGCGGCAGCACGCTGATGCCGATGCCAATCGGCGGCGCGACGACCACGTAGCGCGGGCCATACGGGCGATACCACGAGCCACCATGGTAGTAGTAAGGCGAACCGTAGTAGCGAGCGGAGTAGTAGCCATGCGGCAGGTGGTAGGTGGAATAGCCGCGCATCGGGATAGCTGCCGCGATAGTGGCTGTAGCCCGAATTGCCATATGAATGGCGAGTTTGCGGATAACTCGCTCGCGGCGGGGAGCCGTAGTGCGGGACGTCGCCAGCGACCGCCTGCGAGGCAGCCGCCACCACCAGCACCGCAAGCAGGCTGCATAGCAGTTTGTGGATCGGGCGATGCATGCCGGCAATGGTATGCCTGCTTCCAGAGCCGCGCTTGCCCGCAACTCTTTTCCGCTTGATGCGTCGCATTACGGCCGGGTCGGAAGCTCCCGGTTGAAGAATTCGATCGTCGCGTGCAGCGCCTGCAGGCTGGCGATGCGTGTCATCGCGCAGGCGGTGATTCAGGATTCGGATTCGCGACCATCGGCGCGGCCAGCACCCGCATCAACATCACCAAACGCGGCAAAATCCAGCTTACGAGCGCTCTCGTGTTTGCGGAAACGGTCACTTCAATTACTATGCACGTACTGGTTCGTTAACACAATGAAAACGGGGGAGCACGCTGTTGGTACGCGCATCGCAGGAAGCCTGTCCGGTCATCGTTGAACAAAATACGGCCGCGGCTCCGCGCACCCGTGCGCGTTTCTACATTCTTGCGCTGCTGACCGCAGGAACGCTGATCAACTACCTCGACCGAACCGTGCTCAGCGTCGCCGCGCCGTTCATGACCCGCGAACTTGGCCTGGATGCGGTGGCGATGGGCATCGTGTTTTCCGCGTTCTCCTGGACTTATGCCGCCGCGCAGATTCCCGGCGGAATCCTGCTGGATCGGTTCGGCGTCCGGCTCACCTATTTCTTTTCGGTGACGATCTGGTCCGCATTCACCCTGCTCCAGGGCTTCACGACCAATCTGTGGACACTGATTGCCTGCCGCATGGGTCTCGGTGTGGCTGAGGCACCCGCGTTTCCCTCCAACAGTCGCGTGCTCGGCACCTGGTTCCCGCAGGCAGAACGCGCCAGGGCCACGGGCGTCTATTCGGTCGGCCAGTATTTCGGTCTCGCCTTCCTGAGCCCTGTGCTGTTCTGGATTGCCGCAGCCTTCGGCTGGCGCGCGTTGCTCATCATCGTCGGCGCGGCGGGAATCCTGTTCGGCTTCGTGTGGTATGCGTTCTATCGCGACCCTCACGAGAGCCGCGCAAATCAGGCCGAGCGCGACTACATCGTCGCGGGCGGTGGCGTCGGAAGTGGGTCGGGCGTGCGCTTCGAGTGGCGTCACATCTCGTTTCTGCTACGCCAGCGGCAGATCCTGGGCGCGTCGATCGGGCAGTTCGCGAGCAATTCGACGCTGGTGTTTTTTCTCACCTGGTTTCCGACCTACCTCGCCACCGAACGCCAGATGGGATGGATCAAAGTCGGTTTCTTCACCATTCTGCCGTTCATTGCCGCATGTGTCGGCGTGCTGACCGGCGGCGTTTGCTCGGACCTGCTGCTAAGACACACGGGATCGGCAAACATCGCGCGCAAGTTGCCGATCATCACTGGACTGTTGCTAGCCTCAACCATCGTAATCGCGAATTTCGTGACGGGCGATACACTGGTCATCGCGATCATGTCGGTCGCGTTCTTTGGGCAGGGAATGTGCAACCTCGGATGGACGCTGCTCACTGACGTTGCGCCGAAAGAGCTCATGGGCCTCTCCGCAGGCGTATTCAATCTTTGCGCCAACCTCGCGGGCATCGTGACGCCACTCGTGGTCGGTTTCATCGTCGGCGCGACGGGCTCGTTTGTGTGGGCACTGGCGTTCATCGGAATCGTCGCGCTGCTCGGCGTGTTTTCCTATGTGTTCGTGGTCGGCGATGTTCGACGGGTCGAATTCAATGCACGCTGACCAGAACAATCGATTTCAGGTGGGCCTCGTCGGCGCGGGGATTCAGCACTCCTCCAGTCCCTCGATGCACGTGGATGAAGGCAAGGCGTTAGACCTGCAGATCAGCTATGAGCTGCTGGACTTCGACCTCATGCAGGGTGGCGCCGAACGCCTGCCGGCGTTGCTCGAGGAAGCCGAGCAGCGCGGCTTCGCCGGTCTGAACATCACCTACCCGTCCAAACAGGCCGTGATCCCGCTGCTGGATGAACTGGCGCCGGAAGCGCGCGCGCTTCACTCGGTAAATACCGTGCTGTTCCGCAATGGCAGGCGAATCGGACACAACACGGACTGGTGGGGTTTCGCGGAGAGCTTCCGGCGGGACATGTCCGATGTGAAGACCGACCACGTGGTGCTGGTCGGCGCCGGCGGCGCCGGCGCGGCGGTGGGCTACGCCATGTTGAAAATGGGATCGCGCGAGCTGACCGTGCACGACACGGATGGCTTACGAAGCGCCGCGCTGGCGCAGCGGCTGTCCGAACTTTTTCCGGATCGCAATATCGGCCTGTGCCGTGACCTGCCGGCCGCGCTGGCGAACGCGGACGGCCTCATCCACGCGACTCCGACCGGCATGCGCAAGTATCCAGGCATGCCGGTGCCCGCCGAAACACTGCGACCCCCGCTTTGGGTGTCGGAGATCGTTTACGTGCCGCTGCTGACGGAGCTGGTGGTCGCCGCCCGCAAACAGGGTTGCCGCACGCTCGATGGCGGTGGCATGGCGGTGTTCCAGGCCGCCTTGGCATTCAAGCTGTTCTTCGAGGTGGAGCCGGACATCCCCCGCATGCTTCGCCGCTTCCATTCCCGACTAGCTACCGCCACCGCGTGACCCGATGCGTATTCTCGTACTCCATGGCATCAACCTGAACATGTTCGGCAAGCGCGAGGCGAGCGTGTACGGCACCACGACGCTTGCCGAGATCGATGAATCGTTGAAGGCGCTTGCGAAAGAGCTCGGCACCGGGCTCGAGTGTTTCCAGACCAACAGCGAGGCGGAAGTCTGCGAGCGCATTCACCGCGAGGTCATCGAAAAGAATATGTCCGCGGTGCTGATCAACGCCGGCGCATGGACGCACTACAGCTACGGCCTGCGCGATGCGCTGGCCATGCTCACCATACCCATCGTCGAAGTGCACATGTCCAACATCCATGCGCGCGAAGCGTTCCGCACCCACTCGGTCATTGCCCCTATTGCCAAGGGCCAGATCTGTGGTTTCGGCATCGATAGTTACCTGCTCGCGCTGCGCGCGGCAGTAGCCCTGATTCAGCGAAATCCCACCCATTGAGCCACCGGTTCCATATGTACCAGATGGTTCATATGCCTTAGACTGTACGAACTGGTGGGTGGGCACAGATGAATTCAGAACTGGACACGATGATCACGCGGGCGCGCGCCGCCATGAGCGAGGTGGCCGGTTACGACCAGGCGCGCATCGACCGCCTGTGCCAGGCACTCGGCTGGGCGACGGCGAACGAGAAGACTTTCAACCGCATCGTCGCCATGAGTATCGAGGAGAGCCGGCTCGGAGATCCCGAGGGGCGCAAATCGAAGCGCATGAAAATTCTCGGTGTGCTGCGCGATGCCCTGCGACAGAAGAGCACGGGGATAATTGAATCGAGTCCGGAACGCGGACTCGTCAAATACGCAAAGCCGGCCGGTGTGATCGCCTCGCTCGTGCCGACCACCAACCCGGAACTCACGCCGCCGTATACCGGCATCTATGCGCTGAAATGCCTGGATGCGGTGATTTTCTCCCCACACCCGCGCTCGAAGCGCACCACCTTCGAGATGGTGCGCGTCATGCGCGAAGCGATCAGTCGCCAGGGAGCACCTGCGGATCTTTTCCAGTGCATCGAAAATCCGAGCGTGGCGCTCACGCAGTACCTCATGGCCAACTGCGATCTCACGCTCGCCACCGGCGGACAACCGATGGTGCGCGCCGCCTACAGCTCAGGTCGCCCCGCGTACGGCGTCGGCGCCGGCAACTCGACCATGGTGATCGACGAAACCGCGGACATCGACATCGCCGCGCGCAACACGCGCATGTCGAAGACTTCGGACTTCGGGTCGGGTTGTTCGGCCGACGGCAACATTCTCATCGACTCGCGCATCTACGACGCATTCGTGGCGGCACTGGTCAAGGAAGGCGGCTTCCTCGCCGACAAGGCGCAGGCGGATGCCATCGAAAAGGTGATGTGGGATGAGCACGGCCATCGGCGACCGGAGACCGTCGCCTGTCCTCCGCAGGCGATCGCCCACGCGGCGGCGTTCCTGATTCCGGTGGATCGACAAATTCATCATCGTCGAGAACGACGCAATCGGGCCGCGGCATAACTACTCGCGCGAAAAACTGACCACGCTGCTCGCGGTATATCGATACGAGGGATTCGATGAGGCGCTCGACAAGGTGCGCCAGATCTACGAGGTCGGCGGAAAGGGGCACTCGTGCGGAATCTATTCGCACAACGACGAGCACATCGATCGCCTCGCGCGAGTCGCGCCGGTGAGCCGGATGATGGTGCGGCAACCACAGTCGAAGGCCAACGCCGGTTCCTTCACCAATGGGATGCCCATGACCTCGAGCCTGGGGTGCGGCATCTGGGGCGGGAACATCACCAACGAAAACATTCATCTCAAACATTTCATGCAGACCACCTGGGTGAGCCGCCCGATTCCCGAAGACCGCCCGTCCGACCAGGAATTGTTTGGCGAGTTCTACAACACCGAGACGATGTGATGAAAGACACCGTTGCGAATCACCTGGTGCGCTACCTCGAGAAACGCGGCGTACGCCACGTATTCGGGTTGTGCGGCCACACCAACATTGCCGTGCTCTCGGCGATGGCGTCGAGTTCGATCGACTTCATCAACGTGCGCCACGAGCAGGTTGCCGCGCACGCGGCCGATGGCTACGCGCGCGTCACCCGCAAGGCGTCGGTGGTGCTCACGCATCTTGGCCCCGGGCTCACCAATGCCGCGACCGGTGTCGCCAACGCGGCCCTCGACTGCATTCCGATGGTGGTGATCGCCGGCGACGTGCCCTCTCACTACTTCGGCAAGCACCCACACCAGGAAGTGAACCTGCACGCCGACGGCGCGCAGCACGAAATCTATCGGCCCTTCGTCAAGCGCGCCTGGCGCGTCGACGATCCGAATCTCTTTGCGGAGATCATCGACAAGGCCTTCCTGCTCGCGGAAAGCGGGCAGCCGGGGCCGGTGCTGGTCGACGTTCCCATGGACGTGTTTTCGGCCGAAGTGGACTCGACGCTGTTCACGCGACTCGAAGCGAACACTCGCAACCTGCGCAAACCTTCACTCGACATTTCGACCGCGCGCGAAATCGTCATCAGGATGGCGGAGGCGCGCGAGCCTCTTATATATGTCGGCGGCGGCGTGGTGCTGGCCGATGCCTGCGAGGAACTGCGCGCATTCGTCGATCACCTCGGGATTCCGGTTGCGCACAGCCTCATGGGCAAGGGCGCGCTGCCCGACGATCACCCGTTGTTGCTCGGCATGAGCGGCTTCTGGGGCACCAAGCTGGTCAACGACACCTGCCTCGCGGCCGACTGGGTGCTTGGGTTAGGCACGCGCTTCAAGGAAGCCGACTGCAGTTCCTGGTATCGCGACTACACGTTCAACATTCCGCCGACGCGTCTCATCCACATCGACATCGAACCTGCCGAAATCGGCAGAAACTTCGTCACCGAGATCGGGGCCATCGCCGATCTCAAGCAGTCGCTGCAGGTCCTCAACGTGGTGGCGCGCGAGATGTATCCGGCACCTCGCAAGGCGGCAAGGATCACCGACACGATTGCGAAATTCCGCCGCGAGTTCGCGGCAAGCAATCAGGTCATGGCCACTTCAGATGCATTCCCGATGATGCCCGAGCGCATCCTCGCCGAAGTGCGTGCGCAGTTGCCGCGCGACGCCATCATCACCACCGACGTTGGCTGGAACAAGAATGGCGTCGGCCAGCAGTTCCCGGTGTACACGCCTGGCAGCGTGCTGACGCCCGGTGGATTCGCAACCATGGGCTTCGGTCCGCCCGCGGCCATCGGGGCGAAGATCGCAGCGCCGCAGCGAGTGGTGTTGTCGCTGGTCGGCGATGGCGGATTCGGCCAGAACCCATCTGCGCTCGCGACCGCGGTCGAGCAGGGACTCGCAATCATCTGGCTGGTCATGAACAACAATGCCTACGGGACCATCGCCGGGCTGCAGAAGGCGGCGTACGGACTCACTCACGGCACGTTGTTTCCGGCGGAGACCACCGGCTGGGACGCGCAGAAGCCTAACTATGCGGAAATCGCCCGCGCCTATGGATGCGAAGGCGAACGGCTCAAATCCGCCGCCGATCTCGCGCCTGCGCTGCGCCGCGCGCTGGCGTCCGGCAAGCCCTACCTGCTTGACGTGCCCATGAAGAACAACCCAACGCCGACCACCGGGCACTGGAACATTCTCGACATCTACGCGCCCGATAGTGCGCTTGAACACGCGGCCACGGACTAGCAGGAAATGGGGCGCGACATCCTCATCAGCGAAGTGGGCCCGCGCGACGGCCTGCAAAGCATCAAGTCCATCATGCCGCTTCCGGCGAAGAAGGCGTGGATCTCGGCGTTGGCGGCGAGCGGGTTGCGAGAGATCGAAGTCGGCAGTTTCGTTCCCGCCCAGGTACTGCCACAACTCGCCGACACCGCCGAAGTCGTGGCGCACGCGCTCACCATTCCCAATCTGACCGTCGCTGTGCTCGTGCCAAACCTGCGCGGCGCGGAAGACGCCATCCGATCCGGCGTCCACAAACTGACCATCCCGTTTTCTGCCTCGGAAACTCACAGTCTCAAAAACGTCCGACGTTCGCACGCGCAGATGTTCGACGAAGTTCGCAGGATCGCGGAGCGACTGCGTTGGCAGCCCGCCGCATCGCGCCCGAAACTCGAAGGCGGGCTCTCGACCGCGTTTGGCTGCACCTACGAAGGCGACGTGCCGGCCGACACGGTGGTGAGGCTCGCGGAACAGCTCTGCGAAGCGGGCTGCGATGAGATTGGCCTCGCCGATTCCGTGGGCTACGCGAACCCCGCGCAGGTGCGTGACCTCGTCGTCCGGGTGCGCGCGGTCATCGGCGAGCAGAAGTTTGCCGGGCTGCACCTGCACAACACGCGTGGGCTCGGGCTCGCCAATGTCGTTGCGGGGCTCGAGGTCGACGTGCACACCTTCGACAGTTCGATGGCCGGAATCGGCGGCTGTCCGTTCGCGCCCGGCGCCACCGGCAACATCGTCACCGAAGACCTCGTCTTCATGCTCGAGTCCATGGGACTCAACACCGGCATCGACTTGAGCAAACTGTTTGAGGCACGCGAGGTCCTCGCGACAGCGGTCCCCAATGAAGAGTTGTATGGCTATGTCGCGGCGGCGGGACTGCCACTTGGAGTGAGCGCATGAATACGCCGTTCTCTCTCGCACACCTGACGATGCTCAGCGTGCCGCCACCACAGCTCGTCGAAACCGCTGCGCGCGCGGGATACCGGTTTGTCAGTCTGCGGCCGATTCCCGTGGGTGCTCCGAACGAACCGCTCTATCCCCTCGGGACCGATCGCGCGCTGCTCGCTCGCACCAAGACGGCACTGACTGCCACCGGCGTGGGGCTGCTCGATATCGAAGTTGCACGCATCATCAAGGAAGTGACGCCGCGGAGTTATCTGCATGCGCTCGAAGCGGCCGCCGAGCTCGGCGGACGCCACGTCCTGAGCAGCGCATGGTGCGATGACCGGCCGTACATCCTCGATTTCTTTTCCGAGCTCTGCGCACTCGCGGAACCGTTTGGCCTGACGGTCGACCTCGAGTTCGTCACCTGGTCGGGCGTCCGTACGCTCGACGAGGCAGCCTCCATCGTCAAGGAAGCGCGCCGTCCGAATGCGGGCATCGTCGTCGACACGCTGCATTTCGATCGATGCCATGCCGAGCTCGAAAAACTGAGCTCACTGCCCGCGCGAATGGTTTCACTTCGCGCAGATCAGCGATGCGCCGGCGAGCTACTCCACCGAACGCGAAGACTTGATCCGCATCGGCCGCGCGGAGCGGCTGTATCTGGGTGAGGGTGGTATCGACGTCGCCTCGATCCTCGGACGCCTGCCTGCAAGTTCCCCTGTCGATCGAGATTCCCAATGTCGCCAAGCTCGAATCTCTGGGCGCGGAGCAGTACGCGAGGCTGTGCATCGAAACCGCGCGCAGCTTTCTGGCCGCGAGCGCGTATCGGCAGGCCGGCTGACTATTTCTTAGGTTCGAGGTAGCGCAGCACAGCTTCCGTGAAAATCTTCTTGTGCCGCGCGCGCACCGTCGCATCCGACAGATCGCAGTCGAAGATTTTTCCAAACGTGAAGCGGTTCGACACACGAAACACGCAGAACGCGCTGATGAACAGGTGCAGGTCGATCGCGTTCACACCGTCGCGGAACACGCCCTGCTTCGCGCCGCGCTCCAGTATCGAGGTAAGCACGCGAATGATGGTGGCACCGCTCTGCTTGATCGACGGCAGTTTCGCGATGTTGCGCCCGCGGTGCACGTTCTCGACGGCCACCAGGCTGATGAAGTACGGATGGGTTTCGTCGTAGTCGAAAGTGATTTCGACGATCTTGCGGATGGCTTCAACCGGTTCGGCATCCTCGATGCCCACCTGGCTGTCGATCGAACGGATCTCCGAATACGCCTTCTCGAGGACAGCCCGGTAGAGGCCTTCCTTGCCCTTGAAGTAGTAATAGATCATTCGCTTGGACGTGCGCGTGCGCTTGGCAATCGCATCGACACGAGCGCCGCTCAGGCCAAAGGTGGCGAACTCTTCGGTCGCCACCGCCAGGATGTCGGCCTTTGAGCGTTCGGCGTCGTTGGCAAACTCGTCACGGGCCTTTGGCTGGCCCTTTTTCTTCTTTCGACTCGCCATCCGCGATTCCTCCATTTCGGACGCGACAGTACACCATCCGCCGTCAGCGGAAAATCACTCACGCGTGCAGCGGCGGCAGGTCGGTCCCGGGTTTGAGGTTCCGGAAGCGTGACTGCGCCGCCAGGCGGATCGAGGTATCCCGGGCGCCATACCCGTCGTATTCGCGCCGCTGCACCACTTCGAAGAAGAATCGCTTCGCGAACGCACGCGTATACACGTGATGGTAGGTACCCCGCTCGTCCTCGTCGTACAGGATGTTGAACTCCGCCAGCCGCGAGAGAACCGCATCCTCGAGGCCGAATCGCGCGCCGAGATCGTAGTAGTAGTTCTCGGGGATCGGCAGTGAATCCATGCCGAGTTCGCGCAGCCGCGCGGCCGTGGCAAAGATGTCCTCAGTCGCAAACGACACGTGTTGCACGCCGGCGCCGCCATAGGAATGCAGGAAGCGATCCACGAGTGTCTGTCCCGCTGCGGAACTGTTCAGCAATATGCGAAAGCGACGATCGCGCGAATGGATGGCCTGGCTTTGCACGAGCCCCACCGGATCGGCGATCTCGATTGCCGCACTCTTGTCGACCTGCAGCAGCATCACGTAGTACAGCAGCCACGAGAGCATCTCCTCGTACTGCATGCTCTGGGAAAAATGATCGATGTGCCTCAAGCCCGCATCGACGAACGCCGGGTCGCGCGGCAACTCCTCGAACTCGGTGCGCCAGATCGAAGGGGCTTCGGACTCCTTCATGAAGTAGATGAGGCTGCCGCCCACACCGCGGAGCGCCGGGATTTCATATTCGCCGGGACCCACCGGTTGCGAAAAGCTCTGGACCTGCAGCCGCTCCGCGCGGCGCAGCGCCGCGTCGGGATCCGCGACGCGCAGGCCGATCGCGCACACTGACGCGCCGTGCACCGTGTCGAAGGTGTGCGCAAAACCCTCCGGCTCGCAATTGACGACGATGTTGATGTCGCTCTGGCGCCAGCGGGTGACTGCCTTGCGAACGTGCCGGTGCGTGGGAACGAAGCCCAGCGTGCGCAGCATCTGCCCGAGCTGCTGCGCCTCTTCCTCGCTTGCGCAGAACTCGATGAACTCGACTCCCTTGCAAACCGTTCGCGCATCCGGCGCACCTTCGACCTGCTCCAACAGATATTCGATGGAGCGCATCCCATCGAGTGCGACTTCGGCGGTGGATCCTGCACGAAAGCGGTCGTTGAAGATCTCGAGGGACAATACCCCGTCGTATCCTCGCTGTTTCAGCGCGCCGACATATTCGACGAGTGGCAATTCGCCCTGCCCGGGCATGCAGCGAAAATGGCGGCTCCAGGACAGCGGATCCATCGCAAGCTTCGGTGCGTCGGAGATCTGCACGTGGAATAGTTTGGCGGGATCGATCGCCTTCAGGCTGTCGATGGGAATTCCGGGCGCGAGCGAGCTGAACGCATCGAGCGCCAGCCCCACGGCTGGATGATTCACCTGCCGCACGATTTCCCAGGCCTGGCGGTGATCGTTGATGTGCCGGCCCCAGGCCAACGCCTCGAAGCCGATACGCAGACCGCGCGCGGCGGCGCGTTCGCCGAGTTCATGGAAGTCCGCGACGATCCGGCCACGATCGCCAAGCGAGTCGGGCGAGACATTCGAACTCACCAACATGAGATCGGTGCCCAGCTCCTGCAGCAGGTCGAATTTGCGCTCGGCGCGATCGAACACGCGGGCGCGCAGGTTCGACGGCATTCCTTCGAAATCGCGAAATGGCTGGAACGCCACGCAGGTGAGGCCGAGGTCGCGCATCATCGCGCCAATCACGGGAATGGACTCTGGCGAAGCCAGCAGGTCGCTCTCGAAAATCTCGACGTGCTCGAACCCTGCGTCGGCGATGGCGCGCAGCTTCACGCGAAGCGCGCCATTGACGGAGATGGTGGAGATACAGCTCAGCATCCGGCCGCTCCCGGTTCAGTCATGGTCAGCTCGACACCGATGCCGAGCGGGTCTCGAATCAGCAGCTGCTGATCACCGAGGGAAGGCACGCGCGACAGCTGAAAGTCGATTCCCCTGGTTCGGAGCCGCTCGATCATCGGCGCGAGATCGGAGCATCGGAAGGCGACATGGTCGACGCCTCCCGATGCCCTACCCACATCATCATCGCCTTCCACCAGGTGCACGACGGGGTGCGGGCCCGCGTACAACCAATGGCCGCGCGATTCGAACGGCGGACGCCAACCCTCGCGAAGCCCCACTATTTCGCAGTAGAACTGCCGGAGGCTCGCGATGTCCGTGGCTGGCGCCCGAATGTTCACATGATGAATCGCCTCGATGGTCACCTTGTACTTATCAATTTGATAGTTAGAACCCGAGTTGCAGGCCTAGGTAGTAGTAGCGGCCCAGGATGTCGTAGGTGCCGGGCTGCGTCTGGCCGATGGTGCCACCCACGATGGGCGGTTCCTCGTCGGTCACGTTGTTGACTCCGCCGCGGACCAGGATCTTGTCGTTGAATTTGTAGAGCAGCGTGACATCGAACAGGTCGTAGGCAGGCACGCCGGGCGCCGGGCTCGCGGGCCGTGTCACAGAAGTGACGTCGTCCATCTCGGGCAGGTGGCGCCACCGCACACCGCCTTCGAAATTCGGCAGCCGATAGGTCAGTGACGTCAGCGTCTTCCAGTCCGGAATCGGGATGCCGCCGTTCTGCGTGCCATCGATCGTGCCCGCAAATTCCTGCCACGCCGAACCCACGAGCAACTGTGTTTCGAAGGAGTCGGTGAAGTTGGCCAGGATGTTGATGTCGAAGCTGCCGGGGCCGGCGGGAATCTTCCAGTCGATCTGAGCGTCCACGCCGGTCGTGTGCAGCCCGCCCAGGTTCAGATACGGCGCCGCGACCGTGTCGACACCACCGGTCGTCGGATTGCGGCGCAGAGCGGCGCAGAACGGATTGGCCGGGTCGTAGGTCGGATTGGTGCCGTCGAGGTTGTAGCACTTGCTCAATGCGGTGCCGCCGGCAATCGGCGCGATCACGTTGCTGATGTCGATGTCGTACCAGTCGACCGACAGCGACAGATTCGAGAACAACGAGCTGTCAAACTCGGGCTTGAAAACGAAGCCGAAGGTGAGCGTGTCCGCTTCTTCCGGTGTCAGGTCCGACGTTGCCGCTGTTGATGACGCCGATGGCGACCGTTGTGTATTGATAGGTATCGACGATCGGCGCCCGGAACTCCGGTGGCGGCGCACAGGTTTCGGACCGATACGCCATTCGCTCCAGTTCTTGCCGTCGATCGCACGTCGCAGGGATCGCCCTGTCCGGGCGGCGAACCGATCTGCGCCTGCGCACCGACCTGGTTGTACAGCTCACCGATGTTAGGCGCGCGAATCGCGTGCTCGAACCCGCCGCGGAACGTGAATCCTTTGAACGGCTCCCAGAGGCCATCTGCCTTGTAGGTTTCGACACGACCGGCGGTTTCATAGTCGGAGCTTCTGCACGCCCAGGTTGAGTTCCAGGCGTTGCGCGCCGGTCTTGTCGGCCAGCAGCGGCACGAGGAACTCCAGCGCGATTTCCTTCACATTCGTCGAACCTTGCGCAGGAAACGTCTGCAACGTTCCGATGATGTCCTGGTTCTCGCGCGACGGATCCGGGTCGAACTCGAAGTCGTTGTCGCGGCTATCCAGCGTCAATGCGAAGCGCAGATCGCCCGCGGGCATGGCGAACAATCCGCCGGTCAGGCTCGCTTCGAAAATCGTTTGCGAAAGTTGCGTGTAGTCGTGTGTCTCGACCTCGATATAGTCGCGGCACGCCTGCAGAGATGCCGCTCGCGTTCGCAAGACCGAACGGATTGAAACCGCCGGCGCAGATCGACGCGCCGCCATCGGCTGCGTACAGCAGATTGCGCATGCGCGAATTCAGCAGCGCCTTGTCCTGCGTCTCCACGACGTCAGTGGTGTCATAGGAACCGTAGATGTCCCAGCGCCAGTCCTTGAATGACAGGTCGCCGCGCACTCCGAGGATGTATTGCCCCGTGGTGAAGTCGGTTGGAAATTCGCGCGTGTCCAGTCCCATGAAGCGATGGTTGAGCGTGAAATCCGCGCCCGGCGTCGGACGCGACGCGAGGATCGTCCGCAGATCGTTGGGGATGAACGGATTCGTCGCGGGAATCGTCGGCACCACGAACAACGTGGGCGACCAGCCGACCTGGCCGGTGGACGTGGTCTTGTTGTAGAGGAACTGACCGTACGCGGTGGTCGAGTCCGCGACTTTGAAATCGAACTTGCCGAAGAACGATTTGCGCTTCATCGGATTGATGACGAATTCCTGGTAGGTCACCGGCTGCCTGACGGTACCGCCTACCGTGCTGAAGTATTCGCTGGTCGGCCCTCCGTAGTTGACCGCGCCGATCTGGCCAAACAAGGTGCCATTGTCGTTGAATCCAAGACTGCGCGAGTTGAGCACCGCGCCGGGCGCGACACCGTAGGCTGCCGAACACCGAGTCGACCACCGCCTGTTGAGGCAGGTTGGTCGGCGCGGGAACGTAGGTACCGGTGCCGATGAACGAGGACAACACACCGAGCTGGTAGAAGTCGCGGTCCCTGCCCCAGAGCACATCGCGATCGGTATACCCGATCGAGAGAAGTACGTTGCCGCGGTCTTCGGCAATGTCGAATCCGGCGGTGAGCCCGACATCCGTGGTGTTGCCGTCGCCTTGCTCGCTCATTCCCGAGCGGACATCGAGCTTCAGACCTTCGAAGTCGATCGATGCTCTTGAAATTGACCACACCGGACATCGCGTCCGAGCCGTACACCGCGGAAGCACCGCCGGTGATCGTCTCGACGCCCGAGAGGATGAACTGCGGAATCAGGTTGACGTCGACGACGGCATTCGCATTCGACAGCGGCAGGCGCCGGCCGTCGAGCAGCACGAGATTTCTTGTTTCACCGAGACCACGCAGGTTGAGCGACGCGCGTCCCGCGAGCGCCACAGCGCCGACCGTGCTCGACGTCTGCCCCTGCACGAACTGCGGCAACTGGTTCATCGCCTGTTCGATATTGACGGTGCCGCTCTGAGCGATGGCTTCCTCGCCGTACGTCACGATCGGGCTCGTCGAGGAAAAGTCGGAGCGCGCGATGCGCGAGCCGGTCACGATGATTTCATCGACTTCGACGGCCTCGGCGTTAGGCTCTGGCGCGGTCTGCCCGAGTGCTGCCGTGCTCGCAATCGACGCGAACACCCAGGCCGCTTGTGAAACCCCCGGCTTACGGATAGTCATTTCATCGCCCCCCGTTTTTGTGTGTCTTTTCGTCCACGGCAACGGACATCGAAGTCGTTGTAGGTCGTCCACACCGCAGCTTGATCGCAGTGTACGAACCAGTACGTGAGTGTCAAGCCTGCAAGCGTGAGTGAGAGCGCTACCTGAAAAATATCGCGCGCCTCCCTGTCCTAATGTACGAACTGGTACGTTTGCCGGGGCCGCCGGTGCATCCGGCTGGATCAGGGAATCAGCAGTGGCCGGATGTCCGGAACGCCCAGCGCCAGCCCCGCCGCAACCATCGTCGCAAAGTAATCCGCGCAATGGCCGCCGAGATGTGTGTAGTCGAACGACAGCTTCGGCTGCGCCATGCCGGGCACGGGCGGCGGATCATGCGCCGGGTCAGCGGCGTCACCAGTACCGGCTTCGCGCCCGCGGCGCGGGCCTCTTCACGTAGCGGCGCAGGTTGGCAGGAAACTCGGTATCAAGATCCGTGGATCGCCCGGGCTTTCCCGGCTGATCGTTGTGGCCGAACTGCGGCCGCCGCACGCGAGATTGACGCAGGCCGCGGAAGCGGTCACATCTTCGAAGCGCGGATGGGCTTTTGCGCATTGGGATCCAGAGCTGTCGCTGACGGCGTCGCACAACCACTAACAAGCCATGCCGTGAGCAACACGCATGCATTCCAATTTCTCATGGTGACTCCTCTTAGGTAGTTTACCCACCGCCATGAGACTGGCCTATACGACGGTAGGAAGGAGCCGCCATGTGTGTCCAGTTCTTGAATGCCGAAGGAGTGAGTGCGAGGCTGAGGTGTCGTTCATCCGAGAAACAAGATGCAAATTCAAATCAATACCGACCACAACGTCCAGGGCTATGAGTCGGCGGCCGCCACGGTGCGTGACACGGTCGAGAATGCCCTGACACGATTCAGCTCTCACATCACGCGGGTGGAAGTGCATCTCGGACACGAGAACGGGACGAAACGCGGAAGCGACGACAAGCGCTGCATGATGGAGGCGCGGCTCGAAGGGCATCAGCCGGTCGCCGTCACTCATTACGCCGCTACGATTGTCCAGGCGATCGACGGCGCCGCGGAGAAGTTGCTCCACCGACTCGAGCGCACGCTTGGACGCTTGCACAGTCATCGCGGCAACGGCGTCATGCCGGCTGCCGCGTCCGATAGCGAACCGCTCGCCTGACTATTTCCGCATAGTCGGGGACGATACTGGTGTCCATGGGCGCGGGCGCGAGGTGGTCTGACATCGCCCATTGACCCACGAGCAGGAAGATTATTCCGATCAGGCAGTAAATCGCGAATTTGACGCCCTTGGATTGCTCGGCCAGTTTCAGCGGCGGAAGCGGATCCGGCGTCGACGGTTTCTGCGCCGGAGCACGATGCAGCAGGGCAATCAGGCGCGTGGCGATATTCACGGTGTCTGCGGCGGTTGCCGGCCGCCCAGTGGGCATCGCTTCGAGCCGTGAGGACAGTCTCTGCAGGGCTGGTTCGAGCGGCAGATGAGCGAGATCAGCGGCCTCCTCCCAGGGATCGATGCCCAATCGCGCGAGCACCGAGAGCAACGTCACCGGCATTCCGTTCGCGTCCTCACCGATTGGAGCAAACAGGAACGCGTCGAAGTCGGTACGTAGGGTCGCAGTCATGAATGCATAGTCTCACGTCGGCCGCGTACCTTCAGTGCACTTCCGCACGCAGCGCACAATAAGAAGCCCGCGCAACCCAATGGGTGCGCGGGCATATTCAAGGCCCTGCCGGATTACTGGGGGGACTTTTCGGGCATCGAGCTGTCGTTCGACATGTCGCGATTCGAATACTCGCTGTTGTCGAGATATCCGTCGCCATTCTTGTCGGCGGTCGAGAACACGATCTTCGAGTCGATGGCCGCTTCTTCGCGCGAGATGCGCCCGTCGCGGTTGGCATCGAGCGTGTCGAATTGCGCGCTTGCAGCGGTGCCCGTGGGGGCCGGGGTCTTGTCTTTGTCGCCGCCGAAAGCGACCAGCGGCAGCACTGCGATGACAGCGGTCGCGATGAACGATTTGGAAATTTTCATGAATTCTCCTGAACACTTGCGGGAAGGTTGATGGGTCGACGCCCGAAGTTCATTCAGCGTCTTGCCATCGTGTTCAGTTGGAGTCTGTCGTTGCGCGCATCGTTCGCGCCCGGCCCGCGACGATTTGCCGCCGAGTTGCGACATCGACCAACCGGGCGACGTCGATCGGAGACAACGCGAAACCACTAACTACAATCGGCCCACCCGGGGCTCGCTGCCCTGCAATTCGCGGGCGACGCGCGGTGTAAGACAACAGCGCCTATTTTTCCGATACCGCCGGTCGCTGAACTCCAGGTCGTTGATGATCAGCAGCGTTTCGACGTTCGAGCCGGGCGGCGCAGATTCCTGCGACGCCAAAACCTTGATCCCTTTCTTTCCCTGCAGCGTCGCGGGCTCCGCGACCACGTTGTGGGGACGAAGGCCTCGGGCTGAGTCCAGCGGATAGCGTGCCGTTTGTGCGAGCAACAAGGTCGGCAGAAGCAGCACGCAAGCACCGAGCAGCGGCCGGCCAAGTAGTGAAACAATCCTGGTTTTCATGAATTGGAATCTACCAGCTGACTGAGGCATGAGAGACGCCAACCACCGCGGTATCCGCTCCGCTCGCCTCGTTACTTTCGCTGAACTACCCGTTTGTGTTTTTATGCTCCCATCCTCGAAAGATGGGAGTCTCCGGGTGGGCAAGCTCAAGTGCGGATTGATCCAGATGGGGCTGAAGGGCGATGTGTCGATGGGTCCCGAAAAGATCCGGGACAAGATGATCGAGGCGCATCTTCCTCTCATCGACAAGGCCGGCGCCGCCGGCGTCCAGGTGCTGTGCTTCCAGGAAATCTTCACGCAGCCCTACTTCTGCCCCAGCCAGGATCGCAAGTGGTACGCCGCGGCCGAAGCCGTGCCCGACGGCTACACCACGAAACTCATGCAGGAGTACGCGAAGAAGTACCGCATGGTCATGGTGGTGCCGGTGTACGAAGAAGCCATGACCGGCGTGTACTACAACACCGCCGCCGTCATCGACGCCGACGGCAAGTACCTCGGCAAATATCGCAAGACGCACATTCCCCAGGTCGATCCGGGCTTCTACGAGAAATTCTTCTTCAAGCCCGGTGATCTCGGCTACCCGGTGTTCCAGACCGCGTACGTGAAGTTAGGCGTGTACATCTGCTACGACCGCCACTTCCCCGAAGGCTGGCGCGCGCTGGCGCTGAACGGCGCCGAATACATCGTCAATCCATCGGCGACCGTCGCGGGTCTCAGCAAATACCTGTGGGAGCTCGAGCAGCCCGCCTCCGCCGCCGCGAACGGCGTGTTCATCGGCGCGATCAATCGCGTCGGCAAGGAAGCGCCCTGGGCCGAGAAGATGGGCGAGTTCTACGGCTCCAGCTACATCGTCAATCCGCGCGGCGAGATCGAAGCGCAGGCGAGCTACGACAAGGACGAACTGCTGATCCACGAGATCGACCTCGACATGATCCGCAAGGTGCGCGACACCTGGCAGTTCTTCCGCGATCGCCGGCCGGACGCCTACGGCCCGCTGGTGCAAGGCGGATGACAGAGCTTCCACCGAAAAGCCGGGCCATCCAGGTCGGCGAATTCTACGAGCTCGAAGTCGGCGCGGATCTCGCCGCGAGCTCACGCTTCAACGAAGACATCGCGCCGACGCGGGTCGCGCAGCGCACCTGGAACGAGTGGCACATCGCCGCGCTGTGGGTGGGCATGGCGATCTGCGTGCCGACCTACACGCTGGGCGGCGTGCTCACCACCTACTTCGGGCTGTCGGTGGGCGAGGCGCTGTGGGCGGTGTTCATCGCCAACGTCATCGTGCTGATCCCGCTGACGCTCAACGCTTTCGGCGGCACGAAGTTCGGCATTCCGTTTCCGGTGATGCTGCGCTCCTCGTTCGGCATCATCGGCTCCAACGTTCCCGCGCTGATCCGCGCGCTCGTCGCCTGCGGCTGGTTCGGCATCCAGACTTTGTTTGGCGGCATCGCCGTGCATCTGATGCTCGCGGCCATGTTCGATGGCTGGAAGCAGCTCGGCGGCGTCGGCGAAGTCATCGGCTTCTTCATCTTCTGGGTCGCGAATGTGTGGGTGGTGCTGCGCGGTTCGGAGTCCATCAAGGTTCTCGAAGTCATCGCGGCGCCGCTGCTGATGCTCGTCGGCGTGGGCCTGCTCGTGTGGGCCTGGCCGCAGGCGTCGGTCAGCTGAGTTGCTGGCGCGGCCACCGACGCGGCCGGTGAATGCGCTCGTTCCTGGGCTTCTTTCTTCGCGGGCCTCACCGCGATGGTGGGTTTCTGGGCCACGCTCTCGCTGAACATTCCGGATTTCAGCCGCTTCGCCAAGTCGCAGCGAGCGCAGATCATCGGGCAGGTCGTCGGACTTGCCGCTCACGATGGTGCTGTTCGCAGGGCTCGGCGTGGTCATGACCGCGGCGTCCGCGCAGATCGTCGGCGAGACCGTCTCCGATCCCATCACGCTGATCGGCAAAATCGACAGCCCGTTCTGGGTGGTGCTGTCGATGATCGTCATCATCATCGCGACGATCTCGACCAACACGGCGGCGAACATCGTCTCGCCCACCAACGATTTTCAGAATCTGGCGCCGCGGCTCATCAGCCAGAAGAAGAGGCGTACTGCTCACCGGCTTCATCGGCATTGCGCTGATGAGCTGGGAACTGCTCAAGCGCATGGGCTGGCTGCAGTCGGATGTCAGCGTCGACAGCCTGTATTCGAACTGGCTCCTCGGCTACTCGAGCCTGCTCGGCCCCATCGCGGGCATCATGGTGGTGGACTATTTCGTGGTGCGAAAGCAGCACTACGACCTGCCGGGCCTGTATCTGAACCACGGCACGTACCCGGCCTGGAACCTCGCCGGGTTTCGTGGCGCTCGGCGATACCCGTGGCGCTGACGCTCGTCGCGATCACCACGGGCACGCTGCAGTGGTTCTACACTTACGGCTGGTTCACGGGATCGTTCCTGGGCGGACTCATCTATTACCTGATGAGCCGCGAGGAGGTAGCGCCATGACGGTACTCATCAAGGGCGGCACACTCGTCACGGCCGATCAGACGTATCGGGGCGACGTGTTGTGCGCGGACGGCAAGATCGTCGAGATCGGCGCGAACATCGCGACGCCCGCGCGCGGCGAGGTCGTCGACGCCGGCGGACAGTTCGTGATGCCGGGCGGCATCGATCCGCACACGCACATGCAGCTGCCCTTCATGGGCACCGTGGCCAGCGACGATTTCTACTCCGGCACCGCGGCCGGGCTCGCCGGCGGCACGACGATGATCATCGACTTCGTCATCCCCAATCCGAAGCAGCGGATCATGGAAGCGCACAAGCAATGGCGCGAGTGGGCGCGAGAAGTCCGTGCGCCGACTATTCCTTCCATGTCGCCATCACCTGGTGGGACGAATCGCGTGCGCAAGGACATGGAGACGCTGGTGCGCGAGCACGGCGTCAACAGCTTCAAGCATTTCATGGCGTACAAGAACGCCATCATGTGCGACGACGAGACGCTGGTGAACAGTTTCTCCACGGCGCTGTCGCTCGGCGCCATCGTCACCGCGCACGCGGAGAACGGCGACCTCGTCTTCAAACTGCAGGATGAGATCTACAAGCGCGGCATCACGGGGCCCGAAGGCCATCCGCTGTCGCGCCCGCCGGAGGTCGAGGGCGAAGCCGCCAATCGCGCCATCCGCATCGCCGAAGTGCTGAAGGTGCCTATCTACCTGGTGCACGTCTCCTCGCGCCAGGCGCTCGAGGCCATCACGCGCGCGCGCAACGAAGGGCAACGCGTGTTCGGCGAGGTGCTGGCCGGACACTTGCTGCTGGACGATTCTGTCTACCGCGATCCGGACTTCACGCGCGCCGCGGCCCACGTGATGAGCCCGCCGTTCCGCGCGCCCGAGCACCAGGTGGCGCTGTGGCGCGGCCTGCAGTCCGGCAACCTGCAGACCACCGCCACGGATCACTGCACGTTCTGCGCGGAACAGAAGGCCGCGGGCAAGGACGACTTCCGCAAGATTCCCAACGGCACCGCGGGCATCGAGAACCGCATGGAAGTGCTGTGGCATCACGGCGTCAACACCGGACGCCTCACCATGAACGAATTCGTGCGCGTCACGTCCACCAACGCCGCGCAGATCTTCAACATCTATCCGCGCAAGGGCAGCATCTCGGTCGGCGCCGATGCCGACCTCGTGGTCTGGGATCCGGCTGCCAGCCAAGACCATTTCCGCCAAGACGCATCACCAGAAGGTCGACTTCAACATCTTCGAAGGCATGACCGTGAAAGGCGGCGCATCGCACACGGTGAGCGGCGGCAAGCTCGTGTATGCCAGGGGCGATCTGCGCGTCGAACGCGGCGCCGGCAAACACGTCGACCGGCCCGCGTTCGCTTCGTACTACGACGCGGTGAAGAAGCAGATAGAGCTCAGCACGCCGCGAGCGGTGCAGCGCCCGTGACTGACAAGGCCGACGTCCGCGCCGGCACGACTCAGCGACGAGAAGATCGCGTCCAACCTCGCGGACATGCATCCGCCGCTGACGCCGTCCGAGGCGATCATCGACGCCGATCGCTGCTACTTCTGTTACGACGCGCCCTGCACCACCGCCTGCCCCACCGGCATCGACATTCCCGGATTCATCCAGAAGATCCGCAGCGGCAATCTCAAGGGTTCGGCGCACACCATCCTCAGCGAAAACATCATGGGCGGCATGTGCGCGCGCGTGTGTCCGACCGAGGTGCTGTGCGAGGAAGCCTGCGTACGCAACACGCATGAAGACCGGCCGGTGCGCATCGGCCTGCTGCAGCGTTACGCCACGGATCCGATCTTCGAGAACAACACGCCGCTGTTCGAGCGCGCGCCGGCCACCGGGCGCAAGGTGGCCGATCGTCGGCGGCGGCCCCGCCGGGCTCTCCTGCGCGCATCGCCTCGCCATGCTCGGCCACAGCGCGACGGTATTCGAGCCGATGCAGAAGTTAGGCGGTCTCAACGAGTACGGCATCGCGGCGTACAAGACGCGTGAATGATTTCGCCGCGCGCGAGGTCGAATACATCCTCAGCATCGGCGGCATCGAAGTGCGCACCGGCGTCGGCCTGGGCAAAGACGTTTCGCTCGCCGAGCTGCGCAAGAAGTACGACGCGGTATTCCTCGGCTTCGGTCTCGCCGGCGTCAATGGCCTGGGGCTCGACGACGAACAAATCGAAGGTGTCGCGAACGCGGTCGACTACATCGCCGCCCTGCGCCAGGCGCCTGACAAGACCTCGCTGCCGGTCGGCCGCCGGGTGGTCGTGATCGGCGGCGGCATGACCGCCATCGACATCGCGGTGCAGAGCAAGGCGCTGGGCAGCGAAGAAGTGACCATGGTCTATCGCCGCGGCCAGGAACACATGAACGCCAGCCGCTACGAGCAGGAATTCGCGCAGACTCGCGGTGTGGGAGTCCGTACCTGGGCAGCACCGCGCAAGTTGCTCGTTTCGGACGGACACGTGCGCGGCGTGGAGTTCGAGACGACGCGCGCCGGGAAGGATGGAAAGCTCGAAGGCACGGGCCAAACCTGGGTGCTCGACGCCGACGTCGTGTTCAAGGCGATCGGGCAGAAGATGTTGTCGGACCCTCTCGCCGACATCGCGCGAGATCGTCGAGCTGAAAGACGGACGCATTGTGTGCGACGACGAGCGAAGCACCTCGCTGCCCGGCGTGTGGGCCGGCGGCGACTGTGTCTTTGGCGGAGAGGACCTGACCGTGTCCGCCGTGCAGGACGGCAAGGTCGCCGCCCTCTCCATCGACCGTTTTCTGG
Source organism: uncultured Pseudomonadota bacterium (assembly GCA_963736955.1). Lineage (GTDB taxonomy): Bacteria > Pseudomonadota > Gammaproteobacteria > Steroidobacterales > Steroidobacteraceae > CADEED01. The sequence continues at coordinate 363,057 of CAVTQT010000002.1, forward strand.
AGGAAATGACATGGCCGATCTAACCACTACATTTCTCGGGCATCAAATCTCCCAATCCATTCTGGCTGGCCTCGGCGCCGCCGACCGACAAGGCATACAACGTCAATCGCGCGTTCGAAGCCGGCTGGGGCGGCGCGGTGTGGAAGACGCTCGGCGAAGATCCGCCGATCGTCAACGTGAATGGCCCGCGTTACGGCGCCATCCACGGCAACGACCGGCGCGTGCTCGGCTTCAACAACATCGAACTCATCACCGACCGGCCGCTCGGCGTGAACCTGCGGAAATCCGGCAGATCAAGCGCGACTGGCCCGACCGTGCGCTCATCGTGTCCGTCATGCTGCCGATGAACGAGCAGAGCTGGGCGAAGTACGTGCCCATGATCGAAGACACGGGCTGCGACGGCCTCGAGCTCAACTTCGGCTGCCCGCATGGAATGAGCGAGCGCGGCATGGGCTCGGCCGTGGGCCAGGTGCCGGAGTACATCCAGCAGGCCGCGGCGTGGTGCAAGAAATTCGCGCGCGTGCCGGTGATCGTGAAGCTCACGCCCAACATCACCAACATCCTGCCCGCGGCGAAGGCCGCGAAGGATGGCGGCGCCGATGCCGTGTCGCTGATCAACACGCTGAACTCGATCATGCGCGTCGACTACGACAGCCTGACTATCTACCCGTCCACCGACGGCAAGGGCTCGCATGGCGGCTACTGCGGCCCGGCCGTGAAGCCGATCGCGCTGCACATGGTCGCGGAGATCGCGCGCTCGCGCGAAACGCGCGGGTTGCCGATCTCCGGCATCGGCGGCATCACCGACTGGCGCGACGCGGTGGATTTCCTCGCGCTCGGCGCCGGCACCGTGCAGGTCTGCACCGCCGCGATGGTCTACGGCTTCAAGATCATCGACGACCTCGTGGACGGGCTTGGCAACTATCTCGACAGCAAGGGCTTCGCGTCGGTCGGCGAGATCGTCGGCAAGGCCGTGCCCAGCGTCACCGACTGGCAGTACCTGAATCTCAACCACGTCGACAAGGCGTTCATCGACCAGGACCTGTGCATCAAGTGCGGGCGCTGCCACATCGTCTGCGAAGACACCTCGCACCAGGCCATCACCGCGACCGTGAACGGCGCGCGGCATTTCGAAGTGATCGACGCCGAGTGCGTGGGCTGCAATCTCTGCGTCAGCGTCTGCCCGGTGGTGGACTGCATCACCATGCGGCCGATGACGAGCGGCGTCGATCCGCGCACCGGCCGCGCGATCACCAGCGTGAAAGCCGACTGGACCACGCACCCGAACAACCCGGGGCGAAAGCGCGCCTGACGATGAGGCGCTTCCGCTAACTACTTACACCACGCCGGCTGGACGGCGCGGCGAGACTACCAGCAGCTGGTCGCCTTCTCGCACTTTCGCGTCTGGCTCCCAGAAGCCGATCACCGACTCGCCGCGATGAATACGCAATGCGATCCCATCCCGGAGCTCGGTCGCCTTGAGCCCGATGTCCGCGGCCTCCGCCGGGCGCTCTATGAGCATGATCCGCCCGTCGACGGTCAACAGGTCGCGCACATAACTCGCGACCCGCGACGACGAAGTGGAATTCGCCATCAGAATGCCGCTCACGGTCGACGGACAGATCGTCGCCGATGCGCCTCCGCGTTGCAGAAGCTGTTCGTTCTCCGCTTCCCTGACCATGGCGACGATCCGCAGATCCGGGGCGAGACTGTGCATCGTCAGCGTACACAACACCGACGTATCGTCTCGCCCGAGGCAAACGATGGCTGTTCGCGCAGAGTGGATGTTTGCGTCGGTGAGCAGCAGCTCACGGGTCGCATCGCCGCGCATGCCCACCATGCCGGCCTCGGCGGCCTCGAGCAACGCGTCTTCCGATCGATCGATGACCACGATATGCGCAGGATTTTCGCCGCGGCGAAGCAATTCAGCGGCGGCGCTGCGGCCGCTCAGTCCGTAGCCGCAAATGACGATATGTCCGGTGAGTTGCGATTGGCGCAGGCGCATTCTGAACTCCTCGATGATTTTCTGGGCGACGAATTGATAAGCGGTGCCCAGGAAGATGATCCAAACAAACAATCGCACGGGCGTGACGAACAGCGCGTCGATGAGTCGCGCCGTCGTCGTGACCGGCACGATGTCGCCATACCCGACCGAGGTGACGGTGATGAACGTAAAGTAGACGATGTCCGCGAAAGAGACATGTCCGTCCAGAGAGTCGCGCAAGCCGCCGCGATCCAGCGTAAACACCACGATGACCGCACTGAACAGCATCAACACCAGCGCCGCCCGCTTGAACAGAGACGCCGCGGACGAGGACTGCTTGCCGAAGTAGAGCTTCCGTCCGACAATTTTGGTGGGGTCAAGTTTTCGCCAGAAGCGTCTGATAGCTCCCCGGATCGCGTGCCTTTTCAGCGACTCGCTTTTCACGGGCGGCAGTCTAGCGCAGGCCGCGACCTCGGCTGGTGTCGACGACCCAGCCGTGCGGACAAAACCATGGCATTGCCTAGTCCTGGGGCGTCGCCCAACAACCGGGGGCGCAAGCGCGCCTGAGCATCCTGTTCAGCGCTTGCGCGGATCCGCGGTGGCGTCGGCGTACTTCGTGTCGGTTGGGCCGACTCCAAAGATGTAGACCACCGCCGGTTCGCTGTCGGTGCGAGCGAAGTGCATGACGCCTGCGGGTTCGGTGTAGAAGCTGCCGGGCAGCAAGGCTTTCGTTGCGGCATCTGTATTGACGTCGCCGTAACCAAAATTCCAGGTGCCCGAGATGACAACCGCCGTGCGCTCGTCACGATGCTGGTGCGCGGCAATTCGTGTATTGGGCGGCACCTGCAACGCAATTGTGTACGGGCCCGAAACCGTGGGGTCGCCATACAGGATCGTCGTGCGGATCCCGCCGATTCCCGATGTTCCTGCACCCGCGCTGATCGCCGGGAGTGCCGTGATTTCCGCCGATGTAAGACGTGCCTGCTTCTTCTGCGGCGCATCGAGGAACGAACGCACGATAGACGTCGTTGCTTGTGGATTCTCTTCCATGATCCAGTGCCCTGAATCCGGAACGACCGCCCCGGATACGTCGCTGGCTGCAAATCCCATGACCGTCGCCATCATCGTGCCGAACGATTTCTCGCCCCCGACGGCGAGCACGGGCATTGCCAGCTTTCCGTTGGCGAGAAATGCGCGGTTGTCGATCGCATCCTGATCGAACGCCGCGAATTGCGCGAAGCCGGAATGCATGGCGCCGGGCAGCGCATAGAGACGGGCATAGTGAGTGCGCGCCGCCTCGCTGAAGCGCTTCGGCGTCGCGGAGAATTCGTTCCAGAACCGATCGAGATAGATTCGCTCACGCCCCGCGACCAGGCGCTCCATGTCCGGCCCACCGAAGCGGAAATGCCAAAGCAACGGATTCTTGAGGATTTCTTCCCAGGGCCCCACTCCGGGCACCGGCGCGTCGATCAGCACGAATCGCTTTACACGCGCGGGATGCATTGCCGCGAAGGCAAAGCCCACCATATTGCCGATGTCATGGGTCACGAGATCGGCGCTCTCTATTTTCAGCGCGTCCAGCACGCCGGCGACGTCTCCGGCCTGCGTCTTCTTGTCGAAGCCGTCCTTGGGCTTGGACGAAAGTCCAAGGCCACGCAAATCCGGAACGATGACGGTGTGATCGCGCGCGAGATCCGCGGCCATCGGCGCCCACATGTCGCCGGTTTCACCATAACCGTGCAACAGCACCACGGCGGGGCCTTTTCCGCCGGTACGCACGTGAATGGTCACACCATTGGTTTCAATCTCTCGCGCGCTGAAGGTCGCGGGAAAAGGCGTCATTTGCGCCTGCAACGGCGCAGCGGCCAATACAACGAGAATCGTCAACAGTGTTCGTGTCATCAGGCGCTCCGGTAAAAGATTGTTATACCCGGTTGCGCGCCGTGCTGGAGGGCATTCCTCGCGAGACTTATCTGCTCCTGAGGCAACGGCCCAAGCGGCAAGAATTCACGTTTGTCAGAAACACTTTGCGCGAGTGCCTTTTGATTGAAATGATTCCCGGCACAGCATCGCGATGAACATGGCGCATGGAAGGTTCATCGAGTCGGCTACGACATCCTGCCTATCTACCACTCGACAGATAGAACGCCAGAGCCTCCGCCGCGCACGGCACCAAACTACCGTGCGCGGCGAATTCTCCATCAATTTGAATTCACCGCCGGCAGTTGCCTGCTGACAGCGCGGCCGATTCCCCGGCCCTGCACGTAACCGTCACGCACCGCATGCAGGAAGTGAATGCCGCCATACACACGTGACATGCCGTTCTCGCGCGCCGCGTCGCTGAAGCGCTTGTAGTAGCGAACCGCGCCGGGCAGCGTGGTGCTGACCACGCTGAATTGCGTGTTGTCGCCGAAGTTGCGAATCAGGACCTCCGCGGCTGCCGCGCCCAACACGGTGTGAGTCGATGGATAGTCAGGAACGGGCGGCGTGAAGAACGCCGGTGCTGCGAGCGGCATCCACGCCGTGTCGGGCCGTGTATCAGGATTTCCGTCGGAGGCCGCCTTGCGGATGGCGGTCACGGGACGCCAGAAGCGGTACTGATACTTCGCATCGAAGCCAGCGATGTATCCATCGGCGAGCGCGAAGTTGACCAGCGCCATGACGCGTGCGGCGCGCCAGACGTCCAATCGTTTCTGCGTGACGACCGTATTGGCGATTCGATTCCAGCCCATGGGCGAGAACTCGAACCAGAAGTACGCGATATCGGTCTGCTCGGCCGTGCGAAAGCGGCTGTTCGATTTGCCGATTGCCTTGAGATATTGGAAGTCGCGCGTGTATTCGCGGCTCGTCAGCGACTGCGGCCCGGGCAGCTTGTGATCGGCAAGCTCGATGGCGAACGGCGTGACCCTGCCCCAACCCGGAAACAATGCACCGGGCCCCAGCGGTGGCTGGTCGAACGGCGGCGTGAAATCGTAGTCGCCCGGCTGACCATTCGGCACGTACGCCGGGCTGCCGGCGGTGTCGGCCCCGTCGCCCACTCGGCGTGCAAGATTCGCAGCAGCACTTTGCTTCCCGAGCGCAATGCCGGCGGCTTTAGCCGGTCCCGCGGGCACAGCGAGCAATGCGGAAGCGTAGGCGATTTCGACTTTGACTACCTGGCTAGGCGCCATTGCGACCAGCACGTCGTGAGCCGCGGCAGCAACGGCAGCGTCCACCGATGCACCTGGAGCGGAGAGATCCGCGGTATACGGTAGATAGCGGCGCTCGACGCCATTCACCGCGTCGTGTATCGCCGCGTGCAGGATCGCGAATGCGCGCGAATCGGTGAGCAGGCCCGGATCGACGGGGAGTACGTCTATAGCTACCCCGCTCCACTGCGTGACCGCGTTGCCCGATGGAACCTGCGATTCTCTGCCTCCCGCCAGCGCCATCCCGGAGCAGAAGAAAACCATGAGCAATAAGAATCCCTGAGCGCGTACTTGCGTGCGCATAACTGCCTCCTGCGGTTTGTGTCCGCGACTGTTTGCTCATATAAGCCGGAAACACCGTAAAAACGGCTCATTCAGTCGTGACGCTGCAGTAATATCGGCGCGAGGTCCGCATGGAAGATCTGTTCACGCTGGTCTACGCCGAACTACGCAGGATCGCGGGCTCGCAGCTGCGGGGCGAACGTGCGGGCCACACGTTGTGCACCACGGCGCTGGTGCACGAGGCCTGGTTCGAGCTCAACAAACTCAACCGCATCCGTTGGCAGAACCGCTCGCATTTTCTCGCGCTGGCCTCGCAGGCCATGCGACGCGTGCTCATCGACTACGCGGTTGCGCGGCTCACGCAGAAACGCGGTGGTGGAAAACCGTTCGAGTCACTCGATGGCGATGCGCTCGCGGTGGTGCAGGAGCGAGCGGAAGATCTGGTCATGCTGGATGAAGCGCTGCAGCGCCTGCAGGCGGTCAACGACTATCACGCGCGCATCGTCGAGTGCCGCTTCTACGGCGGGATGAGCATCGAAGAGACCGCGGAGGCGCTGGAAGTTTCACCCGCCACGCTCAAACGCGACTGGGCATTGGCGCGTGCATGGCTCAACCGGGAGCTGGCCAGTGAGTAATCCCATGCCGGATGCGCGGTGGCTGCGCGTGCAGAGCCTGTTCAGCGCGGCCATCGAATGCGAGGCGTCCGAACGCGATGCGCTGCTGGCGCGTGAGTGCAGTGAAGATGCGGACCTCGGTCGCGAAGTGAAATCGCTGCTGGCCGCGCATGAGAGCTCCGGCCTCATGGATCAGCTCGCATCCGAGATCAGCGCACCCTCGCTCTGGCGCGCGCGCGTCGACGAAATGGACTGGCATGGACGATCCGTGGCGCAGTACTTCGTCATCGAACCACTCGCCGCCGGCGCCATGGGCCTCGTGTATCGCGCGCGGGACGAACGCCTGGGACGCCAGGTGGCGTTGAAATTCCTGCCGTCTCACCTGAGCACGCAGCCCCAGGCCAAGCAACGATTCCTGCTTGAAGCACGCGCGGCCGCGGCACTCGATCATCCCAATATCTGCACCATTCACGAGATCGGCACGACCGCCGACGGACAACTATTCATCTGCCATGCCCTTGTACGAGGGCGAGACTCTGCAGGCGCGTCTGGAACGCGGGCAACTCTCCTTGCGCGAGGCGCTCGAGATCACGCTGCAGGTTGCGACGGGACTCGCCAAGGCGCACGAGCACTCGGTGGTTCATCGTGACGTGAAGCCCTCGAATGTGATGCTGCTGCCCGATGGCACGGTGAAGGTGCTGGACTTTGGAGTAGCGCGGGTCGCAGACGTCTTGCTGACGAGCCCGGGCAGCGCGATCGTCGGCACGGTGGCGTACATGAGTCCCGAGCAGGGTCGCGGTGAAACAACCGATGCGCGCACCGACGTCTGGTCGCTCGGCGTCGTGCTCTACGAAATGCTCGCGGGCGAGCGACCATTTCGCGGCGACAATGCCCACGCACTGCTGGCCTCGGTGATGACGACTCAACCGGCTCCGCTCGCACAGCGCCGCGCGGATCTGCCCATCGAAATCGATCACATTCTCGCGAAGGCCCTGGCGAAGGAAACGCGGCATCGCTATGCGTCGATGGCCGCCTTCGCTGCCGACCTCGGGCAACTCACGGGGTGGGATGGTGCGCAACCGAAGCACCCGGCGCCCGATGGCGAGCGTCGCCGCGCGGCGGTGCTGGTCAGCGTCATCGCGGACTATTCGACGCTGATCGAACAACTGGCGCCGTCGGCGTTTCGCGCGCTCATCGATCGCATTCGCAGCACGGCGACCGACGTCATGCGCAAGCACGGCGGGCTGCTGAACCAGTCGATCGACGATGAAATCATTTCGCTGTTCGGCGTTCCGGCTTCACACGAGGACGACGTCCTGCGCGCCGTTCGCGCCTCGCTGGAATTGCATGCGCGCGTACTCGCAATCGACACGGACCTGCCAGGCGGTGCGCTGGCGCTGCGATCCGGCATGCATGCCGGCCCTCTGGTCGCGCAACGATTGAACGATGGCCAGCGTCGCTACGGGGTCAGCGGTGCGCCCGCGCAGGTCGCGGCGCGGCTCGCTTCGATCGCGTCGCGCGATGCGATTCTGCTGAGCCCGGAGTGCCAGCGCATCGTGGCGCCGTTCGTCAATACCAGCCCATGCCAGACGGTGATGTTGCAGGCCGATGCGGAAGCGGTGATTCCTTATCGGCTGACCGGCGAATCGGGATTGCAGACGCGCCTCGAAGCCGCGGCACGCAAGGGCCTCACACCCTATGCGGGCCGTCACGCGGAGCTCGCGATGCTGGAAGCGCAATTCGCGCAGGCGAGTAGTGGCCGCGGCCAGCTCGTTTTGGTCATCGGTGAGGCGGGCCTCGGAAAGAGCCGGCTGCTGCATGAACTGCGCGAACGCGTCGAGGCGCCGGACATGCGCGTGTTGCAGGGCCGCTGCCGTTCCTACGGCGGTCTTGCCTTGTATTCACCGTTCGTCGAAACACTGCGCGAGCTGTTGCAGCTTCCCCTGACGGAAAAGCGCTGCATCCCGGTGGAAGACGTGGTGGCGCGCATCTGCGAGATTTCCCAATCGCTCGAGGCGTTCGCGCCCCTGTATCTGCACCTGCTTTCCATGACGAGCGACGCGCATCCGCTCCCACAGCACTTGCGCGGCGAACCTTTGCAATCGGCCATGGGCGAGGCGCTCACGGCGCTGCTCACGGCGGTGGCGGACATAGCGCCCACATTGCTCCTGCTGGAAGACTGGCATTGGAGCGACGAGGGTTCGCGTGAAACGCTGCGCCAGCTCATGGAAGTCGCGAGCGCGCACGCCTTGCTGATCGTGGTCACCAGCCGCCCACAACTGGCCGGGCAGGACGGCCATTGGAACGCGGCGCGCATCCAGCTCGCGCCGCTGGACCTGGCAGGCTCGGTCGAGATCATGCGTGGAGTGCTTCGCGTGCCGCGTGTCTCGGCAGATCTCGCGCATCGCGTGCATGAGCGAACTGGCGGCAACCCGTTCTTCCTCGAAGAAACCTGCGAGACGCTCATGGAGCAACGCCTGGTCACCGTGCGCGATGGTGAAGGTGTCGCAGCAGGCGGTGTCGCTACGCTGTGTCTGCCGGATACGGTGCAGGCGGTGATTCGCGCGCGACTGGATAGTCTCGACCGTGATTCCGTCGAAGTACTGCGCATTGCCTCGGTGATCGGAAGGGAGTTCGCGCACAAGCTGCTGGTCGATGTCGTTGGCGCGGGAGTCGATCCCACTGCGGCGCTGGAGCGACTGAAGAAGGCCGGACTCGTTCAGCAGTCCGGCTTCGGCACTGAATCCACCTACCGCTTCAAGCACGTGCTCACTCACGAGGTGACCTACGACAGCCTGTTAGGACACCAGCGCCGCGCGCTGCACGGCACGGTGGGTCAGGCCATCGAACGCCGGTATGCGCAGCTCATCGACGAGCAGGCGGACGTGCTCGCGCATCACTTCGGGCGCGCGGAAGAATGGCGTTCTGCAATTCACCACGGCCGCTGTGCGGCGAATCGCGCCATCGCATTGAGCCAGTTCTCGGATGCGCTGGACACGCTCGACCGGGTACGCGAATGGCTCACACGCCTACCGGACCAGAGTCCCGACCTGGTCGCCGACGTACTGCTGCAGCAGGAACGAATGTGCGAAACACTGGGCCAGCGCAGCAGGCAACAGGAGCTGATCGCAGAGTTGGTGCAATTGCTGGCGCCGCGTGGCGCCTCCGAGCGGCTTGCGCAAGCCTATCTGCGGCAGGGTGACCTGCTCACGCTGCTCCAGCGCTTCAATGAAGCGGATCGGGCACTGAGCACTTCCCTGCGCCTGAGCCGTGAGCGACACGATGCAGCACTCGAGCGCCATGTCCTGCGCAGCATCGGGCTGTTGCGCTGGCATGAGGGACGTTATCCAGAGGCACTCGCGATCACCGACAGCGCGCTCGAGATCGACCGTGAGCGCCACGACGAACTGGCGGTGGCGGGCGACCTGGCAAATCGCGGGCAGATCCTCAAGTGCATGGGTGAGTACGATCTGGCGCGCGCGAGTCTCGAAGAATCCATCGCCATTCCAGCGCAGGCCGCTGAACCTGCCACGCTCACTTACACCCTGCACATGCTCGCCAATATCTGCCGTTCGCAAGGGGATCTCGACAGTGCATACGCACATCTGCAGCGGGCGGATGAGATCTCGCTACGGCGCCTGCGTCCGATCCTGCGCGCATTCCACTTGATGGGGATCGCGCATGTTCTCCTGCAACGTGGCGAAATCGAGCAGTCGCTGCGTGCCTATGAAGAATCCGTGGAGACGAGCCGCCGCTCGCGTCACGCCGACGGCCTGGTGCAGTCGCTGCGCGCGCAGGGTGAGGTCTTGTTAGGGCTTGGAAGATACGCGGAAGCTATGCCCCCGCTGCAGGAGGCCGCGCGCCTGTTCGCTCAACTGGGCGACCAGGCCTCCGGAGCGGAGATGTTGTGCTCGGTGGCGATCGCGCAGGAACGCACCGCCACGCCGTCCGACGCCCGCCAAACCTGGGAAGAGGTTCGCCGGCTGCGTGTTTCGCTCGGCGACGCGCCCGGCGAGCTTGCCGCGCTCGAAGGCATCGTCCGGATGCAACGTCGTGGCGGCGCCGCCCGCGAAGACATCATCCCGCCACTGGAGACAGCGCTGGCGCTCGCTTCCCGTCTCGCGGACAAGCGCCGCGAAGCGTCACTGCGCAATACGCTCGGCATCCTCGACTGGGAATCCGGAAACTACGCCAGCGCGCTGCGCCATTACGAACGCTTGCTGAGCCTCGCACGAGAGCTTGCGGATCCGCACTGCGAGGGACTGGCACTCAACAGCCTGGGCGTCACGCTGAGCCGTCTCAACCGGCACGAAGAAGCACGCACGGTTCTCGAAGAGAGCATTACCCTCAATGAAGAAAGCGGCCAGCAGCTGTTGCAGGCGCACGCCCTCGCCGCGCTCGCGGACGTGTGCGAGGCGAGCGGCCGCTCCGAGGCTGCGAAGGCTTGCAAGGAACAATCACTGACGATACGCCGCAGGATTGCGGCCAGGGAGTAGATCGATGCCGCGTTACATCATTGAACGCTCGGTTCCGGGGCTCACGCCAGAACAACTCGATGCGGCCGCGCGCCGTTCGGTGGCGGTGCTGGGACAAATGAAGGGCGTGCGCTGGGTTCGCAGTTATGTCTCCGCCGCCGAAGGCAAGATCTACTGCGAATACGACGCGCCGGATCCGGAAGCCATCCGCGAACACGCGCGCCGCGCCGGCCTGCCCGCGGACCGCATCTCGGAAATTTCGATGGAGATCAGTCCCGCAATGTTCGCCTGACTAACCCCAGCGCGGCGTTTCGTCCGGGCTGATCCCGAGCAGCGTCTTTGCGACCAGCTCGTGGGTGAGCATGGAGTTGCCCGGATGAACGCGGCCCAGGCGCGCGTCGCGGAAGATCTGTTCCATCCCGCTCTTGCGGAAGATTCCATAGCCGCCGGCGAGCTCCATGGCCAGGTCGACCACGCGCCACGAGCTTTCGACCGCGTGATATTTCGCGCTGAGGATTTTCGCCGGCCAGGTCGCGCCGTGATCGACGCCATCAGACCAGTCCGCGGCGATGCGCTCCAGGTGCGGCTCGATCGGGTCGATCGCGAGGCCCATCTCGGCGACGCGATGCTGGACCTCAGCGTGATAGGACATCGGCCGGGTCAGCGCCAGCACGCGTTTGTTCTTCACGGACTCGAGTGTCATGTCGAGCGCACGTCGCGCGAGTCCGTAATAGATGTTTGCGAATCCGAGCAGCGCCCACGCGAACACGCCGAGCACGAACATATCCATGCCCGCCGCGCCCGCGGGAACCACGCGTACGATGTATTTGTCCGGCACGAATGCGCCGTCCAGGATCGTGTCGTCGCTGCGCGTGGCGCGCATGCCCATCACGTCCCAGTTTTCTTCGATGCGAAACCCTTGCGCATCACGGGGCAGGAACGCATGCACGACTTTCGGCGTGGGTCCGCTCGTGTCCATCCCGTGAATGCCGAGAAAAGTCCAAACCGGTGACAGACTGCCGAAACACTTGCGTCCGGTGAAACGATATCCGCCGTTGACCTTCTCGGCCTTGGTCGTCGAGAGCAACACCGGAATGTCATTGCCGGCTTCCGCGTGCCCGGCCGCGAATATCCCGCCGCGGGCGGCCTCTTCCAGCAGCCACCGCAAGGATTGATCGCCGGCACGGCAAAGGTCGGCAGCGATGCCAGTCCAGTACAGGTGCATGTTGATCGCGAGCGCCGTCGGCGCCGCGTAGTACCCAAGGCGTCGCTGCTGCCGCACGACCTCGGCGAGCGTGCATCCACCGCCGCCCAACTCCTTCGGCACCGCCAGCAGCAGGTATCCCGATTTGCGTAACTCCTGGAAGTCCTCGGTAAAAAACCGGTTCTCGCGGTCGTAATCGGGAGCACGTGCGGCAAACCGCGACATCATGCTGTCGGACAGGATTGGCCCTTCGGTGATCCGGCTGGGTGGTATTTGGGCGGCTGGGGAGCTCATGGAAAATCCTCCATTGCTGGTCTTCAATTCAATAAGCCGGAAAACCCGGCAAACCGGCTCAAGACTTTGCGCCGGTCGTCCGGCATCGCGCAACGACAGAAACTGGACTGCACGCATGGCGATCCATTCACCGGCTAATCGCTGCGACGCGTCACCGCGATATTGGTGGCCTGCAGGGTTCCGAGATGCGGAAACGCCATTGCCAGCCTCACGGCCCCGAATTGCCGTGACAGCGGGATGTTAGGCGGAAGGATCGCGTGATCCGCCGTGCCCGACGCGCCATCTCCGGACAGCACGACGTGCGCGGTCGGCGTGGCGCCGATGTCCAGCGTCACCTGCACGATGAAGGGCTTGTCGCGCGGGAACACACCAAATTCCGTCGCAGCAAGATCATCGATACGCACCTTGTTGTTCGGCATCAGGTCGAGATGCAGGAAATTGGCGATGCTGCCCAGCGGCTGGTTCTTGCGCTCGAACTGGATGGTCGCGACACCAGCCGTGCTCGCCGGCATGAATACTGTTGCTGAAAACGTGTAGCGGCCGTCGCCGCGCACTTCGGTGAGGTTGCCCTGGAACGAGGCGGGCGATGTGTCCGCCGTGGAGCGAACCATCTGAACCCAGCGGCCAGATGGCGTGACTGGCGGCGCGATCACAGTGACCGCACCTTCACTGGCCACCGTGCCGATCTGCGCCGTCGTAGGCGGTTGTTCGGTGGGTTGGGAATCGAAGTTCGACTGGAACAGTTTCTCTCGCGCGCATCCGGCGAGGAGAAGAACGGCGAGAAGTAGCGCTGCTGCGGCGAAATGCGTGGCCTGCGATCATGTTGCCTCCTTGCAATGTGCAACGAGACTCTTCTGAAGAGCTTGTGCCCGCAAGTCATCGGCGCGCCGCACTCACGCGAACTGTGACAATTTCCCGCGTTCTGGATGCAAGCTGACTACTTGGCCGGCTGGGCCTCGTCCGGCTTTTCCGCGAGCTTTCGATAGACCCGCACCATGAGTTCTTCGGCGACGCAGCATCACGACGACCACGACGATGAGTGCAATGACGCCGTGCCACATGCCGCCAAAATGGACCTTGGTCCCGAACACCTGGGAGAGCGCCTCGAGGATCACGAACTTCGATCCGAACAGGATCAGCCAGGCGATGAAGTATTTGAGGAATGTATTCCAGCCGCCGGTCTTGCCTTTGAAGAGATCCATCGCCTTGTGCTCGAGCCAGATCGTCGCCTTCAGGAGTACCTGCAACAGCAAGGCGGCCCACAGTGAGGTCGTGAACGTGTCGACGGATACCAGTCCCCAGTATTCGGCGAACAGGTTCAGCACCACCAGATCAATCAGGAACCCGGTGTAGTAGCGGATGAACACTCGCTGCTTGTTCGAGGGCGTTGCTACCGAAACAGGCAAGAGCACGTCGCTGGACATCGTTATTCTCCTCGAGACCCGGGCAGGCGCATGATCACTCCAGCATTTTCGAGGGAGCGTCCGCGAGCGCCTATGGGACCTTTGTCCGACCCCGAACAACCCGGGCGCCGGCAGGCATAAGATAGTCCGCAGGCATCGAGACCACCAATAAGAGTGAGGCAACCTGATGAAACGCCGCGACTTCCTGAACTCATCCTTGTTGGCCGCCGCCGTCACGGTTCCCGGCATTCGCGCTGCGTATGCGGTGGTCGGAACTGACCAGGTCGCGGACCTGGCGGCAGTCACCGGCGACGGCCGCGAGATCACGCTGCGCGGCAGCGATATCCGCGATCTCGCCGCGAAGATGCGCGGGCAGCTCCTGCTCGCCGCCGATCGAGGGATACGACAAGGCGCGCCTGGTCCGGAATCCTTCGTTCGACAAGCATCCGGCCCTCATCGCGCAGCCCAGTCGGTGCGGCGGACGTGCAGGCGGTCGTCAGTTTCGCGCGCGCCAACAACCTGCTGGTCGCGGTGAAGTGCGGCGGCCACAGCCATTCGGGTCAGTCGACCTGCGATCGAGGGCTGCAGATCGACCTGTCGGAGTTTCGCGGAGTGCGCGTGGATCCGCGCGCGCGACGCGCCTGGGTCGACGGCGGCACGCTGCTCGGCGAGGTGGACCACGAGTGCATGGCGCACGGGCTCGTGGCGCCGCTCGGCACGGTCTCGCACACCGGCGTGGGCGGCCTGACCACTCGGCGGAGGTTTCGGGCGCCTCGCCCGCCGCTTCGGCATGTCGATCGACAATCTCGAGTCGGTGGATGTGGTCACGGCCGACGGACAAGCTTCGGCACGCGAGCGCCAAGGAGAATCCGGATCTGTTCTGGGGTGTGCGCGGCGGCGGCGGCAACTTCGGCGTCGTCACGAATTTCGAATTCCGCCTGCACCCGATGCAGCGCGAGGTGATCGCCGGATCGGTGATCTTTCCGATCGCCCGGGCGACGAGACGTGCTGAGCATGTACGCGCAGTACGCCGCGACCGCGCCGGACGAACTGTACATGGATCCTGCGCTGATCCTGCCGCCGGGCGGCGCTCCGGGAGTGGTATCGCTGGAGGTTTGTTATTCCGGCCCGCCGAAGGATGCGGAAGCCGCACTCGCGCCGATTCGCAAACTCGGCACGCCGGACCAGGACACGCATCAAGACGCATGGCCTACGTCGAGGTACAGCGCAGCGGCGATTCCGGCGATTCGCGCGCCATCGCGTCGTATCTCAAGGGCGGTTTCATCTCCAAGATTCCGGACCAGCTCGTCTCGTCGATCGTCGACAAGATTCAGGGTGATCCGAACCGCACGACGGTGCTGTTCTTCCAGCACTGCGGCGGCGCGGCCGTCTCGCCAGGCCGAGAACGCCACTGCATTCGCGCAGCGCGACTCCATCGCGAACATGATGACCGTGGCCGCGTGGCGCCAGGGCACCAACGATCCGGCCGAGCACATTCAGGCGTCGCGCAAATACTGGAAAACACTCGAACCGTTCACGCGCGGGTTCTACGTCAACGATCTGGCGCGCGAAGTCACCGCGAAAGACATCAACGCGAACTATCGCGGCAACTACCCGCGGCTGGTCTCGCTCAAGAAGAAGTACGATCCGACGAACCTGTTCCGATTGAACGCGAACGTCCAGCCGGGGTCATGAAACAACTCTTTCCGATCCTTCTGCTGAGCATCTTCGGCTCGGCCTACGGCTCCGGTGAGCCGCGACGTTGAGCGCGAAGGGTCCACCGATCCGGACGGCAACCGACTCTCTTATATATGGTTCTACTACCCCGAAGCCGGGACACTCAGCGTCGCCACGGGCCGCTCGGGTGAGCCGGTCACTATCGAGAACGCCAATGCGCGCGACGCCTCGTTCGTCGTGCCGAAGAATTTCCTGAAGTCGGGCACGATGCACATCATCCTTGCCGTCACCGACGACGGCGCGCCGGCACTCACACGTTATCGCCGGGTGATCGTCACCGTCCCGGCAACTTGAGCCGCTCCCCCAGCGGCCCGTACTATCTAGCCATGCAAATGGAAGCGCTCGAAGCGACTCGAGAAATGTTGCCGCTGATCACCCGGCATCGCGGCGAAACCGAATCCGCGCGCCGTATCGCGCAACCGGTGGTGGAAGCTCTGCGCAAGGCGCGGCTGTGTCGCCTCGCCATTCCACGCGAGTTGCACGGCCTCGAACTACCGACGCCCGACGCGCTCGATGTGTACGAAATGCTCGCGGGGGCTGAAGCCTCCGTGGGCTGGATCGTCTGGAACAACACGCTGCCCTCCTTCTGGGGCCGGTTCCTGGGTCCCGCCGCGCGCGCGGAAGTCTTCGGCAATCCCGACTGGCTCTATGCCTGTTCGACACGGCCCACGGGCAAGGCCGTCGTTGAAGGCAATGGCTATCGTGTCACCGGGCGCTGGTCACTGGTCTCAGGCTGCGAGTTGTCCGAATGGCTGGCTCTGCGCTGTACCGTCGAAGAGAACGGTCAACCGCGCATGCTGCAACCGGGCGTTCCTGAAGCCCGGATGATTTTCCTGCGACGTTCTGAAATTGAAATCCTCGATACCTGGCATACGGGTGGATTGCGCGGCACGGGCAGTCACGACGTCATGGTCACCGCCAAATTCGTCGACCGCGCTCACAGTTGCTCGCCTCTCGATGGCAGTTCCTTAGGCGGCGCCGTCGGTTGTGTGCCCATCGTCTGCAACATGGCCGCGGGTTACGGTGCGCAGTTGTTAGGCCTCGGGCGTATTGCAGTCGACGCGTTGATCGAGCTGTCGCGAAACAAACCGGTGGTGGATGCCGGACCGGGACTCGGCGAGCGACCCGCCGTGCTCGCGGCCATCGCCTCCACCCAGGCGCAAATCGCCGCGGCGCGCGATTTCCTGCGTGCGCGTGTGGCGCAACTCTGGGCAGAAGCCGAGGCGGGCCAGAGGACGGTCGGAAGCATTGCGGCGGTGTACGCCGCCGCCCATCACGCCATGGCGCAGGGTCGCGCGGCCGTCTCGGCCATGTATGCACTCGCCGGCGCGAGTTCGCTGTACACGAGTTCGCCGCTCGAACGCGCGCATCGCGACATGCATGCCATGGCCGCGCACGTCATCGCGCAACCGATGTGGCTCGAGGACACCGGGCGCATTGCACTCGGGCTCAAGTCCCTGAATCCTTTGTACCTGATCTAGCCCCGACTCCGCATTTATGTGACTCCGCGGTGCGGAGTTGCGCTATAACAAAAATGCGCAGCGGGGCATGATTGTTCCCAGGCGAACCTGGAGCAGGTCTAATGGCTGAAATGACGGAGGCAACCCGACAGGCAGACACCAGTGGTGATCTGGCACTTCCGCGCCGGGATTTCGCTTCGTACAGGGCTCTGGATTCTCGCCGGCGCCGCTTGCTATTACCTTGCGACGAGAATCGCCTGGGTGCTTTGTTTCCCGGACAGCAAGGTGTCGCTGTTCTTCTTTCCGCACGCGGTTCTCGTCTCCATTCTGCTGATCGTCCCCACGCGGCAGTGGTGGGCCTACGCGCTGGCCGCCGCCGTCAGTCACTTCATCGCCACTCAGCAGGCGGATTGGCCGCCACTCTACGCAATGCAGTGCGAGGCTTTCGATGCCGTGAAAGCCGTGTTGACGGCCGCCGGCATTCGCTGGTTCATCAAGTCACCGTTCCATCTCCTCAGCCTTCGTGAAGCCATCCTCTTCGTGCTGATCGCGGTGATCGGTCGTTCCTGTCGTCGCTGCCTTCTGGGGCGCGGCATTCACGGTTTTCTATAACTTTGGAACTGACTACTGGATCGAATGGCGCAACCTCAGCATCTCGAACGGAGTGACGACGATCGTACTGGTGCCGGCCATCCTGATCGGCATCCACCAGCTATCGAGGAAAGTGCCCAGAATCGCGCCCGGGCGAATTCTGGAAACTTGCGCGCTGGCGAGTTGCCTTGTTGTGGTCGGTTGGCTCGCCTTCGATCGTTTGCCCGCGGGGCCGACCACTTCGCCCGCGCTCATCTACGCACCGCTTCCGCTGCTCATCTGGGCGGCACTCCGTTTTGGACTTGGAGGCGTGAGTGCCTCCGTGCTGGTCATCACGATCCTGGCTATCGTGGGAACGATGCTTGGGCGCGGTCCGTTCCTGACGCAGACCCCCCAGGAAAACGCGCTGGCCCTGCAATTGTTCATCCTGATGGCCGCGACTCCACTCGTGTTGCTCGCGGTCGCCATCGAGGACGAAAGACGCTCGAAGGAGGCGTTGCGAATCAGCGAGGCGCGAATGAGCCTCGCCGCGGAGAGCGCGCAACTGGCGCTGTGGGAATGGGATCTGGCACGCTGACAAGGTCTGGATACAGGACGAAGGACTCTTCGGTTTCGAGCCGAACACCCCCATCGATCACGCCACGCTGGCTGGAGGCGTCCATCCTGACGACCGCGCACTGCGCGAGGTCGCCATCCAGCGCGCGATCGCGAATGGCGGCAACTATGAGTCCGAATTCCGCGTCATTCTTGCCGATGGCTCGGTGCGCTGGCTCGCCGCGCGCGGCCGCAGCCCGAACTCCGCCGAAAGCGCCCCGCTTTCGCGAATACTCGGCGTCGCGATCGACATTACGAGGGAGAAGGAAGCCGGCGCGGCGGCGCAGCTTCAGCGGGAGGAGCTGGCGCACCTTTCTCGCGTTGCCACCGTGAGTGCGCTTTCGGGTTCGCTCGCGCACGAGTTGAGCCAGCCGCTCAGCAGCATCCTCATCAATGCACAAGCGGGCCAGCGCTTCATGGCGCAGGACCCGCCCAACCTCGTCGAGCTGCGCACGATATTCGAGGAGATCGTCAGCGCGGATTCGCGCGCCGGAGACATCATCGACCGCCTGCGAACCATGCTGCGCCGTGGCCATGTCGCGCTCCAGCCAGTGAATGTGAACGAGAGCGTCGACGAACTGCTCCAGTTGACGCGCACCGACCTGCACAGGCGCGCGGTGACTGTCACGAAGGTCACTACCCCCGACCTTCCGCCGGCCATGACGGACCGCGTGCAACTCCAGCAGGTGCTGCTCAACCTGATCGTGAACGCCTGCGATGCCATGCGAACGAACCCGCCGGAAGATCGTCTCCTCACGTTGACGACCGTCATCACTAAGGATCAGGTGCACATAGGCGTGCTGGACAACGGCGTCGGTTTGCCGGACGACGTTGAATCGCTGTTTCAACCGTTCCACTCCACCAAAGAAGGCGGCCTGGGGATGGGCCTCTCGATCTGTCGCACACTGGTGGCCTCGCAGGGCGGGAGGCTGTGGGCAGAGCGCCGGGCCGGGCGCGGCGCCGCCTTCTATGTCGCGCTGCCTCTGGCCAGGCAGGATTCATGATTTCAGGAGACTTTGAATGTATCGTTCCCTAACTACCCTGCTCGTCGGCGCGCTCTCGATCGCGTCCGCCGCGCAGGCCGCCGAGGCGGCGTGGATTACCGAGAGCAACCGGCACACGCAGGTGCTGCTGGAAGTGAATGCCCGTTACCAGCCTGAGTCCGCGGCGGATCTGGGCCTCCCGCAGTACGACCGCCTGATCATCGATCTCAAGCCGAAAGTCGACGAGCGGTTTGAGGCGGATCTCGCCGCCGCCATCACGCAGCTCGAGGCCGCGCGTGCGCAGGTGAAGGACGATCGCGCGAGTCAGGACCTCGATATCCTCATCAAGGCTGCGCACCGACAGGCCACGACGTCCGCACTGAATCGTCGACTGATGATCCCGTACTTCGACCTGGGCAAGCAGATCTTCGGAAGCTTTCAGGACATGCTGGACGCTCGCGTGGACAAGAAGCGCCAACCCGCCGCGCTCGTGCGCCTGAAACGATACGCGGGCACAGAACGGGGATACGAGCCGATCACGAAGCTCGCCCGTGCGCGCATCGAAGAGCGCATGAACGACAGCTCGCTCACGTGGCCCTGGGTGGTCGAAGTCCAGCAGAATCTCGACAACGCGCCGCAGCTACATCGACGGCATGCGCGATCTGCTGAAGAAGAGCGGTCTTTCGGGATGGCAGAAGGATTTCGACGCGCTGACGCGAGAACTGAAGGCTCACGATGACTGGGTGCGCTCGGTCGTGCTGCCGCGCGCGCGCCAGACGAACCGCCTGCCGCCGGAAATATACGCCGACAACCTCAAGGCTTTCGGAGTCGAAGCCGATCCCCGCGATCTCATACAGCGCGCGATGTTTGCCTACCTGCAGACCCGGGACGAGATGGACTCGCTCGCGCGCATCTACGCCGCGCAGAAGGGCCTCAAATCGTCCAACTACCGCGATGTGATTCGCGAGCTGAAGAAGAACCGCGTGGCCGGCGACCAGGTGCTGCCGGTCTACAAATCGCACCTGGCGCAGCTCGAAGAGATTGTGCGCGCACAGAACATCGTCACGCTTCCGAAGCGAGCGGCCGTCATTCGCCTCTCCACGGAAGCGGAGGCCGCCGCGCAGCCCGCTCCGCACATCGACCCGCCGCGACTCATCGGCAACACCGGCGAGCCCGCGGAATTCGTGTTGCCGCTCAAGAACGCGCAAGGCGGCGAGATGGACGACTTCGATTCCGGCGCCATCTCCTGGACCATCACCGCGCATGAATGCCGCCCCGGCCATGAGCTGCAGTTCGCGGGCATGCTCGAGCGCGGGGTGTCTACCGCGCGCATCGTCTATGCGTTCAACTCCGCGAACGTCGAAGGCTGGGCGCTGTATGCGGAAGCGGTGATGAAGCAGTACCTGCCGATCGACGGGCAGATCGGCGCGCTGCAGATGCGCATGCTGCGCGCGGCGCGCGCGTATCTCGATCCGATGCTGAATCTCGGGCTCATCGAACCGGACGCGGCCAAGCGCGTGCTGACCGAGGAAGTGATGCTGTCCGACGCGTTCGCGAAGTCGGAGATCGACCGCTACACCTTCGACTCGCCGGGCCAGGCGACTTCGTACTTCTACGGCTACAGCCACCTCGAAGCTTTACGCACGCGCGTGGAAATCGCGCTCGGAGCGAAGTTCAAGGAACAGCCGTACCACGACTTCATCATCAACGAAGGGTTGCTGCCGCTCGACCTGCTGGAGCAGGCCGTGATGACGCGCTTCGTGCCGTCGCAGAAGTAGAGAATCTCATGGGGAGTTCCTGGCGCTGCGCGATTGCGTGTCTTGCATGCGGCGTCAGGGCGTTCGCCAGTAGGTGAGCATGACGCCGCCTTGCACGGGTACCAGCGACATTCCTGAGTGCTTGCGTGCCCTCATCGTCGCGATTCATCACGAATCGCGCCGTGGATATTCCGATTGCCGCACCGGCGACGACATCGGAGAACCAGTGAACGTTGTCGTGCAGGCGTGCGTAAGCCGTGGCGCCGGCAATCCCATACCCCAGGGTGCGACGCAGCCAGCGGTGTTCCTCGTCGCCTGATTCGGCGAACACCGTGCCGATCGCAAACGCCGCACTCGCGTGCATCGAAGGAAAGGAGTCGCCGTTCTCGAACCATGCGTCAGGAGTCGTCGTCTCGTTCGGACGCAGTCTGCCGCCGAGGTACTTGAGCAGAACGGTATCGACCGCGCTGAACCCCGCGGCTTCCGCCATGTTCCACGCCTCGTGGCGCCCTGCCTTGTCGTGTGAGAAGGCTCCGAAGGCCCAGGTGCCGGCCAGCAGCGCCAGGGCCGGGATTGCATCGCGCGTACTGTTGGGATCCTCTCCGTCGAGCGGTTGCCCGCCTGCGGGCTCGAACCCATGACGCACGCTGGCATCGAATTCATGCGCTATGCCAATGGTGAATAAGGTGCCGGCGAATTTCATCCAGCCCTGCGAGTCCCAGCGCAGCGGCGCAGTCACATACAGCTTCGTGTCTTCGAGCAGCGATCGATCGGGCTCTTCGGCGTGCGCAAGTGGTCGCGCACAGCACACCGCACAGAAGTAGTCCGAGGGGAAGCGGGCTTCTCCTCGAGGTCGAGCCGGTGGTAACGTGCATCGTGATGTTCATGATTTCTGGCTGGAGTGCGCATGGGGCTTAGTTAGACGTGTCAAACACGAAAAATCTGTCGTTCGTGGCGCGATTTCGCTTCGCTTGTGCCGGCCTGGCGTCCGCATTGCGCTCGCAGCGCTAGTTCTCCTTCCCCGGCGGCGTCGCAACGAGTTCGCCGCGCATTTCACGCAGCTTGTCTTTGACCGCCCTGGCGTTCTCCGGTCCCATGCGGATCAGCACCTTCTGTCCCGCGGAACTCGCCTCGAGCTTGGGATCGGCGAATTCATACAGCACGTTCGGCTGAGCGAGCGCGATCGGACCCTCGAGCTCGGGCGTGGCGAGCAGATGGTCGATCACTTCGATCAGGCGATCGTTGAAGTATTGCGGCGGATGTCCAAGGCTTTCGTACGCTTCCTGGAACAACGGGTAGTAGCGAGAGTAGATAGCGATCAGTGACTTGGTGTCGGTCGACCGGATCAATTGCACCAGAGGTTTGTAGCGCCCGTAATTGGCAGGATCGAGCATGGGCGCCTCTTCAGGACCCGCGACCGCAAACTGGCCGGGAGTGGGAATCATCGGGCGGAGTCGTTCGGCCACCTTTTCTTCCGGCATGTTGTCGATGCTCACCACGATGTGCCGAACCAGGTCTTTCGGAATCACGAATTGCTGCACGGATTCCTTGCCGATCAACTCCTCGAGCGAGTTGTGCACGGGCAGATCGCTTTCATTGAGCGCCGGGAGAGGCTCCTGCGCCTCGGCCTGCGGCAACGGATATTTGACGGCCTCTTCCTCGGGCACCACGGGTGGAGGCGGTGCGGTGATGGTCGCGGCGGGTTCGTCCGGCGGCGGAGTGCTCGGGTGCCGGGAAATGTAGATGACGGTCCCAATCGACAGGCCAACGACGGCCGCGGCACCCGCGAAATACTTGATGTTTTCATTCATAGGAGTGCAGACAAGATTACACAGTAACCGTTCCGCTACGGTATCCCGAATGGGACCAAGACAGGGTTTCAGGTCGCCGAAGGCACGGTATCAAGCGTTCAACGAGGGGGCTTGCGCTAAGCACATCGCGGTAGTAGTGTCACCTATCGCTGTAGTAGCTTGAGAGCATCCTGATGGCAAACCCCAAATTCACGCCGCTGGAGCTGCAAATCATGGAGGCCGTGTGGACGGCGGGCCAATGCTCGGTCCGCGAGATCCAGGAGACGTTTCCCGAAGCCACTCGCCCTGCCTACACCACCATTCAGACGACCGTCTATCGCCTCGAGCGCAAGAAGGCCGTTCGGCGCGCCAAGCGAATCAGCAATGCGGACATCTTCGAGGCCGCCGTATCACGGGGCGCGGCGCAAGAAGGCTCGGTGGACGAGCTGCTCCGTGTCTTCGGCTTTCGAATGCAGCCACTCATGGCGCACCTCATCGAATCCGGGAAGCTGAAGATGAAGGACGTCAAAGAAGCCGAAGAAGCTCTGCGCAAGCTTGCGAAAAAGGGGAAGACAAATGATTGACCCACTGATCAATCACCTCTGGCAGTCCACCCTGTTCGCTCTCGCCGCGGCGCTATTGACTCTGGCGTTCCGAAAGGACGGCGCGAAAGTGCGCTTTCTCATCTGGCTTGCGGCATCGCTAAAATTCCTGATCCCATTTTCCCTGTTCGTTTGGGTCGGGGAATATTTCCGCTGGGAAACAGCGCCTGGCTTGTCCGGCGACTCTGGATTTTCAATCTTGATGGGCCAGCTTGCGCAGCCAGCCACTGTCGTGACGAGCGATTTCGCAGTCACGCGATCGGAAGGCGCGACCCTGCGTGGGGTTGGAATGTCTGGACGATCATGCTTTCCATCTGGATTTTGGGCTCCTTGGCTCTGCTCGGCCTTCGGTTGTTCCAGTGGCTGAGGCTGAGCGCGATCGTGAAGACCTCGTCGCCCTCTCGACATCGATGCATCGATTCCAGTACGCGAGACCACGAGCACATACGAGCCGGGCATCTTCGGCATTTTCTCTCCAACGTTGCTGATGCCTGCGGGCATTGCCAGCCGTCTCGCGCCGGCGCAGCTCGATGCCATTCTCGCCCACGAGCTGTGTCATTGGCGTCGCCGGGACAATCTGACTGCGGCCCTGCACATGCTCGTCGAAGTGCTGTTCTGGTTTCACCCGCTGGTGTGGTGGTTGGGCGGCAGGCTCGTCGTGGAACGTGAACGGGCCTGCGACGAGGCCGTTATTCAATCCGGTAGTGATCGGCAGGCATACGCCGAGGGAATCCTCAAGGTCTGCCAGCACTACGTGGAACCACCCTTGTTAGTCGCCGGAGTGTCCGGCGGCCTTCTCAGAAAACGCATCGAGGACATCATGACGAATCCGATTCTGACGAAGCTTCCCATCGCCAAGAGATGCCTGTTGAGTTCGACGGCGCTCCTCGCCATTGCGGTACCAATTGGACTAGGCGTGACCGGCAGCGCGGGTGTCGCACTTGCCGCCACGGCAAAATCGATGGAACTGAGGCATTACCGAAACGACGAATGGAAGTTCGAACTCGATATTCCAAAGCAGTGGGTCGTGATGCCGCCTGTGCCAAGTAACGGTCCGGAAGTCATCCGTTTTGAGTCAAAAGAAAATGGTTATCACGGGCTGATTGTCTGGCGCGCGGCCAACGATCCAAAGCAGAGCCCAAAGTCGGTGCGCGATGCGGTTCAAAAGGTGTTGGCGGGCGGAGGATTCTCGAACTTCGTCTCGGGCGAGGCCAGCATTGGATCCAGACGCGTGCTGACCCTGGACTTCGATCGCACCAATCCTGACGGGAGCGTCTGGAGCTGTCGCCAGTACTACATCATCGACGGCACGCTCATGTACACACTGGGGTTTGGGACCACTGGTCGCGACTCGATGTTCGATACCTACGATCGAATGGCGAAGAGTTTTGCATTCGGAGAAGTTTGAGATCGGGCTAGCGGGTGCGGCCGAGCCGCAATTCGGATCGTCGTTGCCGTCGCAGCGCAATGAAAGATTGTGCACGTTGTTCTTCGTGCAGTCGTAGCCACGCTCACACGCGACCTGGATCAGCGCAATTCCAACTGCCTTGTCGGCGGACAGACGTGGGTCTTGCAGGCGAAAGCCAAGGTCCCACCATGCCGCCGCGTCGGCAGAGCGCAGCACGCGCTGGAGATTGTCCGCCATACGTGCCTGTAGCGCGGGGCGCCGCTCGACCTCACCGCGGGCGTGGATCCATATGTCCTCAGTAATAGCGAATGATCTGAATAACGGATCATCAAATCGTGCTCCCACTTTTTCCCAATAGGCCGCGGTGAGGCGCCCCTCAGCGAGCGGCCACTCCGCGAATGTCGGCGCCGTCGTTACTCTGTACTCAGGCGACTCTGAAGCGCGCTACGATTCGCCACCCCGGAGGAGTTCCATGCTGATCAACTGTGTTGTGTACAAAGACGGCCACAAGGTGGCCGACATCGGAGTCGATGAGGTCCAGAAATATGTGAGCCTTCCCGACCACCTCGTCTGGGTGGCTCTGCACGAGACCGACGGCGAGACGCTGGCCAAATTGCAGCAGCAACTCGGGCTGCATCCTCTTGCTGTCGAAGATGCGCGCAATGGTCATCAGCGGCCGAAGATCGAGGACTATGGCGACAGCCTGTTTGCCGTGATGCACATCATCGAGCCCGAAGGCGCGGAGCTGAACGTCGGCGAGGTGGCGATATTCGCGGGTCGCAACTATGTGGTTTCAGTCCGCAGTCACGCCGAGCGTGGCTTTCAGGAAGTCCGCGCACGTTGCGAGCGCGAACCCGAACTATTGCGCCTTGGGTCTGGATTCGTCCTGTACGCACTGACCGACGCGGTGGTCGACCGCTACTTTCCCGTCCTCGATCTTCTCGAGGCCGAGCTCGAATCCGTTGAAGAGCGAATCTTTGCCAGTAGCGGTTCGCCGCGCGCAAACATCGAAGCGCTTTACGATCTCAAGAATCGACTCATGATCGTCAAGCACGCCGTCGCGCCGCTGCTCGAAGGTGTGTCGAATCTGTCAGGCGCGCGCGTGCCGGCACTGTGCACGGGGTTGCGCGAATACTTCCGGGACATATACGACCATCTGTTGCGGCTGAATCAGACCATCGAAACCATCCGCGACTCGGTGGCCACCGCGATTTCCGTGAATCTGTCGATGATCACGCTTCAGGAAAACGAGACCATGAAGCGACTCGCCGCATATGCAGCGCTCATCGCGGTGCCAACCATGATCGCCGGCATTTACGGCATGAACTTCGAGCACATGCCCGAGCTCGGCTGGAAATTCGGCTATGCCGGAGCGCTGGGAGTGATGACGGTAATCGACGTGTACCTCTTTTATCGCTTGCGCAAGACGAAGTGGCTCTAGTGCTTCATGGATGTCGCGCGGCTCGGGTGAACTCGCGCGCGTGCCGATGAAAACACACTGCAGATCAGGACCTCGGCCGTGAGCAACTCCGCGTTGCGGATCGTCAAGGCCGTGCACACAGTGGTGTGGGCGATATTCGCGGTGTGCATCCTCGCGATTCCCTGGTGCGCATGGCGCGGCCGGCTCGAAACCGCGTTGGTCCTGATCGCGATCGTCACGATGAAGTGCGTGCTCGTTGCGAACCGCATGCAATGTCCTTTGACGGGCGTCGCGGCCCGCTACACGGACGACAGGCGCGACAATTTCGACATCTATCTGCCCGTCTGGCTAGCCAGGCACAACAAGCTCATCTTCGGAACCCTGTTCGGCGCGGGTGTTGTGTACACGGCAGCTCTGTGGGCTGCTACCTGAGAGCTATAGGTGAAAGAACAATGCGCACGTCCATGTACGCAGTGGCCCGTATGACTTTGCCGGACTTGCGACGCGAGAATGTCGCCATGAACAATCACACCCACACGCTCGTCTGGCTCGACCATCGCGTCGCCAAGGTTCTAAGCTTCGATCGCGATTCGAGTGAGGTGTCGCAGATACACAGCACTCATCCGGACGCCCACCTGCACCACAAGGCGAATGCGGGCGACAGCGGTCATGTGCCTGTCGATCGCGGATTTCTGGATTCGATTGCTTCCGCGATTCCGCACCACGGACCGGTTCTCATAGTTGGGCCAGGCACAGCAAAGAAGGAGCTGCACTCACACCTGCTCGACCGACATCCCAATATCTCCGGGAGAATCTCGGCGGTGACGCCGCTCGACCATCCGACCGACGGCGAACTGCTTGCCTGCGGACGCCGCTTCTTCGACGCCGACGACCGGATGCACGCGCAACAGGCTCCTTGAGAGGCGCGCGACGCGAGGCCTCAACTGACTTCGGGAGTCCATACATGCATCGTTCTCACCGCGAACGCCATCGTACGCAACGAGTCGGATGGTTGCGCGCAGCGGTCCTCGGCGCCAATGACGGCATCGTGTCGACGGCAAGCCTGGTACTCGGGGTCGCTGCCGCGAATGTGAGCCAGCAAGATGTCCTGGTCGCCGGTATTGCGGGCCTGGTGGCAGGCGCGATGTCGATGGCGGCCGGCGAGTATGTGTCGGTCCACTCGCAAGCGGACGCCGAGCAGGCCGACATCGATCGCGAGAGGCAGGAACTCAAGACGGATGATGCCAGCGAGCACCGGGAGCTCGCGGCTATCTACCAAAGCCGCGGGCTGGACCCTGCGCTGGCCCGTCAGGTCGCCGAGCAGCTCATGGCGCACGATGCACTCGGAGCGCATATGCGCGACGAGCTCGGCATCTCGCAGCAGACCCGGGCGCGACCCATCCAGGCGGCGTTCGCTTCCGCGAGCAGTTTCGCGATTGGCGCCGCGTTGCCGCTGGCCGTAGCCGCGCTGACGCCCGACGAATTCTCACCCCGATGGTAGGCGGCACCTCGTTGGTCTGCCTTGCCGTGCTCGGAGCCGTCGCGGCGCGCGCAGGTGGCGCAAGCATCGCGAGTCGCCGCGATCCGGGTGACATTCTGGAGCGCGCTCGCCATGGGACTCACGGCCGCGGTGGGCGCGATGTTCGGCGTGTCCGCCTAGCGAGCGCCGGGTCGACCACTCGATACGAGACAGATAATCCGCTACCGCGCGCACCTCCTCGAAATCCAGCGGCGCGATTTTGCGTGGGATGCACTGCCTGCAGTGTCGGCCGCCGCCTGTCGACCGCGTCGTACATCTGGCGCACGAGGTAGCTGTAATGCTGCCCGGCGAGCCGCGGAATGGCCTGCTCGCATCGCCCTCTCCGCGTCGCGCCATGACAGGAGGCGCAACGGGTGCCGAAGATGCGCGCGCCTCGGTCGCATTCTCGCCGTCACCGATTCCGCGGCTGCCACCGGAGTCGAGCTGGTTCACATACGCGGCCACATCGGCAATGTCCTGAGGGGTCTCGAGATGATGCTTGTCGGCCTGTTCCTCCATGCGAAAGTCCCAGCGCTTGCCGTAGCGGAAGTCGACCAGCTGTTTAGCAGCACCGGGTAGTGTTGACCTGCGATGCGCGGGGTCTCGCCGTCTTTCCTGGCCGCCGCCCTGGATTCCGTGGCACGAGGCGCAGGCGTAAACAGCTCGGCGCCATGGGCCATCGTCGGCTTGGCCTGCGTGGCGCGCTGCAGATCGCTGCGTGCGACGTTCGGCGAGCGCCAGCGCTCGGCAGCGCCGCGGTCAGCGCGATCAGTAGATTGTATCTTCATGGCTGGGAACTCCGGTGAATGAATGGAGGGCTGCGGCGACTCGCGCCGGCGCAGGGACGAGACTATCTACCCTTGATCGGGCTCAAGTCCGGGCTGACCCGCGAGAGATAGTCGGCAACGCCGCGCAATTCTTCCGGCGAGAGGCCTCGCAACCTCTCGACATGCGCGCGATCCATTCCCGGACGCTTGTCAGCCGCCGTTTCCTCCAGTTGGCGCAGCAGATAGCCGTAGTGCTGGCCGGCGAGGCGCGGCCGGCGGAGCAGCAGGTTGCCTTGTCCGAGCGGGCCGTGGCATCGCTCGCACTTCTGGAAGTACACGCTGGCGCCCACGCCGAGCGCCGTTCCGTCCCGATGCCCTTCGCCGAGGGCGGAAATCGCGGCAGGTTTGCCACATACGCCGCCACGTCTGTCAGGTCCTGGGGGCCGGCCAGGTGGTGGCGATCGGTGAAGTTCTGCATGCGTTCGTTCCAGCGCTGCTCATGGCGGAAATCGGTGAGTTGCTTGAGAAGGACGCTGCCGTGTTGTCCTGCGATTGCAGGAACCTCGCCATCCTCCGTGCCGCGCCCGTCGGGTCCATGGCAGGCCGCGCAGGTCTGAAACAGCTCGGCGCCATGTTCGAGATTGGGCTCGATCCCGGCGCCTGCGGCGAATTCACGGTCGCGTTCGATGCGCGATTCGGAAGATTGTGCCGACGCGACGCCGTGCAATGCGACGAACATCAGGGCAAGAACAAGTGTTGGTGTGCGCATTTGGAAAAGTTAGCAGAAGTGGCTGCGGCTGGCGTACGTAGAGTTCCGCATGCCGCTAAGCGCAGCTGCTGATCGAGCGGCGTGGCGTACGGGAGTAACTTCATTTGCGCGACCTGCGCGCTGAGCTGGAGAGATCATGAAAACCATCCGTCGCATTCTGTTTGCCATCAAGAATCCCGTCGCCGAACGCCAGGCGGGGCTCGCCAAGGCCATGCAGCTCGCCCGCGCATTCGGCGCCAGGCTCGAACTCTTCCACGCGA
This sequence comes from uncultured Pseudomonadota bacterium, assembly GCA_963736955.1. Taxonomy (GTDB): domain Bacteria; phylum Pseudomonadota; class Gammaproteobacteria; order Steroidobacterales; family Steroidobacteraceae; genus CADEED01. Next base: position 392,158 of record CAVTQT010000002.1, read on the forward strand.
TCAATGATCCCTTGTTCGTCGAGTTCTCACAGCTGGGAGGCGACACTGTCGACAAGCTGCGTGAACGCGTGGAAGAAGGCGCGCGACTCGCTCTCGCGCGCATGTGCGCCCGCGCGCGCAAGCTTGGCGTGCAGGCGGAATGCTCCGTGGAGTGGGACCACCCACCCCACGAGGCCATCGTGCGTCGTGCCGCCGCCACCAACGCCGACCTGATCATCGCTGAATGCCACAAGGGCGCGCGTACTCGTCCCTGGTTGATTCACCTGACGGACTGGGAGCTGCTGCGCTTAAGTCCGCTGCCCGTACTGCTCTTCAAGAACGACAGGCCGTACCGTCGACCACTTACGCTCGCAGCCGTCGATCCGGCGCGCGCGCACGACAAGCCGCGTTTTCTCGATGCGGGCATCGTCGACTACGCCAGGGGATTCAGCAAAGCGCTGCGCGGAGCGCTGCATCTCGCGCACGCCAACTACCCGAGCATAGTGGGCCTGCCGCACGCGCCATCCAGCGAAGATTCGAAGTGGACCACGCGCAGCTATGACCAGCTCAAGGAGCAGGAATGCGAGGCGTTCGAGGCGTTTCGGGTAAAGATGGACGTGATGCGCACGCGTGCTCACCTGGTCACCGGAAATCCCGCCACCGTCATACCGCGCCTGGCACGCGAACTCGGCGCGCAGATCGCCGTGATGGGCGCCTTGTCACGCTCGGGCCTGATGCGCGTCCTGATCGGAAATACTGCCGAGCGCGTGCTCGAATCCCTGCCCTGCGATGTGCTCGTGATCAAGCCCGAAGGTGTCGCACCGCATGTCGAACAGAACACCAGGGGAATGCGCGTTGTCGAGACAAACGCAGTGACGCCTATGCCTTTCTGAGGGAGGGATTGGTGAGCCAGGGGTCGCAACCAGCGAGATGCCGGGACAGCAGGCCGGTGACCACTAGCCCGCAACCGTCGTTTCATTGGCGGGCGATGAACGCGTCGATCGTGCGCGCCAGCGTCACCATCGGCACGCCGCCGCCCTTGACCACCGCGTCGTTGAACTGGCGCAGGTCGAAACGCGCGCCCAGCGCCTTCTGCGCCTTGGCGCGCAGACGATTGATCTCGCTGTGACCGACCTTGTAGCCGCAGGCCTGTCCCGGCCACGCGCAATAGCGATCCACCTCGCCCGTGACTTCTTCGACGCTCGAGCCATTCGTGCTGGCGAACCAGTCGATGGCCTGCTGGCGCGTCCAGCGTTTCGCGTGCAACCCGGTGTCGACGACCAGGCGGCAGGCGCGGAAGGCGATCGACTGTAGATAGCCCAGGCGGCCGAACGGATCGTCGTCGTACACGCCGAGCTCGTTCGCCAGCTGCTCGGCGTACAGCGCCCAGCCTTCCGAGTAGGCGTTGAACGCCAGCAGCGAACGACACAGCGGTAGTTTGAAGGTGTACTCGCCCTGCCAGACGTGTCCGGGTAGCGACTCGTGGTACGTGAGCGTCGGCGTGTTGTACGTCGTGAACACGCTCATCGTGTGCATGTTGATCCAGAACTTGCCGGGCACCTTGCCGTCGATGGTGCCGGGCCCGCCGTAGGCGCCCGGCGCGCCGGGCTCGACTTCCGGCGCCATGCGCTTGATCTCGAAGTTGCCCGGCACCAGCGTCGCGAACGCGCGCGGCAGACGCTTGCGCATGTCGGCGACGCGCGCGTTGAGGAAGGCCATGAGCTTCGCGCGGCCCGCATCGCTGTCCTCGAAATGGAAGCGCTGCATCCTTGCCCAGCGCCGTCATGCGCTCGCCGACCGTGCCATTCGTCAGGCCCTGCTTCTTGAGGATCGCGTCCATCTCGGACTGCAGCGCGCGCAGTTCTTCCTGGCCGCGCTGATGAATTTCATCCGGCGTCATGCGCGTCGTGGTGCCGGCCCGCAGCGCCCAGGCGTAGTACTCGTCGCCGCGCGGCAGTTTCCAGACTCCGGCGTCGCCGGTCGCGCGGCGGCGATGCGCTTCGAGCTCGGCGATCTGGCGGTCGAGCGCCGGGCGCGATCTTGTCAGCCGCGATCTTCGCAGCGCTGTCCGCCAGTCGCCGGGCATGTCCTTGGCGCGCTTCGCGAGCGAGGTGACCAGCGACCACTGCGCGATGTCACCGCCGCGCGCGAGCTTGATCTGGCTCAGCGTCTTGTCGAGCAGGAAATCGGGCGCGATCACGTTCTGCGACGCGGCGCTCTTCAGGCGGCCGGTCTCGCCGTCGAGCTGACCCGCGTAGGCCTCGAGCCGTGCCAGGTACGCGTCCGCATCCTCGCGCGTCTGCACCGTGTGCTGCTCGTCGAGCATGCTCGGGATTTCCAGGAAGGCGCCCGTGTTCTGCGCCACCACGTACGGCGCATTGCGCCAGGACCAGTTCGAATCGAGCAGCGCCACGTCGCCGTAGGGAAAGGCAAAACCTTCGAGCGCGAACTCGTGCGCGGTGCGCATCGACGTCGACATCGATGCGCGCCGCCGCACCCAGCGCTGCGGTGTCGATGGCTTTCAGTCGTTCGAGACGACGCGACACCCCGATGCGCGATGGCCTTCTGCCCCGCCGCCGACCGGTCCGACAGTTTGCGCTTCAAGCCCGCGCGAGCGCCGTTGTCGATGCCGAGCGCGTGGCGCTCTCGGGATATTCGACCAGCAGCTCTTCGGCGAATCCGGCGAGCAGCTTCTCGACTGATTTGTCCTGGCGGTGGGTGCCGCCTCGGCGCCAAGACCGGCGGCCGCAAGAGTCGGCTCCGGTACCGATGACGAATTCGCGGCGGGTCGTGGTCATGGCGGGATTCTAGTCCTGAAGATAGAGTGGCGAGAGGCGACCCGGAATCGGAAAATTCAATGCGATCACTTCGGCTTCTGTTGTTGACGATCGTCGTTCTCGCAATTGCACCGGCGCGAGCCGATGCTAAGACGCCTGCAACGTTTCGGTTGTGGGTGTTTTCCGATGCTCACGTGGGCACCGACAAGGCGAATGGACGAGACAGCCTGGCCACGGCGATCCAGCAGTCGGAAGGCACAGTCGGGCTTTGAGTGGGACATCGCGCTGGACCTGGGCGATATTTCGGGCGCGCAGGGGACTCCCAAAGACGAGGAAGGTCAGGAGGTCGTTCGGCAATTCGGCGCTGCTCAAGCGACATCGCCGCGAACAGATCTACGATTTGTCGGGCAATCACGACCGGAGCGGTCTCGATGAGCCACAAGCCTGGTGGTGGCGGAAATGGGTCGATCCGACCGGTGAGCACACGGAGTTTTCCCGCGTCGATGCCGCGAAGCGGCCGTATCCCATCACGGGAACCTGGGAGCGCTACTCGTTCCGGGTGGGAAATCTTCTTTTTCTGATGATGAGCGACATCAACGAACCGTCACAGAAGATCGGTCGAGGCACGCTGGGTGGAAACCCGGGCGGCGTGGTGAGCGGCGAAACGTTCCGGTGGTGGCGGAAGAATGTGGAGAAGAACCCTTCGTCCATCATCATCAGTGCGCATCACTACATGCTCAAGAACACCACGGTCGCGTCCGGCGAATGGGAGGGAATGCGCCGCGATGATGATGGCGCCTGGAAACCTTGGTACCACGGCTACTATCCGCAAGGTACGCCGCAGGGCGCCTCGTTCTCTACTGGGTAGACAGCAAGCCGGACTCGGCCGCGTTCGAGAATTTCCTGTCGACGAGCGACTCGCGCGTCGACTTGTGGCTCGGTGGCGCACACCCACACGACTCCCGACGATACCTTCGGCGGAAAGTCGCACATCGAGCAGCGCTGGGGCACGACGTTCATCAATGTCGCTGAGCTCACCGGCTACCACGGCACGCCGCAGAACCAGGTGCCGAGAAGCTGGCTCTTCACATTCACCGAAGGAAGCGATCAAGTGACTGCTCGCTGCTATCTGCACAGCGACGCGTTCGCCCCCCAGGGCTGGTACGCCAAGAGCGATCGGGTGATCAAGCTTTCGAAGCCCTTTCACCGCAAGCCCGCTACCCGGCACGGCGTTACGTGATGGTCGATGACAAGCTGCGGATTCTCGCGGCGATGAAGTCAGTGCTGGCCGACAGGCTGTTCACCGTCTTTCCGCGACAAGGGCACTACGCGCTGGACACTGCCGCCCTCGTCGGGCTGCCATCCGCGGATCTGACCATCGAATCACATCGGGAACCTCACGACGTATGATTTCTCCTTTCTGAACGGAGACCCGTGCATGACGACGCCCGTGAGATTGAGCCCGCTCGCCGGCAAGCTGGCGCCGGCCGGGCTTGTTAGTCGACATTCCGAAACTGATCACCGCGTATTACTCGGAACGCCCCGACCCCGGCATCCCCGCGCAGCGGGTGGCGTTCGGTACGTCGGGGCATCGCGGCAGCTCATTCGAACGCAGCTTCAACGAGGCGCACGTCCTCGCCATCACGCAGGCCATCTGCGGTTATCGCAAGCAACAGGGCATCACCGGCCCGCTGTTTCTCGGCTTCGACACGCACGCGCTGTCGGCGCCGGCGTTCGTGAGCGCGCTCGAAGTCCTGGCGGCCAACGATGTCGAGGTCATGATCGCCAGGGGCGATGAGTACACGCCGACGCCCGCACTCTCGCGCGCCATCCTCGTCTACAACCGCGGCCGCCAGAGCGCCCTCGCCGATGGCATCGTCATCACGCCTTCGCACAACCCGCCCGACAATGGCGGCTTCAAGTACAACCCCACCAATGGCGGGCCCGCCGATACGCAGGTCACCTCCGCGATCGAGATCGAAGCCAATCGACTGCTGGCGGCCAATCTCGCCGGCGTGAAGCGGATTCCGCTCGCCGCGGCGCGCAAGGCCGCCACCACGCACGAGCACGATTTTCTCGGCGAGTACGTCGCGGACCTCGGCGACGTCATCGACATGGACGTGATCCGCGGCGCGAAGATTCGCATGGGCGTCGATCCGCTCGGCGGCGCGGGCGTGCGCTATTGGCCGGCGATCGCCGAGCGCTACGGCCTCGATCTCACCGTCGTCAACGACGCGGTCGATGCGACGTTCCGGTTCATGAGCGTCGACTGGGACGGCAAGATCCGCATGGATCCCTCCTCGCCGCATGCCATGAATGGGTTGATCGGGCTCAAGGACCGCTTCGACATCGCCTTCGCCTGCGACACCGATCATGACCGGCACGGCATCGTCACGCGCAGCGCCGGCCTGCTGCCGCCGAATCACTACCTGGCGGTCGCCATCGACTATCTATTCCAGCACCGTCCCGGCTGGCGCGCGGATGCGGGCATCGGCAAGACCGTGGTCAGCAGCCAGATGATCGACGGCGTCGCGTCGAAGCTCGGACGCAAGCTCTACGAGGTGCCGGTGGGCTTCAAATGGTTCGTCGATGGGCTGCTCGATGGTTCGCTGGGGTTCGGCGGCGAAGAGAGCGCGGGCGCCGCGTTCCTGCGCAAGAGCGGCACGGTCTGGACCACGGACAAGGACGGCATGGCTCCCGCGCTGCTGTCGGCGGAGATCACGGCGCGCACCGGGCGCGATCCCGGCGAAGCCTATCGCGAGCTCACGCGGCAATTCGGCGAGCCGTTGTTCGAGCGCATCGACGCGGCGGCGACGCCGGCGCAGAAGAAGCTGCTCTCACAGCTCACGCCCGAGCGCGTGAAATCCGCGGAACTCGCCGGTGAAAAGATTCAATCCATCCTGACGCGCGCACCGGGCAATGGCGCGGCCATCGGCGGGCTCAAGGTGATTGCCGAGCATGGCTGGTTTGCCGCGCGCCCGTCAGGCACCGAAGATGTGTACAAGATCTACGCCGAGAGTCGTCGCGGTGCCGAACATCTGCGGCAGATCCAGCAGGAGCGCGAGCATCGTGACCGTCGGCTCGGGCTAGCGATGCTTGATCTTGTCGTCCGGCCTTGAGGCCCGAGACCACTTCGATGTTGATGCCGTCGGACAATCCGGTCTTGATCTCGCGCTTCTCGAACTTCTGCGGCGCGGTCTCGACTTCGACGAAAGTTGGCCTTGTCTTCGATGAGCAGGTTGCCTTCGTTGACCGCCAGCACATCGTCCCGCTTGTCGAGCACGATGTCGGCGTTGGCGCTGTAGTTCGAACGCAGAAACAGCTCCTTGTCCAGTTGCACCGCAGCGCGGATGGTGAACTTGATGGTCCCCTGGTCGGTCACGCCCTTCGGCGAGATGTATTCGAGCGTCGCCTTGAACGGCTTACCTTCCAGTGCGCCGACATTCAGGATCAATTCCATGCCCTGACGCAGCTTGCCCACTTCGGATTCGTCGACCAGGCCTTCGAAGATCATGTCGTTCATGTCGGCCAGCGTCGCGAGCGTCGTGCCCGACTGGAATGTGCTCGATTCCAGGATGAAGGCGCCTTCCTTGAATGGCAGGTCGAGCACCGTGCCGTCGATAGTGGCGGGAATCATGTTGGAGACGTTTCCGGAACTCTTGGAGGCGCCGGTCTTCAACAGCAGCAATGTGTCCTCGGCCGCCGCCACCGCCTCTTTCTGCAGGTCGTAGTTAGTGGCAACCGTGTTGAATTCCGATTCCGAAATCAGCTTCTGCGCCAGCAGCTTCTTGTGACGCTCAAACTCAGTCGTCTGGTTGCGCAAGTTGATTCTTGCCGACAGCACCTGCGCCTCGGCCGCGCTGACGTTGAGCATGCTCGGCCGCAGTGAGATGCGCGCGATGATGGCACCCTTCCTGATGGTCTGGCCGGCAGCTACATACAGCTTCTCGACCACGCCCGAGACCTGCGCTTTTACTTCGACTTCGCGGCGGGGAATCACCTTGCCGGTGGCCACCGTCTTCTTGATGATGGTCATCTTTACCGGGCTATCTACCTGGAAGACGGCGGGCGCTTCATTCGACTTCCGGTAGAGAAAGACGATCGTGCCGATGAACACCACAGCAATGATGCCGAGAATCAGGAATTTCAGGAGACGTTTCATCTTTCGGAGCTCTCGCGGGTTTGCTGCTGTTATTCGTCTTGCAAGGCAGTGATCGGATTCACGGCGGCGGCCTTGGCCGCCGGCATCAGGGAGGCGAGCACACCGGAAATGATCAGGACCACCAGTGCGATGATCGCGGTCTTGAAATCCATTTCCGGGTGCGAAAAGAAGTTCACCTTGCCGCCGCTCGCGTCCAGCATTCTCGAAACGCTTTCGAGCAAGCAGCGCACCGACGACGAGGCCGCTGTAGCCCGCGACCGCGGTGATGAACAGCGACTCCTGCATTATCATCGTGACGATGGATCCCGGCGTGGCGCCAAGCGCCTTGCGCAGGCCGATCTCGCGGGTTCGTTCCTTGACGACGATCAGCATGATGTTGCCGACACCCACGGCGCCCGCGAAGATCGTGCCGATCGCGACGATCCAGCTGAAGACCTTGATGCCGATGAACAGGCCCTGGACCTTGTCGAACTCGTCCTGGAGATTGAAGCTGCCGAATACACCCTTGTCGTCCGGGCTCACCTTCTTGATTTGCGAGAGGTACTTCTTCACATCCGCTTCCGTGACGCTCGCGTGGATCCCGGGCTTCGGGATGATCATGAAACTGCCGATGCCGGCCGGTCTGGTTGAACGCGTAGCGAAGCGTGTCGTTCGGTAGATAGATCTTTTCGTCTTCCTGCTGCTGGTTGCCCTGCTGCAGGGACTGGGAAACGCCAATCACCTGGAAGCTGATGCCGTTGATGGTGAGGTCGGAACCCAGCACCTTCTCGCCCTTGACGAACAGCTGGTCCCTGACGCGCTGGCCGATCAGCGCCACCTTGCGGCGCTCGCGCTCGTCGATCCCATTGATCGAACGGCCTTCCAGGATTTTCATGCTGTCGATATCTTCGATGCCCTGGAATGCGCCCGCGATGCTGAAGGTGCCGTTCTTCGATTTGTGCACGGCGATCGGCGGACTGCCGCCCCACATGCCCACCGAGTTCTGGCCCTTGATGAGCCCGACGCTCGCAACGTTCTTCGCGATAGCCTCCACATCCTCAGGCCTGAAGGTGATGTCCCGGCCGATCGGCATGCCCTCGTAGGGAATCTGAGTCTTGCCCTGCCCCCAGATGTAGATGAAGTTGGAGGTACGCGGAAAACCCTCGTTCACACCATTCTCGAAACCCTTGCCCGAACCCAGCAATACCGTGAGCATGAAGATGCCCCAGAACACGCCAAAGGCCGTGAGCGACGTGCGCAGCTTGTGCCGGCTCAGCGTGTTGAATATCTCGCGCCACTTGTCGATGTCGATGAACATGGGCTAGCTACTCCGCCCTCATCGCTTCGATCGGCGTGATCCTCGCAGCACGCAGCGCAGGCATGAGCCCGGCGAGGATGCCCACACCGACCAGCAGCGCGATGGCGGTCATCGCCACCTGGAAGTTCACTTCGGGATTCATGAAGTACGGCATCTGCGCCCCGGCGCTTCGCAGCCCGAACGCGATGAGCTCCAGCAGGCCGACGCCACACACCAGCCCGACATAACCGGCGATGGCGGTGACCAGCGTCGACTCCAGCAACAGAGTGCTCACGATCTTGAATGGCGTTGCGCCGAGCGCCTTGCGTATGCCGATCTCGCGCGTGCGCTCCTTCACCGTGATGATCATGATGTTGCTGATACCCACGATACCGGCCATCAGTGTGCCCAGGCCGACGAACCAGATGAAAACGTTGATGCCCGTGAACAGGCCGTTGATCCGCTTGGCGGGCTCGGCCATGTTGAAGGAGCCGATGCCGCGCTTGTCATCAGGCGACACATCGTGACGGCGCTTGACGAGCGCGAGGATCTTCTTCTCGAGCTCGAAGCCGTCAACACCGGGCTCGGGCCGAATCCAGATGTTATCGAGCCGGCCACCACCGCCAAAAACCGTCTCGTAAGTCGACTGAGGTAGATAGATCGCATCGGAGCCCTGACCGCGGTTCACCTTGTCGTGAAAGACTCCGACGACTTTCATCACGACGTCTTTCACGCGTACGTCCTTTCCAACGGGATCGACACCCTTGTCGAACAGGCGCTCGACGACGTTCGTCCCGAGCGCCACGACTTTGCGCGTCTGATCGACGTCCAGCGGATTCGTGCGCCGGCCGAACGTGAACGGGATTTCGTTCTTCAGCACGAAGAAGGCATCCGGGATTCCGTGCATATGTGCGTTGCTGTTTTTCCTGCCGTAGTTCACGGTGACGCCGTACTGCGTGCGGTCGCCCGAGATGATGCGAACACCGCTGACCTGCTGCGTGATCGCCTGCACGTCCGCTTCGTCGAGCTTGATCTTTCGCCCCAGACCCATACCGCGATACGCCACGCTCGTCTCACCGGAATTCAGCACGATGATGTCCAGCGGCTCGTTGCCGAAATCCTCCATCACACCGTTCTGCATGCCGCGGCCAGCACCTAACAACAGGATGAGCATGAAAATGCCCCAGAACACGCCGAACGCCGTCAACAAGGTGCGCAGCTTGTTCTGACGCAGAGTGAAGAAGATTTCCTGCAGGCCGTCCAGCATCGTCAGGCCGCGTGTTGCTGGTTCAGTGTCGACGTCACCTGGCCGTCCTTCAGGATGATCTGCCGTTCCGTCTGGTCAGCGATGTCCTGCTCGTGAGTCACGATGACCATGGTGTTGCCGCGCCGATGGATGTCCTTGAGAAGCGAGACGATTTCCTCCGTGGAGTGACTGTCGAGCTGGCCGGTGGGCTCATCGGCAAGGATCACTTTCGGATTGGCAACCAGGGCACGCGCGATGGCCACGCGCTGCTTCTGACCACCCGATAGCTGGTTGGGCATGAAGGTCGCGCGATCGGACAATCCGACCATGTCCAGAAACTTTTCGGCGCGGTAATTGCGCTCCTTGCGGCCGACGCCCTGGTAGTAGAGGGGCAAGCGCAACATTTTCCGCAGCGTTCTTGAACGGAAGCAGGTTGAAGGACTGGAACACGAACCCCAGGAGCTTGTTGCGCAGGTGCGCAGATTCGGTTTCTTTCAGATTGCTCACCGGGTGACCCGCGAGGACGTAGCTGCCGCGGTCAAAACCGTCGAGAACGCCGAGGATGTTCAGCAGCGTGGATTTGCCGGAGCCGGACGATCCCATGATGGACACCAGCTCGCCTTCGCGGATGTGCAGGTTGACGCCCTTGAGCACGTGCAGGGACTGATCGCCGGTGCGGTAATACTTATGGACGTCGTGCAGCTGGATCATGATTCTCGTTGTTCCCCAACACCGGCGGCCGAGTCTACGACACTTGTCGTAGAGAGGACAGACCCGCTCCTATTAGACGTCCGCCCCCCTCCGCGGGTTGCAGCACTATCCCAATAAACCCTGGGGCGGTTGGTGGAGTTCCTTGCGACGATTGCGAATATGCGCGAGGCGGCCAATCTGTTTGATTGACGCCGTCATGGTGTACGCGAATTGCAGATGACCGGCGCGAAACAGTCCCAAGGCGGCCGCGTCATCGAGTTCCCGAAGGCGATCGAGACTCACGGTATACAAACCCTGCAAGGTGATTCGCTCGCCGTCGTCGAAGTGCAGCGAAACATCGATGGGCTCGATCAGTTTCAGATTCGCCAGAGCCGCAATGAACGCCTTCGTCTGCTCGAGCCCGCTGTGAAGATCGCCCAACACCCGCTGGATCGCCCGCAAGGCCGTCCCAGGCGCCGCCGCCGCGTCGAACAACAGCTCTCCTTCGTGCTCGCTGAATCGCGCATGGTCACGGTCGATCGCAATGTGCCGATCGGACAGGAAGAAGCCTTCACGTTGCAGCGTGAGCGGCTTGAAGCCACCGCGCTCCTCGACCGCACCCAGCAGATTCTCGCCGGCTTTGAATCCGAAGACTGCACCGGCGTAGAAGGCGCCCGTCGCCGGCTCCTTGCTGAAGAGAATGGGGCAACAAGCCGCCGCGGCGGCAAATTCCGCAACGACGATCTGCACGAAGTGCGACGCGGCTTCCTCGGTCGTGCGCAGGCGCAAACCTGCATGGCTCTGCGGATTCAGTAGTTGGAGATTCGGCACGCGGCGTTCTCAGACGGCCTGCATGCCGTGCTCGACGATCTTGCGGATGAGGTCCCGATGGCGCGGCAATCCCGCACGGAGCCGTTCGGTCTGCGTGACGTTTTCGCGCATCGCGCGCTCGGCATTCTTGGCGTCGCCGGCCAACGCGGAAGGTTCGAGCTGCGTGCGAAATCCCATGCCATAGAGTACGTACTGGTAGCTGGCCGCGGGAAATACTTCCTCGACGCGATCGAACTCGTCGTGAAACCACGGTGACTGGTGGCTCCAGAGCAGCAACAGGTCCTTCAGGCGATCCGGAATCGTCTCCGGCAGGACGTTGTCCTTCCAGAACGCACTGTCCTTGCGCTTCGTGAGCACGTAATGAAGTTTGAGGAAATCGATGATGCGGCCCCAGCGGTAGTGAGTCGTGGCATTGAACCGCGCGGCGATCAGGTCCATCACTTCGCGACATGCGGGCATCTGTTCGGCGATCAGCTTCGCGGAGAGTTCCACCAGCACGATGGCCGATGCCTCCAGGGGCTCGAGAAATCCTGCCGCGAGCCCGACGGCGACGCAATTGCGTTTCCAGAATGTTTCGCGATATCCGGAGCGAATGGCCAGCTTCCGCACCGGCAGATCCTTGCCTGCCTGGCCGACGTAGGTGCGCAACTCGCGTTCCGCGTCGTCATCGGAAATGTGACGGCTCGAGTACACGTGACCGATGCCACGTCGGGTGGAAAGCCCGATGTCCCAGATCCATCCCGCGGACTGCGCCGTGGAAATCGTCTGGCAGGCAATGGGCGTCGCTTCGCTGGGGTACGGCAACTGCAGCGCGAGCGCGCGGTCACAGAACAGCACGTCTGAACAATCCTTGAAAGGCACGCCGAGAGTTTCACCGATCAGCAGCGCCTTGAAGCCGGTGCAATCGACGAAGAGATCACCTTCGATCTCGCCCGCTTGCGGAGTATCGAGGCTGCGGATATCGCCGTTGTCCGCGAGGTTCACCTTGCGCACGTCGGCGAGCACGTGCCGCACCTTAAGCTTGTCGCAGCAATGCGCCTGCAGGAACGGCGCGAACTTGGCTGCGTCGAGATGGTAGGAGTAGTTGGCGACGGCTTCGAACTCGGCGGTCGCGATGGTCTTCGGTGCCAGCCCGTCATCACAAATGCGGCCTTGCGCACACACGGCGTCACAAAAGCTGCGCCCGTCTTCACGCGCCAGCCAGTGAGGCACGAGGTTGACCTGCCCGAAGCTCTGCGGAAGCATCAATGGGTGATAGTAGAAGTCGTCCGCGGCGCCCGTGGTCCAGCCTTTGAACCGCGCGCCCTGCTTGAACGCCACGTCGCACTGCCGGAAAAATTCCGTTTCCGAGACGCCGATGCGCGCGAGCGTGCTGCGCAGCGTGGGCCACGTGCCCTCGCCCACGCCGATGATGGGCGTGGTGGGTGACTCGACCAGCGTGACACTGAAGCCATTGCCAATGCGGCTGCGGTGTTTGGCAGCGATGACGCCCGCCGTGAGCCATCCGGCGGTTCCCCCGCCCACGATGACGATGTTTTTGACCGGCTGAACCATGACGCGATGGGAAGGCAGCGGGAAGAGGATGTCAACCTGCCGTTGGCTGACATCCTCATGCCCATCCCACACTACATCCGGATGCGCGCTCCAATCGCATATCGGCGGCCAGACGCGAATGCATCGAGCATCTGGTTGTCGAATCGGCCATGCGTACTCAACGTGTCATCGGTGACGTTGAGCGCTTCCACGTACATGTTGAAATTGTCCGTGAACTGATAACTCGCGGAGACGTCTATCTGCAGGCTCGAATTCACGAACGTCGGCTCGGCACCAAACGCCGAGTTGTTCTGGTTCTGACCGAACTGCAACAGGTATTCGTCACGCCAGTTCCCGGCAACGCGCACCTCGAAGCCATGCTTGTCGTAGAAGGCGACCAGATTCGCCGAGTCGGCGAGACCGGTGACCGCGAAGCCGCTCTGCGTCAGGTCGGTCCGGTCATACGGCTTGTCCGTGTTGACGAAAGTCGCGTTCGCGTTGAAGCCGAAACCCGAGTCGCCGAACACATGCTGCCAGGCAATCTCCCAGCCGTTCACCGTTGCGTCCGGACCGTTGACCCGCTGCGACACCGTGTAGATAGCCGGCAGGCCCGTGGTCGGATCGATGACATCGTTGATCGTCTGGCGTTGCGTGCCCTGCACGATGAAGTTGGTCACATCCTTCAGGAACGCGTCGACCGAGAGGTAGGCGTTCTGGCCGTAGTACCACTCCACCGCCAGGTCGAGGTTGTCCGACAGATACGGCTTGAGCGCGGGATTGCCACCCGTGGCCGTCAGTGCGCCAACGCGTGGCAGAGCACCTACGTTGAGTACCGGGGTCAGGAAGTTGATGGCCGGCCGTGTCAACGTGCGCGAAGCATCGAAGCGCAGATGCCATTCATCCGTGATCTCCAGCTTCATGTCGATGCTCGGCAACAGGAACGAGTAGTCGCTCTCTGTCGTGATCGGCTGCGCCTCCGAGAACGTCGTCGTCAGCAGCGTGGGGTCGGCAGCGCTCACCGTGAGCAGCGTCGGCAGCTGGCCAAAGCCGCTCGACGAAACGTCCGTGTGCTCACGGCGTATGCCGGCGGTCATGTGAAATGCCTTGTCCGCGATCTCCGTGTCGAACTGTGCGCTGACGAACAACGCCCAGGTCTTCTCGGTGATGTCCTGGACGCCGCCGGCGTCCAACTGATTGTCGAGCGAGCCATGATATGCGCACAACGGGGCCGGATTCGCGCTCGCGCAGTTGGCCAGCGAATTGGCCAAGGTGGGCGTGCCGACGCCATCGCCGGGATAGTTGAAACCGTTGATCTGCTGGGCCCAGGGATCGCCCAGCCCTTGCAGGAATCCGTAGAGATCGTAAGGACTGTAGACCAGCAATTCCGGCGGCAGCGAACCGGCGCCCGCGAAGCCGGGAATGAAGCCCGAGGTTTTGATGGTTCCCTGATAGATAGCGGACGGCACCAGCACACCTGAAGTGCGGCCGGAAGGCGCACCGTAACCCGAGTACGTCTGCCAGAAGTTGTTGGCGAACGTGTTCGCGCCCGCCAGTGTGAAGTTGTCGTCCATCCAGGAAAGGCCCGCTTTAAGTTTCAGGTTGTCGCTGCCCTTCCATGTGGTCGTGAAGCGCGCCTGCTTGATCGTGTCGGTGTTCTCCTGGAACGTGCGCACCAGCACGTGTGAGCCGATGACCGAAGGGTCGAGATAGCGCGAGGTATCACCGCCCGGCCCGTACGTCGTCATCTCGGGCAGGTGATCGCTGCTGTCACCCAGCACACGCACGCCCATGTTGAATCCAAGCGTACCGCCATAGCCGATGTCGGCGCCGTCGAAGCCGCCACCGCTCGGGTTCAGCTCGCTCTTGGCATACGAGACGTCCAAATCGAAACCCAGGCTCTCCGACACCGAATGCTGCAGATTGATGCCCGCCTGGTTGGTCCGTAGCTCGCGATTCTCGGTGCCACCGTTGAGGTCCATCGGCGTGCCGGCCTGGAGATAGTCGGTCACCGTGCCGTTGCTATCGAGGGCAACGCTGCGCAAATCGTTGAGGCCGAACCACAGACCGAAACCGAAAGTGTTCGTCTCGATCTTCTGGCGCGAGAAATTGTCGTCGATGGTGAGCAGCGTGGAATCCGACGGCCGCCACTGAAATGCGATGCGACCATCGACTCGCTCGTCGGTCACCTGCGATTGCTCGGCGCCGAACTGCTGCTGCCACCAGCCGACGATGGTCTTGTTGGCGTCGACCAGTTCCCCCGGACCGCAGGCAGGGGTGAGTTGGCAGGGCGCGAATTTGCCGCCCTCCCAGCCGGACACGAACACGCGATTCGCATCGGTTTCGTGCTTGCTGTAGATGGCGTCCACGAGGATGCCCATCGTATCGCCCGCGAACGTATCGCTGAACAACAAGCCGGCACTCGGCTGAATGGAGCCGGCCTCCTCCTGTTCAGAACCTGCGGCGCTCGCAGAGAAATGCATGCCGGGGCGATCAAGCGGCTTCGGGTAAGCCACGTTCACCGTGGCGCCGATCGAACTACTCGACAGCGTCACATCGGGCGTCTTCATGACGGTCAGCGCTCCGACGAAATCCGCTCCCACCGTGCTGAAGTCCACCGACCGGTTGCCCGTGGCAGTCGAGATCCGGCGTCCGTCGTATAGCGTTTCGTTGAAGTCGCCACCGAAGCCACGCACGGTGATTCCGGTGGGCTCACCGCGCGTGCCGGAACGCTGGATCGAAACTCCAGGCACGCGCTGCAGTGACGCCGCGACGTTGGAGTCGGGAAATTTGCCGATATCCTCGGCGGTGATCACATCCACGACTCCTGACGCCTCGCGCTTCATGTCCAGGTTGCGCTGCAGGGAGCCGATGAGACCGGTGACGACGATTTCCTCGAGGTTCTCCGGATTGCCGGCGTCAGCGGCCTGAGCCTGAGCCGACGCGGGCAACGCAATGGATAGCGCTAACAAACTTGAAGCGCTGGCGAGTGTGCTCTGCGCAAACTTCATTCGCATGTTGGATCCCCTTCTTGTGGTGGGAGGGACGACTCGATCCATCGGTGGCGCGACTGTTGTCCATCTACCGCGTTGCCCGGACGCGACGCGTGTCGCGTGTCTCGTCGTCCATCGATGTCCGATCAGACATTACTCCCGCCGTCGTCGAGCAACCATCCGGGAACTCGTATCGGGTGATTGCAGTTTTGCGAAGTCAGGGCGCAGCAAGGCGACGCATCGCACAAATAGGCAAGTCACTTTTATATGTGGAAGTTGGATATACACCGCTCACGTAGGACAACACGAGGGTACTTTTGTCCCGAATGCGGCATGGACACCGCGAGTCGTTGCGCGATCGCGACGCAGACGCGCCATGCGAGCGACAATTCGTTAGCATGGCGTCCGCATGTCCGAGTTCGTCCCGATAGAGGCCCGGTATCACGTCGAACGCCGTGTGTTCGAAACGGAGATCATGCCGACGGCCAGACCCGTCGTTCTGAAGGAGCTCGTCGCCGAATGGCCTGTCGTTCGGGCTGCACGCGACTCCCGGGTCACTCTTGCCAGGCTCATCAAAAGCCTCGACGCGGGACGCCAGCCGCACGTGATCGAGGCTCCGGCCGGAATGAGCGGCCGAATCTTCTACAGTGACGACATGACGGGGTTCAACTTCACGCGGCGGCCGGCGAGCCTGAGCGCCACCATCGATCGCCTGCTGTCCCTCGTCGACGCGGCCGGACGCACCTGCAATATTCCTCGAATCCATGTCTGGCAAAGCCTATCTACCAGAATTCTCCGTTTCGCACCGCATGCCTCTGCTCGATGAGAGCGCCGAGCCGCGCATATGGATTGGCAATGCGGTGAAGGTGAATACCCACTTCGACCTCTGCTTACAACATCGCCTGCGTGGCCGGCGGGCGCCGACGCTTCACGCTGTTCCCTCCGGAACAGATCGGCAATCTCTACATCGCTCCGCTGGACTTCACTCCGTCGGGCGCCCCGGTGAGCCTCGTTCAGTTCACCAATCCCGATCACGATCGCTTCCCGCGTTATGCCGAAGCCTTGCGCCACGCGCAGCAGGCTGAGCTGGACCCGGGCGATGCGCTGTTCATTCCCTACGGGTGGTGGCATCACGTCGAGTCGTTGACGCCATTCAATGTGCTCGTGAACTACTGGTGGAACGACGCTCCCGACTACGGCGCTCCGCACGGCGCGCTGCTGCACTCGCTGCTCACGATCCGCGATCTCCCCGCCGATCAGCGAGCCGTGTGGGCGGCGCTTTTCCGGGAGCTCATTTTCGCGGATCCGGAGCTCGCGCTCGGCCATCTCCCACCCGCGCAACGGGGAATGCTGGCGCCGCCCTCCATCGCAACGCACACGCCAGATTCGGGAAAAGCTGGCGCTCGATTTGAAACGCGGAGAATCCTGAACACCGATTCTGGCGAATTGTGGCAAGCGCGTGATTCATGCTGACGCCAGCGCTTCCGCGCGGCGCTTCGTGCAGACTCGCTCTCCGATGTCGCAAAGTTCGAATGTTGGCCGCCGCAGGCTGCTGCAGACTCTCGCGGCAGTCGGCGGGATGAGCCTGGGCGGGTGCGCCGCACCCATCCTGTCCGGTGGCCAGACGACGGTGCGACTCGGTCCAAACGATCGCGCCAGATTCCTGGCGCCGCTGCGAGCGCGCGCCGATCGAATCTTCGACATCACCGTGTGCCTGAGACCCTTTCGCGCCGCGGGTCCGCGCCTCGACACCGAACGCATCCGCGACACGCTGGTCGTGCACAACTACGGACACGGGGGCAGCGGGTGGTCGTTGTCCTGGGGTTCCAGCACTATTGCTGTGAACAAGGCATTGGCCGCGAGCAATGCACTGGCGCAATCGCCCGATCGCATCGCGGTCGTGGGGTGCGGGGCGCTGGGCCTGACTTCGGCGTTGCTTGCCCAGTCTGCAGGCAAAGCAGTGACTATCTACGCGCGGGAGGCGATCCAGCAGACGCAATCGGCCCGGGCCAGCGGATCGTTCACCCCGGATTCGCGCATCGCGCTCGCCGATGCCGTGAGCCCGGAATTCCCCTCGCTCTGGGAAGAGATGGCGCGCACCTCCCACAAGACTTTTCGTGATCACCTGGGCCTGGCCGGCGATCCCGTGCGCTGGATCGATCGGTACAGTGTCTCGGATAAGCCGGCAACCATCTCGCAGCCGCCTACTGAGGGGGATCTGAAATTCGCGGCATACCGCGGCCGATTGCAGGATCTCTATCCACAAGCCGAAGACCTGCGCCCCGCCGATACGCCGTTTCGCGCCGACACCGTGAGGCGGCGAAGCGTTCTGATGTTCAACATTGCGAGCTACTCGCAGATGCTGATGACGCAGTTTCAGCTTGCGGGTGGCCGCCTCGAACAGCGTGAATTCCACGATCCGCAGGAGCTGGCAGGTCTGCCCGAGAAGGTCGTCATCAATTGCACCGGCTATGGCGCACGTGCGCTCTGGCGTGACGAGAGCATCGTTCCCGTGCGCGGTCAGATTTCGCATCTGATTCCGCAGGTCGGGTTCGATTACGCGCTGGACTATCGCGATGTGAATGTCATACCGCGCAGCGATGGCATCGTGGTGCAGGCAGTCGCGGGCGGAGACATGCGCGGTTACAACGACGCATCGCTGGTACCGGATCGTCAGGAATCCGATACGGCGGTGCGGACGCTCGCGGCGCTCTACAGCAAGCTCCGCCGAACGGGGCACAGCTGACGGCAGTTCGAAAATGTCACGCCGCCCACCGGCTCGCCTTCACGCGCAATTTCGCGCGCCCACGATCAAGAACCTTGCAACTGCGATCATTTTCGCAACTGACCGGCAAACCCGTCGCCGAAGCGCCGGGTGAGAATGAGACCATGTCTCGCGTCCTGCCAAGGTAGTTAGAGCGGGGAATCCGACGATCGACCGCCCCGCGCGAGGTCGACACGAGTTGCGATCCAAGAACTCGTATGCTTTCGGCACGGATGTCATATGAGTGCTGCGTGATTCACCTATGGCACAGGCCTTGACACTGCGATGACGCGTTAGCTAAATGAGCGCCGCCTCGATTGCAGCGCCACAGTGTTCACGGAGGCTGGCGCTAGTAGTTAGTTGAGAACGACTGACATTACAAAATCCCACTGAGGAGACCATGGACATGGAAGCCATTGAAGCCAGCAATGAAGCACGGCGCTCCAACCCGATCAGATCCCTGTTGCGGACCCTTGCCGCCGGGGTTGCGCTCGCCGCGTTGTTTTTGACCGGGTTCGTAACCGAAGCCAACGCACAAAGCGGCGCCAGTACGATTGTGGTTCGCGCCCGCGGCACGGCCGGCGGCGAGTCTATTTCGCTGCGCGTAGGCAACAGCAATGTCGCAACCTGGACGCTGACGACGAGCTTCCAGACATTCAGCGCGTCGACGACCCTCGCGGGCACGGTCACGGTGGCGTTCACCAACGATGGCGGCAGCCGCGACGTGCAGGTGGATTACATCATCGTCAATGGGGAAACCCGCCAGTCGGAGAATCAGAGCTCCAACACCGGGCTCTACGCGAATGGCAGTTGCGGTGGCGGCTCGAACAGCGAATGGATGCATTGCAACGGCGCCATCGCCTATGGCCCCGTCTCCAATTCGGCCAACAGCATCGTGGTGCGTGCGCGCGGCACGGCGGGCACAGAGTCCGTCAGCCTGCGCATCGACAACACCAATGTTGCGACCTGGACGATGACGACGAGCCTGCAGAATTACAGCGCGTCGACGAACCTCACCGGCAGCATCACGGTGGCCTTCACCAATGACGCCACGGGCCGCGACGTGCAGGTGGACTACATCATCGTCAACGGGACCACGCGCCAGGCGGAGGCGCAAAGCAACAACACCGGGCTCTATGCGAACGGCAGTTGCGGCGGCGGCGGCTTCAGCGAATGGATGCACTGCAACGGCGCTATCGGTTTCGGCACTGTGAGCGGCGGTGGCGGCGGCGGCGTACAGCTCCCGGCATTTTTCGTCGGCAATATCACGACCGCTGGCAACGTCCGGTCGGATTTCATCCAGTACTGGAATCAAATCACGCCGGAAAATGAAGGCAAGTGGGGCCAGGTCGAACCAACCCGCGACGTGTACAACTGGAGTGGGCTGGACCGCGCATACAACTATGCGGTCGCGAACAACATCCCGTTCAAGCAGCACACGTTCATCTGGGGTGCTCAGGCGCCGGGCTGGATCAATTCGCTGAGCGCATCCGAACAGGCGGCCGAGATCGAGGAATGGATCCGCGACTACTGCGCGCGTTATCCGAAGACGGCGATCATCGACGTGGTCAACGAGGCCATTCCGAGTCACCAGCCGGCCGCGTTTGCGCGAAATGCATTCGGGAACAACTGGATCATCCGCTCCTTCCAGCTGGCGCGGCAGTACTGCCCCAAAGCCGTCCTGGTCCTCAACGACTACAACGTGTTGAGCTGGGACACGGACGCGTTCATCCAGCTGGCGACTCCGGTGGTTGCTGCCGGCGTCGTCGATGCGCTGGGCGAGCAGGCTCACGGACTCGAGAGCTGGTCGGTCGCCGATATCCAGAGCAGGCTGAACCGCGTCGCCGCGCTGGGCCTGCCGATCTACATCACGGAGTACGACGTCGCCAGGACCAACGACCAGGAACAGCTGGCTATCATGCAGGCCCAGTTTCCACTGTTCCGCGATCATCCGTCCGTGGCGGGAATCACCCTCTGGGGATATGTGGTCGGCAGTACGTGGGTGAATGGCAGCGGTTTGATTCAGAGCAATGGCACGCCGCGTCCGGCGATGACCTGGCTCATGAACAACAAGACACGCTGAGTCGTCTGCACAGGGCGCCCCTCCTTCGGAGGGGCGCCCGCTAGAGCGCGGGCCCTTGCGCCTTTGCGTACGTCACCACAACGTCGCGAACGCTGGTAAGCCGCTCCAATTTGCGGGCAATCAGATCCGCCTGGGGTTCCGAGCAGTGCACCAGGGCCCTGACCGCCGCGGCACCCTCCGGCCGAGTCTCCATGTGGAACACGCGAGGTGCGACGTTGAGGAGGTTCAGAGCCGCACCAACACGCACGAGCAAATCGGCGTCTGCGTCGGCGACGATGTCGAACGTCGCAGCACCCGACGGTTGGGCAGGTCTCGCGCCTTCGCGCGCGCCGTCATCACCCGCATACACATCAGCCGTCATTGGCTAGCCCACCAGGTCAATCGCCGCGGTTCATCGATTGCGCGACCACCTCGGCCTCGTCCATAACGCGAAGTATGTTGCCGCCCGCTAGCTTCGCGACATCCGCATCACTCCAGCCACGACGCATCAGCTCGGCCAGCAGCTCGGGGTAGTTCGACACATCACTCAGTCCGACCGGCAAGTCCTTTCCCATGCCGTCGAAATCCGAGCCGATGCCGACATGATCGACGCCCGCTACCTTGGCGACATGTTCGATGTGATCGGCGACCATCGCGAGCGTGACAGCGGGTTTCGGATGAGTGCGCTCCCATTCAGCGAACGCGGCGGCTGCTTTCTCCGGCTGGCCGATGAAGAGGCCGCCATACGGTGGCGCATTGAGACGCGTCTTTTCCGCGTCACGGTCCGATGACCAGCGCCGGAAAGCGTCGCTGAGGTAGATGGGCGCGAACGTGACCATCACGACACCGCGATTCGCGGCGACCCGCCCGAGCACCGTATCGGAGACGTTGCGCGGATGATCATCGAGCGCGCGCGCACTCGAATGAGAAAAGATGACTGGCGCTTTCGACACCCGCAGCGCATCGAGCATCGTCGCTTCACTCACGTGACTCAGATCGACCAGCATGCCGAGGCGGTTGAGCTCGAGCACGACCGACTCGCCGAACGCGGTGAGCCCGTCATGCTTGGGATCGTCAGTTGCGGAATCAGCCCAGTCGATGGTCTTGGAGTGCGTCAGCGTGAGGTAGCTGGCGCCCGCCGCGCGATAGCCGCGCAGCACTCCGAGGCTGCCATCGATCTGGCCGCCACCTTCCACACCGATCAGTGACGCGATTCTCCCGCTCTTGTGGATGCGCCGGACATCCGCGCCGGTGCGGGCCAGCGCAAACGTCTCCGGATAGCGCTCGGCGAGCGACCGAACGAGCGCGATCTGCTCGAGTGTTTGTTTGACCTGTTCGGGTCCCGGCAGACTGGGCGACACCCATACGGACCAGAATTGGCCGCCGACCATGCCTTGCCGCAGCCGGGCAATATCGGTTTCGTATGGCTCGGGTCGTTTCTCCAGGCCGCTGCGCAGGTCTAGCGTCCAGCGCCCATCGCCTTCCCGCTCGCGGAGCACGTCGGGCCAATCGTTGTGTCCGTCGATCAACGGTGTTGCCTTGAGCACGCGCGTCACGCGCGCCCGCAGGTCCTGCGCGACGACTGACGACGTTGCAAGGCTGAACGCGAGAGCGGCTAACAAGCATCGGGTCAGATGGAACTTGCGCATGTCAGGGAGCCGGCGTGAAAAGGAGGTCCTGGTAATCAAAGCTGAAATCCGCGATCGGCGATACGGGCTTCATCGTGATCCGCTCGACTTTACCTTCGGCTCCGATGGCAAACGTCACGTAGGCAGGTTCGATGTTCGGATCGTCGAAGCGCGCGATGAAAGTGTCGTATTGCCAGTGTTGCAGGCTGCCGCCCATGTTGGGCGTATTCGTGAAGTTGACCCTGAGTCCCTTCGCACCGGAGTCGATCGCGATGGCGCCGTACCACGCATCCACATAGCGACCGGCATACTGCTGCAGAGGCAGCGTCGGTTTTGACTTCGCAGGCGCCGCTGCCTTGGCATTGACCGCCGCAACGGCCGCGTCGAAGCGCTCTTTGCGCACTTTCGTGATCTGCGCCGGCCAGTCCTTCGCGGGTCGCCCGAGATAGTGATCGAGCAGCTCGTACATCAGCCCGAAGCGGGCCTGGCCGTCCTCGCTGTTCTGAGTGATGGCGAAGCCGACATTTTTTTCGGGGATCAGGACTACGACGGTGACGAAACCAAACACTCCGCCCGAATGCCAGATGATCCGGGCGCCGCCGTAGTCGCGTATCTCCCAGCCCAGGCCATACTGCTGGAAGTTAGGCGTCATTTCCTCGAGACCTGGAAGCGCGGGCCCGATGGGTTCGATCGTCTGCGGCGCCCACATCTCGGCGCTCGATTCTTCGCTGAAGAGCCGGCCGCCTTCGGGCAATTTGCCCTTGGCGAGCTGAATCTGCAGCCAGCGCGCGAGATCGTTGGCGCTGATGGCTAGCAATCCGGCAGGTGTCGAGGATGGTGCGAGATTGTCGTGTTCGTCGAGAACCTTCAGCGGCCCGATTCCGCGAACCAGCGCCGCCGGTGCGCCCATGCGGAGCCGCGCGGTTGGCCGTGGCAAAACGATGGGCCTCATCGCTGGTCGAGTGCAGCATGCCGGCGGGCTTGAAAACGTGCTCACGAATGTAGTCCTCGTACGGCTGCCCGCTCACAAGGTCGATCACGTGACCTGCGACGATGTAAAGAATGTTGTCGTACGCATATCCGCTGCGGAAGCTGGTCGCGGGCTTGATGAATCGCAGGCGCTTGACGACTTCCGCGCGAGACAAGGTGCCGCGCGGGATCACGAGCAGGTCGCCCGCGCCAAGACCCAGCCCGCTTCGATGCACCAGCAGATCGCGCACGGTCATCTCGCGCGTGACCCACGGGTCGTACATCTGGAAACCGGGAATGAGATCGGCGACGCGATCGTCCCATTTGAGTTTGCCCGCATCGACGAGCGTCGCGAGCGCTGCGGTGGTCATCGCCTTGCCGGTGGAGCCGGTCATGAAGATGGTGTCGCCATCGACCTTCTCGGGACTGCCGAGTTTGCGTACGCCGAATCCGCTCGCCAACGTCACCGCGCCGTTTTCGACGATGGCGATCGCCATGCCCGGCACTTCAGCGGCTGTGCGCACCGCTTCCACACGCGCTGCAAAGTCTGCAGGCGGCGCGGCCGTTGCGGACAGCGACGAGACGGCCAACACGAGTGCGAAGAGTGTTTTCATGTCGTTTCCCATTCAGATGGTTCGGTCTTCCGCAGTCGCCAAACGCCGATGGTGAGCAGCGGCACGACGTACACGGCAATCAATAGATAGGCGAGCGCCCGATACCCATTGGCGATGAGGGCTACCAACCCGACTCGATCCGCAATCAGCATGCAGGTGACGAGCAAGGCGAGCGCAACCGCGCCGCGCGCGCGGGCACTGAGCGGCTTACGCGTGCGAACCTGCCAGACCGTCGAGATGCGCTCGTTGACGGCGTGGACCGCGCCAGTTCCGCTCTCCAGCAAGGCTGCGAAGATCATGATCTGGAAGAGATATCGGAACCACGGTTGGTCCAGCCGCGCGAGCAGATAGTCCGAGGGCAATGCAACGCCGGCAATTTCCGGCACGAACGCACACATGCATACGAAGAAGAGGAACGCCGGAAGCATGGCGAGGGGCCCGGCAGCAATGCCCGCCACGATGGCATCGCGGTCGCTCTTGAGATGACGCGTGACCGGGAGGATGACCACCGCGCCGACGATGTTGTAACCGGCATAGGTCAGGCCGCCCGCGAGCCATCCGTCATTCCAGCCGCCCGCGGTTGCGAAGGTCTGCGAGATGCGGTCGCCGAACGACGATAGGGCCAACAGGACGAATGCGGCGTAAACCGCGTACAGCAAAATGGACACCCACGTGAAAACGCGCTCGACGCTTTTGTTTCCGAAAGCGGTTGCGAGCGCGATTGCGATCATCAGGCACAAGGTACCGAGGATCGGGGGTGCGCCGAGTGTCGCCGACGCAATCGCGCCTGCAGCGGCGCCGAACACCGCGAGTATCAGGACTACGAAGATGATGTAGGCGATTTCGAATACCGGCCATGCCCGTCCCAACAGCGCGCGAAAGAAGCTGCGGTAGTCGCGTTCGCGCAGTCGCCGCGCGAAAACGAATGTCGTCGAGCACACGACACACCAGACCGCCGTGGCGACGGCCATCGCCGCTAGCCCGCCCCAGGGGCCGGCCGGTAGGAAGAATTCGGCTATCTCGCGCCCCGTCGCGTAACCCCCGCCGATTACCACGGCCTTGAAGGCAAGGCCCGGAAGCACGAAGCGCTGAAACGCGCTGGGATGATTCGACTGGACGGCCTGACTACTCACAGGCGTCGAGCAAGCGCTCGAAAGCCGGGCCACCGCGCATCGGATCCGCGACGGGCAGCGACAGCCGTTTTCCGACGCTGTCGAATTCGCGCTGCGCTTCTGCCGCGTCGAGTTTCGCAGTGTTCAGGCTGATTCCGACACATCGGATGTCGGGGTTGGTCAGGCGCCCGAGCGCGATTGTCTGCTCGATGACTTGTTCGATCGACGGAAGCGAGAATCCGGCATGGCCGAGCACGTGCGTGCGGCCTGGCTCGTGGCACACGACGAAGCGATCGGGCTGACTGCCGTGGAGCAATCCCAACGCGACCCCCGCGTACGACGGATGAAAGAGCGAGCCCTGCCCTTCGATGACGTCGATATGATCGGCTGGCGCCGCGGGCGAGAGCGCCTCGGCAGCACCGGCGATGAAGTCGGCGACCACCGAATCGAGCGGCATACCTTCACCAGCAATCATGATTCCAGTTTGACCCGTCGCCCGGAACGTCGCATTGATTTGCCGTGCGCGCAAACCACGCGTGATGGCGAGCGCCGTGTATTTCTTGCCGAGGGCACAATCA
Organism: uncultured Pseudomonadota bacterium; assembly: GCA_963736955.1. Lineage (GTDB taxonomy): Bacteria > Pseudomonadota > Gammaproteobacteria > Steroidobacterales > Steroidobacteraceae > CADEED01. Next base: position 417,369 of record CAVTQT010000002.1, read on the forward strand.
GTGCCGACCGTCAGAAGCCTGCGCCCCGAACGCTTCAGGCCGGACGCAATCGGAATTCCCATCGGCGGTGTGCGCACATCGATGAGTCGACGACAGTATTTGTCCGCCGCTGACTGCAAGCCCGGAAGGCTCGAGAGTCGCATGTGCATGCCGGAGATGATATCGAGACCCGCCTCGAGGGCCTCGAGCAGCGCGCCGTACCAGGCGGGAGGTATATGGCCGCCGGCATTGGCAACGCCGATCACCATACTGCGTGCGCCACGGGCTGCCGCTGCCCTGGGGTCGAGACTCGGCAACCCCAATGAAACCCGGGCACCCGGCAGCGCGTATTCGCCGACGCAACGATCTCCTGCCCAATCGCGCAGGCCGAAAGCCGTCTTCGCGAAGCCTGGCTCGGCGACATCGCCCAGGAACAGGAGATGCGGTTGCGGCAGCACGAACCTGGCGAAGCCTGTGATCATTGATTTGGAGCGCCGGACTTCAGCGTCCATCAAAACTCCGCGGTCACCGTCATGCCGTACGAGCGCGGACGGATCACGCCGGTGGAGATGGCACCGTTCGGCGTGTTGCCGCCTGCGTCCGACGTCTTGCCTTCATCGTTGGTGAGATTCCGGCCGAACAACTCCACGGTTACCTTGCCGAAATCCCAGCCGGCCCGCAGGTCAACCATGTCGTACGCAGGCAGGTAGCGCTGGCCCCCAAATTCAGCGACATATGCCGCACTGAAGGCTGCGGGCACATCGTCGAGATGACTGAATGAAGCACCGAGGTACGCGCTGCGACCGTCGGCCAGTGGCCATTCATAGTCGGCGTTCGCCGAATAGCTGGTCTTCGGGGTGTATGGCAAACGATCGCCATCGCGACCGCCGACCAGGATTGGATCCGCATCCTCGGTGAGCTTCGCATCGGTGTACGCGCCAGTCAGCGAGAGCTTCAGCTGATCCACCGGACGGAACATCAGCGAGGCTTCCACGCCGTCGCTCGTCGCCGTGCCCGCGTTCGTATTGATGCCGATGCCATTCACGACTGCCAGCAGCTGGATGTCCTCCCAATCGATATGGAAAGCAGTCACATCCCAGGCAACAGTCCGGGCCTCGTTTTCACCTTTGAAGCCGAGTTCGTAATTGAGGGTCGAATCGGAGCCGTAGGTGGTGGGCGCCCCCGCATCCGGCGCTATCACGTTGGGTCCGCCCGGCCGGAAGCCCTTGGCGACTCGCGCGTAAATCGCCATCCGATCGTTGAGCTTGAACTTTGGCGCGATCGAGTAGGTGAATACGTCTTCCGAAGAGTCGCTGCTGGTGACGGTGGGCTCCGCCACACCGAACAGCGGTCCGTCCGCATTCTGCACCACGTCCTGGTCGTTGTTGCTGTAACGGCCGCCGAGCGTGAGATCGAAGCTCGGCGTGAACTTGATGGTGACGTTCGCGAAGGCCGCGTATTCCTTGTACTTCGAGTCGATCGTGCCCTCGCCCAGGAAGAAATCAATATCGTTCAGCGTGCCCGGCTCGACAACGTGGACGTTCTGGTAGATCAAACCGTCTTCGTCGTTGTAGTAGGCGCCGACCAGCCAGTCGACTTTTTCGTTTTCGTGCGAGGCCAGGCGAAATTCCTGCGAGATCCGCTCAACGCTCGTGGTCTGCTCGATGTAAGACTCCAGCCCGCCGAGCAACATGGTGATGTCCTGGCGATAGTCCTGCTGGTTCTTCCCATAACTCGTGGCGCTGGTCAGATCCGCAAAGCCGAGATCCCAGATGGCCGTGGCGTTGTAAACGCGATAGCTGATGCCCGCGGCCTCGGGAACGAATTGAGATTGCGTCAGGCCGCCATAAAGCGTGTCGCCGGTCGCGTAATCCGAATCGATGCCGCTCGAAGCATCGTTGTCGATGTCCTGGATGAAGGCGGTCAGCTGCAGAGAGAAGGTTTCGCTCGGCGTGAAGAGCATGGAAGCGCGTCCGCCCGACACGGTCGAACCGTTGATGTCGTCCGCCACGTCGGAAGTTGCTCCGCTAGCCTCATCTACCGTGCCAATCGAATCGATGAAGCCGCCCACGCTGCGATAGAAGCCGGAAGCACGAATCGCCACGCTGTCGGATACAGGGATGTTGACCACTCCGGCCCCGGAATAGGACATGTCGCCGCCGTCGACCGATTCGAAGGAACCGCGCACGCGCCCTTCGAACGATTCGGTTTGCGGCTCGTTGGTCACGTACTTGAGCACGCCACCCAGGGAGCTTGCGCCATACAGCGTGCCCTGCGGGCCGCGCAGCACTTCGACGCGCGCGACGTCGAAGGTGTCGAAATCGCCGGCGAGAACGGCGCCGTTCGCAAGACCACTGCTGGAACCGAAACTCGTCTCATCGACGTATACGCCGACGGTCGATGCGACACCGTTGGTATTGATGCCTCTCAGCGCCAGGCGTCCGAAGCCGGGCTGCGCCTGCGTGAGCTGCAGACCCGGCACGAGCTTCACGTAGTCCTGGATGTTCACGGACTGCGTCCGCTCCAGATCGTCGGCGCCCAGGACCGAAATCGAGAGCGGTACATCGATCACTGATTGCGAAACCTTCTGGGCGGTGACGACCACCTCATCGAGGTTCGTGGCCTCGGGCTTCTCTTGCGCCCAGGCGGAATTCGTCATCAACGCGGTGGCCACTGCGGCAGCGACACTCGCGGGTCTGTAATACGGAGTCATTGCAGTTCCCTCGGCTCTAGTGGGCCATTAATTCTCTAATACGGACACTAATGTCCTAATTGGAGAATTGTCAACCCGGATCGGTTTGCGGACGAAGTTCCGGGGCCAATTGGCGGGCGCGCGAATCCATCAGGCGCAGTGCAAAGGCTGAAAACATGCAAATCGCGGCAAGAACGGCGAAGAACGCCGGATGGCTCATATGCGTCCACAAAGTTCCAACCACGCCTGCGGCCAGGCTGCCGGCGAATGAGGCGAGGAACCACGAAGCCACTGTCGTCGCACCGAATCGAGCGGGAGCGAGCCGCGCGAACAAGCCAAGGCCGGTCGGAAGAATGAACAGCTCGCCCAGCGTCAGCACGACCCAGAACAGCGCAAACCAGGCCCAATGAACGCTGACGTCGCCCGCCTTCCAGGACAGCGCGGCGAGCAGTAGATAGGAAACGCCGACGATGAGCGCGCCGGTCGCCATGCGCTGCGTGGGCACCTGGGTAAACCCCGCGGCTTCACGTTTGCGCCACCAGGCGAGCAGCAATGGAGTCATCAACATGACGCACAGTGGATTCATCGAGATGAACCATGTCATCGGGATCGTGAATCGACCCGCCACCTTGTCGACTCCGCTGTCGGCCCACAGCGCTACCGTGTTTCCGATCTGCTCATACGCACTCCGGAACACCGTAACGGCCACGCCCACGCCGAATAAAAGAAGAAGTGTGTTGCGCGCCATGCCTTCGCGGGACGCAACGGGTTGTTCGATGCGCGGTTGCCGCGCCTGCGCAGGCAGATAGCGTTGGCCCCAGAGATAGAACAGAAGGCCGGCCACCATACCGACGCCCGCGGCGCCAAAGCCCCAGTGCCAGCCGAGAGTCTCGCCAAGCGTTCCGCAGATGAGTGGCGCGAGAAATCCGCCGATGTTCACGCCGACGTAGTAGACGTTATAGGCACGGCCGGCGCGCGGGTCTCCGCGTTCGTACAAGTCACCGATCTGACTCGGCAGACTCGGAAGGAACAAGCCATTGCCGATCGCAATCGTGGCCAGCGCCACGTAAAAGAGCGGCTCGACCGTCATCATGAAATGCCCGAGCGCCATCACGCTTCCGCCAATGATGATCGCGCGTTTCTTGCCGAGAGCACGATCGGCGATTATTCCGCCGATCAGCGGCGTGAAATACGCGCACGCGGTGTAGACGCCATAGACGAGCGAAGACGTGCCCTGCGTCAGCAACAGCTGTTTGGTCATGTAGTAGACCAGCAGCGCGCGCATGCCGTAGTAGGAAAATTGCTCCCACATGTTCGTGAGGAACAACACGGTCAGGCCGCGCGGGTGGCCGAACCACGTCTTCTCGCTCGTCATGCGGTGACGCTCGGCGCACCCCATACCTCGTCGCCGGCGAAGAGATCTCCGTCACGGTAGACGACCGAGGGCGACCGATCCTTGACGAGGAAGGTCGGACCGTCGAGGTCGACGATCGAGCACTGCTGCGCGAGGATGAAGGCCGGCGCCGTCGCGAGGCTCGTGCCGATCATCGTGCCAACCATCACTTCGAGCCCGAGCCGGCGCGCTTCCTCGGCCATCATCAGCCCCTCGGTGAGGCCGCCGCACTTGTCGAGTTTGATGTTGACGACATCGAATCGCCCGACCGCTCGTGGCAGTTCCTCGAACGAAAGAATGCTTTCGTCGGCCGCGATGGGAATCAAGGATTGGAAACCCTGTAGATCGGCCTCACGGCCGCGCGGCAGCGGCTGCTCGAGCAGCATCACGCGGTGTTCGCAGAGTCCGCGGACCAGGCTGGGCAGCTCGCCGATCGAATAGCCTTGATTGGCATCGACTCCCAACCAGACGTCGGGCCGCGCAGCGCGGATGGAGCGCACGCGCGCGAGATCGAGGTCGAGCTCGCCGGTGAGTTTCACCTTGATCGCTTTCGCGCTGGCGTAATTCACCGCGCGAGCGGTCATGGCCTCGATCGAATCCGCACTCACCGTAAGTGTCGTGCGGACGGGATGCACGCTGGTCAGCCCGGCGAGCCGCCACGCGGTCGTGCCCGCGCGCTGGGCATCGAGCTCCCACAATGCGGCATCGACGGCGGCACGCGCGCCGCCGGGCGGCAGGATGCGCAGCAGTTCCTGGCGCGTTGGGCCTGCTTCGATCTCCGCCCTCGTGGCTCGCAGCGCCCCCGTCATGTGCGCGAGGTCGTCGCGCATGTAGTAAACGCCAGCCGCCTCGCCGCGGCCACGATGCTTGCCGTCATCCAGCGTGACGTACACGACTTCGGCCGTTTCGAAGCAGTGCCCCGAAATCCGGAACGGCTGGGCCAGCCTGAGCGTTTCGACGGCGACCTCGAACTTCAACCTGGACATCAGTAGTTCGCCGTCATCGAGACGAGTTTGAACGTGAACGCGGTGTACAACATGACGACCGCCGAAACCGCGATCAGCGTGTTCCAGGTCTTCGCCGTCCAGCGACGACCATCGCGCCAGGTCAACCAGGCATTCCAACCGGCGAATACAACGGCACAGAGGAAGGCGATCAGGCCGACGACCTGCAATAGCATCAGCAACGTGTCGAAGGTGCCCGACAGGTTCTCGAGATTGGCGAACAGCGCCCCGATCATTGCCGCCCAGCCGACAGTGACCAGTACGACAGCCAACGATGCCCAGCGCGTCCACTTGTAAGCGCGCAGCGCGGTGCCAGCGAGCGGGAAAGTCGCGCGGTACTTGCGCCGCGCGAACCATGCGATGGGCCAGAACAGCACCGTCAGCAGCAGAACGGCCACGCTGACGGAAAATGCCGGCAGGAGCCAGCTCGACGACCGATGCGCCGGAACACGATCGAACACCATGAAGGGCCCGAGCAGGCCGAAGCTCCAGCGGACCACCTTGCCATTTTCGACCTTTGCGGCGAGAAGGTCGTGCCCGCCCTTCTCGCGCCAGACGAACGGCGCGATCTCTTGCCACTCACGCGGTAGCTTGTTCGCAGCGAGCAGCTCCGGAATCAGCAGACCGCCTTTCGGCCCGACAGCCACCTTGGTCTGACTGATGAGGTTCAGCACGGAGATCGGATTGCTCCAGGCAGTGCGGCTCACCTGCCAGTTGCCGGCCATCATGGCGGCGTGTTCAGCGGCCGTTTTCTCATCAACTGCTGCATCCGCCACGGCACTCGCGGGGAAATAGCGGTCGGCGAAGTCCTCGAACATCGACCAGCGCAAGGTCTGGACCTGTCCCTCTCTCCCTCCGCTGTTGAACGAAAAATAGACGCCGACGCCTTCCTTCATCAAGAGATGCAAAGAGGTGTGGAAGAACTCGGTGTCGCCCAGGTGCCCGATCACTTCGCGGCCATTGACGTTCGTCTCAAAAAAGCCGAGTTCCATTCGGTTGAGAGGCGGCAGCAGCGAGACGGGATTGACCTTGTCGAGCGGCGAGTTGTGCATGGTTGCCGCGACTTCGGGCGACAGTAGCCCTTTGCCCTGGTCGAGATGCGCGAGCATGAACTTCGCCATGTCGGTACCGGTGGAGGACAGCGATCCCGCCGGCGCGGGGCCGATGATCTCGAACTTGCCCGCGTCCTGGCCCGGCTTGTAGCCCGACGCCATCTGGCCCACGAGCGCTGCGGGTAACGGTTGCCGCATGGTGGAGTTGGTCATGCCGAGCGGCGCAAAAATATGTTTGTCGCAATAGTCATCGAACGATTCGCCCGAGACGCGTTCGATCATGTAGCCGGTGAGCGCCGTGGCCCAGTTCGAATAGGCCGGCGTCGTTCCGGGTGCAAACACACGCTTCGGTGTCCAGCGCTTCAGGTAGTCACCGAGCGGGAGCAGATGCGCCGGATCGGAAAAGATGATGTCCTTGACCGCTTCTTCGAACCCCGCGGTGTGGGTCATGATCTGGCGCAGCGTGATGGGCTTGCCGTCGTAATCCGGAATCTTGAAATCCAGGTACGTGTTGATGTCCTTGTCCAGATCCAGCTTGCCCTGCTCGACCAGCTGCATCGCTGCCGTCCACGTGACCAGCTTGCTGACCGAGCCAGGCCGGAACAGCGTGCGATCGGGATCGACGGGCGTGCGCTTTTCGCGATCGGCATAGCCAAATCCACGAGCGGTGAGGAGTTGTCCGTCCTTCACCACCGTGACGACGGCACCCGGAATGTCAGCGGTACGAAGTGCGTAGGGGAGATAACCGTCGAGCCAGACGTCGACGTCTGCTTTAGTCAGTGGGACCGCGCTTCCGGCTTGCGATTGCGGGTTCGCGGGGGCCGCGGTCGATTCGGTGGTCGCCGGCGGCGAAAGCGGCACACCCGGCTCAATTGCAAACGCTGCTGAAGAGAAGCCAGCCGCAGTCAGTATCAGCGCCTTAAATTTAGACATGACTCCACCCATGGTTTAATAGGCGCGCGTCTTGAACGCGCTCGGACGTACATCGAGCACTTATTGCCCAATTGGGAGATTATTATCCTAATTGGAAAACCGATTCAAACGGAATTCGGAGAATTGTCGCCCGTGGAAAAAAGAAACGCCCTGGTCCCACCCTCGGAGCCTTGTTGCGGGGCTTGCGCCATCGCGAAGGCTGGACGCTCAAGGAAATGAGCGCGAAGAGCGGGATTCCTTTCTCGACCCTCTCGAAGATCGAGCACGACCGGCTGACACTAAGCTTCGACAAGCTCCAGCACCTGAGTCAGCGCCTGGGGATGCGCATGTCGGAACTCTTCGCCGAGGACACCGGCGATCGGTCACCGGCAGTCACGGCGCGGCGCAGCCTTGGCGACATCGACAAGGCAGTGCGCGTCACCACGCCCAACTACGACTACTACTACCTGTGCACCGAGCTGCGCCGTAAACGGATGGTTCCCGTCATCACGAAGATCCGGGCGTCATCCCGGGAAGAGTTTGGTGAGCTGGTCAGCCACGCCGGCGAAGAATTCATCTATGTCATCAAGGGCCGGGTCATCGTACACACGCAGTTTTACGACCCCGTAACGCTTGAGGAAGGCCAGGCGATCTACATCGACTCGGATATGGGACACGCCTATGTCACTGCTGCGGGGTGCCATGAGGCCGAGGTCCTTGGCGTGATGTCGAGCGCGGACGATGACCAACTCATGCAGTCGTTGTTGAACCTGCATGAAGAGCAAAGCCAGAAGGCATCGAAGGCCCCAGGCCACGACAAGGCGCCCGCCACTCGACGCTGAGCGAACGCAGGCTTATCGGAAGCTGACCCAGTCGACCTCGATGGGCTCGGCTCCCGCCTGGGTCACGACCAGGTCGTGCACGCCCGAGGGAACCTTCTTCGCGCGAGCGCTGGCAACTTGCCAGGCGGCTCCCGTTGCCGACTTTCACACGGCCGAGCAACGGCCCGTCCTGGCTGTCGAGATGAATTTCGAGCGCGCCCTTGGCGTCAGATTTCGCACGCACTGCGATCGATTTCTGACCGCCGCTGCCAAAGTCCACTTCGTTGAATCGCACCCAGGACTTCGCGCCGCTGAACGAGATCTTCCAGCCCGCGTACGGATTCGCCTCGTCCAGGAATGAAATCGCGACTCCGTCGGGACTCTTCGCGCTGTAGCGATCGATCTGGATTTCCTTCTTTGCGTCCACGAGCCCGACGCCGCGCAGCGTCGGCGTGACTTTCCGGATGCTGCCGTCGTCATTGAAGGCGAGCTTGTCCGCCCTGATCGAGCGGTTCTTGTCGAAAGCCGGTGACAGATCCCGGTCGTGATAGAAGAGATACCACTGTCCTTGGTAGTCGAGAATCGAGTGGTGAACGGTCCAGCAGCCGCTCTCCGATTCGTCGAGGATGACTCCCGCCGGTTTGAACGGCCCCATCGGCGACGAGCTCGTTGCATATTCCAGCCGCTCGATCTTGTTCTCAACGTGCGGATAGGTCAGGTAATAAGTGCCGTTGCGTTCGAAGGTGAACGGCCCTTCGAGTAGGCCTTTGGTTGGTAGATTGTCGATGACCTTCGGCTCACCCTCGATCTCCGTCATGTTCGGTTTCAATTTGGCGACGAAGATCTTGTTCAACGAGTAATACAGATAAGCGCTGCCGTCCTTGTCGATGAGCACGCCGGGATCGATTCCCTTCACGCCTTCGATATAGGTGGCGAGCGGCTTGAACGGGCCGTAAGGCGTGTCCGCGACTGCGACGCCGATGCGGAATCCACCGCTCTTCGCCATCGCGGGAAAATAGAAATAGTACTTCCCGTCTTTGAAGACGCAGTCCGGCGCCCACATCGCATACGCCTTCGGATCAGCCCACTCCACGCCGGTCTGCGCGACGATCACGCCATGATCCTTCCAGTCGGTGAGATTCTCCGACGAGAAGACGTGGTAGTCCTCCATGACGAACCAGTTCGGTCGGCCCTTGTAGTCCGGCGGGGGCCTGATGTCGTGCGATGGGTAGACGTAAATCTTCCCCTCGAATACGCGCGCCGTGGGATCGGCGGTGAACTGATCCATGATGAGTGGGTTGGTCGCGAATGCCGCGGTGGCAAGCAGCAGTGCCGCGATACTCGCGGTCAGACGGCGATGTGAGGAGCTCATTTGTACATCCATCGAGTCGGCCCGGGCCTGGATTGTACGCAGATCCCATTTATTGCATCGAGTCGTGTATCGCGGCCGGAACTACAGTAATTTCCAGCCTGGCTAACAACGGTTGGCAAACGGATGCTCGAACAAAAAATCAACGAGATTTTCGGCGACGACCAACCCAGCGGGTTCGGAACCGGCTGGTGGAGCGGCGTCCTCTCGGCCTTTTTCGGAGTGCTGGCATTCGGGGCGGTGGTATGCCTGCATTTTCCCCAGCTTCTGTCTTCTCCCGAGCTGCGGCCTTACTACCCGATGGACCTCATGCGCCTGTTGATCCAGGTGGTCATTGGCGGCGCCATCCTCTGCGGAGTGATTTCCGCGATGTTGCGGAAGAAGAAGGTCCTCGCCCTGACGGGCATGTTGTTCGCGCTTGCAGCGACGCTGCTGGGCGGAGCCAGTGTTCCAATCAACGAGGAGCTAGGTACCGGCCCGGCCATCGGCCTGGATTGGTTCCTGCTCGATCTGCTGTTGATGACGCTCATCTTCTCGCCGATCGAGGTCCTCTGGCCTGCCTATCCGAAGCAGAGCGTCTTTCGTGCCGAGTGGCTGAACGACATCGTGTATTTCCTGTCCACGCATCTCCCGATCCAGGTCACGTCCTTGCTGATCCTGCTGCCAGCCACTCAGCTCTCATCGAGACTGAACCTTTCGTTTATCCCGGACACCGTGGGCAAACTACCCTGGCTGGTGCAGTTTCTGCTGGCGATCCTGGTCGCGGACCTGGCGCAGTACTGGATTCACCGCGGTTTCCACAAGATTTCATTCATGTGGCGCTTTCACGCGATCCACCATTCCTCCAAGGCGCTCGACTGGATTGCCGGCTCGCGCGCCCATCTCGTGGAAGACGTCGTGGTGAGAGGCGGCATCCTCATTCCGATGATGCTGGTGTTCCCGCAGAGCATCAACGTGGCCTACCTGCTGTTCGTGAACTTCCATGCCACCTGGGCGCACTGCAATTTCGGCCCGACCATCAAGTGGCTGGAGCCCTACCTGATCCAGCCGCGATTCCACCACTGGCATCACACCTCGCAAGTGGAATCCATCGACAAGAACTTCGCGATCCACTTTCCGTGGATCGACAAGATTTTCGGGACCTATTACTTCCCGAAAGACAAGTGGCCGGATACCTACGGACTGCACGACGAGAAGATACCGCCCGGCTTCTGGGGGCAGTTCTTCTATCCGCTCACGCCCGCGAAGCGGGCCTAGAATTCCAGCGACTTCAGCGGGATGTCCTTGGGCAGCACCGCGCCGTAGTTAGACGCCTTCACCAGGCCCAGCGCCTTCATGACCTTGACCGTCATGAATCCGAAGTCGAACTCCGAGTCCTCGTGGCTCAGGCGCAGGAACTGCGGTGAGTGATGGTGGTTGTTCTGCAGGCAGGCGCTGAAGGTGGCGACGACCGGCAGCCAGTCGCCGATGTTCATCGCGTTGTCGTCATCTTCGTAGCGTCGGTAACCCCAGCGTTTTTCGTGCGTCCAGTAGTTCTGGACCATGTTGACCCACACCGCGAACAGGCGCGTGCCGACCCACAGTAACGCGGCGAACGGCAGGCTGCCCACCAGCCACCACAGCAGCACGAAGTTGCCCGCCTGCGTCACCACGAAGAACACGGTGTTACGCCGCCAGTCGCATGGGCCAGGTCTGCAGGATGGCGTCGTTCGCGACGTTGACGTCGGTCTTGTACGGAAAATTGCACAGCCACAGCGTTTTCCAGAAGCCGTCAGCCGCGAGCTTGTTAGGGTCGCCGGCATGGTCGGCATACTTGTGGTGCAGGCGGTGGCGATTGACCCAGGTGACGGGGTCGATGTAGACGCCGAAGGCGTTGTTCACGAGCGTGAGGCTCTTGACGAACCATTCCTGGTAGTCGAGCGCGCGATGGGCGATTCCCATGTGGATGACGCAGGACAAATACAGCCCCGGCAAAGAACCAGCACACCACGAGATAGGCCATGCCGGCTGTCAGCCCCACCCACGGACCGAGATGTGCCGGGGCGAAATACGCGCTGGCACCAGCGTAGAGCAGAAGGCACGCATACCCGACTGCGTTGTAGATCTTCATTAACTCCCTCCCGAAAGTTGCCCGACAAATTCTACGTCGCGTAGCGGATCATTGAGGCAGTATTGTCGTCAAGGCATTCTCGGGAGAGCTAGCTATGTCACTGGCCGATATTCCAGTCGTTGTCGCCCGAGACGCCGAGCCCGCAAAGGCGCGCAGCGTCCCGCCGCCGGCTCGAAGCAGTGCGGAGCCCTACCGGGCCTACAAGCCACAGCCATTCACCCGCGAGGAACGCGACAAGGTCACGATCCTCTTTGGAAACCTGCACTGGCGCGCGGAGCGGGTCATGCAAGGTGTGTTTTCGAACCTGGGCTACCGCACGCAGATACTGCCGACGGCGACGCGCGCGGACCTGCTCACCGGGCGCGAGGTCGCCGACATCGGTCAGTGCTGCCCGACCAGCTTCACCACCGGCAACCTGGTCAATACCTGCGCGACGAAGCCAAGCGCATCGGGCCCGAGGAAGTCTCGAGGAACTTCATCTACCTCACGGCCGGTTCCTGCGGCGCCTGCCGCTTCGGCCAGTACCACCAGAGTTACGAACTCGCGCTGCGCAACTCCGGCCTTTCCGGATTCCGCATGTTCCTGCATGGGCCAGGGAGACCTCGACCAGGGTGCGGCCGCCGGCGGCGGACTCGATCTCAATCTACCGCTCCTGCTCGGCTCCGCGTGGTCGGTGTTGCTCGCCGACGTGGTGCAGGACCTCGAATACCAGACGCGCCCGTACGAGGTGAAGCCGGGCGAAACGGTACGCGCCTCGAAGGATGCCGTCGAAATTCTGCACCGGGCCATGCTCGAGCGGCCCGCACGCGGCAAGAAGTGGAGTTCGCTCGCCTGGCACCTGACGACGCCCTACTTCGTCAATGCGATGAAAGAAGTGCGGCGGCGCTTCGACGAGGTCGAGGTCGACCGGCTGCGCGTGAAGCCCAAGGTGAAGATCACCGGCGAGTTCTACCTGCAGACCGTGGAAGGCGACCCCAACTACAACATCCACCGCTGGCTGGAAGCGGAGGGCGCCGAGGTCTATCCGGCGGTCATCGTCATCTGGTTCGACTACCTGATGCGCATGGCGGCCCAGGATTTCGAGGACCACATCGGCATCGACCGCGGCGCGCATCTGAAGCTGAAATCTATCCACGCGGCACAGGGGCTGCTGCGCTGGACCTATAGCCGCATGCGCAGCGCGCTCAACGGCGTGCCGCACGAGCTGCCGCACCAGGCCACGCTGCGCGATCTCGCCACGCCCTACTTCCACAGCCGGCTGAACGGCGGCGAAGGCGACATGCTGGTCGGCAAGGCGCTCTGGGCGCATCAGAAGAAGAAGGCCCACATGATCTGCGAGCTGTCGCCCTACTCCTGCATGCCGAACACCATGAGCATCGGCGCGATGGCGGCGGTGATCGGCAAGCATCCGGACCTGCTCTACGCGCCGCTCGAGATCAAGGGCGACGCCGAGGTGCACGCGCTGTCGCGCTGCCAGATGATCCTGACCGAGGCGAAGAAGCGCGCGCAGAGGGAGTACGACGAAGTGCTGGCGCGCACCGGGCACACGGTGGAACAGCTGAGAGAGCGCGAAACACCCGAGATGCGACGCGCCACCTACCGCGTGCCGCGCTACGGCGTGGCGGGTACCGCGGCCAACTACGCGCTGCACCTGCGCGCAATGCTGATCGTCGGCCTCGACGTCGGCTCCACCACCGTCAAGGCGGCGGTGGTGGAGGACGGCGCGGTCCGCTGGCAGGACTACACGCGCCACAACACCAAGCAGGCCGAGATGGTGCTCGAGTTCCTGACGCGCATCGAGGCCGAGTGCGGCCTGACGCCGGGGCGCGACCGCATCTTCTTCACCGGCTCGGGCGCCGGGATGCTCGCGCCACTCATCGGCGCGCAAGACAGTCCAGGAAGTCGTCGCCGTTTCGGCGGCGGTGGAGCGACTGCATCCCGACGTGAACTTCGTCTCCGAGATCGGCGGCGAGGACATGAAGACGCTGTTCTTCACGCCCAGCGGCGACGGCAAGTCGAAGCAGGTCTACATGCAGTCGGCCTGCAGCGGCGGCACCGGCACCTTCATCGAGAAGACCGCGCGCAAGCTGCAGGTGTCGGCCGGAGAAGCTGGCGCAGGCGGGCTACGACGGCTACAACCTGCACAAGATCAGCTCGAAGTGCGGCATCTTCGCCGAGGCCGACGCGAACACGCTGGTCAAGTCCGGCGTGCCGGTGGAGGAGATCATCGCCAGCCTGTTCGAGGCGGTGGTCTACCAGAATCTCGGCACGCTGACCAAGGGCAACACGCCGACGCCCGACGTCCTGTTGCTCGGCGGCCCGAACCTGTTCTTCCGCGGCCTGCAGGAGGCCTGGCGGCATCATCTCGGCAAGCTCTGGAAGGAGCGGAAGATCGATGCCGATCCCGGCCTGCGCGAGTTCAGGTGCCGAAGGAGGCGCGTCTACTACGCCTGCCTCGGTTGCATCGAGATTGCCACCGGCGAAGCCAGGAGTCGGCCTCTACACCGGCCGGGAAAAGCTTGCGCTGGTGGATCGAGAAAGGACAGTGGGAAGCGAAGGCGAAGGACGGCGCGAAGGGCCTGGTGAAAGACCAGGACGAGCTGGATGGCTTCATTGCCGCGCTACTCGACGTCCAGCAAACGCCATGCAGCAAGCCGAGCGTCCGTCCTCCGCGGTGCTCGTGGGCTGCGACTTCGGCAGCACGACCGCCAAGGCCGTGGTGCTCTCACCCGAACGCGAGCTGCTCTTCAGCTGCTACACGCCGTCGCAAGGCAATCCGATCGAGGACGCCAAGGCGCTGTTCCGGCAGCTGCGGGAGGCAGGCTTCGAGAGAATCGCCGCGCTCGCGCTGACCGGCTACGGCAAGGATCTGCTCAAGGACGTGATCGGCGCCGACCTCGGCGATCGTCGAGACGGTGGCGCACGCCACCGCGGCGCTGCACTATTTTCCCGACGCGGACGTGATCTGCGACGTCGGCGGCACCGACGTGAAGATCATGATCCTGCGCCAGGGCACGGTGGCGGACTTCCGCCTGAACTCGCAGTGCTCGTCGGGCAACGGCGCGTTCCTGCAGGGCGTGGCCGAGCGCTACTCGGTGCCGCTCGAGGACTACGCCGACCACGCCTTCAAGGCCAAGTCGGTGCCGGCGCTCGCCATGGGCTGCGGCGTGTTCCTGCAGTCGGACATCGTCAACCAGCAGCGCAAGGGCTGGTCGGCCGACGAGATCATGGCGGCGCTCGCCGCGGTGCTGCCGCTCAACGTGTGGGTCTACGCCGGACAGCTGCAGAACCTCGCCGCGGCGGGCCGCAAGTTCGTCCTGCAGGGCGGCACGCACCGCAACCTCGCGGTGGTGAAGGCCCAGGTCGATTTCATCCGCGCGAAGGTGCCCGACGCCGAGATCGTGGTGCATCCGTATTCCGGCGAGGCGGGCGCGATCGGCGCCGCGCTGTGCGCCGGCGACCGGGCGCTGTCAGGTGCGGCGACGCGCTTCCGCGGCTACGACGTGATCGAGTCGCTCGAGTACACGAGCACGACCAATGAGCACACAACGTGCACGTGGTGTCCGGTCAACTGCAAGCGCACGTTCATCGACGTGCGGCTGCCCGACGGCAAGGGCCGCCCGTGGAGCAAGGTGCCGCTCGGCACCGGCTGGGAGCGCGTGATCAGCGGCAACTCCTGTCCAAAGGGACTGCTGGAAGACGCCAACGAGATGCGGATGGTGAAGAAAAATCTGGAGAGCTGCAAGCGTGCCTACCCCAACATTGCTGAGATGGTTCGCGAGAGCGCCTTCCGCCGCGCCAAGAGTCGACGCTTGAACCGGCGTCGAAGCCGCGCTCCGCGCTGCGCATCGGCATTCCGCGCGTCCTGAATCTCTGGTCGACGCACCAGTTCTGGATCGGGTTCTTCGACGCTCTCGGCGTCGACGCGCGCAAGTTCGAGTTCTCCTCCGACAGCTCGGAGGAGCAGGCGCGCCAGTTCGGCAAGGGACGCGGCACCGTCGACTGCTGCTACCCGGTGAAGTGCATCACCGGCCACTACGGCGAGCTCCTCGCGCGCGCCAGCACCACAAGATCGACGTGCTGTTCTCGCCGATGATCTACTCCCTGCCTTCGTTCCTGAACGGCCACGTGCTCGAGTCGCTCACCTGCCCGCGCGTCATGGCGGCGCCGGAGAACATCAAGGCCGGCTTCCTCAAGGAGAAGGACGTCTTCGCGGAGCATGGCGTCCGCTACGTGGCGCCGTTCGTGTCGCTGGGCGACGCGCCGCTCGTGCCCAAGCAGCTCTTCGAGAGCCTGCGCGAGGTGCTTCCCGGTCTCACACTGAAGGAAACGCAGCACGCGGTGCAGGCTGGCTTCGACGCGCTCGAATCTTTCGGCGCCAATCTGCGCGCGAAGGCTCGCGCGACGCTCGAGCGATGCGCGGCCGCCGACAAGCCCTGCCTCCTCGTGCTCGCGCGTCCGTATCACATGGACCCCGGCATCGGGCACGAGATCGAGGTCGATCTGCAGGCCTACGGATATCCGGTGCTGTGGACGCAGTACCTGCCGACCGATGCCGACCTCCTCGACTGGATGTTCGGCGCGGACGTCGACGCCGGGCACATCAAGTCGCCGTTCGACATCGCCGACGTCTGGCCGTCCTCGTACAGCGCCAACACGAACGAGATTCTGTGGGCCGCCAAGTTCGCCGCGCGCATGCCGTGGATTGCCTGCGTGGTGCGCCTGTCGAGCTACGAGTGCGGGATGGACCAGCCGACCTACACGCCGGTGCAGCAGATCGTGGAGCGATCGGGAACACTCTTCTTCTCGTTCCAGGACCTCGACTCCACCAAGCCTGCGGGCTCGGTGAAGATCCGCGTCGAGACCATCGCGTATTACCTGGAAAAATACTGCGCGGGCATCGTCGCCAGCAAGAAAGCAGCGGCGGCGGCGGACTGCCCCCTGATTGCGCCGCAGCCTCTCATGCCGATGCCGCTCGGAGCGTTACCCGCGTCGCCAGCTAACCAGCCGCAGTAGTCGACACCTCTTTCAAATAACCCACACTCAGCGCGGTGAGATGCAGCTTCAGTCTTTCGAATGTGCTGCGATTGCCGCCGGCTTCAATGACCGCGCGCGTTGGCCCCACGATGGATGCGACCAAGACGCTGCTCACCAATTGAGTCTGCGCAAATTTCGCGTCGCTTGCCGTTATCAACATGTCGTGTACCGCCCGGGCGCAGCGACTGGACTCCTCCTTGACGATTGCATCGGCATTGACCGCCGCGGACGGTAGGTAGAGCGCGCGAGAGACTTCCGGTCGGCGCGTCTTGGCGTCGACGAAGGCGGCCATCATCGTCGCGCACATATCGTCGATAGTTTTTCCGTGCATCGACTTGCAAGCTTCGATTGTGGCATCAACAACTTCGCCGACATGTCGCTTCACGACCGCCGCGAGCAAGGCGCGTTTGTTCGGGAAGTACTGGTAGAGAGAGCCAATGGAAACGCCGGCCCGGTCGGCAATCTGAATCGTGGTGATCCCGTCGAGTCCGTTGGCGAGCAAAACCTGAATAGTCGCCTCGAAGATGGTTTCTATAGTGACACGCGAACGTCGCTGTTTCGGCCTTTTTCTAGGGCTCAGCGATTCGCTTCGTTTCCGATTCATATGCGAATAGTTCCGGAATTCCGATTTGCGCAAGATACCTCGCATGCACACATTCGAATATCGACATCACTTCGCGCTGGCCCTCGGTCTGCTGCTCGCAGGCCAAAGCGCGGCTTGTGAACCACCCTCCGGATTCGTCAACCCGCCTCGTCCCAAAATCGCACCACTCGACGAGCTGCTGAGTCACACAGAAGAGAAAGAGATTGAACAGCCGCTCGCGGCCGTCATGCAGGCCGTCAACCGTCCGCTGCGGATCGATGCCACGAAAGACCTGGCCGGCGTCAGCGGTACTTTCAGGCTTTCGAACGGGCCCTACGGCAGCGTCGGCGCGCGCAGACTCGTCTGCAACACTGATGGATCCATTGCCGTCGAAGAAGTCCTGCTCACTGAATCGAACGGCGATGGCTCACGCTTCAGGTATGTGGTCTGGAACTACACCAGCCCGAAGTATCGTGACGTCGACTATGCCGTGGGAGAGTTCGTCCGTACGCAACCCGCGCCCGGCAAGACGCTTGTCATCTGGACCTATCGATTCGCTCTCAAGAGCGGGCTCAGCAGCGAGGACAATTCTCGTTTCAAGAAGATATTTCTCGAGCGCGAACTCTCGTTGTGGATGCGCACGCAATTGGACAGGGACAAATAAATAGAGCAATCCGCTGTCACCTGGATTGATTCCTGGCACGGCGACCAGCCGCAAGGCTGAGGGTTGCAAACCCGATGGGCCAGTTGTACCATTGGCTCAACTGGTACATATAGGCAATCGCCCCGATGGAAATCACCATCGACATCGACAACCCCCTGCCGCAGTTCGAGCAGCTCATCGAGCAGATCAAGGCTGCGGTCACAGCTGGCGTTCTGAAGCCGGGTGACTCGCTGCCCTCGATCCGCCAGCTCGCCAACGATCTCGAGCTCAACAGCAAGACCGTGGCGAAGGCTTACCAGCTGCTGACACGCGATTCGGTCATCGAGACCAAGGGCTATCGCGGTACCTATGTCCACGCCAAGGCCAAAGCGAACTGCAAGTTCAACCTGCAGGAGTGGACGCTACGCAAGCTCAGCGAATCGATCGCCGAGCTGCGTGAAGCAGGTGTGACCGATTCGGAAATTCGCAACGCGTTCGCCGGCGCCCTCAACGGGCAATCGCCGGCAAAGTGAGGTCGTCATGATCGAAGCCTATGCGTTCCTTGCGGCGTTCACGGTACAGATACTCGCGACGTCAGTTCTGTATCCGGCCCGGACTCATCAAATACGTTCGAGGGTGGGCGAGGAACTTCGGCTCCGAACGCTTCGCGCAACTGTATCCGGGTGTCGACTACAGTCGATGGGTCGAGCGCTTTCGTGACTCGATATCGCGCGGCGAACATCGTCATCGCGATTCTCGGCTTGTTGCTGCTGGGCTGGCTGTTCACGCTCATCCGGCACCCGGACTGGACCAGTGAAGTTGGAAAACCGGCTCTGCTGTACTTCTTTCTGCAGATGTCGCCGTTGGTTCTCCTCAGCTTGTACGCATTCGTGCGCTACTACAAGGTGCTCATGCAGCCGTCGCAGGAGGCGAAGCGCAAAGCCATCCTGCAGCGCCGCGGGCTGTTCGATTTCGTCTCGCCATACGTCGTTTCTTTTGCCGTCCTGAGCTATTTCCTGTTCGTCGCGCTATGCGATCTATCTAGATCTCCATATCTACCACAACACGTCCCTATCCAAGCCCTGCCTGATCGCCATCGGCTCGGTCACGCTGGTCTACGCATTGAATGCGTTCGTCATCTACAAGTACCTGTACGGCAGAAAGAATCCGCTTGTGACTCATGATGGCCGCGTGCACACGATCGGTGTGACAGTGAAAGCCGGCGTCTACGGCAGTATCGCAGTCGCCTGGTTCATCTCGGTCTTCGGCACGCTCGGCCAGCCGGGCTTGCAGGAATGGAGACCGTTCGCCCTAACCGTTTTCCTGGTGATCAGCACGCTTCTCTGTCTCATCAGCCTGACCGCGCCGCGCAAACCAGAAGGGAATGGGCTCGGACCCAGTAGTGAGGTGCCGTCATGATCGAAACCTATGGTTCCTTGCGGTGTTCACGGTGCAAGTGCTGGCAATGTCAGTCTTGTATCCGGCCCGGTTCAGCCGATACGTTCGAGTGCAGGCGAACAGCCTCCCCGCCGAACGCCTCGCGCAGCTGTTCCCGGGTGTCGATCTCAAACTCTCTACAGAGCGCTTTTTGACTCGATACCGCGCGGTGAACATGGGCATCGCGGTGCTCGGCTTGTTGCTGCTGGGCGGGTTGTTCAATTACATGCGGCGCCTGGACTGGAAAGATGAGCGTGTGATCGCTCTGTCAGCCGCGTATTTCATGATGCAGCATGTTGCCGCTCATGTTCGTTACCTGGCTCGGATTCAGGCTCAACAAAGAGCACAAGCGCTCATTGCTCGAGGGGAAGCGCAAGGCCACCCTGCAACGCCGCGGACTCTTCGATTTCATCTCGCCGTTCGTCGTTTTCCTGGCCGTCTCGAGTTATTTCCTGGTCGTCGCGTTCGTGATGTATTTCGCAACGAGGAGCCGTTCCCGGGATTTGGCCTCATCGCGCGCCCTGACGCTGACCTACGCATCACAAGCATTCGTTGTCTACTGGACGCTGTACGGCAAGAAGGCCAATCCGTTCGAGACGCATGCAGGTCACTTGCACACGATCGGTCTGGCAGTGAAGACCATCGTTTACGTGATGCATCCTCTGCAGCCTGTTCTTTCGCTTCGACTTCGCAGTCGCTGCTGGATCTGAAGAGATGGGAGCCTTCGCGCAAAGTGTCTGTCTTTGATCACCACGTTCTCGCTTCCTAATGGGCTTGACCACGCCGCTGCGAGAGACCAGGAGTGGATAGGCTCGGCGAAAGCCCGGCTCCCTGAGCGACGCGGCGCTAAGGTTGCCGTACGAGTACGTGAATGGCCCGTATGCCCTTCCAGCCGAATCGCGCGCGACCATAGCGCCATGACAAATCATTACCACGCCCTCGTCTGGATCGATCATCAGACGGCAAAAGTGTTTCGCTTCAATATCGATTCGAGCGAGACGGCCATCGTCCACAGCGCTCATCCACACCAGCACCTGCACCACAAGGCGAATTCCGGTGACAGCGGACATGCGCGCGTGGACAAGGACTTTCTCGAGCGAGTGGCCGCGGCCATTTCGCATTCGGGAGCCATCCTGATCGTGGGTCCGGCCAGCGCGAAGACCGAACTCCAGACACACCTCAAGCATGCGCATCCGGCCATCGCCGCGAAGGTGTCCGCAGTCGAATCGATTGACCACCCGACCGACGGTCAGCTGCTCGCACACGCACGTCACTTCTTCAAGGCTGACGACCGCATGCGCTCGCAGATACACAGCTGACCTGGAAGCGGGCGGCGTCGCTACTTGCGCCGACCCAGTCGCAATGCAATTCTTCCCCACCACAGCCAGGGGCGGATTGACCGCAATGCTTTCCTCTTCGCTCGTCCGGAGCGTGCTCGATTCATTGCCGGACGCGATCATCATCGTCGACCCGTCAGGCAACATCCTGTTCGCAAATCACCAGGTCGAAGCGTTGTTCGGTTTTGGCAGCGCGGAAATCGTTGGTGGCCCCGTCGAGGTGTTGTTGCCCGAGCGATTTCGCCATCGCCACGTGGGACACCGCAAAGATTATGCCGACAATGTCCGCGTTCGCCCCATGGGAGCCGGCTTCGATCTGTTTGCCACGCGCAAGGATGGCTCAGAGTTTCCGGTGGAGATCAGCCTGAGCCCGATCACGCTGGGCGACAACATTCTGGTGGCAGCGGCAATTCGCGACGTCACCGACCGCAAACTAGTGGAACAAGCCCTGGAGGAAGCACGCCGCGACGCCGACCGTGCCAACCTCGCCAAGAGCCGCTTCCTGGCGACTGCCAGCCACGATCTTCGCCAGCCGCTGCAGACGCTCGGCCTGCTTAGCGGTGCGCTTCGGCGCATGGTCAGCGACGACGAAACTCGCGAAGTAGTCGATCAGCAGCAGCTGGCCGTGGATGCGATGTCCCGCCTGATCAACGCGCTTCTCGATATCAGCAAGCTCGAATCCGGCGCCATCAAACTGGAGCGCACGACGTTCGAAATCGGTCCGCTGTTCGAAGAATTGCGCCGTGAATTCGCCGGCGTAGCCAACAGCAAAGGGCTGCGGTTCTCGACGGACTCACCTCGTGAGCTCGTGTATTCCGATCCTGCCCTCGTCGGCCAGGTGCTGCGCAATCTGATTTCCAACGCCATCAAGTACACGCGCGCCGGGTCAGTGGAGCTTCGTTGCGAAAACTGCGGTCCAACGCTGCGCATCGAAGTTCGCGACACCGGTGTCGGCATCGCTGCCGAACAGTTGCCGCACATCTTCGAAGAGTTCTACCAGGTCGGCGTCTCGCCCAACAGCCCGCGCGAAGGCTACGGCCTCGGGCTTTCCATCGTGCAGCGCATTGCCCGATTGCTCGACATGAAGGTCGACGTGAAATCCGTTCCGGGCGCGGGCTCCGAATTTTCAGTGGAATTGCCGATCGCGCAGAACGCAGATCTGTCGCTCGCGGCATCCGTATTTCAATCGGCGCCAGACTTGGGCGCCGGCGGCACTTTCAACCTGCTGCTGGTCGAGGACGAACCGGGCGTGCTCAATGCGATGCGCATCCTGCTTCAAGGTCGAAGGTTATGGCGTGGTGACCGCACCGAGCGCGACCGAAGCACTCGAGCTGCTGCGCGATGGCGTCGACTTCGATCTCATCATCACGGATTTTCATCTCGAGGAAGGACACACGGGCACCGAGGTGATTTCGGTTGCGCGCGAAATGATGGGCGAATCGCTCAAGGCCATTCTGGTTACCGGCGACACCTCCTCTGCCGTTCGCGAACTGCAAGGTGACGACAAGCTGCGCATTGCCAGCAAACCCATCAACTCAGGCGAATTGCTCGCTCTCGTAAGATCGCTTCTCGCGCAGTGATTCATCGTGGTAGCCGTTGCGCCCTGCACGGCCCGCCGCCTTGACCAGCACCACGTCTCCTTCGGTCGCCTGTACCAATCGGCTGTTCGTCGCGCCAAGAAGATTTTTCAGTGCCGGCTGGCGCGACTGTGCGCCTAGCACCAGTACGTCGTAGTGCCGTGCCGACAGGAGGGGCGGCAGAACCTGCTCGGGTGCGCCATCGAACACCTGAATGCGTTCGCAGCCAACATGAAATTCACGCACCAGCTGCGCGAGCTTCACCGCCCGCTCCATGCGCAGAGCATCGTCATGCTGCTCGCGTTCGCTGTAGAGAATATCGAGATTGCCGTGGCATCCCAGCGCCATGAAACCTGCCGCGTGGAGGATGCTGCGGGCGGTATCCGAGGTCTCATCGTCAGCAACATCGACCGCTGCCGCGAACCGTATGGGGCTTGCCCATGGGGCGTGGCGCACCAGTAGCACCGGAGCAGGACATTCATTCGCCAGGCGCCAGTCATTGTCATCCAGCGTCCATCGTTTCAAGGGATGCTCACCGGCAGGCGATTTGACCACGAGGTCCGGCTGCGCCGCGAACACGCGGCGCAAGATTACGTCGGTCGTTGATTCAACGCCGGAATGCATGCTGGCCACGGTGACCTTGTCATATGCAAGCACCGCGCACAGCGTCGCCGCCTCGAGATCGTCTGCGAGGCCAAACAACAAGAGCTCGATGTGCGCACCGAAGCGGCGCGCGAGTGCCACCGACTTTCGAAGCACCAGGGCGCCATCTTCGATTCCGTTTGCGACTGCGAGAATTCGGGTGAGCTTTTCCATGGCTCAGGCCACCGGCGCGTCGCGCGCCAGCAACCATTGGCGGGCGCTTCTCAAATTGTTATCGACCAGGGTTTGCATGGGATCGATCGTTGCATCGGCGTGCGGCGGCTCACATTCGCTCGTATACCTATGATGTCAGTGGTATTGCGTACTCACGCGCTCGACGTGCGCCGCCATACTGCGGGCAATGTTTTCGCATGAAATTCAAGCGCTCATGGGCGCCGCGGTCGATGCCATCGTGGTCATCGACCATGAGGGCAGGATGCAGGCCCTCAACGACGCCGCGAGCCGCATCTTTGGCTACCGATCCGATGAGTTGCTCGGCGAGAACCTGAGCATGCTCATGTCCGAATCAGATCGCGGCAGCCACGACGCCTGCCTGGCCGAATGCCTGAATACTGAAGTCACGGCGCAGCGCAAGGACGGCAGCATCTTTCCCGCGCGGCTCTCGCTTGGACACATGCCGCACAGCAATCCCCCGTGTTTCGTGGGCGTCGTTCGCGATACCACGCCGGAACACCAGGCAATGGCCGATCTCAATCGCGAGCGGGATCGCGCCAACGCATATCTCGAGCTTCACGATTCGATCCTGCTGGAGCTCGATTCCGAGCGTCGCGTGCGCGAAGTGAACTCGCGCGGCACCGAGCTGCTGGGCGCTCCGGCGCAGGAAATTCTTGGCAGCGATTGGCTCAACTACATGTGCGGCGACGGGGAACGCGAACGCGCGCGTTTGTTGCTCGAGAGCGCACTCGCGAGCGGCAGCTCGCATGAGCGTGAACTCCTCGCGGTCATCGCCAACGATGAACCGCGCACGATTTACTGGCGTTGCATCGCACGCCGCGCGGCCGATGGCGCGCCGGCGGGCTGGCTGTGCGCCGGGGTGGATATGACCGATCGAGTGCGTCGCGAGGAGCACGCGGTGCTGGCGCAGAACCGCATGACCCAGGTGGCGCGCCTCGCCACCATGGGCGAGATGGCGGCAGGAGTCGCTCACGAGCTCAATCAGCCACTGATGGCGATCACCACGTACGCGCACGCCTGCGAACGGTATATCGACATGCCAGTGCCTGACTACGCCGAGTTGCGCGAATCGGTGCGCGAAATCGCGGCCGAGGGAATCCGTGCAGGCGGCATCATCAACCGGCTGCGGAAGTTGGTGCGCAGCGACGGGCAGGACGACCGCCTTCCCACCGACATCAACGCGATCATCGAGGAGCTGAAGGTCCTCCTCTCGGCCGATGCGCGGGTATATGACACGCGCCTGAACATCGCACTGACAGCGGGCCTGCCGAAAGTCAGCGCCAATCCGGCGCAACTACAGCAGCTGATTCTCAACCTCGCGCGCAATGCCTTCGAGGCGATGATCGACATGCCGTCCGGCACGCGGCAGATCGAGCTGTCGACAGTGCGCAAAGAGAGCGGTGATGTCGAGATCCGCGTTTCAGATACCGGCCCGGGCATCTCGCCAGAGATCCTGGATCGCCTGTTCTACCCATTCGCGACGACCAAGAAATCCGGTACCGGCCTGGGACTAGCCATCAGCCGTACCATCGCGCGCGGGCACGGCGGTACTATCAGCACTCGGCCGGTCACTCCCCATGGCGCCAGTTTCCATGTGAGTCTGCCGGCCATGGAGGACGAGAGTTCATGAAGAATGAGGCTGCAACCGTGATGGTCGTCGACGACGACGCGGGGGTACGCAACGCCATGCGTGTTCTGCTCAAGTCGGTTGGCCTCAATTGCACTTTGTTCGCTTCCGCTCAGGAATTTCTGGGCTCCTATCAACCCTCGCAGCAGGGATGCCTCATTCTCGACATCCGCATGCCGGGCATGAGCGGGCTCGAGCTGCAGCAACAGCTGAATCTGCGCGGAGCCGTCATCCCGGTCATCTTCATGACCGGGCACGGCGACATTCCCATGGCGGTCGAGGCGATGCAGCACGGGGCTTTCGATTTCCTGCAAAAACCCATTCGTGATCAGGACCTCCTCGACCGTATTCAGCGCGCGATCGCGAAAGACGGCCAGCTGCGTAAATCACTCGGAGAACACGCGCGCATCAAATCGCATCTCGATTCGCTGACGCCACGCGAACGAGAGGTGCTCGATCACATGACGCAGGGCAAACAGAACAAGGCCATCGCGCAGGATCTGGCGGTCAGTCCGCGCACTATCGAAATTCACCGCGCCCGAGTCATGGAGAAGATGAGCGCGCATTCGGTGGCGGAGCTGGTGCGGATGATGCTCGATTTGAGTCACGCCGCATCCGGCGGCCGGTGAGCAAGACCTCACCACAGCAAGCCTGGCCGCGCACCGCCTGCATGCAAGGCGGAGTCAAATACCGCATCCGGCCGATTCACCGCGACGATGCGGAACGTGAGTGCGCGTTCATCATGAGCCTCTCGCCCGAGTCGCGCTTCCAGCGTCTCATGTACACATTGCGTGAGCCCTCCGCGGAGTTCGTCGCACGCCTGGTGAATGTCGATCAGCACCGCGATATGGCACTGGTTGCCGTGCTGGGTGAAGGCGCCGCCGAGAAAATCATTGGAGTAGCGCGCTACGCCGCCGACGCCGATGGCCGCGACTGCGAATTCGCGGTGGCGGTGGCCGACGAATGGCAGTGCCGCGGCATTGGCTCGACGCTCACCAAGCTACTGTTCGAGCACGCCGCCCGCGAAGGCTTTCGCACGATTTACGGCACCGTGTTCGCGACCAATCAGCGCATGATCGATCTGTCTCAATGGCTGGGCCTCACGGTGGAGGAGCCTGTCGCGGGCCAGGCTACCGTGCGCGCATGGCTGCGCCTCAACTGACTCGCGAGCAAGCTCGGTAGTCAGGGAGTCTGATGAGGCTCTCCGGCCTGCGGCCACCCGATGCGCGCCAGGTAGTCGGAAAGCGCGCGCACCTGTTGAAAGTCGAGCGGCTCAATGCGCTGCGAATGAAGTCGCGGTAGCGCCGGGCGCCGGCCATCGACGGCGTCGTACATCTGCCGCATCAGGTATCCATAGTGCTGGCCCGCGAGGCGCGGCACGCCACGTTGTGCATTCCCCTCGGCCGCAGGTCCGTGGCATGACGCACACTGCTTCGAGTAGATGCGGCTTCCTTCCTCGACGAATTCACCATTGCCAATACCGCGCGTTCCCGCACTATCCATCTTGGCCACGTATGCGGCGACGTCGGCGATGTCCTGTGAACCAGTGAGATGGTGCTGCGCGGCACCACCTTCCATACGGAAGTCCCAGCGTTTGCCGGAGCGGAAATCGACGAGCTGCTTGGCAAGCACGCGAAAGTGCTGCCCGGCGATGCGCGGCGTCGAACCATCTGCTTCACCGTTCCCGTCCGCCCCATGGCACGACGCGCAATGGTCGAAAAGCGCTTCACCATTGACTGCATCGGGAGTGGCTCGCAGCGCGCCGTCGAGTTCCCGTTGCGCCTGGGACGCGGCGACGGCGAGGCCCGAAAACAGCAGGGAGCACGAAAGTCGCAGAATGAAAATCTTCAAGTTTCGTACCTCAAGGCATTCTCCGTATTGGAAGCCCAGTCACTTTTATCAACAGCGGCTGCGACCTTATATACGTGGTAGACCGCATACGTGCGTAGTTCCCCTCATGGCACGCGGATGCACCCTGATGCCGCAGCCAGCCTCACCGCGCGACAATACTGCCGGCGGAACGGCTATTCGGGGGAGTGAGCCATGGAGCAGTCAACAAACAGAGAAGCGGTCGGCGACCCTCTTCCAATTTTCATGGAACACCGCTGGGGGCAGCGCAAGCGCTGCCGGGCGCGCGTATATCTGTCTGCAGGCGCCGGGATCAGCGGCACCGGATGCGTGCGTGACGTCAGCTCGAGCGGGGCCTTCATCGAGACCACGCTTCAACTGCCAATGCACGCGCGGGTGATGCTCAATGTGCGGGGAAACGAATCAGCAACCCATGAAGTCGATATGGCCGCGACCGTGGCGCGAGTGGACAACGACGGCATTGGCGTCGAATGGTACGAGACGCCGGCAGGCTCAATTTGCGTCATCCTCGGATGTACCACCCTCTGTGCCGCATTGAAGGTGAAAACCGACTGAGGCGCGCTGCTACCTCTGCGTCTAAGCCGCGGACCTCTCGCCGGTCCAACCGTCGCGAAACGCGTGCCTTGCGCGCACCAGGCGCGACTCGGTTGCACTCTCGGTGAGCCGCAGGATCTGCGCTATTTCGAGCACGGACAGGTCTTCCCAATAGCGCAGTTCGAGAATTCGCGCGTAGCTAGACGGCAGCACATTCAAACTGCGCCGCACCGCGCTGCGGTTCATTTCCGATGCGCACTCAATGAGCGGTTCGCGATAGTCGGTAAGCTCAACCAGGGCTTTGGATCTCTTGGTGGACTGGAGCTGTTCGAGGCTTTGCGTGCCGGGCTGGCGCTCGGCTTTGCGGCGCAGGTCGGCCAGGTGATTGCGGCAGATCTGGCATAGCCACGTAAACAACGAAGACCCGCCGCGAAAGCTGTTGAGGCCCCGCAGCGCCTTGATCATGGTGACCTGCACCACGTCTTCGAGCGCCGCTGCATCCAGAGAGGCGCGGCGCGCCGCGAACGCGCCAAGTCGCGCAGCGTATGCATCGAAGAACTGATCGAACGCTCGCTGGTCACCGTGGCTCACCCTGTCGATGAGATCTTGCTCATCCAGCGGGCAGCTCGTGGAAATATTGTGCAACATGGCCAGTTGTCGGTGGACGGATGTACGCAGCTAGTTTCGCGTGCGCCCGCGTGCGACGGGATTCGCAGCTGCGCGTAGACCCATACGCAATACCCGCAGTGGCGTGGCCGCTCGGCTGCACCGCATCCGGGTTATTACCGACGACACGCGAGTACGAGATGCGCGAAACTTGCGCGGTAATCGGAGTCATCTAAGGAGCTGCCATGCACATTGCCAATTTTGCGCGGGAAGAAATCGACGAGTCGTTCGAGCGCATCGATGAAAACGGCGATCGCAGCATCAGCTTCGACGAATACGCCCGTCTCATGCTCGAAATAGTCCCTGCCTTGTCAGAAGTCTCGCTGCTCGCCAGCTTCGATGCCATCGACAAGGATCAGGACGGCTGCGTGAGCCTCGAGGAGTTCCGTGCGTGGTGTAGATAGATAGTGCGCGTCCTCGCGTTCAACTGCGGCAGCTCATCGATCAAATGCGCTGTGATCGAGACCGAGTCCGGCACGCGATCCTTCGATCTGCGCGTGGAAGATGTCGGTCGCGAGGAATCATGGCTCATCACCGGCCAAACGCGCCGGAAGCTCAGTCCGAAAATGGACTTCGCGGCTGCGATCGAGGTTGTGTCGGCCGATCTGCGCAATCGCTGGGCCGAACTCGGCAGGATCGATGCGGTCGCGCATCGAGTCGTACACGGTGGTGAACGCTTCACGGCGCCGACGCTCATCGATGACAGCGTGCTGGCGAAACTCGGCGCGCTCGAGCACCTCGCACCGCTGCACAATCCTCCCGCGATCCAGATGATTCGCGGCGCGCGCGCAGTTGTTTGCGAACGTCCCGCATATTGCCATCTTCGATACGGCCTTCCATTCCACGCTGCCAGCGCGCGCGCGGGAATATGCACTGCCTGACGAGATACGCACGCGCTTCGGCATTCGTCGTTACGGCTTCCACGGAATCAGCCACGCAGACGTGGCAGCGCGAGTCGCGGCCCAGCTGAAGAAGAGTCCGAAAGAGCTGCGCGTAATCTCCTGCCATCTTGGAAGCGGCGCCAGCATCTGCGCCATCGAATATGGACGCAGCGTCGAGACCAGCATGGGCATGACGCCTTTCGAAGGCCTGGTGATGGGAACTCGCGCGGGCGATCTCGATCCTGGAATCCTGCTCGCCATTTCGCGCGAGCTCACTCGCGAGGCGCTCGAAGATCTCCTCACCAAACGGTCAGGCCTGACGGGCCTCACGGGGACCGACGATTTGCGCGACATCGAGCGGCGCGCCGGCGAAGGCGATGAACGTTGCCGTGTGGCCATCAGCCTCTACACACACCGCATTCGCAAATATCTCGGTGCGTACGCCACCATCATGGGAGGCGTGGACGCGATAGCTTTCACCGGCGGCGTGGGCGAACACAGTGCCGCGACGCGGCATCGCTGCCTGCAGCGCCTGGGATTCCTCGGCGCCATCCTCGACGAAGAACGCAATCGCAATGCCGAGGTCAGCCAACAACGGCCGATGATCGAGGTGGCGACCGCCGAATCGCGCGTACGTCTGCTGGTGGTGCGTGCGGATGAAGAACTCGCCATGGCAATGGACGCGGCGAAGTTCCTGGCGATGCAGCCGCACCCCGAAGCGCGCCAGCGCATTCCAGTTGCTGTTTCAGCCCGGCACGCGCACCTGCGCCAGGAAACCATCGAACGACTGTTCGGCCCGAACTACCAACTAACGCAGAAGAGCGCGCTGTCTCAGCAGGGGCAATTCTCCGCCCAGGAAACGGTGCGCGTGATCGGCCCGCGCGGCGCCCTCGATCATGTGAGGCTCATGGGTCCGCCACGCGCGCACGACCAGGTGGAGATCTCTCGAAGTGATGAGTTCGTGTTGGGCATCGACGCTCCGGTTCGCATGTCCGGCGATCTCGTCAATACTCCCGGCGCCACGCTCGAGGGCCCGGGAGGACGCATCACCATACCCCACGGCGTAATCTGCGCCAGACGGCACATCCACCTGGGCCCGGACGACGCCGGCCGCCTGGGCATCGCTGATTGCGACACGGTGTCGGTGCGAATAGATAGCGACGGTCGCGACCTGACGTTCAGCGATGTCAGCGTGCGGGTCCATCCGCAGGCCAGGCTGGAGCTTCACCTGGATACCGACGAGGCGAATGCCGCGCAGGTCGTGACGGGCGATTTCGCCGAGCTGGTCCCCACCCGGGGAAGCGCGACATACAGCCGCAGTACGTAAAACCCCGAACACTTTAGGCGTTGCTACGAATCGCGTGATCGCCCGGTCGCGCCGACGATGTGTTCCACAGGACCCATACCGAGGAACACCACATGACAGCCATCCGAAAAATACTGGTAGCGGTCAAGAACCCGGACGCGCGGCGCCATCCCGCCATCGACAAGGCTATCCGGATCGCAAAGTCGCTCGGTGCATCGGTTGAGTTTTTTCATGCGATTGCCGACCCGGTGTTTCTGGAGGTTCAGCCTCTCACTGGCGATTCCGTCGCGGAACTCAAACGCGAGGCGCTCGAACACTGGCAGAAGCGGCTGGACGCGCTGAGCGCGCGGGCTAGCAAGCTCGGTGTCGAATCGAAAGGTTCTGTCGAATGGGATTTTCCTCCCCACGAAGCAATCGTCAGGCGATCGGTGCGCTGCCGCGCGGACCTGATAATTGCCGAGTGCCACGCAGGCCGACGTCACGGGTGGTTGATGCAGCTCACAGATTGGGAACTGTTGCGAGCAAGTCCGGTGCCCGTCCTGTTGATCAAAACCAGCCGGCCGTGGCGCCGGCACATTGTGCTTGCGGCCGTGGACCCCTCACACGCCCATGCGAAGCCATCTCGCCTGGACTCCCTGATCGTCGAACAAGCGGAACAGTTTACCGATGCGCTGCGGGGCTCATTGCACGTGATGCACGCGAACTATCCATCGGTGTTTGGCTTGACGCTGGGCGACCCGGCCATTGACGCTGCGACTCTTGCGGCGACATACGAGCAGCAGAAGATCAAGAGCCGGCAGGATTTCAAAGCCTTTGCAGAGAACGCGAAGATACCGCGCAATCGACGACATGTGATCGACCGCGATCCGGCGACGGGAATTTCGGCCGTAGCGCGCAAGGTGGGCGCTGATCTGGTGGTGATGGGTGCCGTATCTCGTTCCGGCTTGAAGAGGCTGTTCATTGGCAATACCGCGGAACGCGTGCTCAACACCCTGCCCTGCGATGTGCTCGTCGTGAAACCTGCGCATTTCGAGAAGCGGGTGGCCGCCAAGTCTCGCGGCATGCGCCTGATTGCGCCTCAGCCTCTCATGCCGATGCCGCTCTGATGAACCGGGCCGCGGCCGCGCGGAATCACGACGATGCGGTTCCTTCGCGAAGTAGCTAAACGCTTCTTTTAGGATCGCGCGCTGCACGAAACCTGCGCGCGGCGCAACCGCTTGCTCGCTCGCGGTGCCGCTTCCCGCCTGAACTCCAGTCTGTGGATCCTCTTGCCCCTCTCTCACCCCAGGTCGATCATTACATCGATCTCATGTTCGTAATTCTCGAGTCAATCCAGTACATGATTCTTGAGCGATCGATTCAGTGAGACCACGGTCAAGACTATGAATGAGTATCGCGCGGACCAGGCAACCCTTGGCCTTTCGAGCCCCATGGCGCTCGAAGGGTTTCTGGAAGCTGCGCCCGATGCGATCGTCGTCGTCGATCGGTCGGCCAACATCGTCATCGTCAACGAGCTTGCCGCGCGCTTGTTCGGCTACTCCCGTGAGGAGTTGCTCGGCATGCAGATCGATGGACTGGTACCCCAGCGGTTCAGAGAGCACCACGCCGGCCACCGGAACAACTATTTTCGCGAGCCGCACACCCGTCCCATGGGCGACGGCAGAGAGCTATCCGGGCGCCGCAAGGATGGCAGCGAGTTCCCCGTCGAAATCAGCCTGAGCCCGCTGCAGACCGAGGCGGGTACGCTCGTCATCAGCATCATTCGGGACACGACTGCACGAAGGAAGGTAGAAGCGAGGTTTCGAGGGTTTCTCGAGGCAGCGCCCGACGCAATCGTTGTCGTCAACCACGAAGGCAAGATCGTCATCCTCAACACCCAGGCAGAGCGGCTCTTCAAGTTCACACGCGCGAACCTCCTGGGTATGCCCGTCGAGACACTGGTGCCCGAGCGTTTCCGGGGTCGACACGCTGGCCATCGAGGCGGGTTCTTCGCTGATCCGCGCGTACGGCCGATGGGGTCCGGGCTGGAGCTCTTCGGTCTGCGCAGCGACGGCAGCGAATTCCCGGTTGAGATCAGCCTCAGTCCGATCGAGACCGAAGAAGGCATGCTCGTATCGGCGGCTATCCGCGACATCACGGAACGAAAGCTCGTCGAGACCAGACTTCGCTCGTCCCTGAAAGAGAAAGAAGTTCTGCTCAAGGAAGTTCACCATCGCGTGAAGAACAATCTCCAGATCGTCTCCAGCATGCTCAACCTCCAGATGGAGAAGCTCTCCGATGCGAAGGCGATCGAGCTTTTCAAGGAGAGCCAGAATCGTGTGCGTTCCATCGCTCTGTTCCACGAAAAGCTCTACCAGTCGAGAGACCTTGGCCGGGTCGAGATCGCCGACTACCTCAAGGGACTCGCAAACGGCTTGTTCGCAACATACGGCGTGAATCCAGACGACATCGTCCTTGCGGTCGATACTGAGGACATTCCACTCGGCGTAGACGCCGCGATCTCTTGCGGGTTGATCGTCAACGAGCTGGTTTCCAATTCGCTCAAACACGCATTTCCGGAGCGTCGCAAGGGACAGGTCGAGGTCACCCTGCGTTCCGCCGGGACCGATGTGGTTCTAGAGGTCGCCGACAACGGTGTCGGATTCCCCGCCAACCTCGATTTCCGCAGCCCGGGCACTCTGGGTTTGAAACTCGTGGCCATCTTCACCGAGCAGGTGGGCGGCACGATGGACCTCACGCGTGAGCATGGGACGAGATTCAGCCTCCGCTTCCCACCTGGGACAGGTTCATGAGCGAAGTCGCCCACCGCATCCTGATCGTCGAGGACCAGCGGCTGATCGCGGCTGACATTGAAAACACTCTGAAGAAACTCGGCTACGTTGTCGTGGGTAGCGTGTCCTCAGGGGAGGATGCGATCAGCAAGTCGGATCAGCTGCGGCCCGAACTCGTCCTCATGGACGTTCGTCTGCGCGGAGAGATGGACGGAATCCAGGCGGCCGAGATCATCCGCGATCGGTTCAACGTGCCGGTGGTCTACCTGACTGCCTACGCTGACGAGGAGACCATCCTCCGCGCCAAGAAGACGACGCCCTTTGGTTACCTCGTGAAGCCGTTCAACGAACGTGAGCTTCGAGCGACCATCGAGATCGCCTTCTACACCCATCAGATGGAACGGACTCTCGCTGATGAGAGAGCGAGACGTCACGCTGCCGAGGAGTTCAGGATTCTCGTCGATGGCGTCAGGGACTACGCGATCTTCATGCTCGATGGCAATGGCCGTGTCACAACCTGGAACAGCGGTGCGGAGCGACTCAAGGGGTACCAGAGGGATGAAATCATCGGCAAGGACTTCTCTATCTTCTATACCGAAGAGGCACGGCAGGCCGACCATCCGAAGCAATTGCTGGAGACAGCCCTGCGTGAAGGACGATGTGAAGAAGAGAACTGGCGAGTCCGCAAAGATGGTACGCAGTTTTGGGCGAGCGTCATCATTACGGCGATTCGCAATGAATCGGGAGCCGTGGTCGGGTTTGCAAAAGTCACCCGGGATCTGACTGAACGACGCCTCGCCGAGGAAAAGCGTGAGGCGGAACGGCGCGAGGCGGAGCGAGTGCTGCGCGAGAGCGAGCAGATGTTTCGTTTGCTGGTCGACGAAGTGCGCGACTATGCGATCTTCTTTCTCGACCCCGAGGGACATGTCATGACGTGGAACGCCGGTGCCGAGCGCATCAAGGGCTTTCGCGCTGACGAGATCATCGGCCAGTCATTTGTCCGTTTCTATCTACCGCAGGATGTGGACGCTGGCGTGCCGAGCAGGTTGATGCGGCGGGCGACCGAAGTGGGCGTTGCCACGGACGAGGGATTGCGCGTGCGCAAGGACGGCTCACGCTTTTGGGCCCATGTGGTCCTTACAGCGCTGCACGACAAGTCGGGAGGTCTACGGGGTTTCGCCAAGGTCACGCGCGACATCACCGAGCAGAAACACGCCGAGCAGTCCATGGCGATTCTCGCCGATGCCTCGCGCCTTCTGGCAGAGTCGCTCGATTCCGAGCAGATCCTGTTCACCATCTCTCGCATGGCGGTCCCCGCCTTTGCCGACGGAGTGGCGATATATCTGACGGAATCCGCAGGGTGAGCTTCATTTCGGGCTGTACCACGCCGCGGACCCGGAGCTGCTCGCCGCCGTTCAGGAGCTGCAGCGCAAGAGCACCTATCGAGTGGCCGCTCCCAACCGCCGCGTGATGCAAACGGGACGCTCCGAGCTCCATCCTACGGTGACTCCAGAGTGGATTCTCGCCCAGGAGGCGGACGAAGAGTTGGTGCCCGTGATTCGAAGGTTCGGCACCCCGTCGATAATCTACGTCCCCATCATCCTGGGGGGGCGACCCTTCGGCGTGATCGCCTTCTCAGTGGCACCGCCGAGGGTTTACAACGAACGTGACCTGGTCTTTGCGGAGGAGCTGGCACGGCGGGCATCCATGGCGATGCACAACGCGGAGCTCTTCCAGACCGCCAAGAAGGAGAGGGAGCGCGCCGAAGAGGCGGCCACCCTCCGGGAACGGCTCGTCGCAATCGTGGGGCACGACCTGCGCAACCCGCTCCAGGCGATCATGACGTTGGCGAGTGCGCTGGAGAAATCCAGCGCGCTGGCGACCGGCGAAGAGGAACTCGATCAGTGCGATCCAGCAAAGCGCGAATCGGATGGCGCGCATGATCAGTCAGATCCTCGACTTCGCCCGGATTCGCTCTGGGCAGAGCTTCGAGCTCCAGTTCGAGTCCGCCGATCTGCGGCAATTCTGCCAATCTGTCGTCGACGAGTTCGGCCTCAGCAGGCCCGACAAAGAGATCGTGCTGAGCATCGAAGGCCGGACCGACGTGCTATTTGACTGCGATCGGATGGCACAAGTGCTGGTGAATCTGATTGGCAACGCGATCCAGCACGGGACAGGAGGATCGATCAGCGTGACCGTGCGTGACGCGACACCCGACGCAGTGGCCATTGAAGTGCACAACTTCGGTCCGACGATTCCGAAGGACGCGCAAGCAGGCCTCTTCGACGCATTCAATCGGGGGCCGACCGCGAGAGGAGATGGCTCGAGCGTCGGGCTGGGTCTGTTCATCGCCAACCAGATCGTGCGCGCGCACGGAGGCTCGATCGCCGTGCGGTCACCCGATCGGGACGGGACCACGTTCAGTGTCGTCCTTCCTCGAAGACCTGTCGGTAGCTGGAATCCAGTGGAATCCTCACCACCGCAGCATCATTGACCGAAAATTC